>NZ_RSFW01000032.1 GCF_003937825.1 Mesobacillus subterraneus | reverse complement strand
GACGCTTGTTTGTTTAGTTTTCAAAGAGCAATTTCAATGTCACCCGCAGGCGACTTAAATAATATATCATGCTGTTGTTGTTTCGTCAACATCTTTTTTTAAAGTTGTTAACTGCTGTTCGACAGCAACGTTTAATATAATAACAACTTCTGCTTGCCTGGTCAATAGCTTTCGTTAAAAAATGTTTTCACTTTCCACATTCCGTTTTTTTAAAGAAAAAACACCACTTCATCAAAAGTGGTGTTCCTTCCTTATATGATCCAAGTCTGAATCGCAACCAAGGCAAACACACCTGGAATCCCTAACAACCCGGAGACTGCAGCAGTAGCAAGATTGATTGGCACATAGATTCCGAAGCCGGTTCCGAAGGCGTTGAGAAAAAATAAAAAGATGGCTCCAATCAGGACCTTAATTGCACTCTGGCCGATCAATCTCAGCGGCTTTGTTGGTGCCCCTATGACCAGCAGCAATAAGATCAATCCACCCAGGACCGATATAACAACAATAGGATCCATACTTGTCCTCCTTACTTCAATGTCTTGTACTATTTTTATGTACAAGTCATCGAAATAAGACCTGTTGCCATTTTATTTTGTCCTGATGCTGATTTTCCGGTGCTTCGCTTCTTTAAATAGAAAGAAGTATTTCGCTTCGGCAATTTTCGCCTCAGTGATGAACTCTTCTGATGGATCGAAGCTTCTTTCAACCAATAGCTTTTGGTTATTCCAGGTTGTCTTCATGCTGTTCAGCTGTTCTAACAGTTTTTGGTCGAATTCTTTTCTAAGCCATTTCTTTTTGCGAAATAACATGACTTTCCTCCAGTAGAGTGATGATTACACTTCTCTGCGTCCTTCGAGCGCTTTAGAAAGAGTGACTTCATCCGCGTATTCAAGGTCGCCGCCAACCGGCAATCCATGAGCAATACGGGTGATTTTTATGCCAGACGGCTTCAGCAGCCTGGAGATGTACATCGCAGTCGCTTCCCCTTCAATGTTCGGGTTGGTTGCGAGGATGACTTCCTGGACTGTTTCATCCTGAAGCCTCTTCAGCAGATCCGGTATATTGATATCCTCCGGCCCTATGCCATCCATTGGAGAAATGGCACCGTGAAGTACATGGTATAACCCGTTGAATTCTTTCATCTTCTCCATCGCAATCACGTCTTTTGGATCCTGGACGACACAGACGACGCTGCGGTCGCGGCGCTGGTCCTCACAAATATAGCAAGGATCCTGGTCAGTGATATGGCCGCAAACAGAGCAATATGTCAGGTTCCTTTTCGCATTCACCAGGGCTTTCGCGAAATCCAAAACGGTTTCTTCCTTCATGCTTAAGACGAAAAAAGCCAGACGAGCGGCTGTCTTCGGGCCGATACCTGGCAATTTCATAAAGCTGTCGATCAGCTTCGATATTGGTTCAGGATAATGCATACGTATTATTCCTCCTAGAACATTCCCCCAGGAAGGTTCATCCCTTTAGTGAATTGTCCCATCGTCTTGTTCGAAAGTTCTTCTGCTTTTTTCAGAGCATCGTTCGTTGCAGCAAGCACAAGGTCCTGAAGCATTTCTACATCATCAGGATCAACGACTTCCGGCTTGATTTGCACATCGACGATTTCCTTGTGGCCTGTTACGATGACTGTTACCATTCCGCCGCCAGCTGTGCCTTCGATTTTTTCTTCTCCCAGCTGAACTTGAGCTTCTTCCATTTTCTTTTGCATTTTCTGCATTTGCTTCATCATATTTTGCATATTACCCATTCCACGCATCATAATAACGTCCTCCAATTAGTCTTGTATTTGTATTAATTCATCACCAAACAGCTTCTTTGCTTCAGAAATCAGCGGATCTTCATTGGCCGCCTGATTCTCCGATGCACCATCGCCTCTTTGACTGATAAAACTTTCCCTTATCTTAAGCCACTGGTCCTCCGGCACCCCGATCACCTGCATATTCTTCCCGGTGTATTCTTGCAGGGCTGCACTTACGGTTTCCGTGAACCTGGTATTTTCCATTGCCATCTGGCAGTGAATTTCATATTTGAATTTTATCACGGCTGCTTCATCCGATGCAGCCACTGGCTCAGCTTCATTCAACAAGGCAGCCTGTGAGCGCATTTGCTTTGCTGCAAGCATTTCCAGCAATTCTCCCCAGCGTCCCTTGATGGCATGAAGGTTTGGCTTAGTGGCATTTTTAAGCACTTCATTGATCTTACCAGCCGGCGCCTGGAACCCTTTCCGATTGGGACGGGGTGCCTTTTTCGCAGCCGCTGCCGGTTCTACAGCCGCCATTCCAGGATTCTGCTGGAACTTGGCGAGTTTTTCTTCCAGTTGTTCGATTCGTCTTAACAAAGGCTCGATCTGAACATTGCTTGTCTGGGTTTGTGTTTCCAGCTGGCACAGCTTGACAATTGCGACCTCAAGGAAAATCCGCGGGTGGTTTGTCCAGCGCATCTCCTGCTGGGCTTTATTCAATACCTCGATCAACTCATATATCTGAGCTGCCTCAATCTGGTTGGCGAGTTCCTGGAAAGCTTCATCGAGCATGACCCGTTCCATCGATTCTTCAAGTCCTGGAGCAGCTTTGTAAAGAAGCATATCCCGGTAAAAGAAAATCAGGTCTTCTATGAACCTTGCCGGATCCTTCCCTTGTAAAAGCAGTTCCTCCAATGCTTCCAAACCCGCGGCAGCATTTTTCTCGTAGATGGCCCTGGCCAGCTGGTTCAGGAAGTTTTGCGAAACGATCCCTGTTACTGTCAAAGCATCCTCAATGGTTACGCGATCCTGGCTGAATGAAATCGCCTGGTCGAGAAGGCTCAAGGCATCCCTCATCCCGCCTTCTGCAGCCCTTGCGATGATCTGCAGGGCGTTGGCATCGCAATCTACTCCCGATTCCTCAACAATTTGCTTCATCCGGCCAACAATGGCCTGAGCTGTGATTCTTTTAAAATCAAATCGCTGGCATCGGGAAATGATTGTTAATGGAATCTTGTGGGGCTCAGTCGTAGCGAGGATGAAGATGACATGCTTCGGTGGTTCTTCCAGCGTTTTCAGCAAAGCGTTGAACGCTCCGATGGAAAGCATATGCACCTCATCGATGATATAGACTTTGTACTTCACGACGTTCGGAGCATATTTAACTTTATCTCTGATATCACGGATTTCCTCTACGCCATTGTTTGAAGCGGCGTCGATTTCAATCACATCCGGAATCGATCCATCCGTGATCCCGCGGCAGGCATCGCATTCATTGCAAGGCTCGGTAGTCGGAGCATTTTCACAGTTAACCGCTTTCGCCAGGATTTTTGCAGCACTCGTCTTACCCGTACCCCTTGGTCCCGAGAAAAGATAGGCATGTGATATTTTTTGTTGAAGCAGAGCATTTTGCAGTGTCGTGGTTACATGTTCCTGCCCGACCACATCAATGAACTGCTGTGGACGCCAGACACGATATAAAGCTTGGTAGGCCAATGACACCGCTCCCTTCGTTTTATTAGGCTCTTTTCGTAAAACTTTGCAGCTTGCACACCCCGGCAGCATCAAGTTTAAAAACAAAGTTTCCCTGATGCCTTTCAGTTTGCGCAGGCAAAGGAAGGTTCAGTAAAAGAATCTCTATGAAAACAACCTTTTATTATCTTTCCTATTATAACGCAATTTTTTAGACATTTACACTTTTAGAAAGGGAAAGTTGTCCGGAAATACAAAAAACTCATCTCTGTAATAGAGATGAGTTGGTTGCATATTATTTAACTGCCGCGCACCTTCCGTCGACTGAATACCATAAGCGTTACTTAAGCAGTTAGCTCGGCCCAGGCAACCCTGCGGCACATGGGAGCGTCCACTTAATGCTGCTTCCTTCCGGACCTGACATGGTTCATGGATTCCCATTGCGCAGGACCCGGGCGTCAACACCACTTGCTTAAGGCAGACCCTACAGTAAAACAGCCTCAGGAAGGGATTCATCCCCGCTAGAGCGGATTGCGGGTACAGGGCACCGCTACCTCCCCGACTAGCACGGCAAAATTGAAACCTTATTTAGGTGTGTCTCAAGGACACATTCATAGTATACTAATTCCACCGCTAAAAAGCAATGCTTATCCCCTGTCAATTCCTGTATCCTGTTCCAGTGCCGCTTTTATCTGCCTCTTTTTCAGTTTCTTTTTTTCGCGCAGTTCCCTGAAGAAATTGGACAGCAGCCCACTGCATTCCTCCTCAAGTACACCTGTCACCACTTCGCTTTGGTGATTGAATCGATCGTCCTGAAGGAGATTCATGAATGTCCCGGCACAGCCGCCTTTCGGATCTTTTGCGCCATAGACGACTTTTTTCACGCGTGACAGCATGATGGCTCCGGCACACATCGGGCACGGCTCAAGGGTTACATAGAGAACCGTATTTTCGAGCCTCCAGGTTCCGAGCTTCCGGCAGGCTTCATCGATCGCCAGCACCTCCGCATGGGCAATCGAGCTTTGCCGTGTTTCCCGAAGGTTATGAGCCCGTGCAATAATCTCACCTTCAAGTACGATGACAGCTCCGATTGGCACCTCATCCATTTCTCCGGCTTTTTTCGCCTCTAGTATTGCCTCATGCATATATTGTTCATCTGGAGTAAGTTGTGTTTCCATCTTGCCCTCCAATTAGTAGGTGTTTTATTTCCATTTGGTTTAATAATCTCCTGCATGTCTAAAATATAAAGCACATCATTTTTCGATCAATGCTAAGGAGAGGATTTTCATGTCAAAAACTGCACTATTGATCATCGACATGATCAATGACTTCAACTTCGATGAAGGGGAAGCACTTGCGAAGAATACCCGCAAAATCATCGACCCTATTTTAACATTGAAAAAAAACTTCAACGAACAGGACATGCCTGTGATCTATATTAATGACCATTATAATCTATGGCAGGCGGATTTTGAAAAAATCATGGAGTACTGCTCAAATGAAAAGAGCGAGGCCATCATTAAAAAAATCGCCCCAGAAAAAAACCAGGATTATTTCCTGATTAAACCGAAACACTCCGCTTTTTACGGAACTGCACTGCATACGCTCCTGCAGCAGCTTAAGGTGGACACCTTGATCCTGAGCGGTGTTGCCGGAAATATATGTGTCCTTTTCACTGCGAATGATGCTTATATGCGGGAATACAATCTGATCATTCCTGAAGACTGCATTGCCTCAAACAATGATCAGGACAATCACTACGCCCTGACGATGATGAAAAATGTTCTGACGGCAGAAACTGCACCTTCCACCCAGCTTGATTTATAACATACTGCATTTCCTTCCTTCATACAATGGTTGTAGCGCTAAAATGCCAGGGAGGGAAGAAAATGCAAATACATGTAGTACAGCAAGGACAGACATTGACACAGATTGCCCGGATCTACGGGTCAACTGTTGCGGATATAACTGAAGCGAATGAACTTCCGAATCCGAATAATCTTGTTGTCGGCCAGGCAATGGTCATCCCGATTGTCGGCAGCTTCTATTTTGTCCAGCCAGGAGACAGCCTCTGGGCGATTTCACGGAGATTCGGCATCTCCGTACAGGAACTCGCCAGAATCAACGCGATCAATGTCAACCAGCCTCTGTCCGTCGGTTTTCGCCTCTATATTCCGCCCCGTCCAAAGGTCAATGCGGAATTCAATGCGTATGTCGAACCGAGAGGAAATACCGTTGCCCCTGCCTTGGAGACGGCGGCACGGGAAGCCGCCCCTTACTTGACGTATCTTGCCCCGTTCAGTTTCCAGGCTTTGCGTGATGGTTCGCTGAAGGAACCGCTGCTGAACAACTTTCCGGCCATCGCCGAGGCAAACAATAATATATTGATGATGGTCATCACCAACCAGGAAAACGACCAGTTCAGTGATGAACTCGGCCGCATACTCTTAAATGATATGGCTGTTCAGGACAGATTCCTGAACAACATTGTCACCACCGCGAAAAAATACGGATTCCGCGATATCCACTTTGATCTCGAATTCCTGCGCCCTGCTGACCGAGAGGCTTACAATCAGTTCCTGAGGAAGGCTAGAGACCGTTTCAAGCAGGAGGGATGGTTCATCTCCACTGCTCTGGCTCCGAAGACGAGTGCAACGCAGGAAGGACCATGGTACACCGCACATGATTACAAAGCACACGGGGAAATCGTTGACTTTGTCGTCATCATGACCTATGAATGGGGCTATAGCGGCGGTCCTGCCCAGGCCGTATCCCCAATCGGCCCGGTCCGGGAGGTTTTGGAATACACCATCACCGAAGTGCCTTCACAAAAAATCATGATGGGACAGAACCTGTATGGATACGACTGGACGCTCCCGTTTGTACAGGGCTCGATTGCCCGGGCAATAAGTCCGCAGCAGGGTATCCAGATCGCAGCTGATAACAATGTACCGATCCGCTATGACACAAGGTCCCAGGCACCGACCTTCCGATATACAGCCGCAGACGGAAAAGAGCACGAGGTCTGGTTCGAGGATGCACGTTCGATCCAGGCAAAATTCGATTTGATCAAAGAATTGAACCTCAGAGGGATGAGTTATTGGAAGCTTGGTCTCTCCTTTCCTCAGAACTGGCTGCTCATCCAGGAAAACTTCAATGTAGTGAAAAAGTAAAAAATATATTTAAAATTTTTTTACAAATTCCGATAATATATGACAGGCGCAGTAATTATGCGGCTGTCTTGTTTTTTGTTCACTGTTTTCGTTCTTTAAAACAGTTATTTGTTAAAATTGCCTCTTAATATTCCATATCCATTCCATACTGTGGTGTGATAAAATGGACTTTGCGTGATTTAACTGACAGAAATGTAAAATAGAGATAGATACAACGGAGAGGGAGGACATGTTGTGGAAGGAACACCTTTTATAACGGTTGAAGGACCGATCGGGATCGGGAAGACATCATTGGCCCGCGCAATTTCTGAACGGTTTCAATTTGCACTTTTAAAAGAAATTGTCGATGAGAATCCATTTTTAGGGAAATTTTACGATAACATAGAAGAATGGAGTTTCCAGACAGAAATGTTTTTCCTCTGCAATCGATATAAGCAGCTTGGAGATATTAATGAACATTACCTCAGCCAAAACAAGCCTGTCGTGGCTGATTACCATATTATGAAAAACCTGATTTTCGCTCAGCGCACGTTAAATGATCAGGAGTATAAAAAATACTTAGATATTTATCAGATCCTGACAAAAGATATGCCGAAACCGAATGTCATCATCTACTTGAATGCAAGCCTTGACACGCTTCTGAAGCGAATCAAGATGCGCGGGCGTGAAGTGGAGAAAAATATCAGCCCATTATATCTGGAGCAATTATCCCTTGATTATGAACAGGCTATGCTTCAGTTCGAACAGGACCATCCAGAAATTCCAGTCCTCCGTTTCAGCGGCGATGACCTGGATTTCGTCAAGAACGTAGCAGACCTGCAGCTGATCATCGACCAGTTAACCGCATCATTAAGAAAAAGGAGCGTACAACCATGAATCTAAGAACGAAATATGACATCCCGGCCAATGCGGTCATCACGATTGCCGGTACAGTGGGAGTCGGCAAATCTACCATGACGAATGCCCTGGCGGATGCCCTGAGGTTCCGTACATCCTTTGAAAAGGTAGACACAAACCCATATCTTGATAAGTTCTACGCTGATTTCGAGCGCTGGAGCTTCCATCTGCAGATTTATTTCCTTGCTGAACGCTTCAAGGAGCAAAAACGAATCTTTGAATACGGCGGCGGTTTCATCCAGGACCGTTCCATCTATGAAGATACAGGCATTTTCGCAAAAATGCATTACGAAAAAGGCACAATGTCACCAGTTGACTACGACACATATAAGAGCCTTTTCGAAGCAATGGTCATGACTCCGTATTTCCCGCATCCTGACCTGTTGATTTATCTTGAAGGATCCCTTGATGATATCCTGGAGCGCATCAAGCTAAGAGGACGCCCAATGGAGCAGCAGACACCAATTTCTTATTGGGAAGAAATGCACGGACGTTATGAGAACTGGATCAACAACTTCAACGCATGCCCTGTCCTGCGCTTGAACATCAATGATTACGATCTGTTCAACAACCCGGAATCGATTGAGCCAATCGTTGAGAAAATCGCGACACATATTAAGCAAACACAACTGCTGAAAAAATAAAACCGCCATTTGGCGGTTTTTCTTTTGTATAGTTTTATCTCAGGAACATATAAAAAAACCCATTACATGAGTAACGGGTTTTTTTACACAATCTCCAAATTGTTTTATGCGTTAATGCATTAATTGAAAAATTAATGGAGGAGGTAGAGGGATTCGAACCCCCGCGCGGTGTTACCCGCCTGTCGGTTTTCAAGACCGATCCCTTCAGCCAGACTTGGGTATACCTCCGAGACAAGAAATATAATATCACGTATTGAAATATGAGTCAACACTTCTTTAAAAGTTTTTTTCGGGCAGAGTGTTACCTCTGCCCAAAACTTATTATTGCGGAGCGATGACTTCTCTTCCTCCCATGTATGGGCGCAGTACTTCAGGAATTACGACGCTTCCGTCCGCCTGCTGGTAGTTCTCGAGGATGGCTGCGACCGTACGGCCGATTGCAAGACCAGATCCGTTCAGAGTATGCACATGCTCTGGTTTAGCCTTCGCTTCAGGGCGGAAACGGATATTCGCACGTCTAGCCTGGAAGCCTTCGAAGTTACTGCAAGAAGAAATCTCCCTGTATGTGCCGTAGCTCGGGATCCAAACCTCGATATCGTACTTCTTAGCTGCTGTGAAACCAAGGTCTGCAGAGCACATGCTCAAGACACGGTAAGGCAATCCAAGCAATTGAAGGACCTTCTCGGCATGTCCAGTCAATTTTTCAAGCTCTTCATAAGAATCCTCAGGCTTTACAAATTTAACGAGCTCGACCTTGTTGAACTGATGCTGGCGAATCAATCCGCGTGTATCGCGTCCCGCAGAACCTGCCTCAGAACGGAAACATGCACTGTAGGCTGCGTAGTTGATTGGAAGATCATCAGCTTTAAGAATTTCATCTCGGTGCATATTCGTTACCGGAACTTCTGCTGTCGGAATCAGGAAATAGTCTTCGCTCTCGATTAGGAACGCATCTTCTTCAAACTTAGGAAGCTGACCTGTCCCCGTCATGCTTGCACGATTAACCATGTATGGCGGAAGAACTTCCGTGTAGCCATGCTCATCAACATGAAGATCAAGCATGAAGCTCATCAAGGCACGTTCGAGGCGAGCCCCTAACCCTTTGTAAAAGACAAAGCGGCTGCCGGTTACTTTTCCAGCACGTTCAAAGTCAAGAATCTTCAAATGGTCTGCAACATCCCAGTGCGGCTTCGCTTCAAATTCGAAATTGCGGATTTCTCCCCATTTGCGAACTTCAACATTATCGTCCTCAGATTCGCCAACCGGAACGCTCTCATGAGGAATATTCGGTATGCTGAGCATCAGATTCTCCAATTCTTCTTCAACCGCTCGCAACTGGTCATCCAATGTCTTGATCTTATCGCCAACCTCACGCATTTCGGTAATCAAATGGTCAGCATCCTGCTTTTCGCGCTTCAGTTGCGCTACCTGCTGAGATACTTCATTCCTTCTGCTCTTAAGCTGCTCAGCCTCAAGAATCAACTCTCTGCGCCTTACATCCAGATCCTCAAACTTGCCGAAATCAGATAAGTCTTCGCCACGGTGCTGCAGCTTCTCTTTTACTTCTTCAAAATTCGCTCTCAGATACTTTACATCTAACATTGCGATTTCCTCCTTTAAAATTTTTTTCAGTTCTTATCGTAATTCACTAATATGGGCTCTGTTAAAGCTAGATAAAGATTTTAACACCCGTTGATTGTAGTGGAAGGCGCGAAGAGCGCCGAGGAGGCTCCCGGACTGCCCGCAAAAAGCGAAGCGCCTGGAATGAGAATCAACGTCAAATTTAACAGACCTATTAAGCCTTACGAAAAGAGCCTGAAAAACAAAAAACTCCCGTCCCTATAGAAGGGACGAGAGTTAACCCGCGTTGCCACCCTAGTTGAAAGCAAAAATATGCTCTCCACTCATAAAATAACGGTTTTTACCGAAAGTATTTACTGGCCAGTCCTGGCGTTCCATACTCTGCTCGAGGGCGGATTCATTTGTCACATCCACCGGTTCGCACCATCCACCGGCTCTCTTAAGAATGAAAACAGACTACTATTCCCTCTCATCGCTTTAACTATCGAATTTTAATTCATAATTTACTACAATTATGGTCAGCATGCAAGCAGTTTATGCAAAATTTTTACTCTTGGACTCTTCAACCATTTTTACAAAATAGTTCATGAGCCTGTGGTCATTTGTCAATTCGGGATGGAAGGAACAGCCTAGGAACTGTCTGTCGCGTGCTGCGACGATCCTGTCATTATGCTTCGCAAGCACTTCCACATCCTCGCCTGCTTCGACGATATGCGGAGCACGGATAAAGACAGCTGAAAAATTGTCAGCAACTCCAGAAATGGCTATATCCGCTTCAAAGCTTTCGCGCTGGCGCCCGAATGAATTGCGTTCCACTTTCACATCCATGACACCGATATGGGGTTCATCATAACCAACAAGGTTATTGGCAAGCAAAATGAGGCCTGCACATGTTCCGAACATCGGTTTGCCATCGTCAGCAAATTTTTTCAACTCATCCATGAATCCATATTTATCAACCAAACGGCGGATCGTGGTGCTTTCCCCGCCAGGAATAATCAAGCCATCCACTTCCTCCAGCTGTTCTGGACGTTTGACAATGATTCCTTCTCCACCAGAGGCTTCAATAGCCCATAAATGCTCACGCACAGCCCCCTGCAGGCCAAGTACTCCAATTTTCACCATTCTCTTTGCTCCTTACCAGCCGCGGTCCTGCATGCGGGCTTCTGGAGCTAATGATGAAATTTCCATTCCCTTCATCGGGATTCCAAGGCCTTTCGAAATGTTCGCAATCAGTTCGTAATCCTGATAGTGTGTCGTTGCTTCCACGATTGCCTTCGCGAATTTCGCAGGATTCTCTGACTTAAAGATCCCTGAGCCAACGAATACTCCGTCAGCACCAAGCTGCATCATCAAGGCAGCGTCTGCTGGCGTTGCAACGCCGCCTGCAGCGAAGTTTACAACTGGAAGACGTCCAAGCTGCTTGATTTCCATAAGCAGCTCATATGGTGCTCCAAGAAGCTTAGCTTCTGTCATAAGCTCATCCATATCCATTGCAACTACCTTGCGAACCTGTGCATTCACCTTACGGATATGGCGAACAGCTTCTACGATATTTCCAGTACCTGGCTCTCCCTTTGTACGAAGCATAGAAGCTCCTTCGCCAATTCTTCTCGCTGCTTCGCCAAGATCACGGCATCCGCATACGAACGGAACAGTATAATCTCTTTTATTCAAGTGGTATTCCTCGTCAGCCGGAGTCAATACCTCACTCTCATCAATGTAATCAACACCCATCGCTTCGAGCACACGGGCCTCGACGATGTGGCCAATCCTTGCTTTTGCCATAACGGGAATTGTGACAGCACCCATTACCTCTTCAACAATGCGTGGGTCGGCCATTCTTGCTACGCCGCCAGCCGCGCGGATATCAGAAGGAACACGTTCCAGTGCCATTACAGCAACTGCACCGGCTTCTTCTGCAATCTTCGCCTGCTCTGCGTTGACAACATCCATGATGACGCCGCCCTTTTGCATTTCTGCCATACCACGTTTAACACGATTAGTACCTGTCTTCATTCTTTTTCCCCCTTGTCCCTAATTAAGGCATACATATGTAAGCGCTTTGTAATAACTGGAAATTCAGACTTTTTTGGTCGGAATTATAGTTATCCCTATTGAAAATAAACAATAAAAAAGGTTTCCTGTCAATACAGGAAACCAAATAAACGATTGCTTTACGAATTAATCTGATTAAAACCAGCCTTTAACTGTATCAGCGACTCCACCGAAAAGGTCTCCGAAGAATCCGCCGATTCCGCGCATCATCAATACGAACCAGTTTGCCTTTTCTACACTTTCAGCTGCAATAACAGGTACCTGGATCTGCTTTTGGGCGTCTTCAGTAAGGAAGCTGATGTTTTCATCCTTCTTGGACTTAACGGTCATGTATCCGACTTGTTCGCCCTTCTTGATTGGCGCTGTCAACTCGCCGTTTTCGTTAAGTTTTTTCTTGTCGAGCACAAGTACAGGCTCATACTCATCTTTTTCTCCATTACGGATTTTCATGGTAATCGCATCTTTAGCCTGGATCTTTACACTGTCTTCTTTACCCTTTGTTACAGGAAGAGTGTTCTTGCCTTTAACTTGATGATTCTTTTTCACAAGCTCTTCTTGTGTGAAGTTACTGAAAGCAAAATCAAGAATTTTTCTGGTTTCAGTGAAACGGCTGTCCTTAGAGTCAGCTTTCATGATAACTGAGATGTATCTTTGGTCATTTCTCGTAGCAGTTGCCGTAAAGCCGTAGCCTGCAAAATCAGTTGAACCTGTCTTCAGGCCATCTACGCCGTCATATGCGTAGATCAAGCTTGGCAGCATCCAGTTGAAGTTCTTATACTCACGGCCATCACGGAATTTCAAAGATGGCATTTTTGCTGTATCCAACACCTCTGGGTAATCGGTCAACAGGCGGAAAGCTAGTTGAGCAAGTGAACGTGCGGACATCACGTTTTCCTCATCCGGGTTGCCTGCAGGATGCTGTCCCAGCAGGTCTTTGTTGTTCAAACCTGAAGAGTTGACGAATTTGAAATCCTTCAAACCAAGCTCAGCAGCTTTTTTATTCATTTTTTCAACGTGGTTCTTCTCTGTTCCTGAAAGAACTTCGGCAAGTGCCACAGTTGCTGCGTTCCCAGAGTGGATCGCCATCGCTTCATACAATTCCTTGACTGTATAATCCTCTCCTTGAGTCAGACCAACATTGGAAAGACCAGGCGCTGCGGATAATTTGTGGACATACTCATTGATTTTCACTTTTTGGTCCCACTTGAGCTTTCCTGATTTGACTGCCTCAAGGACCATATATTCTGTCATCATTTTTGCCATGGATGCCACACCAAGGACGACATCGGCATTTTTCTCATATAAAACTCTTCCTGTATCTGCATCAATCAGCATGGCTGCTTCAGCATCAATCCCTAATTGGCCTTCTGCTGCTTCTGCTTCCATTGAAAATCCTGAAAACATGGTTGTGATCGTTAAAATGAATGCTGCAAAGAACATTGAAAGCTGTTTCTGTTTACGGTTCAAGACGACTTTCCCTCCAAGTTTTGATAATTATCTATGAATCTTTCATTTTTGTTAACCCTAAAAAATCACACCTGTTAAGTTTACCATAAAGAAAACAAAAAAAATAGACAGAGAATAGTCACTCTGTCTAATGTAAAAAAAGGAAAAAACTATTGTTTTACAGGAAAATAGTCTTAGTCCTGCTTAGTTTCTTAGGACATTGAATAGTTCGGCGCTTCCTTTGTGATCTGGACATCATGCGGGTGGCTTTCTCTTAACCCTGCACCTGTCATCCGGACGAATTGAGCATTTTCCCTCAATTCCTCAAGGTTCGCTGTACCACAGTAACCCATACCGGAACGGATGCCTCCTACAAGCTGATAAATTGTATCAGTAAGTGGTCCTTTATAAGGGATTCGGCCTTCAATGCCTTCGGGAACGAACTTTTTGTTGTCTTCCTGGAAGTAACGGTCCTTGGACCCCTTCTCCATCGCTCCGACCGATCCCATTCCACGGTATACCTTGAAACGTCGTCCTTGATAGATCTCTGTTTCCCCAGGACTTTCTGTAACACCAGCCAGCAGGCTTCCAAGCATAACCGCATGGCCGCCAGCAGCCAAGGCCTTGACGATATCCCCTGAGTATTTAATGCCGCCATCCGCAATGATCGCTTTTCCATGCTTGCGCGCTTCTGTTGCACAATCATATACCGCCGTAATCTGTGGTACACCTACACCTGCGACAACCCTGGTCGTACAGATGGAGCCCGGACCGATTCCGACCTTCACGACGTCAGCACCTGCCTCAATTAACTCACGTGTTGCTTCAGCAGTAGCAACATTTCCGGCAATGATGTTAAGTTCCGGGTAGTTCTCGCGGATTTGCCTTACCGTGTCAATTACGCCTTTAGAGTGCCCATGTGCTGTATCGACTACAATAACGTCTACATTCGACTTAACCAGCATCTCTACCCGTTTCATCGTGTCCGCCGTAACGCCGACCGCAGCGCCGCACAATAGACGGCCCATTGAATCCTTTGAGGAATTTGGGAACTCAATCACTTTCTCGATATCTTTAATCGTGATTAATCCTTTTAAAACGCCTTCGTCATTCACTAGTGGGAGTTTTTCAATCTTATGGCGCTGAAGGATTTTTTCCGCTTCCTCCAAAGTCGTTCCAACAGAAGCAGTAACTAAATCAGTCTTCGTCATCACTTCTTCGATTTTCATCGAATAATCCTGGATGAATCTCATATCGCGGTTGGTGATGATGCCAACCAGCTTTTGCTCTTCGTCATTATTGACGATTGGGACACCCGAAATGCGGTATTTGCTCATTAGATGCTCAGCATCAAATACCTGGTGTTCTGGAGTTAAAAAGAATGGATCCGTAATGACTCCACTTTCGGAGCGTTTCACTTTATCGACCTGGTCTGCCTGCTGCTCAATGGACATGTTTTTATGTATGATCCCAAGTCCGCCCTGCCTTGCGATTGAAATCGCGAGCTCTGCTTCCGTTACCGTATCCATTCCGGCACTGATGATCGGAATGTTTAACTTCAAGGTTTCGGTAAGGCTGACCTTGAGGCTGACATCCTTTGGCAAAACCTCAGATTTAGCCGGCACAAGAAGCACATCATCAAACGTTAATCCTTCTTTTACAAATTTACTTTCCCACATTGTAAATGACCCCCTTTAAGAAAATATTATTTGTAGGTTATCAATTGGTTAAAATACTGTCAAGAAAGGTGTTATTTGTTTGATTTTTCAAATAACTTGGAGGTTTTTCATGTGTCTTCTTCTTTTAAAGAATGGAACAGCTACACCCTGTTTTTTTCAGCTGAATATTCGCAAACGTATTTGAAAAAATGCTACCGCAAACTCAATTTGGATCAACCCGACATGAAAAGCTTCGAGAACTGTTATCCCTTCATGTATTATCTCGAACACGGGAAACTTTATTATGAACAGGCAGAAAAATCGCCGCTGGCAATCCAGCCTATCCTGCTCTTTTACGGACTAGTCCATTTGATAAAAGCATGCATCCTGACCGTCGAGCCTGATTATCCGGAGACAACATCCGTACTCGCACATGGCGTGTCCACAAGAAAAAGGAAAAAGCAGCAATACAGCTTTACAGAGGATGAAGTGAAGTTTCAAAAGAATGGTTTGTTTTCTCTAATGGCAGAAAAGATGTTCCACATGAAACAATTGGAAGGTGAAAAAGCAACGATGGGTGAGGTTTTGGAACTCATCCCTGAACTTTCAGGGATCTATGCCGATTTAAAAGGGAAGCAAATCTTCGAACCCGTAACAGAGAATGGCACCGTTTATTCAATGTCAAAATCATTGCTGGACCAATTTCATATGACTGAGAATCGCTTTAAGGAATTCTTTCAATCGAAGGCAGCCACCCCTCTCTCATTTTTATCTGAAGACACAGACAGTATTAGCTTCAAAGCAAGCCTTGCAGATACCGGAGAACCCCTGCCACTTAGATACAATCTGGAAAATCAACAGTATGCATTCCCTTTAAACAAGGGTGATTTGTTCTTATATCCGGAACTGCTGCTCCACTATTTGCTGTTATATAACCTGGGAATGATCGCCCGTTACGAAACCGAGTGGTGGAGTGAATTAATTAAAATGATGCCGAATGAAGACTATCCCCTGATTCAATCATTTTTAAAATCAACGGTAAAAAAAGGGCCTTACTTAATTTACCAGTACCTGATGAAAAAGTGATAGCAATAAGGGTTGAGGACACCCTCGACCCTGAAGATCGTCCATATTAGCGTTTAGAAGAGCACATATCGGGAATTTCAGTAATATACACAAGGAAAACATCAAGGAGGGATACAAGATGGATCGAAAAAAACTAATGATGACAACAGTCGCTCTAGGAACAGCATACTTGCTAAAAGACCAAAAGTCACGCTCAAAAGTAATGAGCCAGCTACAATCCCTTGGCACAGCAAACAAAAAGAAAAAATAACACGAACGAACGTGAAAACCCCCCTGGAGCAATTCCAGGGGGCTTTTCAAAACAGGGGGACGGTTCTTGTGTTTTTGTGAAACAGAGGGACGGTTCTACTGTTTTCGGTGCTATGATTTGACATGATAATAGTGTTTTATAGACAAGTTTTACGTTTGAACGTCCAATTAAAAAATTTTATCGACCACATTTTTAAATATATCAGCGGATTTCTCAATATTTCGACCACATTTGCGAATATACCGACCAACTCATTCATTTGCAGCTCATGCCACGTTTGATAGCTAGCTTGATTAAGAGAATACGATTGACCTATATCAGCATAAAAGTACAAATTACTGCTTTAAGTATACAAAAAAGGACAGCCATAACAGCTGTCCCTTTTTTGTGCCCGGCGGCGTCCTACTCTCACAGGGGGAAA
>NZ_RSFW01000031.1 GCF_003937825.1 Mesobacillus subterraneus | reverse complement strand
AAAAATGTAGTTGATATATTCTCCTTCCTCACAAATCTGAGGTCATTTTCAGCAGGTCAACCGCTTAAATCTAGCGAATATGTATTTATCATTCTAAAAGGAGTCTATTTTACATGAAAAAACGGCATGAAGTGTTATTCAATCAGCTGGAAACCTATCGCAGTGAAATTTTAGAGGTGGCAAATACGGTTTCTGACGAGGATGCGGAGAAAATCCCGGCAGGGTTCAACAATAATATCCGCTGGAATCTCGGGCATATCTATCTTGATCAATATCTATGGATCCAGGCGGTGGCGAAGGAACCCGCAGATGTTCCGGAAAAGTTTAACTCATGGTTTGGCTACGGTACCTCTCCGGCCGATTTTACCGAAGAGACACCTTCTGTCAGAGTGTTGAAAGAATTGCTGAAAACACAGCCTGCCAGAATAAAAGAAACCTATGGCGAGCGATTGGAAGAGGAATTCGCGCCGACAGAAATGGGCATGCATACGATCGAGCAAGTCCTGGTACGGACGATTTTTCATGAAGGCATGCACCTTCAGACCATCCTGGATATTAAGAAATGCATGTAAAAAGCAAAGAGAATTCCCCTCTTTGCTTTTTCACATTTTTTCCGCAACCTCGGCTTCTATTTCCTTGATTAACTTTTTTATATGATTGGATGGGTAATCGAGAGCTTTTTGCCCGGCAAAGTAAGGGAACATGTCTTTAATATCATCAGCGTAAAGACTTCCGTCCCGCGGCAGGGTATGGCTCACCACTTTGAGTGAATCCCCGCTTTGATCAACCTTCAACACCATCGGCACAGACATGCCGGAACCTTGTTCCACTGCAGCACCGTCTTTATAATACTCCTCAATCAAAGCCCATAAGTAGATTTCGCCCTTGTCTTTACTGGTGGCAAGGATTTCATGAGCACTGAATACTTCCCCGCCAAAATTCGGGCTCATCACTTCCTGCCGTATGTATCTTTCTATTTCGTGGCCATCTTCTTCTGTCAAGGCAATGGATGCTGGTATTGAACAGCCTGCCAATAATAAAACTACAACTATTACAAGAAAGAAACTACGCATCATTTTCCCCTTGCCCCCTGTTTATCGAACTTTTTCCTCCAAAATAACAGCCCAGCCATAATACCAATAGGAAAGATCACGATTGCACCCGCCATGATCCCCATGAGAATGGACACTAAAGCTAGGGACATAGAGGGATATCGCTCAGATACTTGCCCGGTCACCCATTGAAAAAGATAAATAAATGCTGACATTCCAAACGCCCACAACACAGCAGTTTTCAGAACATAATTCCATTTGGCTCTTTGACTTTGAACAGGCATACATCCACCTCATATCCTTCGAATTGTCAGAATATATACGATGAAAAATGAGGGAACGTTTCAATTTTTTCCAAAATAAAAAGCAAAGAGCCGCAGCTCCTTGCTTTGTCTTACTGGTAGATATGCACAAATGGTTCATCCTGGTCAGGCTTCTTGACGATCAGTGCTTCCTGGCCCATGACGGAGGAAACGCTGACCTGGACGGAGATGTAGCTAGGGAAATGCTCCATCACGAGTCCGGTCACGTACTGGGTGAAGCCGATTGCTTCGGCTTTCCCGTAAAATTGGATCGGGATGTTGATGTTCATTTCCTGGAGCTGTCCGTCGATGTAAAAGCCTTTGCCGATGACACCGTTGAAGTTAGGGAAGTATTCTTCCACATCCTGTTTGAAGTTCTGGAAGAAGGTCAGATCGTCCCTGTGTTCCTTTTCGGCTTTATCGGACGGGAACAGGATATACTCTTCTTTTACATCCTTCCAGCTGCCGATATTGGAGCTTCCCTGGGAAACCTGGGCATACGCAAAGAAGTTCCCAGGCACGACAGAGGACCGGCTTTCCTGTTCGAATAACCCGATCGTGATCGGAACATCCTGCAGTTCTTTGATGCCTCTTAATCTGCTTACCACTTCCTGGGCAATCTTCTTTCCTTCCGCTTCGAGGACGGAACGGGTAATGTTTTTCTCAAAAACCGCGCCGTACTGTTCTTCCTGGTAATAATGGACAGAGTTCAGGGCCAGTCCGATGGCAATGCCTCCGAGCTGATAGGTGCCCTTCTCGCCGCTTGATTGAACTAGATAATTGTGTTCAAGGATGTGAGCAAGATAAATCGGGTTTTTTTCGTTCCGCTTATGCACATCCCCGTTTCCAGGATCGAGCGGATTCAGTCCGATGTTATCGTCTGCTTTCATTTTCCTTTCCTTCAGCTGATTCTCGTTGAACTTCCGGTTCAGCCAGAGGCCCACTGTCCTGCTGTCAAGGTATTGGCCTTCCTTGAACACATATTTGTCAGTCGAAAACGCATTTTGTGCGATGCGCATCAATCCGGTTTCAAACTCGGTGATGTCATAGCGGGTATTCAGATTGTTGACGACCATGCCGCGTGCTTCCCCGGGCTGAAACGGCATGATGGTCCGGTAATATTCGTCCGAAATTTTGTATTTCGGGATAATCGCTTTTTCTTTTGTGTCTTCATCCGTCTTTTGGACGACCTCTTCCTGCTTTTGAAAATTCGGGGCACAGGCCGTCAGCAGAAGGACAAGAGATAGAGCGACCATTGAGAGCTTTCTCATGGCGTTTTACACCTCTTATTTATTTAATTCTTCAAGCATTCTCTCCTCGTTCCACACTTCAATCCCCAGGCTCTCGGCTTTTGTCAGTTTCGAACCGGCATCTTCACCGGCAATGACCAAATCGGTTTTCTTGCTGACGCTGCCGGCTACATTGCCGCCGAGCGCCTCGATTTTCTCTTTCGCTTCGTTGCGTCCCATTTGCTCAAGCTTACCGGTCAGCACAATGGTTTTTCCGGCAAAAAATGAATCAGAATCCTCTGCGGATACCTTTTTTGGTCCTTTGTATTCCATGTTGACGCCAACTGCCTTCAGCTCGGAAATCAATTCCTTCACTTCATCGTTATCAAAATACGTAACAATCGAGTCAGCCATCTTGTCACCAATTTCATTAATGGCGGTCAGATCTTCTTTTGAAGCCTGCATCACCTGGTCCATCGTGTTGAACTCCTGGGCAATGGTCTTTGCCGCTTTTGCACCGACCAGTCTAATGCCAAGACCGAACAACAGCTTCTCCAGTGAATTGTCCTTCGATGTTTCAATGGCAGAAAGCAGGTTGCTGACGGATTTTTCGCCCATCCGCTCAAGTGCTAACAGCTGCTCACGTGTAAGCTTGTAAATATCGGCTACATCTTTGATCAACTCTTCGGCAAACAACTGGCTGACCACTCTTTCACCTAGCCCGTCAATGTTCATCGCATCGCGGGAAACGAAGTGAATCAAGCCCTCCCTGATCTGTGCAGGACATTTTGGGTTGATGCAGCGAAGTGCGACTTCGCCTTCAATCCTGACCAGCTCGCTGGCGCACTCTGGGCATTCCGTCGGCATATGGAACTCGACTTCGTTTCCTGTACGCTGCTCGGCAAGGACATTCACGACTTCCGGAATGATGTCGCCAGCTTTTTTAACAACGACTTTATCGCCAATTTTGATGTCTTTTTCACGGATCAGGTCTTCATTGTGGAGCGATGCCCGTCCCACTGTCGTCCCTGCAACCTGAACAGGCTCAAGGATTGCTGTTGGCGTGACGACACCTGTACGGCCGACACTCAGCTCAATATCCTTCAAGGTGGTGACGACTTCTTCTGCCGGGAACTTATAGGCAATCGCCCAGCGCGGGCTTTTCGCTGTCGTTCCAAGCTCCTCCTGTTGATCAAGCGAATCCACCTTGATGACAATGCCATCAATATCATACGGAAGATCCGGACGCCTTTCTACCCAGCCATTGACGTAATCAATCACGCCCTCGATGCTGTCAACCTTCCGGCGTTCTTTATTTGTCTTAAAACCAAGCTTCTCAAGGTAATCCAATCCCTCACTGTGAGCACGGATGCCCGTGTCCCCGACATTGGCGATTCCATATAAGAAGACATCCAGGTTCCTAGAAGCCACGATTTTCGGGTCAAGCTGGCGCAGGGACCCCGCAGCTGCATTGCGCGGATTCGCAAACGGCTCTTCTTCCCGTTCTTTTCGCCCCTTGTTCAATGCTTCAAATGATTTTTTCGGCATGAATGCCTCACCGCGCACTTCAAGCGATACCGGCTCCTTCAGGCGGATCGGCAGGGAGCGGATCGTCTTCAGATTAGACGTAATATCCTCGCCTGTCGTTCCATCACCTCGGGTTGCGCCTCGTACGAGCATACCATCCTCATAGATGAGCGAAACTGCCAAACCATCAATTTTCAGCTCGCACACATACGAAACATTGTCGCCGACACCCTGGCGTACGCGGCGGTCAAAATCGCGAAGGTCCTGCTCATCGAAGGCATTGCCAAGACTCAGCATTGGAATTGCATGCTGAACCTTGTTGAACATCGTTAAAATCTCGCCGCCAACACGCTGTGTAGGGGAGTCAGAAGTCTTCAGTTCCGGGAATTGCTCCTCAATTTCAATCAGTTCCCTCAGCAGCCTGTCGTATTCCGCATCCGGAACCGAAGGCTGGTCAAGAACATAGTACTCATAAGCATATTGATTAAGCAGATTTTGCAAATCCTTGGCTTTGTTTTCAGCGCTCTGAAAATCCATAAATCCAGCCCTTTCTAACCGAAAAGCGCAAGCGCCTTGGTCAGCCCCGACAAGCGCTGCCCGCCTAAAACGCCACATCGTGTGGCTGGCGGGCCTGCACGTCCTGTGCCTCAGAGGGCCTGACATTGAAGTCGTTCTTTGACTTCATTGGCAGGACCGAAGCGACTCGAGCTGCTCAAAGCTAACGCTTTTCGCAAGATACTCGAGGAAGCACTCACAGGGATGATAACTGGCTAGGCACTTGAGCCAGACAGTAATTTAATTATAAGAATGTTATAGTCTACGCTTTTGTAATCGGAGCAAACTTGGCCAGCAAACGCTTGATGCCAGTTGGGCTTGGGAAGGCGATGTCGAGCTCCATTCCGTCCCCGGAGCCTTTTACGCTTACTACGGTTCCTGTTCCCCACTTGCCATGCTGCGCTTTGTCGCCGACCTTCCATTCAATTCCTTCACCGCCGCTAGCTGCCGCAACCGGACGGGTCACAGCTCCGCGAGCCGGCATCGATGGCCTTGCTGCAGGCGAAGGTCTGCCGCCGCTCAATGGCGATGGTTTTCTCACTCTTGGCACCGCATCTTCAACCAAATCAGCCGGAATTTCCTTGATGAACCGTGATTCCGGATTCATATTCGTACGGCCGAACAATGTACGCATTTGGGCATTCGTGATGAACAATT
The DNA here is from genome assembly GCF_003937825.1 of Mesobacillus subterraneus. Taxonomy (GTDB): domain Bacteria; phylum Bacillota; class Bacilli; order Bacillales; family Cytobacillaceae; genus Mesobacillus; species Mesobacillus subterraneus. Next base: position 26,709 of record NZ_RSFW01000031.1, on the reverse strand, counting down.
CCTCTTCAGCACGAGTGATTCCGACATAGGCCAGACGGCGTTCTTCCTCCATCTCATCCTCTTCCATCAAGGAACGGCTGTGCGGGAATACGCCTTCCTCCATCCCGATCAGGAAGACAGCAGGGAATTCAAGTCCCTTCGCTGAGTGCAAGGTCATCAGTGTGACAAAGTCTGTTTTTTGCTGCCCGTCATCATCGAGACGATCGATATCAGCGACAAGCGCCAAATCTGTCAGGAATGCAACCAGGCTTTTATCTTCATTGCTTTCTTCAAAGCTTTTTGTAACGGTTAAAAATTCATCGATATTCTCAAGACGGCTCTGTGATTCGAGCGATTTTTCCGCCTTCAGCATGTCACGGTAGCCCGTTTTATCAAGCACTTCCTCAACCAGCTCCGTCACTGATAGGTATTCCTGCTGATGGGTGTAGTTGCTGATCAGGTTGCGGAACTCAGCTGCTGCTTTTTCAGCCTTCGGGCTCAGGCCGATCATTTCAATCGTTTCGAGCGCCTGGAACATCGACAGATCATGCATTGTTGCAAAGTTGGCGATTTTATCAATGGAAGTTGAGCCAATTGCCCGCTTCGGCACATTGATGATCCGCTGCAAGCTGATGTCATCATCCGGATTTGAAATCAGACGAAGGTACGCAAGGATATCCTTGATTTCCTTCCTGTCATAGAACTTGATGCCTCCGACGATCGAGTACTCGATGTTCGACTTCAGGAACGATTCCTCGATAACACGGGACTGGGCGTTCGTGCGGTAAAGGATCGCGATATCTGACAGCTTGCGGCCATTGCGGACAAGCTCCTGGATTTTCCCGATGACGAACTGCGCTTCACCCTGCTCGCTGTCCGCACGGTAATACATGATTTTATTTCCTTCAGCGTTTTCCGTCCAAAGATTTTTCGGCTTGCGGTTCATATTGTTCTGGATGACCATATTCGCCGCCAAGAGGATTTTCTTCGTCGAGCGGTAGTTTTGCTCAAGCAAAATCACACTAGCCCTTGGATAGTCCTTTTCAAAGGAAAGGATGTTCGCAATGTCAGCACCACGCCAGCGGTAGATCGACTGGTCAGAGTCACCGACGACACAAAGATTCTGGAATCGCTGCGCCAGCAGTTTTACGAGCATATATTGTGCTCTGTTCGTATCCTGGTACTCATCGACGTGGATGTACTGGAACTTGCGCTGATAATACTCGAGAACTTCCGGCACGCGCATGAACAGCGTGATTGTAACCATGATCAGATCGTCGAAATCGAGCGCATTGTTCTTACGGAGCCTGCGCTGGTACTCCTCATACACATCGCTGACCTTCTGGGAAAAATAATCCCCCGCCGTCTTTGCGTATTCTTCCGGGGTGATCAATTCGTTCTTTGCCGAACTGATCGTCCCAAGGATCGCACGCGGATCGAACTTCTTCGGATCCATATTCTTGTCTTTTAAAATCGACTTGATGACCGACTGCTGGTCTGTTGAATCCAGGATCGTGAAGTTGCGGTTGTAGCCGAGCCGGTCGATGTCCCTGCGCAAAATCCGCACACACATCGAATGGAACGTTGAAATCCAGATCTCATCTGCCGCGCCGCCCATCATCTTCTGGATCCTCTCGCGCATCTCGCGTGCCGCTTTATTCGTAAACGTAATCGCAAGGATGTTATAAGGATTTACCCCTTTTTCCACCATCAAATACGCAATTCTGTGGGTCAAAACCCTTGTTTTACCCGAGCCTGCCCCAGCCATCAGAAGCAAGGGGCCATCCACTGTCTTGACAGCCTTCTGCTGCTCCGGGTTCAGTCCGTTCAATAATTTATCCGTTAAAAATTGCACTTCCTAACCACCACCATACAAACATTTGTTCTTATTTTATCTCAATACCGATCTATAAACAATATCATTGGTACCTATTTTCCATTTACAAGGTCATTGGTGACCTTTTTTCGCCACACACCCGCTATTGGGGCACGAAGCAATTCTATTTCTTCACCATAGCCACTGTCTTCATTGCTTCATCCAGATTGGTGTAAATGACATTGCCGACGACGATGACATCTGCATGCCTGGACATTTCTTCTGCCTGTTGAGCCGTCTCGATGCCGCCGCCGTAAAAGAGAACGGTTTGGTTAAGGACCCCTTTGGCTGCTTCGACATATTCGGGATTTCCGTACGTGCCGCTATATTCGAGATAGAAAATTGGCAGGTTGAACATTTTTTCCGCCATCATCGCATAAGCCTGAACATCCGCGACTGAAAGCTCCGTCTTCGCCTCGGTCAGCTTTGCCGCCTTGCACTCCGGGTTAAGGATGCAATAGCCTTCCATCTTAATCTCTTCCCAATCCATCAAATCACCATACTCCTTGACCGCTTCATGATGCAGGCCGGTGATCCACTGCGGATTGCCGCTGTTCAGCACCGTCGGGATAAAATAAAAATCGAATCCCGGCGTAATGGACTCCACGGTCGAAACCTCGAGAATGCATGGAACCGTATAACGGCGAACGCGGGACATCAAATCCAGGACTCCCTCAAGAGTGACTCCATCGGTTCCTCCCACCATGATCGCGTCGGTTCCAGACTCGCAAATTCTATCTAATTCTTCATCAGTTATCTCTTTATTAGGATCGAGTTTGAACACATGTTTCCACTCGCGAACATCGTACATCCCTGAATTGCCCCCATTCTATATATCCATTCCACCATTATAGCATTTGTTGCTTATATATAAAAAAGGAAACATATGAAAAAAGCGTCCCGATGATGGAACGCTTTTTCAAAAAAGTTTTACAAATCGCGCTGCTCATATTGCTCGGTGAACAGCCTCGAGAAGATATAGAAACTGATGCCGCTGACAATCAGCGCAAGGTAGATAGGATCGAGCCCAAAGAAGCTGATGATCTCCTTTTCGCCAAGATAAACTGCCAGACTGCCAAGGAACAAGGATGCAAGGCTGCCTGCAGGACTCGCTTTTTCCCAGATATGCCCGAACACATAGGGGATGAACGCCCCGCCCGCTCTCAATGTAAAGGAGAACATGAGCAAGGTGATAATATCAGAAACATTCCAGATCGCCGTCAGCAAGCTGAACGCAGCGACGACATACATCGTATAGCGGACCATTTTTAACAGAGATTTGTCAGGTGCATTCTTGTTGATGTACTGATGGTAGATATCGTTTGTAAAAATAGAGCCTGCCGCCAGTAGGTTACTGGATGCACTGGACATGGTCGCCGAAATCAGTGCGGCGAATAGGATGCCCGTGACCACATCAGGCAGGACCTCCATCGCCAGCACCGGCAACGCGTACTGTGCGCCTTTTTCCATCAGCATCGCCCCGTCAATTACGCCGTTCTCAACCATTCCATACATGAACAGACCGATGACAGCAGGGATGAATGCGAACAACACATATACAAAGGAAGTAATATAAGAAGCTTGCTTTGCCGCTTTGCCGTCTTTAGCAGAATAATAGCGCTGGACCGCTTCCTGGCCGACCGTAAAGGACGCGATATACATTACGACAAGCGCAATAATCGTTCCCCAGCCTGCGCCGTCTACTAGACTCCACTTTGCCTCCGGGATATTGGCTGTAACCTGCTCGAATCCGCCCCCGGCTTGGAGCGTGAACGGAATGATGAGCGCCATCCCGACAATGATGAAAATCCACTGGACCACATCGGTGTAAACGACGCTGTACATCCCGCCCATCACACTGTATAACGTGACGACAACCGTGACGATGATGACTGACATCGTATAGCTCCAGCCAGTCATGACCGATAGAATCGTCGCCGAGGCGATGAACTGCACCGCGGTCAATCCGACCATCGGCAGCAGCATAATGATCGACGTAACAAGCGAATTCGCTTCACCATATCGTCTGCGGAAATATTCAGGCACCGTTTTTACAGCGGCTTCCCGAAGCATTGGCGCCAAAAAAGCCAGCACGATGAACGCAATCGCCATCGTGATGACATACCAGACGGCAGAAAGCCCCCAGTCACCATACGCCTTTTCCACCACACCCAGTGAAGAACCGCCGCCAACCTCAGTCGCAGCAAGGCTCCCCGCCAGAAGCCACGGACCCATTTTGCGGCCCGCCACCAGAAAATCCTCATTATCATTGATTTTTTTCGAAGATATGTACCCAATCATGATCATGATGCCTAAATAAATAATAACAATTGCAATTACCGTAAAACTTGCCCCCATCAACTCACTCCAAATCTTTAATAATCTATTACCTTCCCCCTACCCTTTAAAGCAAGTTACTAACCAAGAATGAGGGAAAACCTTTTTGGTAATTCGGGAACCAATTAAGGAGATTCGTGAGACGGGATAAGGTACAGACATTCCTACTGCTAAAAAGGTAATTTTCTTTGAATATAGGATGAGTTTTAACCTTTATATGGAAAAAAAGTAGTGAAAAAGCCGATTTTCGTAGTGAAAAGTGGACATATCGTATTGGAAAAGTCCATTTTCGTAGTGATAAGGCGGCAAATCGTAGTGATGAAGCATGTTTTCGCAGTGATTAATTAATTCTTGGGAATTTGATCACATTTTCTCAGCGATTCATACCCCACCAGTGTGATTATTTGGTTTTTTGGTTTTTGCTTGAATCAGTAAAATATACGAGTACAGTCTGCTACAGTATGGAAAAATTTTTTATAGCGAAAATAAATATTTTATAGCGAAAATTCCTTTTTTATAGCGAAAATGAAGATTTTATAGCGATAATCTTATTTTTATAGCGAAATGTTAATTTTTATAGCGATTTGGTAATTATCAAGGATTTTTTCCAAATGATTGCACACAAAAAAAGGCGGAACCCGTCTGGATTCCGTCCCCCTTGCTAATGCGTTATTTCGCTTGTTCTTTCTCAGCGTTGTCTTGCTCTTTCAATCGCTCGAGCGCCATTTCGTACGCATCGTTGCCGTAGTTCAGGCAGCGTTTGACACGGGAGATTGTCGCCGTGCTTGCTCCTGTTTCTGTCTCGATTTTATGGTAGGTCTTTCCCTCACGAAGCATACGGGCAACCTCTAGGCGCTGGGCAAGTGACTGGATTTCGTTCACTGTCGCAAGGTCGTCGAAGAAACGATAGGCTTCGTCGAGATCTTTAAGCGATAAAATCGCATTGAATAATTGATCGAGTTCTTTACCTCTTAATTTATCTATTTGCATATAGTCTACCCCTTTTTATTGTTGAGAGTCGAATGAGACGCTGCTGATCGATGGGACGATGTTGATCCATGTTTTCCCGGGAACGAAACCAGCTTTTACCCCATCCTTATAAGGGATGATCCTGCCAGCTTCATTTTTCCATTGGATCTCATTCACTTTGCCTTTTTGGAACAGATACCCTTTGCCGCCGGAGTTCATATCGATAACCCTGCGTCCGGCATTGTCGACCACTTTGTGATTCATTTGCACGACGAGGACATTATCGAGCAGTACGGGGTCCTTTGACTCAAGGTCAACCGTTTCTTCACTGCCGATAAATCGGTGATATTTCCCTTCCTCCGCATCGTATTCGTAAATCGCATCGAACGACGGCGAACCATATGAAACCATGAAGTCTTTGGCCTCGACTCCGTCCAGCTGGTCTGCTTCCTCGCTGCTTAAAAACTCTGCATTTCCAGGAGCTTTATCGAGGTTATAGCCCTTCTGATCAGCTCCCTTTACAATATTCTTGAAGTTGATATAAGAATTGTGAGGGGCCTTACGGAAATCGGCGCGTTTGAACAGCGTTCCATCATACTGCATGCCGTTGATGTTGTCGATTTCCCCGTGATCCAGTCTGATTTTCGCTTCAGGACTGTAGCCATGGGCGATGAAAAAGCTGTCATACCCTGCCGCAAGGTCGATAAAATATTCCCGCGCGCTGCGGACCGGCCCAATGTTTTTAGGCTTTTCGCTTTGGAAAATGGCGACGAACCGTGTGACGTCTCCCTCTGCAAGGACTTCGTATACAATATCCGCTTGAGGAAGACCAGATTGCGGCCGTGCCTTAGGGTGGTTATTGACCACCACGGCCACTGCACGATCCGAACTTTCCTCAGCAGTCCCCAGCCCTGTGAGCGGGAACTGATACGAAAGCTCCTCTGGTTTGACGACCTCTTCTACTTCTACTTGTTTTTCTTTATGTTCTGTTGCTTCTTTTTTCTCTGTCTCTTTACTGCTGCACCCGGCCGTAAGCACTATGGCGGCCGCAAGCACAGCGATCCATTTTTTTCTCATTTTGCCACCCCTTGAACTCCCAGTTCGATCATGGCTGTCTCTCTGTAGATGCACTGTTATATTTTAACGCATTATCGTTGGAAAGAGTACCGTTTTTTTCATCACGTCATAGATCCCCTGTTGTGTAATGCGAATGTACGGCAAATGCGTTGAACTGAAGAATAGCAGTGAATAAATCGGATCCGCGAATTTGTAGCCTTTTTCCTTTAAATACTCAAGCAGCTTCTTCTCCTCAGCCATCAGTTCCGTGACAGGATGGCTGGACATAATTCCTTGCAGCCTTAGCGGAATCTCCCTTGCAGGAACGCCATTCTCACAGGCTACAATCCCGCCGCCGAGCTCCTTCATCCGGTTAAACGCAGCAATCATATCCTGTTTGTTTTTACCGATCAGAATGATGTCGCCTGTGTTGGAGAATGAACTCGCAAGCCCCTGCAGTTCAGTAGCGAAGCCTTTCAGCACCGTATTGATGCGCCAATGACCATTCCGGTCGATCAGCATGAAAAAGCACTCATCATGATTGGTGGATAGTTCCCCGTCGGATACATCGATTGAAATCGAATACGGCTTGGTTATGACAGAATTCTCCATCTTGATTCCAAACGGCATCGAGAATTGCATGTCATCCATCGTGAGGTCCCAATTGATATTAAGCGGCTCAAAGCCCATTTTGGACCATTCCAGCTCTTTCGCTGCATCAATTGCTTCCCCATCCCGTTTGACCCATTGGCCTTTAGCCAGCACCGAAACTGGAGTCGGATTCAATTCTTCGCTCAAAATATTGATGTTGGCAATCCGGCCGGTCGCGATATTCCCATGCAGATGCTCAAAATTATAATAGCGCGCCACGTTGATTGTCGCCATATTGTAGGCATCTATCACAGGGACTCCCTTATCAATGGCGATTCGGATCAGTTCATCAATAACGCCATTTTCGTAAAAGGCCGTTGATGCCCCGTCTGTCGTCATCATGAAGCGATCATAAACCGCGATATCCAGCTCGTGGATTTCATCGAGCAGCTTTGGCAAATCAGGACGGATTGACGAATGCCGGAGCGACACCATATAGCCCTGCATCAATCTTCTGCGGACTTCTTCGCCCGTCATCGCTTCATGGTCACAATCGGCTCCGAAGAGCATCATTTTTGCCAGTGTTTTTTCCGATGCCCCTGGAAAATGACCTTCAATTTTCTTGTGATGACGCTTCGTTTCCTGCATCCAGTGGAGGATCATGTCATCTCCGTTCATCAGCTTGGGCCAGCATGTCAGCTCGCCGCCCTGGACGACATTTTCATGGTCAAGCCAGGCGCGGATATTACTGTTGGAGAACACATCCTCTTCGTGCTGGATTTCCGTCTGCGCGTCAAAGCGGCACCACCAGTACATCGAAACGGGATTATCATTCAGCTCATTGATAAAAGAAAACGCTTTCTTTTTATCCAATTGTAAAGCGAGCACCATATTGTCATTGATCAAGGTCGTTGTCCCCGTCTGCGATGCATATGCAGCGAAAGAATGGGGATTATAAAGTTGAAACGGGTGGGCATGAGGTTCAATATACCCCGGCACCAGCTTCATCCCGGTGCAGTCCACTATTTCACATTGCTTTGTATTTTCAGGCAGGTTTTCACCAACATACACAATCCTGTCTTCGTAAATCCAAATGTTCGCAGTCATCCACTTGCGGAATGTCTGGTTCAAATATGTCGCGTTCTTCAATAAGATCGTCGGTGAAAGGGTGCCGTCCAAAACAGCAGCATGGTTGCGCAGTTGTTTGTTTTTCCATCGATAACGTTGTTCCATACCATGTTCCCCTTTTCTCTATGTTTGGGCTCTGTTAAAAATGCTGTTGATTTTCGTTCCAGGCGCTTCGCTTTCCGCGGGGCCGGCGCTGAGCCTCCTCGTCGCAAGCTCCTGCGGGGTCTCACCTGGCCGGCTGCTCCCGCAGGAGTCTACGCGCCTTCCACTTCAGTCAACAGAGTGGTAAATAAAACATGAATGTAACAGAACCTTATGTTTAAATTGAAAGCCTTCCAAAAAGAAAGCCCTTACATTATTGTACTATCGTAACATATTTCACTGTTTAACGCATTAAAGAATTTCAAAATAACTGTAAAAAAGATAAAGGAGCGATCGTGAATGAATGTGCGTCCAAATATCGGTATACTAAATGCGCTTGTGAGGATAACATTTGGATTGACGATCCTCGCCTGGTCCACGGCGAAAATGGTGAAGCGGCCGTGGAGGGATTCCTACATCTTCATGGCCTTCTTGGGTGCGATGAAGGTTGGCGAAGGAATTGTCCGCTACTGCCCGCTGACTGCGGCCTATGAAAAGGGCCAGGACATGATGGAGGAGCGGAACGCTGAGAATGGGGATTCTGAAGGCTGGATTCCTTATAACCCAACATGATTTTTATCAGAAAAAAGCAAAGCCCCCATCACTGGGGGCTTGCCAAAAAGGAGATGATTCTATGTTCTGGGAATATATCACGGATCTCAGCTTCGTCTGGATCGCTTTGATCGGAAGCATCATTGCCCTTGTGCTCGTATACGCGAAGGGATCTAGCAGGAGACGTGCCCGATAGCTTTGCTGCCGATGTCCTTTCGGTAGAAGGTTTCCGGACAGTCCAGTTTTTCAAGCTCAGCATATACTTTTTGCTGTGCTTCTTTTAATGACTCCGCTTTTGCTCCGACAAGCAGCACCCTGCCGCCATTTGTCACAAACTCCCCGCCGTCGTTCTGCGCCGTGCCGGCATGATATACCTGTGACATGTTTTCGATGCCCTTCAGAACCGCGCCTTTTTCATACTCTTCCGGATAGCCATTGGCCGCGATGACTACGCCAATCATGGCTTCCTCATGCCATTCAATCTCCGGCTTATTGCCTTCAAGCACCTCAAGCATGACTTTAACCAGATCTGATTTCATCCTTGGCAGGATCACCTGTGTTTCCGGATCGCCGAAGCGTGCGTTGAACTCAATCACCTTGGGGCCATCGACAGTCTCGATCAGCCCTGCATACAGGATTCCGGTAAAGCTGCGGCCTTCCATCTCCATCGCGATTGCCGCTGGATGGAGGATTTTTTCGACACCTTCTTCAATCGATTCCTGGCGGATGTGCGGTACCGGAGAATAGGCACCCATGCCGCCTGTGTTCGGTCCCTTGTCGCCATCGAAGGCACGCTTATGGTCCTGGGCGATTTCAAGCGGGATCACGGTGCCGCCATTCACAAACGCCATCAGCGAAAACTCTTCCCCTGTTAAAAATTGCTCCATGACCACGCTGGCGGACGCTTCACCAAACTTACTCTCGAGCATCATTTCCTGCAAAGCTTGTTCCGCTTCCTGCACAGTCATTGCCACGACAACGCCCTTTCCTGCAGCCAGGCCATCCGCCTTGATGACAATCGGCGCGCCGACTTTTGAAAGATAATCCCTTGCCTCTGCATAGTCCGTGAACGTTTCGTATGCTGCTGTAGGGATGCCATACTTTTTCATCAGGTCCTTCGCGAACGACTTGCTGCCCTCGATGATCGCAGCAGCTTTCCTTGGACCGAACACCTTGAGCCCTTCCTCTATGAATCGGTCAGCCAGACCTTCAAGCAAAGGAACCTCAGGCCCGATAATCGTCAGGCCGACTTGCTCCTCCTTTGCAAAAGCAACAAGACGATCCATTTCGGTTTCGTTTATGTTTACAAGCCTGGCGCAGTCCGCCATTCCCGGATTGCCCGGCGCGGCCAAAACCTCGGTCACGAGCGAACTTTCACTGACCTTCGAGCAAATTGCATGCTCCCTGCCTCCTCTGCCAACCACAAGAACCTTCATTCCCGCACCTCCGAATTGTATTTTAAGATAGGATTAATGCTTAAAATGTCTAACGCCGGTAAACACCATTGCAATGCCATATTCGTCTGCTTTTTTAATGGAATCAGCATCTCTCACAGACCCGCCTGGCTGGATGATCGCGGTAATTCCCGCTTTTGCCGCAGCTTCAACGGTGTCATCCATCGGGAAGAAGGCGTCAGATGCAAGAGCCGCACCATCCGCTTTTCTGCCTGCCTGCTCGAGCGCAATTTTAGCAGCGCCCACCCGGTTCATCTGCCCAGCACCGATTCCCAGCGTCATATCCTTGTCTGCGACGACAATCGCGTTCGATTTTACATGCTTGACGACCTTCCAGCCAAGCTTTAATGCTTCCCACTCGGCTTCTGTCGGTTCGCGTTTCGTCGGCACCGAGATTTCTGCGTCCTCAAACCCAAACGCATCCTGCTCCTGAATCAGCAATCCGCCTTCAATTGAAGACAAAGTAATCTCCTGTGAAGCAGCACCATTAAATGGTACCTTTAACAAACGCAGGTTTTTCTTCGCGGTTAAGATTTCCATTGCTTCCTCGCTAAAAGAAGGCGCAATAATGATTTCAAGGAAAATCTCATAAAGCTTGCGCGCCGTTTCGCCGTCGACTTCACGATTCAGGGCGATGATTCCGCCGAAAATCGAAACCGGGTCAGCTTCAAACGCCTTACCGAACGCATCGAATACGTCCTTGCCTGTGCCGACTCCGCAAGGGTTCATATGCTTGACCGCAACCGCTGCCGGTTCGGTGAATTCTTTGACAATCTGCAATGACGCGTTGGCATCGTTAATATTGTTATAGGAAAGCTCTTTTCCATGAAGCTGTTCCGCAACGGCTACCGAAAATGCCGATCCAAGCGGCTTCTGGTAGAACGCGGCCTTCTGATGCGGATTTTCGCCGTATCGCAGGTTCTGCTTCAGCTCGTATGTCACTGTCATTTTTTCCGGCTGTTCCTCACCAGCAAGATTCGTCATGTATTCTGCAATCAGCGCATCGTACGCCGCTGTATGGCGGAATACCTTCGCAGCAAGGCGGCGGCGGGTTTCCACAGTGGTACCGTTCTGATTTTTGTACTCTTCAATCACCTGCGGATAATCGGCAGGGTCGACGAGCACGGTTATGTATTGATGGTTCTTCGCTGATGCACGCAGCATCGCCGGGCCGCCGATATCGATGTTTTCAATCGCATCCTCAGGCGTCACACCTGGCTTTGAAATCGTTTCTTTAAAAGGATACAAATTCACGCAGACAAGCTCGATTTTTTCGATTTCGTTTTCAGACAGCTGCGCCTGATGTGAAGGATCATCGTATTTCGCAAGCAGTCCGCCGTGGATTTTAGGGTGAAGTGTCTTTACACGCCCTTCAAGGATTTCCGAAAATCCGGTCACATCGCTGATTCCAATGACAGGGACGCCGCCATCCTTGAGCGCCTGCTTTGTTCCGCCAGTCGAGACGATCTCAAATCCAAGCCCGACAAGCTCCTTCGCTAACTCGACAATTCCTTCCTTATTCGAAACACTGATCAGTGCACGCTTTTTTCCCATTGTACTGCCTCCTCTTCTCCGTTCAACAGCTCTTCCAAAACTTCTGGATACAAGCTGTGTTCAATCCGCTGTATTTTCTTCTGAAGTGATTCTCTCGTTTCGCCTGGCGCGATTTCCACTGCCTCACTTGCGATGATCGGCCCGGTATCCATTCCCTCATCGACGTAGTGAATGGTCACCCCGGTTTTCCCGACTTCCGCCTCCAGCGCCTGGCCAATCGCATCCTTCCCAGGGAAAGCGGGCAATAGCGACGGATGGATGTTCACGATTTTTCCTTCATAGGCTTGAAGCAATGTCGGCCCGATCAGGCGCATATAGCCGGCCAGGACAACCATGTCGACCTCAAGCTCTGCTAGCTTTTGTAAAATTTCCGCCTCATATGCAGCCTTGGACGGATAGCTCTTCGGACTGATGACCAGTGCCGCAATCCCGAGCATTTCGGCGCGGTCTACCGCAAAAGCGCCCGGCTTGTCACAAACGAGCAGGCTGATGTCAACATTCAGCGTGCCCGCCTGTGCCGCAACGGCAATCGCCTGAAAATTGCTGCCGCTGCCTGATGCAAAAACGGCTATTTTCTTCATTCTTGCTCACCAGCCGTCTCGACCTTGATTCCTTCTGTGTTGGTCACTCTGCCAATGACAGCAGCCTGCTCACCGTTTTCGTTGAAAAAATTTACAACTTGATCAGCATTTTCCGCGTCAACGGCTGCAACCATGCCAATGCCCATGTTAAAAATATTGTACATGTCCTGGCGTCCAAGCTGGCCGAGGGATTCTAATGTTTTGAACACTTGCGGGATCTCCCAGCGGCCTTCCTCGATCTCGGCGCCAAGTCCTTGTGGAAGCATCCTCGGGATATTTTCGATAAAACCGCCGCCCGTGATGTGGGCGAGGCCTTTGATGTTGAATTGCTTCAGTGCGGCTAGCACTGATTTTACATAAATGCGGGTCGGCTTTAGCAGCTCTTCGCCAAGCTTGCAGCCGAACTCCTCGACATGTCTGTCAAGCTCCCAGCCGGCCTGTTCGAAAAACACCTTGCGCACAAGCGAGTAGCCATTGCTGTGGATGCCGCTTGAAGCAAGCCCGATGAGCACATCGCCTTCTTTGATTTGCCGTCCTGTAATGATGTCTGACTTTTCACAGGCACCAACCGCAAAACCAGCCAAATCGTATTCTTCAGGCGAGTACATTCCTGGCATTTCCGCCGTTTCACCGCCGACGAGCGCACAGCCAGCCTGTTCGCAGCCATCGGCGATTCCTTTGACAATCGCTTCGATTTTTCCCGGCTCGGCCTTTCCGCAGGCGATATAGTCGAGGAAATACAAAGGTTCCGCTCCCTGGACAACGATGTCATTGACGCACATCGCGACAGCGTCAATTCCGATTGTATCATGACGGTCCATCATGAAAGCCAGCATCAGCTTCGTACCGACACCATCCGTGCCTGAAACGAGCACAGGTTCTTTCATGCCAAGACTGGAAAGGTCGAACATTCCGCCGAATCCGCCCAGCGCCCCCATCACCCCAGGCCGGACCGTCCGATTCACATGCTTTTTGATCCGTTCGACCGCCTCGTACCCGGCCTCAATATCCACACCAGCCTGCTTATACGCATTTGCCATGTTCACTACCTCCGATTTGGCTGTTTTCTTGTTTTAAAACCTGTGAATCTGTCTGAAATAGTTCAATCCGTATATAATGCATGTTCAGTTAACATAATTTTTTCGAAGTTTGGGTCTATCTATAATTAATTGCGTAATAACTTAATTGAATTGCGTAATCAAACGATGGAATTGCACAGAAAACCAACTTAATTGCGTAATCAGACAACTTAATTGCGTAATCATTCAGCGGAATTGCGTCTTCTCCCTATTACTGGAAACCCAACTTGATTAGCATTTCTGCCCGGCCGGCACGGCCTGCGGGTAGATTTCCGTCGGGTACTTACCGGTAAAGCACGCGAGACATTGGCCTCGCGTTTCGCCGCCATCTTGACGGCCGATTGCCTCGAGCATGCCCTCCACGCTCAAAAACGTCAGTGTATCAGCACCAATCAATTCACGGATTTGTTCAACAGAGTGTTCCGATGCAATCAGTTCTTCGCGAGTAGAGGTATCGATACCATAGAAGCATGGATTCTGGATCGGCGGTGAGCTAATGACGACGTGGACCTCGGTCGCACCCGCTTCCTTAAGCATATTCACGATCCGGCGGCTTGTCGTCCCGCGCACGATTGAATCGTCGACCATGATTACGCGCTTGCCTTCAACAACACCGCGGACAGGCGACAGCTTCATTTTAACCCCCTGTTCCCTCAAGGACTGCGATGGCTGGATGAATGTACGGCCGACATAACGGTTCTTGATCAGGCCCATTTCATACGGGATGCCTGACTCTTCGGCAAATCCAATCGCCGCCGAAATACTTGAATCCGGTACACCAGTGACGACATCCGCCTCGATCGGCACTTCCTTCGCCAGCTGCTTCCCGAGGTTTTTACGGGCTGTATGAACGTTGATGCCGTGGATGTTGCTGTCAGGTCTTGAAAAATAAATATATTCCATCGTACAAATCGCAGTAGTGGAAGTCATTGAATACATCTCAGAGTGCAGGCCATCTGCATCAATAACAAGCAATTCCCCAGGAAGGATGTCCCTGACGAACTCCGCGCCGACGATATCAAACGCACACGTCTCAGACGCGACCACATACGCTTCGCCAAGGCGTCCCAATGACAATGGACGCAATCCATGAGGGTCGAGCGCGACCATCATTTCTGTTTCCGTCATGATCAAAAACGCGTAGGCACCTTTCAGCATCGGCAGGGCATTTTTCACGCGATCCTTCAGCTGGCTGAAGCCTCCGCGCTTGATCAAATGCGCAAGCACTTCAGTGTCCGAACTGGTCTGGAAAATGCTGCCCTGTGCTTCAAGCTGGTTCCTTAGTGCATCTGCATTCACGAGATTCCCATTGTGTGCAAGGGCAAGGCCGCCGCTCTGCGATTGGAACAGGAGCGGCTGGACGTTCTCGTAGCCGCCGCCTCCCGCTGTCGCATAGCGGACATGGCCGATTGCACCCATCCCCTGCAAGTCTTCCATTGCATCCGCCGTAAAAATCTCTGTCACGAGGCCTTCGCCTTTTCTTGCTTTAAGCTGCAGCCCATCGCTTACGACAATGCCCGTGCCTTCCTGGCCGCGGTGCTGCAGACTGTGCAGCCCGTAATAGGTGATTTGCGCTGCCTCCGGGTGTCCCCAAATTCCAAATACGCCGCATTCCTCATTCAAGCCTTTTAGTTCAGCAAGCATGGGATGGCTCCTTTCCAGGCCTTCTTCAGCCCTTCCACATCGTGGTTGATCACATTCGTGCCGTTCACATCTATTTTCAACACAGGTGCTTCAACAACCTTGCCGATCAGCACTGCATCTGTTAAACTCTCAAACTCAATCTGGTGCTCTGGTTTTACCGATAAAATAAAGCGGGATTGCGATTCGCTGAACAACGCTGAGACAACATTGCCTGAGAGCGTTACATCAGTCCCAAGCCCCTTGCTGCCGATGACCGACTCCGCCAGCGCAACTGCCACACCGCCCTCGGCTACATCATGGGCAGACGATACTAAACCATTCTTGATCACTGATAAAACCTGTGCCTGATAGCTGGCTTCCACTTCAAGATCCAACTCTGGTGCTTTGCCAAAAAAACGTCCATGCACAAGCTTCTGCAGCTCGCTTCCGCCGAACTCATCCTTCGTTTCACCAAGCAGATATATAAGATCGCCCGCATTCTTGAAATGCTGCGTCGTGACGTGCTTCAAGTTCTCAACCAGTCCGACCATGCCGACAACCGGCGTCGGATATACTGCGGTACCATTCGTTTCGTTGTAGAGGCTGACGTTTCCGCCAATGACTGGCGTGCTCAGCGTCCGGCACGCTTCACTCATGCCATCGACCGCTTTTTCAAACTGCCAGAAAATCTCGGGCTTTTCCGGATTCCCGAAGTTCAGGCAGTCAGTGATTGCCAAAGGCTCTCCGCCAGAGCAGACGATGTTGCGCGCCGCCTCGGCAACAGCAATCTTGCCGCCCGTTACTGGGTCAAGGTAGATATAGCGGGAGTTGCAGTCCGTCGTCATCGCCAGGCCTTTTTCCGTGCCGCGAATCCGCACAACCGCAGCGTCCGATCCAGGTGAAACAACCGTGCTCGTACGCACCATATGGTCATACTGGTCAAACACCCACTCTTTGCTCGCAATCGTTGGCTGCTGCAGCAAATCCAATAAAGCAGCTTCATAGTTTTCAATATTAGGAATATCATTGTCCATTGCCTGGAATTCACGGTAATACGCTGGTTCGCTAGAAGGTTTGTAGTAGACAGGTGCTTCCTCAGCGAGCGCATCTGCCGGAACCTCCGCAACCACTTCCCCTTTATGTAAAAGACGAAGCATCTTGTCATCTGTTACTTTGCCGATTGCAACGGCTTCAAGTTCATATTTTGAGAAAAGATCGATGATTTCCTGTTCACGACCTTTTTCGACGACAATCAGCATGCGTTCCTGTGACTCGGAAAGCATCATTTCATACGCTGTCATGCCTGTTTCACGCTGCGGCACAAGATCAAGGTTCATTTCGATACCGGATCCAGCCTTGCTCGCCATTTCAGCGGATGAACTTGTCAAACCGGCTGCGCCCATGTCCTGAATGCCGACAAGCGCGTCATTTTTCACAAGCTCCAAACACGCCTCCAAAAGCAATTTTTCCATGAACGGATCGCCGACCTGAACGGCTGGACGCTTCTCCTCAGATGCCTCGTTCAATTCCTCGGATGCAAAGGTCGCACCGTGGATGCCATCGCGGCCCGTCTTCGCGCCAACGTACATGACCGTATTGCCCACGCCATGCGCCTGGCCCTTCTTGATGTCCTCGTGGTTGATCAGTCCAACACACATCGCATTGACAAGCGGGTTGCCCTCATAGGCAGCATCGAACTGAACCTCGCCGCCAACTGTCGGAATGCCGATGCAGTTCCCGTAGCCCGCGATTCCGGCAACAACCTGTTCAAACAAATACTTCACGCGAGGGGACTCAAGCTCGCCGAAACGGAGGGAATTCAAAAGCGCAATTGGCCTTGCTCCCATCGAAAAAACGTCGCGGATGATGCCGCCGACACCCGTAGCCGCGCCCTGGTAAGGCTCGATCGCTGAAGGGTGATTATGGCTCTCGATCTTGAAAACAACCGCCTGGCCATCACCGATATCGACAATTCCCGCTCCTTCGCCAGGACCCTGTAGTACCCGCTCCCCGGTGACAGGAAACTTTTTCAGTACAGGCTTGGAGTTCTTGTAGCTGCAGTGCTCTGACCACATGACGGAAAACAATCCCGTTTCCGTGTAGTTCGGAACACAGCCAAGAATTTTTTCGGCAGAAGCAAACTCGCTGTCTGACAGTCCCATTTCCCGATAAATCTTTTCCTCTTTAATTTGCTCTGGACTTGGTTCAAGCATTAACCGCATTTGCTTCCCTCCATTGTTTGACGATTGATTTGAAAAGCTTCAAGCCGTCTGCGCCGCCAAGCAGCTCATCGACCGCACGCTCAGGATGCGGCATCATGCCGAGCACGTTCCCGCGTTCGTTGATGATTCCCGCAATATCTTCAAGGCTTCCGTTCGGATTCTCGCCTTCGTATGTGAACACAATCTGATTATTTGCCTTAAGAGCGGCCAGTGTCGCTTCGTCACAATAATAGTTGCCTTCCCCGTGCGCAACCGGAATCGTGATCACCTCGCCTTTTTCATAGCCAGCCGTGAACATCGTTTCGTTGTTTTCCACCTTCAGCTCGACCTGTTTGCAGATGAACTTCAGGCTGTCATTGCGGCGCATTGCCCCTGGGAGGAGACCAGCCTCAAGCAGGATCTGGAATCCATTGCAGACGCCCAGCACCGGCTTGCCAGCTTCAGCCGCCTTGACGACTTCCTTCATGACATTGCTGAACTGCGCAATTGCGCCAGAGCGCAGGTAATCTCCATATGAAAATCCGCCAGGCAGCAGTACAGCATCATAGTCTTCCAGACTTTCAGCATCATGCCAGACATATTCCGCCTCTTCACCAAGCTCATCTTTTACCGCGTGGTACATGTCAAGGTCACAGTTTGAACCTGGAAATACAATCACCGCAAATTTCACTGTGCAACAACCTCCTCGACTTCATACCTGTAATCCTCGATGACCGGATTCGCCAGCAGGCGCTCACACATTTCCTTTACGGCAGCGTCTACATCCTTCACAGTTTCATCCAAAGTCAGCTCCATATATTTTCCGATACGGACATCCTGGATGCCTTCATAACCGTGTGTTGCAAGAGAGTTTTTCACTGCTGTCCCCTGCGGATCCAAAACACTTTCCCTTAACGTCACATACACCTTTACTTTATACATGCAATTGTCCTCCCAATCTCGTTAAAATGGTTTCGTAAGCATCTGTCAGATTCCCTAAATCACGGCGGAATACATCCTTATCAAGCTTCTGCTGCGTCTCCATATCCCAGAGCCTGCAAGTGTCAGGCGAAATCTCATCCGCCAGCAGGATTTTGCCATCCGCATCCTTGCCGAACTCAAGCTTGAAGTCGATCAGCCTAACGCCAATCTCCTCGAAAAACCCGCCAAGCACTTCATTGATTTTCAAAGCCGCTTCCTTCAGTTCTGCCACCTCATCAGCTGTTGCAAGTTTCAACACATCGACATGGTCATCGGTAATCAGCGGATCGCCAAGCGAATCATCCTTCAGGTAAAATTCGACGATCGACCTGGAAAGCTTTTTGCCTTCCTCCACCCCAAGCCGCTTCGAAAAACTGCCGGCAGCGAAGTTCCTTACAACCACCTCAAGCGGAATGATGTCAACCCGCTTCACCAGCTGCTCATTTCCGGAAATTTTTTCGATAAAATGCGATTGGATGCCCGATTCTTTCAGCTTCAAGAATAGTAAACTCGTAATCTCGTTATTCAATCTGCCCTTGCCGACGATCTCCGCCTTTTTCTCGCCGTTGTATGCTGTCGCCGAATCCTTGTATTCCACCCTTACAACCTTCTCGTCATCCGTTGCATAAATCCGTTTCGCTTTTCCTTCGTACAACAGTGCCTGCTCTTCCATTTCAACGCCCCCGATTGAGATAAAATTAGCAATCTTCAGTCTCTAATGGATAAAAGAAGGGCAAGAACTCTTGCCCATTTTTATATTTTTTGCCTATTTTCCAAGGTTATTGATTAAAGCCCTAATCGTTCAAAAATCATATCGACATGCTTGATATGGTAGTTGTAATCAAAGCAATCATTGATTTCTGCTTCACTCAGCAGCCCAGCGATTTTCTCATCGCTTTCAATCAAGCTGCGGAATTGCACTTGCTTTTCCCATGCCTCCATGGCCCGCGGCTGGACGGTATCATATGCTTCCTCGCGGGACATGCCTTTGTCGATTAAGGCAAGCAGTACGCGCTGAGAGTAGATCAGCCCAAGCGTCCGGTCCATATTGCGCTTCATGTTTTCAGGGAAGACCGTCAAGTTCTTGACGATGTTGCCGAAACGGTTCAGCATATAATTCAATGCGATGGTCGCATCCGGTAAAATGATTCTCTCTGCAGAAGAGTGGGAAATATCGCGCTCATGCCATAGCGGCACGTTCTCGAAGGCCGTCGTCATATAGCCGCGAATCACCCTAGCCATACCGGTCATATTTTCAGAACCGATCGGGTTGCGCTTATGCGGCATCGCCGATGAACCCTTTTGCCCTTTTGCAAAAAACTCCTCAACCTCGCGCGTTTCGCTCTTTTGCAATCCACGAATCTCGACCGCGAACTTTTCGATGGACGTCGCAATCAGTGCCAGCGTTGACATATAGAACGCATGGCGGTCACGCTGCAATGTTTGAGTCGAGATAGGTGCAGGCTGCAATCCGAGCTTTTCACAAACATACGCTTCTACGAAAGGATCGATATTCGCATAAGTTCCGACAGCGCCGGAAATCTTTCCGAATTCCACATCACGGGAAGCCATTTTGAAACGCTCCAGGTTGCGCTTCATTTCCTCCAGCCACAGCGCAAGCTTCAGGCCAAATGTTGTCGGCTCCGCATGTACACCGTGCGTACGTCCCATCATGACCGTGTACTTGTGTTCTTTCGCCTTATTGGCCAGAATTTCAACGAAGTTTTCAAGATCTTTTAGTAAAATCGCATTGGCTTGCTTCAGCACATAAGAAAGGGCCGTATCCACCACATCCGTCGAAGTCAGGCCGTAGTGGACCCATTTACGTTCTTCCCCAAGTGTTTCGGACACCGCTCTTGTAAAAGCAACAACATCATGGCGTGTCTCTTCTTCAATCTCCTTGATCCGTTCGATATCGAACGAAGCATTCTCACGGAGCTTTTTCACGTCTTCCTTAGGGATCTCCCCAAGCTCAGCCCACGCTTCACATGCCAGGATTTCGACCTCAAGCCATGCCTTAAAGCGGTTTTCCTCCGTCCAGATTGCTCCCATTTCCGGTCTTGTATAACGATCTATCATCTCTTTTGTCCTCCGATCATTTCTGCTGCGCCTTCCCAGATGCCGCTTTTCTCAGCCTCTTCAAGCGCGATTTCCACTGTTTCTCGCAAAAGGGTCACATGCCCCATTTTCCGTTTATATTTTGGATCTTTCTTGCCGTACAAATGGATTTTCCAATCCTGAAGTTCGCCAATCTGATCCAGTAATGGCTGCTGGTGCTCACCAAGGATATTCACCATAACAGCCGGCTTCATGAGTTCAGTACTGCCGAGCGGCCATCCGCACACAGCACGGACATGCTGCTCGAACTGCGAAGTCTCGCAGGCTTCAATACTGAAATGGCCCGAGTTATGGGGCCTTGGCGCCAGTTCATTTATGTAAAGCTCATCATTTTCTGCTAAAAACATCTCGACTGCCAGTGTCCCAACAAGGCCGAGAGCAGCAGCAATCTGTTTCGCTGCCTCAATAGCTTTTGCTTCCGCGACGGGACTGATTCTCGCAGGAACGATTGTCTGGTGCAGGATGTTTTGGTTATGGATATTTTCCGCTACCGGGAAAACAGTTGACTCGCCATTCGTACCCCGGGTGATGATTACGGAAATCTCCTTTTCAAACGGAATCCACTTCTCCAGCACACATTGCCCCTGACTGACCAGTGTCTCAGCCAGATTAATATCCTCTACTGATCTGAGCACAAGCTGGCCCTTGCCATCATAGCCGCCACGCGCTGTTTTCAAAACAGCCGGCAATCCAAGCTTCCCTGCGCCTGCCTTTACATCCTCTGCGCGGGCAACCACTGTGTAAGGCGCCACCCTCACTCCGGCAGCTTCGATATTGCGCTTCTCTTCTATCCTGTCCTGCGTGACCCGCAGCAATTCCGTTCCCTGCGGCACATAGGCATATTGTTTCAGCCACTCAAGCGCCTCCGCGTCAATGTTCTCGAACTCATAGGTGATCACATCGCTGCTTTCCGAAAGCTGTTTTATTTTTTCAAGATCATCATAATTGCCGACAATTTGTTCATCCGCGACCTGGCCGCACGGGCAGTCTTCCGTCGGATCGAGCACGACCACCCTGAAGCCCATCGCTTTAGCACACTGCGCCATCATCTTGCCAAGCTGTCCTCCGCCTATGATCCCGATTGTCTGTCCTGGTAAAATCAATTTAAACAAGCTCATCACTGCTTTCCATCACCGACATCCTGGTTTCTTCCCTCAATTGCTCCAACTTCCCTGCAATGCTCAGGTCAAAAGCACCCAGCATCTGTGCCGCCAAGAGACCAGCATTCGTCGCACCCGCTTTGCCAATCGCAACGGTTGCAACCGGCACTCCGCCAGGCATCTGGACAATCGACAAAAGCGAGTCCAGCCCGTTCAATGCCCTTGATTGAACTGGTACACCAATCACCGGTAACGTCGTCTTTGCTGCTACCATCCCAGGCAAATGCGCTGCTCCTCCAGCTCCGGCGATAATGACTTTGATTCCCTCATTCCTAGCATTCTCTGCAAACTCAAACATCAAATCCGGTGTTCGGTGGGCAGAAACCACCTTTTTCACATAAGGAATCTCCAGCCGGTCAAGGATGTCACACGCATGCTTCATCGTCTCCCAATCCGATTTGCTCCCCATAATGACTGCAACCGTCATCTATCTTACCTCCCTTGGAGTTACATCAGAAATGCGCAAGCGCCTTGCTTTGCCCCAACAAGCGCTGGAGCTGGACATTTCTCGAAGTAAAAATATATACATTAGGATTTCAAAACAAAAAACCCGGATAGACTGCTTCCTCTAAATAGAAGAGAAAGTAGTCTGTCCGGGTGCATAAGCAAAGAAATCCATAAGTGAACGCGATTTCTTTTCCCTTCACTTAAAAACTACTTTCCCTCATAGTCCGGCAATTTACGGTTACCGGGTAGAGACTCATGGGCCATATCCCCATTATTATACGAGGGAAAAACTAAATATCACGTTTGACATCTACATATTACCAGCCATTTCGACTTTTTGTCAATCAATAATCGAACATTAATAAGTTCCTTATTTTTCATCGTTCGTGTTTTGGTGCTTTAAACGACTAACGCAAGCCTACTCTTCCAGCAGCTTCGCCTCAAAAATGATCTGCCTGCCCGCTGGTTCATAGTCGGCTGCCCCGTTCTTTTCCACTTCCTTGAAGATGGGTTTCTCCATTCTCCGTACAGGAGCATATCCATCCTTTTTCATTCTATTAAGGCACTCATCGATTGATTCATTTTCACCGACTTCATACATTCTTTTCTTTTTCACTTTGCTCATGAAAACAGCTTTCCTTTCCGCACAGATTTTACCCAGAAGCCGCCATGGATCGCTTTCGGTTCATAAGCAATGATGAACGCCTTTGGATCCAGCTCCTTTATCGTCTCGTACAGCTTCAGCTCATATTTCCTCGGCGTTAAAATCTGCATGGCCATCCGGTCGCCCTCAAGGCCATGAGCAGCCCAGTCCGTCACACCATAGCCCTTCGCACGCAATGCCTTTGGCAGGTCCACATCATACTCCTTAGTGATGACATTGATCGTAATGTATCCAAGCGCCAGTTTCTCTTCAATCTTCATCCCTACGATGACACCAATTCCATAGCCGACAGCATAGGCAATCAAGTTCTGGATTTCATTCAGGTTCTCAAGCACAAGGCCGAGCCCGACAACATATATCACGACTTCGATCGTACTCAGGCCAGCCGCAAGATACCGCTGTCCCTTCAACGTCAAAATCATCCTGATCGTAAAAAACGACACATATACAATATTGATGATTAAAATAATCCCCATCATCACCAAACTATTTTCCAGCATATTAACCCCTCCAGACATCTCCTCTAATAAGCCTTAATGTTCCCATGAATCAACCTGCTTGTAAAGCAACTCCCATTAAAAAGACATCATTAATGTTAAGGTTTCCTTATCAAATACATTTGAAACTTAAATTTATGGTGAAGACCTTTTTCTGCACTGCTAAAATGGAATAGTATTCCATATATGAAGAGGGAAGTGGCTCTATTGTTTTATAGAAGGAAATTTTACATTGTAAAAAACGATTTTGTAGAAACGTTCAATAAACTTTTTAATGAAATCAACTTGCCAAACCAGTTGAAACATGGGGCCAGGCTGACAGGAAGGTGGATGCTTCCCCACAGCGAGGGCATGACGGAAATATTCGCGATCTGGGAGTATGACAGCTATGAAGAGTACCTTGAGATCGAAAATAATGTACGTTCCGATGGCCCTCACGTCAACCGCATCAAAAACTGGTATGAGCAACATGGCGGAAGGGAACATGTACACAGGGAGTACTTATTGGAAGTAAGGAATGAGAAGCTGCAGTCCACCGTGACCCACGACTTTTAAGCGCTCAGAATTGCAGGAATAAACCACCTTGTTCTCAGGCAACATATATAAGAATTTTATAAAAGGTGGATGATTGGATGTATTTCTATAAAGAAGACTTAATCAACATGATCGTTCCTGATAAACCTGACCCTCATGCGGCAAAGGTTCTTCAGGAGGCACTTGGGGGCCAGTTTGGCGAAATGAGGACCATGATGCAGTTTTCATTTCAAAGCGCCAACTTCAGGGGAAAAGCGAAACAATATCGAGATTTGATCAGAGGCGTGTTTCTTGAAGAGCTTGCCCATGTAGAGCTGGTTCAATCTACTATTAACCAGCTTCTGAATGATTCGGGTGGAAACATGCCGGGCAATCAGGCTGCAGATGGGGCTCCGTTGGATGATACAATACAGTCCGGCGCGAATCCACATCATTATATTATGGGAGCAAAGGCATCACTCCCTGTCGATGCTGGCGGCAACCCATGGAATGGATCATGGGTTTATGATCATGGTAACCTTGCTGCAAACCTTTTAAATAACGTTGTCCTGGAATCCACGGGGGTTCTGCAAAAATCAAGAATCTACGAGATGAGCAGTAACAAAACATTAAGAGAAACCATCGCTTTCTTGATTGTCAGGGACAATGCCCATCAAAATGCCTTCGCTAAAGCACTAGAAACATTAGGCGTCAACTGGGGTAAACTTTTCCCGATTCCTAACTATGACTTAAATAAATACCCGGAGTGCCGGAAATACGTAGATATGGGCTTTCACAACGCCCAATTCAACTTCCGTCTGGATGATACGCGAATCGGCGAAGTTTTTCAGGGAACATCCCCAAGCAGAAATGGCGGAGAGTTGGCCGTCATCGAACCGCCAAAAGGATACCCAGTTCCGGAAATGCCTGATATGCCTAATGAACACGCACCAGGACTTTTTGATTTAAACAATTAATCCGTTTACTGCTACTTCTATAAGTAAACAAGAAAATAAAAAAAACACCAGGCACAACGACTGAGGTATGCCTGGTGTTTTATACGCTATATTTTAAATCTGCTGACAGTATCCTTTAACGCTTCAGCCATTGTTGAAAGATTGTTGGCAGATGCAGTTACCTCTTCCATGGAAGCAAGCTGTTCCTCTGCTGATGCAGCGACACTTTGGCTGTGTTGGGAGGATTCCCTGGCAGTTGTTGTGATGTCTTGTACAGTCGCAGAGACCTCCTCCGTGCTGGCAGACATTTGTTCGGCAGTGGCAGCCATTTCTTCAATTTTTCCAGCCATTTGCCCCATTGACTGAACAATTTCCTGAAAACTTATCTCTGTTTCCTCTACGATTTCCAAGCCACTCCGGACATCCTGCTTCACTTTTTCAATTGAATCATTGGAACGCTCCATGTCCGCTTGTATGTGAGTAATTAACTCTGAAATCTGAGAAGCAGAATTCTGTGACTGTTCCGCCAGTTTCCTGACCTCTGAGGCTACTACAGCAAAACCTTTTCCGTGGTCACCAGCTCTCGCCGCTTCTATCGCTGCATTCAGAGCAAGTAAGTTTGTCTGGTCCGCAATCTCGGTAATTACCTTCGAGATATGACCAATTTGTTTAGATCTTTCATTCAGAACTCCAATCACTGCTCCCGTGTCCATGACTGAAGACTGAATCATATCCATTTGACTTGCGGTTTGCTTGACAAAAGCTCCCCCCTTTTTCGCATGTTGGCTTGTTTGCGTACTTGCCTCCGCTATAACAGAAGAGTTTTCTGCTATATTTGTTACACCTTTAGCCAATTCATCCAGAGCCCTTGCACTTTCCTGAATCCCATGTGTTTGGATATCTGATCCACTAGCAATCTGCTGGATTGCCTCTGTGATTTGTTCCGTTGCCCTGCTAGTCTGTTCAGCTCCTGCCGTTAACTCTTCTGATGAAGCCGCAACCTGCTCAGAGGTTTCTAAGATGTCTTGAACCATCGTGCTTAGATTTTCTTTCATTTGATTATAGCTGTTTGATAAATCACTAAGCTCGTCTCCGCTCCGATCTTTTACGGTGGCTGTGAAATCGCCATGTCCAGCCTTCTCCAAAGCACCAGCCAGCGCTGCCAACCTGCGTTTTAAACTTCTCGTAAACCAGTAGATCCCCACAAAGGCTAGTAATACAACCACAATCACCTGTATGATAAATTTAGTCATAAAGGATGATAGAATCGCTTCAATCGTTTTTTCAGATGCTCCAACATATAAAATGCCGATTGGCTTCCCGCTCTGGTCCCTGATTGGAGTATAGGCTGTTTGATAGGAATTCCCCGCTACTACGGCTTCCCCATAATATGGTTTTCCGTCTTTAAGGACGACATCTGCAACCTCATTTGAAACCTTAGTCCCCACAGCACGCTTTCCTTCTAACATTACATTCGTCGATATCCGGGTATCTCCCTGAAAAATTGTTACCGTGTCTCCCGTGTCAGCACCAATTGTATCCACGATTTCAAAATAGTCATTAAAACGTTGCTTTCCTTTAAATAATTGACCATCCTTGATTTCCCACGCTCCTGGAAACTTATTGTTGATATAGCGTTCACTTAAAGCTAAATCACCTTTCGCCTTTTCAACCGCAAATGCCTTGATACCTTGTGTAACTTCCGTTGTCACAACTACACCAATTATGACAGAAAGTAAAAGAACCGTAGTTAAAACAATCAAATTGATTTTTGTCCCCAATTTCAACTTCACGCTAACCCTATTCCTCCTCAACATGTTTCCCCCTTGATGTCATATCTCGCGCAACACTATCGCTATACTCACTTAATATCGGGAACTTTTCAATCAAATTTATTAAATCGCAAGCATGTTCATGAATTAGACAAAAACAGAGGGACGGTTCTTGTGTTTCAGAATGAAATGAGTCTTGAGGACAACTTTTAGAGGTTAAATTCTTGCTGGTTAATATGATTTTTCATGTAAAAAGGGAATTATGGGTGGATTTTAATTGTTCAGTTTTTGGTTTATCAGGTGGTCCTAATTTTATCGACTACATTAGTTAATATATCATCGGATTTTCCAATATATCGACCAACTCACTCTCCAGAGCATTTGCGAGGATTAGTTGGAGAACTTGAGTAGAGAATTCTACACATAAAAAAAAGGACAGCCATAATAGCTGTCCTTTTTGGTGCCCGGCGGCGTCCTACT
>NZ_RSFW01000030.1 GCF_003937825.1 Mesobacillus subterraneus | reverse complement strand
CCTTAAAACATTGAATGCGTTTACATTCTTAATTATAAGGGGGAATAAACAATTTTCTCAACATTTAAAAACTTTTAAATTTTTAATTATTATATAAATATAATAATTAACAGGACTAACAGCCCTGCAAATCCTGAAAGTTTAAAAGAAATCAAACCCAGTTTCATGCCTGCAGCAATCCACAGCAGGCAGTTCAATCCAGTGACTGCGTAAAGCAAAATTGGTTTACCCGGAAAAATTATTTCAACAGCCTCAACGGAAGAGATTAAGAAAAGCAAGGCTGCTGATAGCAATGGAACCTGCTGGAGAAAAGATTTTTTAACTAAGTAAAAAGCTGATAAAATGGAAACAATTCCAAAAAATGCTATAAAGGTCATTTGCAAAAAGAGCGACAATTCAGTAAAATAAAATAAAAAACCTGATAACGTAACGAACCCGAGCAATATGTATCCCAGAAGTGAAGGGGGTGCGGATTTATTCGGAGCATCAGCCTGATCTGCGCCTTCCATATACATGTTAAGCAAATAATTACAGTAGTGCTCAGGAAGCATTCTGTTTTGCTTCCAGTATCTTATTTCGTTTGTAATGATTTTTTTCCGTTGTTCGTCCATACCCTGCACGTCCTGTCTTTACCAAAATAAAAAAGGATAATTTACTTTTATTTTAAAAAGTAAATTATCCTTTGGCAATCCTATTCTAAAAAGTCCTTCAGCCGCTTGCTTCGGCTTGGGTGTCTCAGCTTGCGAAGTGCTTTCGCTTCAATCTGGCGGATACGTTCTCGCGTAACGCCAAACACCTTGCCCACTTCTTCAAGTGTGCGGGTACGTCCGTCATCCAGGCCGAAACGGAGTCTGAGGACGTTCTCCTCACGGTCGGTAAGTGTATCCAGGACATCCTCAAGCTGTTCTTTCAGGAGCTCATATGCTGCGTGTTCAGAAGGGGATGTAGCATCCTGGTCTTCAATGAAGTCTCCAAGGTGTGAGTCATCCTCTTCCCCAATAGGCGTTTCAAGGGAAACTGGCTCCTGGGCGATTTTAAGGATCTCACGCACTTTTTCTGGGGACAGGTCCATATCTTCACCAATTTCTTCTGGCGTTGGTTCGCGTCCCAAGTCCTGAAGCAGCTGCCTTTGCACACGGATCAATTTATTGATCGTCTCAACCATGTGAACCGGGATCCTGATTGTGCGCGCCTGGTCAGCGATGGCACGCGTAATGGCCTGACGAATCCACCATGTTGCATAGGTACTGAATTTGAATCCTTTTCGGTAATCAAATTTTTCAACGGCCTTGATCAAGCCCATATTGCCTTCCTGAATCAAGTCAAGGAATAGCATACCCCGGCCGACATAGCGTTTCGCGATGCTGACAACCAGTCGAAGGTTCGCTTCAGCCAGGCGTCTCTTCGCTTCTTCATCGCCTTGCTCAATTCTTTCCGCCAGTTGAATTTCTTCTTCTGCAGAAAGCAGATCGACACGGCCAATTTCCTTCAGATACATTCTTACAGGGTCATTGATTTTGACACCTGGAGGAACACTCAGGTCATTAAGGTCGAATTCTTCATCGTCCTTGGCAAGCTGTTTTAGGTCTGGATCCTCCACTTCATCGCTTTCTCCGACTAGTTCGATTCCCTGCTCACCCAGGAACTCATAATATTCATCCATCTGGTCGGAATCCAGGTCAAAGCTTGAAAGCCTTTCAGCAATATCATCATAAGCAAGGACGCCTGTTTTTTTGCCCAGTGCGGTTAACTGGTCTTTCACTTGTTCAACTGTCACTTCGTTTTCTGTGACTTCTTTAGAACGGGCTGACTTTTCAGCCATATGTCCCCCTCCTTCCAAAAATCAAAAACAATCAGCATAAGGATTTATAAGGTCTTGCGCAGATGGATTATTTCCGTAGCGATAGCCGCTGCGCGCAAGAAGTCGTTTTGTCGTTCTGCCTGTTTTTGTTCTGCCATTTTTTCCTTTATTTTTAACATTTTTTGATAATTCAACACTTGCTTGATATAATCAGATAATTCCTGATCACTGATCTCCTCATTTAGAGGCATCATCTCTATATCAGCAACAACCCTTTTTAGCTTATTATCCTGGAGATCATTTAAGAACGCACCAGGATCAGGGTCATGTCCTTTTTCATAGTATGCAAATAAATAAGTAATAATAGCCTGGTGTTCATCAATGTTCAATGTATTGCCTTCGAGCAATCCCTGAACCTTATAGGCAATGTCGGCATCCCTCATCATATGATAGATCAGCCGCCTTTCAGCAGTATGGTAAGCCGGTTTAAGCTCCGTCTTCCTGACATAGGGAGCGGGCCTGCTTTCGGGGCGGGGCTGATTCTGATTTTTGGGGCCTGCTGCCTGCTCAAATTGGTTGAGCTGGTGGATCAATGCTTCGAGAGATAATGAGAATTCATTTGCCAGCTGCCTTAAGTAAAGGTCCTTTTCGACTGCTTTATCAAGGAAGCTGATTTCTTTCAGTACTTCTTCGATATACTGGAGGCGATCTCCTTCATTTTGAAGGTTTTTCCCTCTCCGATAATATAATATTTTAAATGCCATCAATGTGGCGCTGGAGCCAACGATTTCGTTCCTGAATTTTTCCTCGCCGTGGACCTTTATGTATTCGTCCGGGTCCATGCCATCCGGCATCATCGCCACCCTGACAGCAAAACCTGCCTTGGAAAGCATGACCGAGGCCCGAAAAGCTGCCTCTATTCCGGCTTTATCCGAATCATAACAGATCGTAACGGCTTGAACATTTCTTTTCAAAAGCGAAATATGCTCTTCAGTAAGCGACGTTCCCATCGTTGCGACGCCATTTTCAACGCCTGCCCGGGTTGCTGAGATGACGTCAGCAAAACCTTCGAACAGCACTGCCTGCTGCTTTTTGCGGATTGTTCCGCGTGCAAGGTGAAAATTATATAACACCTTGCTCTTATTAAAGATTGGCGTTTCGGGACTATTTAAATATTTGGGTTCTTCGCCCCCCAGTGTTCTCCCGGAAAACGCAATCGTGTTTCCTTGATGGTCGAGAATCGGAAACATGATTCGATCCCTGAACCGGTCAAAATATGTTCCGTCTTTTTCTCTCTGGATGACCAGGCCAGCCTTTTCAATCAATTCCAGTGGGAATCCCCGTTTTTCCAGAAGCTTCACGGCGAAATCCCAAGAAGGAAGTGCGTAGCCAATCTGGAACCGGTCAATTGACTCAGTCGTGAACCCCCTGCCGAGAAGATACTCCAAAGCATCCTGTCCCTCTTTTGTATTTACCAATAAATGATGGTAGAATTTACGCAAGAGTTCATGGGCTTCGATCATTTGTCTCGAACCTTCAGGCATTTGCGGATTCCTGCCGGCAGAAGCGCCTTCAAGCTTCAATTCGATGTTCGCCCTATCGGCGAGCTTCACCGCTGCTTCCTGGAAGCTAAGGCCATCGATGTCCATCAGGAAGGAAAAAACATTCCCACCCGCTCCGCATCCAAAGCAATGATAAATTTGCTTGTCTGGGGAGACAGAAAAGGATGGAGAGTTTTCCCCGTGAAAAGGACATAGCCCGAAATAATTCCGGCCTTGTTTTTTCAGCTGGACATAATCACCAATGACATCGACTATTTCAACCGCCTGCCGGATTTCATTTACTTTTTCCTCGGCAATCCTCTCTGCCATATGCATGACCTCTGATTAGTTGTGATTCCTTGAACATGTCTTAAAATTCGACAAAAGCATGCTCAATTCCTTTATAAACTTAGCCCTGTCTTTCTCGGTAAAGGCTTTGGGGCCTTTTCCGTAGAATCCCTGCCTTCTTGCTTTGGCAGATAGATGTCTTAGTTCAAGAGCAGTTCCAATTCCTTTTTCTTCAAATAAAGTTCCCCTCGGAGAGATGGCGTAAACCCCTTTCGCCAGAAGGGTAGATGCAAGGCCAATGTCTTGCGTCACTGCAAAATCACCTTTCTTAACATGATTCATTAAATAAAGGTCCACAGCCTCCTTATGAGAATCGACAAAAACCCAGTTTTGCCCTTGAAGATCATTCTTCATATGGGCGTATGAAGCCACAAAAACAGCTTCGATGGAAAACTTCGAAGCAATTTCGACAATTTCCTTTATGACTGGGCATGAGTCTGCATCAACAAAAAGAGTCTGTTTGTTGATTTCACTAGTATTAATTCTACATCACTCCGCATATTCCTTCTAAAGGATTGTATTTTTTCAAGGGAATTTTGTCGAATTTTTTCGTGCTCGTCATCTTGACAACTGATAATAAATAGTTTATTCGTAATCCGCCCAGTCTAAACCTAAACAGATACATTTTTATCACAATTTTTTATTATAGTATAAGAAAGCCTATTTTTCCATTATTTTTTCTCGTTAACCTATTAATTTAATAAAGCTTTGCTGCAAACTTCTCCTCTGGATTAAATAGCCGGGCTTCATAAGAAAAGCACATACATAAAAATATGTGCTAAGCGTCCATTTATTTATTGCGGACCATATTCAGGATGACATTCGCCGTTTCTTCAACTGCCTTATTGGTGACGTCGATGACCGGACAGCCGATTTTTTCCACGATTCCATCGAAGAATTCAATTTCTTCCTTGATCCGCTCGATATTCGCATAAATCGCTTTGTCATTCAGGCCAAGGGATATCAGCCTTTCACGCCTGATCTGATTCAATTTGTCTGGCGTGATTCTCAGTCCAAAGCATTTTTCTTTTGGCACCAGGAAAAGTTCTTCAGGCGGATCCACTTCTGGAACGATCGGGACGTTCGCTACTTTGTAGCGCTTATGTGCGAGATATTGAGACAACGGTGTCTTGGAGGTCCTGGAGACACCGACCAATACGATATCAGCCTTGAGTATTCCCCTTGGATCACGGCCGTCATCATACTTAACCGCAAATTCAATCGCTTCAACCTTTTTAAAGTAATCTTCATCAAGCTTACGTACCAGGCCAGGTTCATATAGAGGCGTCTCGCCACTCAGCAACTGGATTTGCTGCATAAGCGGGCCAATTATATCGCAGGCATAGATTCCTTCTTTGGCTGCTGCTTCTTTCAGATAATCGCTGATCTCCGGTTTAACAAGGGTATAGGCTATCATACCGCCATCATGCTTTGCGAGAGAGATAACTTCGTCAATATGTACTTTATCTTCAACATAGGGAAATCTGTTAAGCGATACATCAACGTGTTCGAACTGGCTAATCGCAGCCTTGGTAACGAGTTCTGCTGTCTCCCCGACAGAGTCAGAAACCACATAAATAATTGGTGTTTTGCTCATTCCTTCCCAACCCCTTCTCTATTCGCTTCTATTCCTCTGCCAAGGCTACAAAAGCCTTTGTAATATTTGTCTTTGTCAATCTTCCTACTATTTCGTATCCGTCCGCTGTGTCTTTAATGATCGGCAGGGCATCAATCTGCTTTTCGATCAATTCCTTTGCAGCATCAATCAGCAGGTCGTCCCGGCGGCACACTGTGATGTTCGGCATCCTGGTCATGATGATATTCACAGGCAATGTGCTTAACTCCTGCTTGCCTATGCTTGCGCGCAATAAATCTTTACGTGACAGCACGCCTACCAGCTTTGAAGCCTTATCCACCACAAACAAAGTACCTACATCTTCAAGGAACATCGTAACAATAGCATCGTAAACAGATACATTCTCCGGCACTACCACCGGAATGGACTGATAGTCTCTGACAAGGATTTTCTTAAGATTTTCAGAAAGCAGCTGGTTTCCCGACTTCCCTGTGTAAAAATAGCCGACTCTTGGCCTGGCGTCCAAATAACCCGCCATTGTCAGGATTGCAAGATCAGGTCTTAGTGTGGCCCTTGTCAGGTTCAGCTTCTCAGCAATATGCTCCCCAGTGATTGGGCCATTATCCTTTACGATTTGCAGGATTAGCTCCTGCCGTTTATTCAGTTCGATTGTCCTCACCACCCATCGGGAGAAATGTTATAAAGCTATTATATACTACCGGAGGTAACAACAAGGATGATTTTATGGAATATTGCTGAATCCTTATC
Organism: Mesobacillus subterraneus; assembly: GCF_003937825.1. Taxonomy (GTDB): domain Bacteria; phylum Bacillota; class Bacilli; order Bacillales; family Cytobacillaceae; genus Mesobacillus; species Mesobacillus subterraneus. The sequence continues at coordinate 29,326 of NZ_RSFW01000030.1, read as the reverse complement.
ATGGAAGTGCCTCCCGCCCTGGGAAGGCACTCAAATTTTATTTTTTTAGAATCATTACTTTACGACAATATCATTGACCTTGGCAAGCTTCATGATGAGCACTGCGAGGGCAGCCATTTGGTTCAGTCGATTCTCCCGGACTTCAGGTTGTTCCGACATAACCATTGTATGCTCAAAATAACCGTTGATTTCTGGCTTCATCCCTGCCAGGAGCTGATAGTAAGAGACAGCATCCATACCGTTTTCTGACTTTCTGCCAAGTTCAAGATATTTTTCATATAGTTTCTGTTCATGTTCATTTTCGAACAGCTCAGGGTTAATATCACCCAGTACTTCTTTTTTGCTGGCAATATTCAATACTCGGCTCAATGCTTCCATACTTTCCTTAAACCCTTCATCTCCGCTTGCAGACTGAATGGCATCGCCTTTTTCAATCAATTCGGATACGCTGCCAATTTCTCCGCCCAGTACCGCATCAATAATATCGTAACGGATGCCTCGCTCCTGCAGAAGATACTTGACTCTCAGTTTAAAGAACTGCACAAGGTCATGATACACTTCTTCGTCAGGACGCTTTGCAATTCCTGCTTCAGAAATCAAATTCAGCGAAAGGCCAATCAGGTTTTCGACAGTGATGTTCCACTGTTTTCCAATCAGTGTCTGGACAATTCCTGTAGCCTGTCTTCTGAGCGCATACGGATCCTGGGAACCGCTCGGAATGATGCCAAGCGCAAAGAACGAAATGATCGTATCAAGCTTATCAGCAATCGCGACCAGTGCACCCGCAGCCGATCCAGGGACTGAATCCTCCGCGTTCCTAGGCATATAGTGTTCATTGATCGCAGCTGCAACCTCCTGGCTTTCGCCTTTCTGCAGAGCATATTTCTCACCCATGATTCCTTGCAGTTCCGGGAATTCGTATACCATCTGCGAAACCAGGTCAAATTTACTGATTTGTGCAGCCCTGTCAGCCGCCTTCACAGTTGCTGCATCAAACTCAAGTCTTGCTGCAATCAGGTTTACAAGCTTGCGTACCCTTTCGGATTTTTCAGCGATTGTTCCAATTTCTTCGTGATAGACAATGTTCTTAAGCTTGTCAAGGGCTGCATCAATTTGCAGCTTTTGATCCTCTTTATAGAAAAACGCAGCGTCTGCAAGTCTTGCTCTAAGTACTTTCTCATTACCTTTGGCGACCTTTTCGATATGCAGGTGGTCACCGTTCCTGACAGTAATGAAATGAGGCAGCAGCTCACCATCTTTGGATTTTACCGGAAAATAACGCTGGTGTTCCTTCATGGATGTGATCAGAACCTCACTCGGGATATCCAAAAATTCATCTTCAAACCGGCCGTAAAGGGCGGTTGGATACTCAACAAGATTATTGACTTCCTCGAGCAGCTCTTCGTCAACCGGGATGACCCATCCATTCTCTTCTTCAACTTTTTCCAGCTGGGACGTGATCGCTTCCTTCCGTTTTTTTGAATCAGCCACAACATATTGCCCCAACAGTACTTCTTCATAATCCTCGGGAATTGTCAGTTGGACAGCTTCCTCACCTAGGAAACGGTGCCCTCTTGTAATATTGCCAGTTTGAACACCGGCGATATCGAATGGAATGATGTCATTTCCGAACATGGCAACAAGCCATTTAATCGGACGAACATAACGCAACTCGAGGTCAGCCCAGCGCATGTTTTTCGGGAAAGTCATGCCTGTGATGATTCCCTTCAGCTCAACCAGCAAGTCCGCTGTTTCCTGGCCCTTGATAAATTTCCTTACATGAGCGTATTCAACGCCATTCAATTCTTTGAAATAAATATCATCAACAGTCATTCCCTGCCCGCGTGTGAAGCCGACAGCTGCTTTGGACCATTCACCATCAGCCCCAATGGCGATTTTCTTTGCAGGACCCTTCGCTTCTTCCTCACTGTCTTCCTGGCGCTCATCCACATTCATCACAAGGATCGCCAGCCGGCGTGGTGTTGAGTAAAGGTTGATTCCATCAAAACCGATATGATGGTCCTTCAGCCAGCTTTCGACTTTCGAAGCAATCTGGTTAATGGCATCTGTAATGAATCTTGCAGGCATCTCTTCCAAACCGATTTCAAGCAATAAATTGCGCTTAGTCATTTTCCAACTGCTCCTTCCGTTTCATAATTGGGAAGCCTAATTTTTCCCGTTCATCATAGAATGTCTTCGCCACTTTCTTGGCCAGGTTGCGGCACCGGGCAATGTAGCCCGTCCTTTCAGTCACCGATATGGCTCCTCGCGCATCAAGGATGTTGAAGACATGGGAACATTTCAGGACATAATCATATGCCGGGTGCACAAGGCCTGCATCCATCTGGCGGTGCGCTTCCTTTTCATATATATTGAAAAGATTGAACAGCATTTCCTGGTCAGACGTTTCAAACGTATATTTGGAGTGTTCGTATTCCGGCTGGCCAAAGATATCGCGAACGGTAAATCCATCTGTCCATTCCAGGTCGAATACATTTTCCTTGTCCTGAATATAGGAAGCCAGTCGCTCGATTCCATAAGTGATCTCAACGGAAACCGGTTTACAATCCAAACCGCCTACCTGCTGGAAATAAGTGAACTGTGTGATTTCCATTCCGTCCAGCCATACTTCCCAGCCAAGTCCTGCACAGCCTAATGATGGGTTTTCCCAGTTATCCTCTACGAAACGAATATCATGTTCTAGCGGGTCAATTCCCAATGCTTTCAATGATTCCAGATAGATTTCCTGAATATTGTCTGGGGATGGCTTCATGATCACCTGAAATTGATGATGCTGATAGAGTCTGTTTGGGTTTTCCCCGTAACGGCCGTCAGCTGGACGACGGGATGGTTCAACATAAGCGACATTCCATGGCTCCGGGCCAATCGCTCTCAGGAATGTGTAAGGACTCATTGTGCCCGCACCTTTTTCGACGTCATATGCCTGCATCAATATGCAGCCTTTTTCTGACCAGTGTTTTTGCAAAGTTAGTATCATGTTTTGGATATTCATCTGTACACCTCCGAAATTTTTGGATCAATTTTATATGTTAACCTAAATATAAAAAACTCCCGCCCCCTATGCATTTAATCATGCATAGGGACGAGAGTTACCCGCGGTTCCACCCTATTTGCTGCCAAAAGCAGCCACCTTGAAAGTGATGTCGCTCCAGAACGCCTTCCTTAATGTCTGTAATCCGGCTTGCACCATACCCGGACTCGCTAATACAGAGGAAATTAAGTACTCTTTTCCTTCACAGCAACATATGTAATTTTATTTGAATAATAGCGAAAAGAATCTCCAATGTCAATAGCTAGAGCCGGTCCCTGAATGAATCCATCTGATCAAGGAACTTCCGCGTTTTTAGGTAAAGACCCGAATACTCATCATAATAAGCTCTAATGACCTTATTCAGTTCTGCTTTTGTTTCAGGCTTGACGGATATATTCCCAAGTCGGTTCAAGTCCAGCAAATAGAATAATCGAAGCAATCTTACCGTTCCTGGTGAGGTCTTGATCCGATAGGGGTCTGTCTCAAAACATCTATGACACAGGAGACCGCCTTCCCTGATGGAAAAATTGAAATCCCCTTCCGTGCTTCCGCAATTTGTACACCGGTCCAAAACGGGGTAAAGGCCCTGTACATTGAGCATCTTCATTTCATAGATATGAGTGAGGATTTCCATGTCATAGCCTTCATTCAAATAATTCAGCGTCTGGAGCAGCAATTCGAATAAAAAGGGGTTGGACTTTCGGTCCTCGGTGACTTTGTCAGTTAAATCGACGATATAACTGGCATGTGCGGTCAAAAAAATGTCCTCGCGTATTGCCCTTAAAGATGACATCATTTCGCCTTGCTGAAGGCTTCCGAGCCCGGTACTTGCCTGAAATAAATAATGTCCATAAGTAAAAAGCTGGGTGACGGCGGAAAGCCTGCTATTAGGCTTCTTAGCTCCCCGCGCCATCACGCCGACTTTGCCAAATTCCCTCGTAAATAAAGTAACAATCTTGTTTGTTTCGCCATAATCTGTCGTCCTAATGACAATGCCTTCACATTTCTGCAGCATCTGCTGTCACCATCCATTTACTACAGACAAACCTATGAGATTGGAAAATCGATTCCTGCTAGTTCTTCCTCCTGATAACCGGGTATTTCATGATCGTCTTTCTCTAATTCCTTAAAGAGAAGATATGTGTCAATGTTACCTGTTTGCGAAAACACCTTCCAGGTAAAATCCAACATCGAAAACCCCACCTTTCGTTTTTTCACTAGCAACTTATATCCCAAATCCTTATGAATATCATAGCCTGTCAATCAGATTTTCATGTTACTCAAAAATTGTAAATCCACTTCATGAATAAAATCCAAAAGCCGTTAATATGTTAATGATGGAGCAATTGCCAAACAGGCTTAATACTCATCTTCACGGAAACCAAAATCACGCAGCTGGGACGCTTTGTTTCGCCAGTCCTTCTGCACCTTCACCCATAATTCAAGGAATACCTTCGAGCCAAGCAGATTCTCGATATCATGACGTGCCCTTTTGCCAATTTCCTTCAGCATACTTCCCTGCTTGCCAATGATGATGCCTTTTTGGGAATCCCTTTCGACGATGATCGTGGCCATGACATGGACCATATCCTTTTCCGACTGGCGATCCATCTTTTCGATGACAACCGCAAGAGAATGAGGAATCTCTTCACGCGTAAGATGAAGCGCTTTTTCCCGGATCAGTTCGGATACAATGAACCGTTCCGGATGGTCCGTTACCTGGTCTGCCGGATAAAATTGCGGTCCCTCGGGCATTTTCTCTTTGATTTGATCCAGAAGTCTCTCAATGTTATTGCCTTCTAACGCTGAAATAGGTACGATTTCAGCAAAATTGAACTTTTCCTTGTAGGATTCGATCAATTTCAAAAGCTGATCAGGATGGATCAGGTCAATTTTATTGATCACAAGAAAAACTGGTGTCTTGACATTCTGGAGCTTCTCAATGATGAATTCTTCCCCGCGGCCGTATCCTTCCTCGGCATTAACCATGAACAAGACAAGGTCGACTTCTTTTAAGGTATTTTGGGCAACCTTCATCATGAAATCGCCGAGCCGGTGCTTAGGCTTATGGATTCCTGGTGTATCAATGAAAATCAACTGTGAATCTTCTAGAGTAAGAACTCCCTGTACCTTATTTCGGGTCGTTTGCGGCTTATCGCTCATGATCGCGATTTTTTGCCCAATCACCCTGTTAAGAAAGGTCGACTTTCCTACATTCGGTCTTCCAATGATTGAAATAAAGCCTGATCTGTGTTGTTTACTGTCTTGATTATTGAAATTCATACTGTAATTCCCTTCTCCACTTAATTTTACCGTATTTTCAGCAAGATTTCACTGTTTGTAGCACAATTGAAATAAAAATTTTAAATTTTCTAAAAACAGACCACCACTGTTTGTACACTGTTATGATATTTTACTTAAGTTTTTTCCTGTTTTCAAATCGGTTGAAACATTAATGTTTGTATTCGCCAAAAAACTTCACTTTACGTATGCTCCATTCAAAAAGAAAAGTTGCCCATAATCGGACAACTAACCGAACCATGCTGAAATTCTTGGGATAAAAATAATCATGCCGATGGCCACACTGGCAATCGCAAAAACAAGAACAGCTCCTGCTGCAATATCCTTAGCCTGTTTGGCCAGCGGATGAAACTCCTTCGTAAACATATCAACCGTTCGTTCAAGTGCTGTATTCATCATTTCCAGCGAAATCATACCGCCAATGCAAAGAATGATGGCAATCCATTCAAAAGCAGTAATAGAAAATGAGAAGCCGGCAATAATGACGATCAACGAAATACCCAAATGGATTTGCATATTCCGCTCCCGGACTGCTGCCGAAGCGATTCCCTGAAATCCAAATTTGAAGGAGGAGGCTAAAGTGTGCTTCCTCCGTTTATTACCTTCCAAGGCCATAACCTTCAAGAATTTCTTTTTGGCGGCCGAACATCTTCTTTTCATCCTGTTCATTCATGTGGTCGTAGCCTAATAAATGCAGGAATCCATGAACTGCAAGGAAACCTAGCTCCCTCATGAATGGATGATCGTACTCATCAGCCTGTTCCCGTGCTTTTGGAACAGAGATAATGATATCGCCGAGAACGCGAGGTATCTCCTCACCAACTATCTCCAGCTCCCCTTCTCCCATTTCCTCCATGGCAAAGGAAATCACATCGGTAGGCCGATCTTTGTCGCGATATTCACGATTGATTTCCTGTATTCGCTCATTTGAAACGAATGTGACTGACAACTCGCTGCCTGTCTGGACATTCTCCATTTCAGCCGCAAAATTAAGAAGCTGTTCTATTTCATAGAGATCCTGTTCGGACAATTCACTAACTTCATCCAAAAAATCAATTTCTAGTCTCATGCCTGCTTCACCTTCTGTTTATTCATTTCTGGATACTCTATCCTTGAGTGGAAAATCCCCTTTAACGTCTCACAAAGCGTGTCTGCTACTGTATCAAGTTCTTTTAGCGTAATGTCGCATTCAGTAAGCTGGCCGTCCTGCAGCCGGTCTCCAATAATATTGTGCACCAGGTTCTCAATTTGTTCATGCGTCGGATGAGCCATTGAGCGCACAGCCGCCTCTACGCTATCTGCGATTCCAATGACCGCCGATTCCTTTGTTTGCGGTTTTGGTCCAGGGTAGCGAAAATCTTCCTCTTTAACTTCCTGGCCGCTTTGTTTAGCTTTGTGGTAAAAAAACTTCAGCAATGTCGTTCCATGGTGCTGTTCTGCTATATCAACAATTTCCTTCGGCATCCTGTGCTTTCGAAGCATCTCTGCTCCATCGACCGCATGTGCTATGATGATATTCTTGCTCGTCAGTGCAGGCAGTTTATCGTGCGGATTATCCATATTGATCTGGTTTTCAATAAAGAATTGCGGACGTTTCGTCTTCCCGATATCGTGATAGTAGCATCCGACCCTAGCCAAAAGCCCGTTTGCACCAATTGCTTCACAGGCAGCCTCAGACAAATTGGCTACCATGACACTGTGATGATAGGTTCCAGGCGCTTCAGTGAGAATCTTCCTTAAAAGTGGATGGTTCGGATTTGAAAGCTCGATCAGTCTTAAGGTTGAAAGAATTCCGAAACCAGCTTCAAAGAATGGCAGCAAACCGATTGTCAAAACTGCCGATACAATCCCTGAAATGAATGCAGCCATGAAATAAAAACCGTATTCAAGCCCTGAATACTGACTGTTCCGCAGAAACAGGATAGAAAGTATGACAATCAAATTCACTACGGATACCAGTAATCCGGCCTGGAGGATTTTTGACCGCCTATTCTGTTTTTGAAGAAACAGAATCGCTGCCAGTCCGCTGATTAAAATATAGACTCCGATGGAGACATTCAACGTGCCGGTAATGCCCTCATTGAATATGATGGTCCCGCAAACTGCAAGGAACGCGATCTGGAAAAGCGCTAGCCTTTCATGGATCAGGATTTTGATGAGCATTGCCCCCATGGCAGCAGGGAAAATATAACCAATCTCGGAGTATTCAAACTCATCGAATAAACTCACGAGTTTCATCAGCAGGATTGATGTAATAAAGATAATACTGAAAATCAATAGATTCTTCTGTTTTTTATCAGCGTTTTCCATCTCATTGAAAATGACATACAGCGCAAAAAGGATCAGTGAGATGACCATCGCAAGACCGATGAAAGGCAGATAGGAATTCTCGCTTTCAAGAAGGCCGACAAGCTGGAGTTTCTTATAAACGTCCCTGCTGATCAGCTGTCCCTCATCGACCAGAATCTGTCCTTCGAGGATCCTTACCGGCTCAACAGCATCCATAGCCTGCTGGCGGAGATTCTCTGTAGCTTCCGGGTCATAAAATTCATTCTGCACGATTGAATACCGGCCGATTTCAATCACTGCTTCTTTTAATTTGCTGTTCAAGCTTGTAAACCTTAATTCTTCTTCAACTAGCTTCTTTGCATTCTCTACTTCATCAGCGGGGATATTTCTTCCCATGACTTTATTGATCGCTGTGACTGCAAGGTCCTTCGCGATCATCAATTCTTGTTTAGGTGCCTGCAGCAATGAGATGAACACCTGGTCAGACAGACTCTTCGTCTCATTATCTGTCAGTTTCGTCTTTAATGTTTCCAGTTTTTCTTCCGTGGTTGGAGCTTCAGGGGCTGGAGCCTCTTCCTCACTTACGCCCTCCGCTGCTTTGGTTCTTTCCTTGAATTCTTCTTCCGCTTCTTCGTTCACTTCCGAAACGGAATCAAAAATAGAGGTAGCGAGATCCACTCTGTTCTGGGCATATTCATTTTTTTTGGAATATACATCTTTCACTTGTTCAACAGCACTTCTCCGGTTTGCTTCTGTGCTTTCCTTATCCTCTATCGTAATAGGTGACCGGATGGTTTTCTCTGCTACAGAGAACAGTTCCAGATTCAGTTTTTCCGGCTTGACATTGCTGTACATCGAGGCGAACATAATGATCCCCATCAGCAAAAATAATAAGATCCGGAAAATTTTTATATTCAATAAGTTAAGTATGGCAGTTAACTGGACCTGCAGCTTTTCCATTTACAGCCCTCCTATAAGACTGAAAGCAGTTTGAGAATAACTGGGAATTATTCTGACATTATGTATCATCATATCAGTTTTTCAGCAAACTTTCATCTCCATTTATAAAAAGTCAGGAACGACCCATCTACAAAAGGCCTGTATCTTATTAAAAGGGGAAGGTCGTGTGCGCAATAATCCCACCCCTTCGCCTGGTAGTGGTCCTGCTCCGGAAGGTTATTCTGGACCAGGAATGGTGCTATACCGGTTTTTGTCTTTGAATTTACAACCTGTAAAGTTTTCAATAAGTAAAATAGTCCGCCCTTTTTTTTAGAGCGGACTGAGAAGATTATTCATTTTTCCCATAAGCTTCGATGATCCTGCCAACAAGCGGATGACGGACAACGTCAGCCTGTTCAAGGTGGATAAATCCGATTCCAGAAACATTCTTCAGGATATTCTCCGCTTCAACAAGTCCAGATTTCGCCCCCTTCGGCAAATCAACCTGTGATGTATCACCAGTGATCACCATCTTCGAGCCAAAGCCAAGCCTTGTCAGGAACATCTTCATCTGGGCATGGGTTGTATTTTGCGCCTCATCGAGAATGACAAAAGCGTCATCCAGCGTCCTTCCCCTCATATAGGCAAGCGGCGCGATTTCAATCGTCCCTCTTTCAATCAGCCTTAAAGTATGTTCTGCACCCAGAATATCATGAAGAGCGTCATATAAAGGACGCAGGTAAGGGTCGACTTTCTCCTTTAAATCCCCCGGCAGGAATCCGAGGCTCTCTCCGGCTTCAACCGCCGGCCTTGTTAAAATGATTTTTGAAACAATCCCATTCTTAAGGGCCGTGACAGCCATGACGACCGCCAGATAGGTTTTTCCCGTACCGGCCGGACCAATGCCGAACACAAGGTCCCGGCTTTTTATCGCATTTATATAGTGCCTTTGACCAAGAGTCTTGACTCTGATCGATTTACCTTTGACGTTTTTACTGATTTCTTCATCATATAAATCCCGGAAGTATTCAAGGGTGCCTTTTTCCGCCATTTGAATCGCGTATACAGCTTCTCTTTGGCTGATACTGATTCCTTTGCGGATGACGGCAAGCAGATTCTCCAACACCGCTTGCGCCAGCGCCACTTTTTCTTCAGGTCCGGAGATACCGACTGACTCCCCGCGCGTCACAATCGAGACACCAAGCTCCTGTTCAATCAGCTTAAGGTTCATATCGGCATTGCCGAATAATGAAATCGCTTCAGTTGGATTCGCTAGTTGAATTTCCATCGTCTTTAAATCTTCTGTCATTCTCAGTCTCCTTGGATAATTGGTTGTCCTACTGCAATATCTTCAATGATGGTAAAATGTGTGATTAGTTTTACTTTATCATTCTCGATTGACTGATGTAAAATTTTTTCCCCTTTAATGATAGCATTTTCAGGAAGGTAGTTTTTTATATCCTTTCTCGCCAATTCTTTTGCGCTTTCAACTGCTTCCTCCCTGGAATAGATGCGAGTGACCTGCTCACGCTCCCTGAATGTGGTTTTTTCCACCTTTAATGGAAGCTCCCACTTAAAGAATTTGACATTTTGCTCATTCATTTCAGCTTCGAATTCGCTGAATTCCGGTTTCCCGAATCCCCAAACAGGCAAAGCTTTCCCTGCAATTTTAATGGCATATTTTCTTTTTTCATTTCCATTGAACACCTGGAAGGTGCTCTTCAAAGGAAGTTCGACCTTGGTAGAGTACCATGTTTCACCAAGAATCTCCCCAGATGCCGCCACAGCCTTAAGATTATCCTCATTTCCATACACTCCAGAGACAAGTAGCTGCCCCGGCAATACATACTCATTCACTTTAACAACAGGCTCCCCTTTTTCCACAAAAATCTTGACGATCGCTGCTTTCCTTTTGGCAACCAGATGCCTTGGCCCTACAGCTTCCGCTTTCTTAGGCTCGCTCTTTTCGACAGCCTGAAAGTGATAGGTCGTCCCCTTCAGTTCCACGCCAATCCATGTAAGTGCACCAATTTTATCGGTCAATTCCTTCTGAATGCTCTCCACATTATCAATGGAGAACTGCAGCTTGCCGACACTGATGCCCATCTTGTCCAGTTCCTTGCGAATCTGGTGCTCGGTCGCAGGACTGGCCCCTTTTATTTCTATACCCCAAACCATGTTCGAAAGAAGCATAATCAAGCCCAAAAACAGGCAAGCTCCAATTAAAAAACCACTGTTTGTCCATAATTCCCTTAAAAAGAAAGGGCCCCCAGCCCTCTCTAAAAACCTGATTTTACATTGACTCTCTCTTGCAGGAATCCTCAGCTTTTTAACATCCTGAAGATTGACATAAAACGTGACCGCCTCTGAGCCATGTTTTTTCACATTCCAGATGGACACTCCGTTTCGTGTCAGATGGTTTAAAAATCTTTCTATCCCTTTTCCGGTCAGCTTAACCTTGACTGTTCCTGAAAAGGTTTGGATCCATTGATTCTTCATTCTTCTCCCCCTCATTTCAATCGCTTATATATAGAACCTGATCAATTTTTCCTTCAAGTAAAATTTCTTCAGGCAAGATTGTTTTAATGACAAATGCCTTGCCTTTGACCAGCAGCTGGCCTCCTTTGATCAGCAGCCGCACTTCTCCATCCGAAAAAGCCAGCAGCCCCCGGTGGTTTTCTATATAAATATGGACTTGCCCAATCATCGTGATTCTAGGGAGATCCATCATGACATCTTGAGGAAGATCCATTTTTTGTGTCATCCATTTACGTACATATTGGCCCCATTTTTTTGCCATAAAAAAAAGAACCCCCTTTCATCTCATATGTATGAGAAAAAAGGAGGTTCTAGCACCATTTTTAACTTTATCGGCATGGCATTCTTCCAATAACGCCCAAAGTGAGGACTGCTATCTCTTCACAGGGTTATAGGGCTTCTTGGCTCTTGGTTTACCTAGGACTTCTGCCCAGATCAACCCTTCGATCAACTTCTCTTTGTCTGGCTGGAAAACGACTTCAGGCTGCTTTTGCTTTTCCTCTCTCCGCTGCCTTAAGCGGCTAACAGCCTCGTCAGCAGCCATCCTGCCTTTATCGGACCTGGTCTGCTGGGGTGCTTCAGCCTGCCTCTTTCTTTCCTGGTATATCTTTTGAAGGTCACTAAGGACTTCGTTACCAGAATTGACAGGTGCCGGCTCGACCGGTTCATGCCGGCGCCTTGACCCGCCAAAGACATCACGCTCTTCCTCATATTCGGAACCCCTGCCTCGGCCAGTCTGTGGTTCTGTCCTGGCTTCCGCCGGCCTCGTCCGTGATGGAGCCGGACCAGGCGGACGTGCTGTACCAGGAGGTTGTGCTGGCCCGGGCGGCCGGACCGGGCGCCGCTGCGGCTGGCGTTCTTCCTTCTTTTTATTGAATAGACTGGAAATGACGCCAATCAGGATGAACAGCGCAATCGGATTGCTGAATAACTCAAATAAAAGTTCCACGAGGAGCCCCCCTTTCCTTTATCGGGTTCTCGCATCAGTCATTTTTTTCTCGTCTTTATTTCCGTTCGAGAGTTTTCCAATAGATCCTCTCATATCGGTATCTGCAGAAATGTTCTGGATGTTCATGTAATCCATTACCCCAATATTGCCTTCACGCAAAGCTTCTGCCATCGCAAGCGGAACCGTCGCTTCGGCTTCTACAACCTTCGCTCTCATTTCCTCAACGCGAGCCTTCATCTCCTGCTCCTGGGCTACAGCCATTGCACGGCGTTCTTCGGCTTTCGCCTGGGCAATCTTCTTATCCGCTTCGGCTTGTTCCGTTTGAAGCTCGGCACCGATGTTCTTTCCGATATCAACGTCCGCGATATCAATCGAGAGAATCTCAAATGCTGTCCCAGCATCCAGGCCTTTTGAAAGGACTGTCTGGGAAATCATGTCCGGATTTTCCAATACTTTTTTATGATTGTCTGAAGAACCAATTGTTGAAACAATCCCTTCACCGACACGGGCTACGATTGTTTCTTCACCCGCACCCCCGACAAGTCGGTCGATGTTGGCTCTAACCGTAATTCTTGCTTTCGCTTTCACTTCGATCCCATCCATGGCCACACCGGCAATGAATGGTGTTTCAATAACCTTTGGGTTAACACTCATTTGTACCGCTTCCAATACATCACGGCCTGCAAGGTCAATCGCAGCTGCTCTTTCGAATGAAAGTTCGATATTAGCACGATGTGCCGCAATCAAGGCGTTGACCACCCTGTCTACGTTACCACCTGCAAGATAGTGGCTCTCAAGCTGGTTCGTGGTGACACCCAAACCTGCTTTATGGGCTTTGATCAGCGGGTTGATTACCCTGCTCGGGATTACCCTTCTTAATCTCATCCCAATCAGAGTGAAAATGCTGACCCTGACACCTGCCGCCAAAGCGGAGATCCAGAGCATAACTGGTACGAATGTCAGCAATACACCAAGGAAAATGATCCCGAGTGCAACTGCAATCAAAATAAATGCTGTTCCTGCTTCTAACATTGAATTGCCTCCTAAAAAATATATTCCATGGCCTTTCCACCGATAATATGATGGCCAGGCCTTTGGTTAAATTATGTTGTCTTTAAAGTGATTATTGACGATCTGGTATTTCCCTCACAACAATCCTCGAACCCTCAGTTTTAACAATCCTTACTTTGCGGTCCTTTGGTATAAAGGCTCCTTCGCTGACGGCATCGATGCGCTCATCATCTACCACGATCGTACCTGAAGGTCTCAGTGGTGTTACAGTTGTCCCTTCAACGCCGATCAATTCGAGACGATTCTTGTTGGAGACATAACCTTTATCAGTGCTTGTTGAATCTGTCAGTATGATTCTTCTGAAAAATTTCATCTTTTTCCCAAACACCCTTATCATCAAAATAGAAAGAAGAATAGATGCTGTCATGGCGATCAATAGCGATATTCCCATGTGGACGATATTATCCGACGCCAGGAAAAAGCTTGCGATGATGGCCAGGAAGCCGATGGTACCCGCGATGCCGCCCGGAACGAAAAATTCCAGCAGGATCAACCCGATACCAAGTGCAAACAGGATCAGTGTTTCAAATCCGGCCAGTCCGGCAATCAGGTGGCCGTAAAAGAATAATAACAATGCTGACAAGCCGGCTATCCCCGGCAAACCGAATCCAGGAGAATACAGTTCAAGGACGAGACCGAGACTCCCAATGGTCATCAGGATCGGGATGACAACTGGATGAGTAAGGAACCTCGCGAGCTTTTCAGCGAACGTGACATCCACATTCCTGATTTCCGCGTTTTCATAGCCGAGTTTCTTCAGTAAATCGTCAAGGTTCTTGACTGTGCCTTCGGAATATCCGACTTCAAGAGCCTGCTCTGCTGTGAGTGTAAGCAATTTCCCTTTTCCCGCACCCAGCTCAGGCAGGTCGATGCTTTCATCCGCCATCGCCTGGGCATAAATAGGATCGCGTCCGCTTTCGACCGCCGCACTCTTCATCGCAGCAAACCAATAAGACTCAGCTTTTTTGCCAGCAGTATTCCCCTGCTGATCGATGATCGCAGCAGAACCCATTGTTGAGCCAGGAACCATATAGATTTCGTCTGTATTAAGCGAAATATAGGCACCTGCAGAAAGCGCCTGCTTGTTCACAAAGGAAATCGTTTTCAAATCGGTTCCAGTCAGCAGTTTCCCTATTCCGCCGGCTGCATCGACCGCTCCGCCAGGCGTATTGACATCAAATATGATTGCTTCAGCATTTGCCTTTTCAGCCTCCTCCACTGCTCTTTCCAGGAAGGCAAGCAGCCCCTTCTCAACCGTTTCCTCAATCGGCACCACATAGACAATTTTTTCGTCTGCATCTGCCGAAAACGGATTGATGAGACTGAACAGTGACAAGAGGATAATCACGCTGGCAACCACTGATTTTATTTTCAATTCAGCACCCCCATTCAAAAATCAGGCCATAGTGGATATACGCAGAACCAGGGTAAAAGGTTTCATTAATTTTGAACAATATTATGTATGCCTTTCTGTTAGTATACGCTAAAAAGGCCGCAGAAACATCCTGCGGCCTTCGAGCTTTTTATGAAAGGTGTTGTTGTACAAGTTTATTAACGAGAGATCCGTCTGCTTTACCTTTTACTTTAGGCATAATGACAGCCATTACTCTACCCATATCGGCTTTCGATGCCGCACCTGTCTCTGCGATAGCTTCTTTGACGATTTCCGCCACTTCTTCTTCGCTAAGCTGCTTTGGCATATAAATCTCGACATGTTTTAATTCTGTTTCTATCTTTTCAACGAGGTCTTCTCGACCTGCTTTTTCAAATTCCTGGAGGGAATCTTTGCGTTGTTTCACTTCACGAGAAAGTACAGTTAACTCTTCCTCTTCGGACAACTCCTGCTTGCCAAGCTTGATTGCTTCGTTCTGCAGGGATGCTTTGACCATCCGAATCGTCGTGAGTCTGTCCTTTTCTTTGTTCCGCATCGCTTGTTTCATATCATTATTTAAACGCTCGAGCAGGCTCAAGTTATTCCACCCTCTCTTAGAACTTGCGTTTTCTAGCAGCTTCAGACTTTTTCTTACGCTTTACACTAGGTTTTTCGTAGAATTCGCGCTTTCTAGCTTCTTGGATAGTACCTGATTTAGATACAGTACGTTTGAAGCGTCGAAGAGCATCTTCAAGCGATTCGTTTTTACGAACGACAGTTTTAGACATTCTCTTTCCCTCCCTCCGAGCACAACACACTAACACCAAAACACATGGAAACCATGTACCTTGCAATTATAATATAACACTGGCATGAGGTCAACTGTAATTAGCCCTTGTTTTAAATTATGTACGTTAGCCTGTTCGCATACTCTTTAAATCATTTTTTATGCATGTCCAGCTCAGCCCTTCATACATTTAATTGAAAGGGTGGGTGCCATGGTCTATCTATTATTATTTCTATTATTCCTGGCTGTTTTTCTGGGCGGCATGACCTTGCTAAGGAAAGGGCTTTTCGAATTGTCCGCAAGCAGGATGAAAAATTGGCTGGCCGCCATGACGGATACCCCGGTCAAGGGTTTGATTGCCGGTGCGGTCGTAACAGCCCTCCTGCATAGCAGTTCGGCGGTAATGGTCATTACGATCGGACTGATTTCTGCAGGACTGCTTAGATTCTCGCAATCCATAGGGATTATCCTCGGCTCAAATATCGGTACAACGTTCACGTTGGAAATCATCACGTTTAATATCGATGCTTTTATCGTTCCCTTTGCAGTCATCGGAGCAATACTGATGGTGTTCAGGAACAAAACATGGTGGAACATTGGCGCGATTTCCTTTGGAATCGCCGCCGTTTTTGCAGCCATGCGCGGCTTTTCGTTTCTCGCTGACCCTGTCACAAGCCTGCCAATCGTGCAGGAGGCATTGGCTGACCTGAACGGCAGCCATATGATCAGCATCTTCACTGGCACCATAGTCACCGCCTTGATTCAATCCAGTACAGCCATGACAGGGATTATTATGGGATTCCTCTCAGAAGGTTCCTTAGGGATGGATTCCGCGATTGCAGCCATGCTTGGCGCCAACATCGGCACATGCATCACTGCTATGCTTGCCTCCATCGGCGCCGGTAAAGAAGCACGGCTGACCGCCTTTGCCCATGTATGGCTCAATATCGCTGGTGCCATCATATTTTATCCTTTTATTGACCAGATTTCCGTTCTGGCAGGCTTGACTGCCTCAAGCCCAGAGGTTCAGCTGGCCCATGTCAGCGTCCTTTACAATCTCCTCGCTTCATTACTGGTGCTGCCTGTCGCTGAGCAATTTGGCAAAATGATTGAGTTTCTTCATGGGAAGGGATTGAGGGATTAAGGCAGTTCCGGTGACTTGGTCGATATACTTGAAAATGTGGTTGATATTTCGCAAAATGCGGGCGATATATTTCATTTTCCGCTAATTTATTCATGAATGTGGGCGGTATACTTGAAAATGTGGTTGATATGCTGGAAATGGCAGTCGTAAATTTTTCAAAAGTATTCAATCTCACTAATCACCGGTGCACCAAAGAAACCATTTTCGCGGGCAAAAGCACACCATCTAGAAGAGAAAGTTGCTGAAAGCTTCATTTTTCTCCTTAAAATACTTTTAATCATACAAAAGAGCCGGCATCTAAGCCAGCTCTTTGTCTATTAGATAACAGCTTCTTCAACTTCCGCCTGATCTTCCAGGACGCGGACAAATTGTCCTTCGTTGTAAGGGTAGCCTGCTTTTGTGATTTTTACTTTGACGATTTTTCCAACCATGTCTTCAGTTGCCGGGAAGACAACCTTTAGGTAGTTGTCTGTATAGCCTACATAAAGTCCGCTATCTTGTGCTTCTTTGTAGATTTCTTCAGGGATTACCTCAAGAACTTCATCTTCAAACTGGGAAGCATATTCCTTCGCAAGCTGGTCGGAAAGCTGAATCAAGCGATGTACGCGCTCGTTTTTGACTCCTTCATCCACCTGATCTTCCATTCTTGCTGCAGGTGTACCCGTCCGTTTGGAGTAAGGGAATACATGAAGCTCGGAGAACTTGTGTTTTTTAACAAAGTTAAAGGTTTCCATGAATTCTTCTTCTGTTTCACCAGGGAACCCGACGATAATATCTGACGTTACCGCAAGGCCTGGCAATACTTCCTTCAAGCGGTCAAGGCGCTCACCGAAAAATTCCATAGTGTATTTGCGGCGCATTCTCTTCAATACCGTATCAGAGCCGGATTGAAGCGGAATGTGCAGGTGACGGACGATGATGTTGGACTGGTCGATGACCTCGATGACTTCGTCGGTAATCTGGCTCGCTTCAATAGAAGAAATGCGCAGGCGCTTGATTCCTTTTACCTGTGCCTCTAAATCTCTCAGCAATGCTGCAAGATTGTAATCCTTCATATCTTCGCCGTAACCGCCTGTATGGATGCCAGTCAATACGATTTCCTTATAGCCTGCATCGACAAGCTGCTGGGCCTGGCGGATGACTTCCTGCGGATCACGGGATCGCATCAACCCGCGCGCCCATGGAATGATACAGAAGGTACAGAAGTTGTTGCAGCCTTCCTGGATCTTAAGTGAAGCCCTTGTCCTATCTGTAAAAGCAGGGACATCAAGTTCTTCATAGATACGGTTTTTCATGATATTGCCGACAGCATTGATCGGCTGGCGCTCCTGCTTGTACTGTTCAATGTAATCCAGCATTTTCACGCGGTCCTGGGTTCCGACAACAATATCGACACCGGGAATCGCCATGATTTCTGCGGGTGATGTTTGCGCATAGCACCCGGTTACGCAGATAACTGCATCCGGATTCTTGCGGACTGCACGGCGGATGACCTGGCGGCTCTTTTTGTCTCCAGTGTTGGTTACTGTGCATGTATTGATGACATAAACGTCAGAAGCAGACTCGAATTCTACTCTCTCGTATCCTTGTTCTTTAAATAACTGCCAAATGGCTTCAGTTTCGTAGTGGTTAACCTTGCAACCTAATGTATGAAACGCAACTGTAGGCATTTTTTTCACCTCAATAATTCAAAATGATAGGAAACAGCAGACAATGCATAAAGCGGTGCTGTTTCTGTACGCAAGATGCGCGGTCCGAGACCGCAAGCAACAAATCCATTCTCCACAAGTAAGGAAACCTCGGCCGTGGTCAGGCCTCCCTCCGGTCCGAACACAAATAGGAGGCTGTCGCCTTCCTGCATTTTTGCAAGTGTAGCTGACAGGACGGAGGCTTCCCCTTCCTTCGCTTCTTCCTCATAGGCAATAAGCTTATATTTAAAATCACTGCTGGTTTTGATCAATTCTTTTACACTGACAGGCTCATTCACCGGCGGAACCCAGCTGCGATGGGACTGTTCCGCAGCTTCCTTGGCTATTTTCTGCCAGCGTTCAACCTTCTTGGCTGCCTTTTTTCCGTCCCATTTGACAACCGAGCGGGATGCGGTGAAGGGGACAAATTCGCGGGCACCTAATTCTGTACCCTTTTGGATAATCAGTTCGAGCTTATCCCCTTTGGGCAGACCGCTCGCAATTAGAATATGGACCGGCAGCTCCGGATTGCCTTCTTCCCATTTTACAACGTTTGCCACAACCATTTCATCGGTAATTTCTGCAATTTGGCAAATTGCGCTTTTTCCATCAGGGAGTACACAGATGATTTCTTCCCCCGCCTTCATTCTCATGACGCGTACAATGTGATGATAATCATCACCGCTGATTATGAATTGGTCGTTGTTTTGCTGTTCCTCGATAAAATAACGCTGCACTACAGCACCTGCTTTCGATAGGCTGTTTAAATTAAAAAGCAAGAAAAAAGGGGTATGCAGACCCCCTTTCTTCTACATTATTTCTTTTTTCCGATGATCGCAACCCAGTCTTCCATCGCAATGATTTCCTCGATCTCGAAGCCGGCATTGATCATGGCATCCTTTACGACTTCCTTCTTCTGCTGGATGATGCCTGAAGTGATGAAGTAGCCGCCATCCTTGACAATTTTTCCTGCATCATCTGCAAAACGCAGTATGACTTCTGCCAAAATATTCGCGACAACGATGTCAGCCCCTTCAGCCACTCCATCAAGCAGGTTATTCTGCGAAACACCCGCCACAACCTGTACTTTATTCAGCTTGATATTCAGCTTTGCCACCTGTACGGCGACGTCGTCTAAATCCATTGCTTCCACTTTCGAAGCTCCCAGCTTTGCAGCTGCGATGCTCAGGACCCCTGATCCGGTCCCGACATCCACAACCCGGTCTCCTTGCTTGACGGTTCTTTCCAGAGCCTGGATACACATGACCGTTGTCGGATGGGTTCCTGTCCCGAAAGCCATCCCCGGGTCAAGCTCGATGATCAATTCGTCAGTATTAACTGGTGTATAGTCCTCCCATGTTGGGACGATCGTGAATTTTTCCGATATCTTGACAGGATTATAGTACTTTTTCCAGGCTGTCGCCCATTCTTCCTCATTCACTTCGCTGATCGATACCTTATTCAACCCGATATCGATATTGTAGATGATGAGGTTATTGATTGCTTCTTTGATTTCATCAACCGTTTCTCCAAGGAAGCTGTTCACGGGGAGATAGGCTTTTACGATGACGCCTTCCTCTGGATAATCATCTGGATTGAGCTGGTATATTTCTCCGAACTGGTCCTCCCTCTCCTTTTCAAGCTCAAGGGGATCCTCAATCACGACTCCGCTTGCTCCTGCTTCGTGAAGGATATTCGAAATCGGTTCAACTGCCTCATTTGTAGTTAAAATGCTGATTTCAGACCATTTCATTTATACCAACTCCATTCAATTAATCACCTTTAATGGCGCGCTTCACTTTTGAAAAAAAGCTTTCTTCCTGCTCTCCAAGAGGAGATTGTCCGCTTACCTCGGCAAATTCGCGCAACAGCTGCTTTTGTTTCTCTGACAGTTTTGTCGGAGTGACGATTCGAACAAGTACATGCTGATCCCCTGTTCCATAGCCGCGTACATTTGGTACTCCTTTGCCTTTCAGACGGAACTTTGTGCCAGTTTGTGTTCCTGCAGGCACTTTCAGTTTCACCTTGCCATGCATGGTAGGAACTTCCACTTCATCCCCAAGCGATGCCTGGACAAAAGTGATTGGCATTTCACAATAAATGTCATCCCCGTCACGCTCAAAGAATTCATGAGACCTGATATGGAAGACAATATAAAGGTCCCCCGGAGGGCCTCCGTTGATTCCTGCTTCCCCTTTGCCTGCGACTCTCAGCTGCTGGCCATCATCCACACCGGCCGGGATTTTAACATGGATTTTGTTTCTTCTGGTAACTTTCCCAGTTCCTGAGCATGTTGTACATCTCTCTTTGATCTCTTTGCCAGAGCCATTACAGTAATGGCACGCACGTCGGTTGACGATGCGGCCGAATGGCGTGTTCTGCTCAACACTGATTTGACCGCTGCCATGGCAGTGTTTACATGTATCCACTTTTGTCCCTGGCTTTGCACCGGTTCCATGACAAGTATCACATTCTTCTTCGCGCGGAATCTCGATATCGGTTTCCTTGCCGAACACAGCTTCCTCGAATTTCAATGTCATTGTGTACTGAAGGTCGGCGCCCTGTCTTGGGGCATTAGGATCACGACGTCTGCCGCCGCCTCCTCCGAAGAAGGAATTGAAAATATCCTCGAATCCGCCAAAGCCTCCGCCAAAGTCTCCCCCGCCGAATCCCTGGTTAGGATCAACATGGCCAAACTGGTCATAGTGCGCGCGCTTCTGGTCATCGCTTAAAACTTCATACGCTTCTTTAATTTCTTTGAACTTTTCATCTGCTCCCGGCTCTTTGTTGATGTCCGGATGGAATTGTTTAGAAAGCTTGCGGTAAGCCTTCTTTAATTCATCCTTCGTAGCCGATTTACTGACTCCGAGGACTTCATAGTAATCCCGTTTACTCATGATTACCACTCCCGAATCTTTTCACATAAAGATAATTCTAACATTCCCGTATAATCATACGCAATATTTTAACTAACTGTTATGCGGTATTTTGGTTGTTTAAAAAATTTCCCCTGCGCCGACAAACAAAAAGTCAAAGCCAAGTAGGACCTGACTTTGACTTTTTGGTGTCATGACAAATTATTTATCGTCATTTACTTCTTCGAATTCAGCGTCTACGACGTTGTCGTCTTTCTTTGTTC
Organism: Mesobacillus subterraneus; assembly: GCF_003937825.1. Lineage (GTDB taxonomy): Bacteria > Bacillota > Bacilli > Bacillales > Cytobacillaceae > Mesobacillus > Mesobacillus subterraneus. The sequence goes on along the minus strand of NZ_RSFW01000030.1, from coordinate 8,057 downwards.
CTTCTTGTCCTGCTTCGCCTTGTTGGGCTTGCTGCGCTTTGGCAGCTTCTTCATAAAGCTTGACGCTAAGGTTTGTAACGATTTCTTGAAGAGCATCCTTCTTAGTGCGGATTTCTTCGATCTCGTTCTTTTCAATAGCAGCCTTCAGCTCGTCTTTCGCTTCGTTTGCTTTCTTCACTTCTTCTTCATCTACCTTGCCTTCAAGGTCCTTCAAAGTCTTTTCGGTAGTGAAGACCAGTTGGTCAGCTTCGTTGCGAAGTTCAACTTCTTCTTTCAGCTTTTTGTCTGCTTCAGCGTTTTCTTCCGCTTCTCTTACCATGCGTTCGATTTCTTCATCTGACAGGCCAGTAGAAGACTTGATCGTGATCTGCTGCTCCTTGTTCGTGCCAAGATCCTTCGCACGAACGTTAACGATACCGTTTTTGTCGATGTCAAAAGTAACTTCGATCTGTGGTACGCCACGTGGTGCCGGAGGAATGTCAGCCAGTTGGAAACGGCCAAGCGTTTTGTTGGCTGCAGCCATTGGGCGCTCACCTTGCAGCACGTGGATATCAACGGCTGTCTGGTTGTCGGCAGCTGTTGAGAATACCTGTGACTTGGATGTCGGAATCGTTGTGTTGCGGTCAATCAGCTTTGTGAATACGCCGCCCATTGTTTCAATACCAAGTGACAGCGGAGTAACGTCAAGAAGTACAACATCTTTAACATCACCAGAGATGACGCCACCCTGGATTGCAGCACCCATAGCTACTACTTCATCAGGATTTACCCCTTTATGAGGGTCTTTTCCGATTTCTTTCTTGATTGCTTCCTGTACAGCAGGAATACGAGTGGACCCGCCGACAAGAATGACTTTATCGATTTCAGCGGGTGACAAGCCTGCATCTTTAAGTGCCTGGCGAGTTGGTCCCATTGTACGTTCTACCAGACCTGAAGAAAGCTCTTCGAATTTAGCGCGAGTCATGTTCACTTCAAGGTGAAGAGGTCCTGCTTCTCCAGCTGTGATGAACGGAAGTGAAATCTGGGTAGATGTTACACCAGAAAGGTCCTTCTTTGCTTTTTCAGCAGCATCCTTCAAGCGCTGAAGTGCCATTTTGTCTTTAGAAAGGTCGATGCCGTTTTCCTTCTTGAATTGTTCAACAAGATAGTCAATGATGACCTGGTCAAAGTCGTCACCGCCAAGACGGTTGTCACCAGCAGTAGACTTAACTTCGAATACTCCATCGCCAAGTTCCAGGATGGAAACGTCGAAAGTACCGCCGCCAAGGTCATAGACAAGGATTGTCTGGTCTTCATCCATTTTATCAAGACCATATGCAAGGGCTGCCGCAGTAGGTTCGTTGATGATACGCTCTACTTCAAGACCGGCAATTCGGCCTGCATCTTTGGTCGCCTGGCGCTCTGCATCATTGAAGTATGCAGGAACAGTGATGACAGCCTTTGTTACAGGCTCGCCAAGATAGTCCTCCGCGTAAGACTTTAAGTATTGAAGAATGACTGCTGACAATTCCTGTGGAGAAAACTCTTTGCCTTCAACTTCTGTTTTGTAATCTGTGCCCATATGGCGCTTGATTGAGATAATTGTGTTAGGGTTCGTGACTGACTGGCGCTTTGCCACTTCCCCAACCTGGCGCTCGCCATTTTTGAATGCGATGACAGAAGGAGTCGTTCTGTTTCCTTCCGGATTTGGAATAACCTTTGGTTCGCCGCCTTCTAGAACGGAAACACAAGAGTTTGTTGTACCTAAGTCAATACCAATGATTTTGCTCATATTTCATTACCTCCTGGCCAAATTATGTAACCACTGTTATTGGTTCACTTTTACCATTGCTGGACGAATGATACGGTCCTTAAGCTTATAGCCTTTTTGGAATTCTTCAACAACAATGTTCGGACCGTAGTTTTCATCCTCAGTCTGCATGACTGCCTGGTGAAGATGCGGGTCAAATTCCTTGCCGACAGCTTCGATTACTTCAACACCTTCATTCTTAAGTGCGTCAAGTAAGCCGCGGTAAACCATTTCCACTCCCTGCATCAGGGATTTAGCCTGTTCATTCTCCACTTCCATCTTCAATGCGCGCTCGAAGTTATCGATTGCCGGAAGCATGTCAGTGATGATGTTTTGGGCTCTATATTTAGCGCTCGCTTCAAGTTCGATCCTTGAACGGCGGCGGAAGTTGTCAAAATCAGCCTGCAAACGCAAGTAACGGTTGTCTGCTTCCTCCAGTTTTCCTTCCAGCTCAGCAATCTTCTGCTGCATCGGATCTTGATCTTCCTCTTGAGCTGGTGGTGCTTCAGTCTGGTCAGATACTTCATTTTCAGCAAAGACTTCTTCAACCGCTTCTTCTTCCGTTTGGCTGTTCACTTCTTGCTCAGTGTTTCTTTCTTCTGTCACGTAACTCACCTCCCTTAAAGTATGGCAGCACAGTTTAAGCGCCGCAGCGTGCCAGGAATCCTGGCATGAATATTTCAACGAAGCAATCAACTTCATTAGAAAACACATGACAATTCGGGATGGAACAGGCTGTTCCACCCTTAATCAATATTTCCATGGCTATTTATTTTGATACAGTTCTGTCAGTACCTTGGACAAATCTGTACTGATTAATTGTAACAAGCTGATCACGCGGGAGTACTCCATCCTTGTTGGACCCAGAATCGCAATCGTCCCCAGTTTTTCCTGACCCATTGAATAACTTGCTGTAATCAGGCTGCAGTTTTCCATCGCAGAATTATCATTTTCTGTCCCGATTTTGATATTGATTCCTGCCTGGTTTTTCCTGAGGAGCTGGTAGATTCCATCCTCCTGCTCAATCATGTTCATCAAGCTGCGGATTTTCTCAACATCGTTGAACTCAGGCTGACTGAGGATGTTTGTCTTGCCTCCGAAAAACACTTTTTCATTCGCAGGCATATTCAAGGTATCTGTGATGGTATTCAAAAGCGTGTCATAACTGCTGATGTGATGGCGCAGCAAAACCGCAATCTCCTTATAAATCTTTGAGTTCAGGTTTGTAAGCGGCACACCGGCTAATCGCTCATTGAGGATATTGACCATTTTTTCAACATCGGAAGGATCCACGCTAGTCGGGAAATGGAACATCCTGTTCTCCACATGACCTGTATCCGTGACGATGATCGCAATGGCAGTATCCTTATTCAAAGGGACAATCTGCAGTTTTCTCAATCTGTTATCCTTCACAGCAGGCCCTAAGACGATTGAAGTATAATTCGTCATTTCGGATAGGATTTTCGCTGACTTTTGAACGATTTTCTCAAGCTCATAAATCCTTTCAGCAAAAATGGATTTAATCGCAGCCATATCTGTGTGGTTCAGTTTTTCCGGCAGCAGAAGATGGTCCACGTAAAAACGATATCCTTTTTCGGAAGGAATCCTTCCTGACGAGGTATGGGTCTTTTCGATGAAACCCATGTCTTCCAAGTCTGCCATTTCATTTCGGATTGTCGCCGAACTGAAATTAATTTCCTCTTTTTTCGACAAGCTCCTTGAACCTATCGGTTGAGCTGAACGAATAAAGTCATCAACAATCACCTGCAAAATGAGCACCTGACGATCTGTTAACAACATCATCACCTCTGTTAGCACTCTATAAGAACGAGTGCTAATTCTAAAAATAATTTATCAGTAAAAGCTGAGGATGTCAATGATTTGATACCCCAATGAAGGATTGAAAAACTTCGTTTCCGAGCAGTCGTCCTTCCCTTGTCAGGAAGATTCTTTCATCATCCATTTCCAGCAGGCCTTTTGAAGACCATTCCTCGATCTGCTGGCCGAAAAATTGAAGCAGATCTCGATTATATTTTTCCTGGAATTGTCGAATGGACACGCCTTCAGTCTTTCTGAGACCAAGGAACATTTCCTCTTCCATTTGCTCCTCAACAGTCACCTTATGAAAATCCATAATTGGGAGTTCCCCTCTGGTCAACGGGTCCATGTACTTTTTCAGCGGACCAAAATTGGATTGCCTGATCCCGTTCACATAGCCATGGGCCCCTGCGCCGAACCCGTAATATTCTTCATTGTTCCAGTATGTGAGGTTATGTTTGCTCTCATATCCTGGAACAGCGAAATTGCTGATCTCATATTGTTTGAGTCCATTCTGCTCCATCTGTTCCATAAGGGCCACATACATCTCCGCCTCTGCATCCTCTCCAGGAAGCGGCAGTTTGCCCTTTTGCATCAGATTATAAAAAACGGTCTTCGGTTCGATGATCAATGAATAGCCAGAATAATGGACAAGCCCCAATCCAAGAGCCGTTTGGATCGAGTCGATGACATCCTGTTTCGTTTGTCCGGGAAGACTGTAGATCAAATCGATGCTGATATTTTCAAAGCCTGCAGCCCTGGCATTTTCGATGGAAGCAAAAACATCCTTTGCGCGGTGGCTTCTGCCGATCCTTTGGAGAAGGTCATCATTAAACGTCTGGACACCGAAGCTGAGCCGGTTGACGCCGGCATTTTTCAGAATGGACAGTTTTTCTTTTGACAGATCCCCCGGATTGGCTTCAAACGTATATTCAGTATTGCCATCTGTTTTTAATTGTCTGTTGATGGCGGATACAAGCTTTTCGAGCTGGTTTTCATTCAATGCAGTCGGTGTGCCGCCTCCTACAAACACGGTTTCAAGCGTTTGTTTGTTCCCTTTTATCGTAAGCTCCATTTCCTTCTCCATGGATGACAAATACTCATCGACAGGCTGCCCCTTCATGAACACCTTGTTGAAATCACAGTAATGGCAAATATGGTGGCAAAAAGGGATATGGATATATGCTGCTTTCATTAAGAGTCACTTCCTAAATGGCTGGAATGCCATGATATGGTCCGATTGAAAAAAGAGGCCAGATTGCCTTATAAAGCAATTCCAGCCTCCCCCATTATTTTATTTCTTCGTATTCGTATCGTCCATTTTAAGGACTGCCATGAATGCTTCTTGCGGAACTTCAACAGATCCGACCTGCTTCATGCGTTTCTTACCTTCTTTTTGCTTCTCCAGAAGCTTACGCTTACGGGAGATATCTCCGCCGTAACACTTAGCCAATACGTTTTTGCGCATAGCCTTGATCGTAGAACGGGCGACAATTTTCTGGCCGATCGCTGCCTGGATCGGCACCTCGAATTGCTGTCGTGGAATAAGATCCCTCAGCTTGTCAACGATGATCTTTCCACGCTCGTAAGCAAAGTCCCTATGGACGATGAAGCTTAATGCGTCAACCTTCTCAGCGTTTAGCAAGATGTCCATTTTCACAAGTTTGGACGGCTTGTATCCGATCAGCTCGTAATCAAAGGAAGCATAGCCTTTTGTGCTTGATTTTAGCTGATCAAAGAAATCATAGACGATTTCAGAAAGCGGAATTTCATAGACGATGCTTACACGAGTTTCATCCATGTATTGCATGTCAATGAAGATGCCGCGCTTATCCTGGCAAAGCTCCATGATTGCCCCGACATAATCATTCGGCGCCATCATCGTTGCTTTTACATACGGCTCTTCAACACGGTCAATCTTTTGCGGATCTGGCATGTTGGATGGGTTGTCAACCTTCACTTCTGTTCCATCCGTCATGATGACGTCGTAGATAACGCTTGGAGCAGTTGTAATCAAATCAATCTTGAACTCACGCTCGATGCGCTCCTGGATGATTTCCATGTGAAGAAGTCCAAGGAATCCGCAGCGGAAACCGAAGCCTAAAGCCTGAGAAGTTTCCGGTTCGAATTGAAGCGCCGAGTCGTTAAGCTCCAGTTTTTCAAGAGCTTCCCTTAAGTCATTGAATTTAGCTGAGTCAATTGGATATAGACCGCAATAAACCATTGGGTTCAAGCGGCGGTAGCCTGGAAGAGGTTCGGCAGCGCCGTTTTTCGCATTCGTGATTGTATCACCGACACGCGTATCGCCAACGTTCTTGATGGCTGCTGTCAAGAATCCTACATCACCGACAGTCAGTTCGCCTGTAGGTGTCGATTTTGGTGTGAATACACCGACTTCCGTTACCTCGAACTCCTTGCCAGTCGCCATCATCCTGATTTTGTCACCGACTTTGACTGTTCCATCAACGACACGGATATAGGCAACAACGCCGCGGTAAGCGTCATATAACGAATCGAAAATCAACGCTTTTAAAGGTGCATCAGGATCTCCTTCTGGTGCTGGCACCTTCTCAACGATTTGCTCAAGGATATCTTCAATCCCGATTCCCGCTTTTGCGGACGCAAGAACAGCTTCTGATGCATCAAGTCCGATCACATCTTCGATTTCATTCCTGACACGCTCCGGATCAGCACTTGGCAAATCTATTTTATTGATTACCGGCACGATTTCAAGATCATTGTCTATTGCCAGGTATACGTTCGCCAATGTCTGCGCTTCGATTCCCTGTGCAGCATCGACAACCAGGACGGCACCCTCACACGCTGCAAGGCTTCGGGAAACCTCATACGTAAAGTCTACGTGTCCTGGAGTATCAATCAGGTGGAAGGTGTAAATTTCTCCATCCTTCGCCTTATACTTCAACTGTACTGAATTCAGCTTTATCGTAATTCCGCGCTCACGTTCAAGATCCATGGAATCCAAAAGCTGATCCTTCATCTCACGAGCAGTCAATGCATTCGTCTTTTCAAGAATCCGGTCCGCCAATGTGGATTTCCCATGGTCAATATGGGCGATGATCGAAAAATTTCGTATTTTGCTTTGTCTGTTAAGTCTATCTTCTCTGTTCATTGCGTTCACTCCTACTATACTCGCGCATGTACACTATTGTTGATTATATCAGCACGAATATCAAGATTCAATAAATAAAAGAGGAATGGGAATAGTCGTCTCCATAATGCAGAGCTAGCTTTGTTCTCAGAATGTTCACTGAATACCCTTTGCTTATTATGTAAAATAGAGAAAGAAAGGATGTGGAATATGTTTAAAAAGGAACGAACAGAGTCAGAAGAATTAAGAGTATTAAGAGCATTGAACTTTCGCATGGACTTAAAGGAAAAAGACAAACAATACTATGCGAATCTTCTAAAAGGTTACGAAGGAGAGGTGATGTTTGATGAATACTTGCGCCGGTTGCAAATTGAATCCTTGGTTCTGAATGACATGCTGCTTGAATTGAACCATTCCCATTTCCAGATTGATTCCCTGCTTATTTCTCAAGAATACCTGCATCTATTCGAGGTAAAGAACTTCGAAGGTGAGTTTTATTTTGAGGACGGGAAATTTAAAATGCTAAATGGCACTGAAGTTAAAAATCCATTGCTCCAGTTGAATCGGAACGAATCTCTTTTCCGCCAACTATTGAACAGTTACGGTGTGAAGATCCCCATTAGAACCTACCTCATTTTCATCAATCCCGAATTCACCTTATACCAGGCCCCGCTTGATCGGCGAATCATCATGCCTACCAACCTCAACCGGACAATTACTCAATTAAATAACGAGAAGTCAGCATTAAATCTCGCGCACGACAGATTGTCTGAAAAATTACTATCATCCCATATTGTGAAATCTCCATTCAGCAATGTGCCTCAGTATGAGTATTCGCATTTGAGCAAGGGAGTGTTTTGCACGAATTGCGGGACGGTTATGGAGGTGTATCACGGTCAGAATTTCACATGCAAGTCATGTACAACTGCTGAGAACACTAGGCAGGCACTCATACGACAGATACAAGATTATAAAATTTTGTTTCCACATAATAAGATATCAACAAATGTGGTCTATGAATGGTGTGGAGGTGTTTTTCCGAAAAAGACGATCAGGCACAGATTACAAGAGAATTTCAGTGTTACAGGTCATGGGCAATGGTCTTATTACGAATAAAAAGTACAGTTGGTCACCAATTTGATATATTGGTGACCTCTTTTTCTGAAATTCTGGTTTTGAGGGCACCCATCGGCTTTATTGGTGACCTCTTTTTCTGAAATCCTGATTTTGAGGGCACCCATCGGCTTTATTGGTGACTTCTTTTTCTGAAATCCTTATTTTGAGGGCCCCCATCGGCTTTATTGGTGACCTCTTTTTCAGAAATCCTGATTTTGAGGGCAC
>NZ_RSFW01000003.1 GCF_003937825.1 Mesobacillus subterraneus | reverse complement strand
TTGACGCTTGTTTGTTTAGTTTTCAAAGAGCAATGTCGTTGCTGCTGAAGTGACAACTTTTATATAATACCAGATTGCTAGGTTACTGTCAACACTTTTTGAAGTGTATTTTCAGTAATGTTCGCCGTCTGTGTTTTATCATATTAACATCAGTTCTGCCAATTAAACAATCTACAAATAATGGTAATATTGAAAGTGTTATTTTTGCTGCTTTGCTGAGCAGCTAACTTAGAATAACACCTTCCAAGTTTCGAATCAATGTTAATATTGGATGTTTTCATCTAAAATAGGAATTTCCACCGATACCCTAAAACAACTCTCCCTTATATTAATAGAAAAAAGTGATCTGAACCAGATCACTTTCTAACGACAACATATTACCCCTGGCTTACATCCCAGGCTGGTGCTCCTTTAACTGCTGGTCAATGGCCTTATCCCTTTCTCCACCATCTGATAGCTCTTCAGAAAATTCATGTGCCTGAATACCTTTCTTGCCAACAAGCTTTGAGCTTGCGATCGTTTCAGAAGACAGATTATTATTCGGGGCACCTTCATCATTCCATTTTCCCATTAGCTTGACCTCCTTTTCGCTTACTATTTGTAAAATTTTATTTCCTCATTCATTTTCCGTCTTGAAGATAGACCCCCGCGATTAGATGAATAACTTATCGCTTATCTACGGACCATGAAACTGAATGCAAAGTTTATCTTTTTTTAATAGGTGTAAATAGGTAAGAGACCATACAAGGAAAAGGAGCAATTTATTATGAGTATTCCACATGATAAAAGCCTGGACAATAGTATCACTTTAATGAAAGAAGGGTATCTTTTCATTCAAAACCGGATGAAAAAGTACAATTCGGATATATTCACCGCTCGGCTTCTTGGTGAACAGGTGATTTGCATAAGCGGTGAGGAAGCTGCCCGCATCTTTTATGACAATGACCGCTTCCAAAGAAAAGGTGCAGCTCCTAAGCGAATCCAGAAGTCTCTTTTCGGTGAGGATGCCATCCAGACGATGGACGGTCAAAGACACATACATAGGAAATTGCTTTTTATGTCACTCATGACTCCCCCTCAGCAGAAGCTGCTGGGCCAGCTTGTAAGGGAGCAATGGCAGGATTCTGTAACCAAATGGAAAGAAAAGAACGAAGTGATCCTTTTCGAAGAGTCTAAAGAGATATTATGCCGGGTCGCTTGCAACTGGGCCGGTGTCCCTCTTGATGAATCGGATGTCAAAGAGCGGGCTGAAGATTTTATGAACATGGTTGATGCTTTTGGTGCAGTAGGCCCTAGACATTGGAAAGGGCGCAGATCGAGAACCAAAACCGAAGAATGGATTGAAGAAATTATTAAGGAGGTCCGCTCCGGAAAAATATCAGCTCGTGAGGGATCAGCAATCTACGAAATAGCTTTTCATAAACAGCTTGACGGGAGTCTATTGGATTCACATATGGCAGCTGTCGAGTTGATCAATGTCTTGAGGCCCATTGTAGCAATCGCCACATTCATTACTTTTTCTGCGTTGGCCCTTCATGAACACCCTGAGGCAAGAGAGAAACTTCAATCCGCTGATGATGCTTATTTTGAAATGTTCGTAAATGAGGTAAGAAGATTTTATCCGTTTGGCCCATTCCTGGGGGCAAGGGTCAAAAAGGATTTTATATGGCAGGAAGCTGAATTCCAGGAGGGGATGCTCGTCCTTCTTGATATGTTTGGAACCAATCATGATCCCCGATTATGGGAAAATCCCCTGCAATTTTTCCCGGAACGATTTAACGATTGGGACGGCAATCTGTTTGACTTTATCCCGCAGGGTGGAGGCGATCCTGCAAAAGGCCACCGATGCCCAGGTGAAGGGATTACCATAGAAGTCATGAAAGAGACAGTAGCATTTCTTGTGAATGATATTGAGTTTCACGTGCCTGAACAGGATTTGAACTACAGTCTTGTCAGGATGCCAACTCTGCCTGAAAGTGGGTTTATCATCAGCAACATCACTTTAAAATGAAAAAATGGAGCTATCCGCCATCAGCGGAGGGCTCCACTTTTTGAACTAAATCCTAGTTTTTCTTCTTAACGTTGATGAACAACTTTCCATCTGCGGTCTTTCTTGTTTCATTACCATAGGAATCTACAGCTTTCACTTCAATGACCGCTCCATCCGCCACCATATCTTTCGTAGCTGTGTAGTATCCCACATAATAACCCGGAGATACCTCACGCAATGGAAGTTCAGTTGCATTTGTTGTCTGCACATTTGTCAAAGGCATGTGAAGGACGAACGTGGCATCAAGATCAGCTTCGCTGGTGAACTCTATTTTTACGCTTTCACCTTTCTTGAGCGTCACATCCTCTGCCGGTTTCAAATCTGAAATGACTGGTGCGGTGAATTTTACATCGACATTGATTGCTTGTTCTGAAGTGTTGCCCGCTTTATCCTTAGCAACAACTTTGATTTCATTGTCACCTTCATCCAGCATGACTCTCGCAGAATATTTGCCCCCCTCTACCTTGGCTGCCGTTCCGTTAACGGTTACTTCTTCCAGGTAGTCATCGGCGATCGTGCCAGTAACTGTCACTGTTTCTTTATTGATCTTGCTGCCATCTGCTGGTGAAGTGATTGCCAATTCAGGAGCATGCGGATCATAACTCACAACAACGGCCTCAGACGCGTCTGTAACTCCCTGCACTGTTGAAGCTTTAGCCGTCAGGATGTTTTCACCTTCCTGAAGTTCAACGTCCACTTCGTAAGAACCCTCATCACTTGCACCAACTGTGGCAATTTCTTCACCATCATTGTAGATATGAACGGTGGTTGTCGGTGCTGCTTCACCTTTGACAGTTACCGTTCCTTCATTTGTATATGCACCATCGACAGGAGAGGAAATGGTCGGAGCCGTTACCTCGTAATCTACGACAGCACGGATCATATAGTTCCCCTCAGCTTCCGGAGAAGGTGACCATGCACCGCCAACGAGTTGCCAGCTTCTTAAAGCTTTAGGGCCGTTTTCGTCGGTTGCAAGTCCTGGAGATACGGTATTGATACCAGCCTGGATGTATACAAGATAGAAATCTCCTTCTACCACAATTCCATTGCTGCTTAAATCAACATGTGTCCACTCGCCATTTCTAAGTGCAGTTGCGTCGATTGGCCCTGCTAACTTCTTCCCTGGGCCGCCATCTGTTCCTGTAGCGTCATAAACGGCAACTTTGAATGCTGTGCCACCAGGGACAGGCCATTCCGTATCCCAGAAGCGGAATAAACCGCCCGTGACCAATGCTTTTTTATTGCCCTTCGCCAGGGACATTTTTACTGCCCATCCATTGCCAGCGTCATAAAATGCTCTTGCATTTTCAGCAGTTCCATCATCATAGCCAATTTCACCTGGATATCCAATGAATGGCTTGATCTCAAAGTTCAGCTCGACATTGCCCTGAAGATCGACTTCAGCTTCCTGGCTGTAGTAATGCGGAGCGATCACCTTTAACGTATACTCACCTTCATATGCTGTCAGAGAGTAATGTCCGTTTTCATCAGTTGAAACTGGTGCGATATTCGCATCCTCAACAAGATACACAGTCGCACCCGAAACAGGTTCCCCAGTTGCTTTGTTAGTGATGGTTCCTGTAACTGTACCCTTAGGAAGCTCCTCAAGATTAAAGTTGGCGGTCGCCTCTCCATCTTGTGCAATCTCTACCGTTTGGGTTTGGGTACGGAAACCATAAGCTTCTGCCATAACTGTAAAGCTGCCTGCAGCATGGGTCATTTCGTAACTACCGTTCGCAGGGTTGGTTTTAACTGAACGACCAGATTCCACTACTGTCACAACTGCCTGCATTGGCAGTGCCATTGGTGACGCAGCATTTTCAACTTTTTTAACATTAGGAAGTGTCATGGCAATCTTATTCGGATCCACTTCCTCTTTCATGCTTGCTTTTGAATCGTCCTTGCCAGCATCTGCCGGTGCCAGAGAAGGGTTTTCCAGTGGGGTATCCGCCAGGCGGACATCATCCAGATACCAGCCATCCCTAACTACACTGCCATCCGTTGTGACGTTGAAGGCAATATAGATTCTTTGGCCCGCATATTCACTTAAGTCTACTTCCCCGTCAATCCAGCCATTAGATAAGTTGTTCACACGCAGTTTCTGGACCCAGTTCACTGCATCAGTTGAAACAAAGACATGGCCGTAATCATAGTTTCTTTCTAGGTTATACCACTGCTTGAACTGCAGATAACTGCTGCCTTCCGGCAAATCGACCGGCGGCATTTGCAAAGACATGTTCGCACGGTTCTGGTATGTGCCTGCTAATGTTGTTCCATATACCTTTTCACCTGAGAATGCCGAACCAGGACCAGATGTCGGAGTCCCCCATTCCCAGCTGTTGGCGTCCCCGTATGTTGTCCAGCCGGCAGTATCATTTTCAAAATCTTGATCATATCCAACCGTGATCCCCGGCAATACTGTAACACGATGTTCACTTACTGTTTCATTGCCGCCAAAATCCACTGCCTTCCACTTGTAATTGAACTCGCTGCCAGAAATAGCCTCACCTGGCACATCTGCTCGATAGTTTCCATTTTTATAGTCTCCACCTGTTCGTACTGCAGAAACAGAAGTCCACGATCCATCCTCCAATTGATACTCAAGTGCTACATTTGTTACACTGATGTTGTCGGCAGCTGAAGCCTCTAAGTTAATTGGCATTCCTGCGAAAACCGTGGCAGGTTGGGAATGATCCAATACCGGTGCTTCACTGTCGTCTCCATCTTTCGTTACCTGGCCTTTCACCTTCCCCAACCCGGATACTACGGATGACACGGCATCGAATACATTCAATAATCCAGCGCCATATCCGTTATTAGGAGATTGAGGGAATGTACTGTCTGTTAAAGGCTGAGCTGTTGTCATGATAATTTCTTCAAGATCATCAACAGTCAGGCTTGAATTTGCCTGCAGCAATAACGCGATTGCCGCAGATACATGCGGTCCTGCCATTGAAGTTCCGTTCCATCCGCCTTCATACCCGCTTCCTGGAACTGAAGAGCGAATATTGACTCCAGGGGCTGAAAGTTCCGGTTTGATCTCTCCATATGGAGATGGTCCTTGCAATGAGAAACCTGCTAAGTTATTGTTGATATCCGTTGCTCCAGTAGCTACTGATTCAGGATAGTTGGCTGGGTTAGCCACAGATCCCGGTCCGCCAGGATTACTGAAAGTTGTATTGCCCGCGGAGAATTCAGGGAAGATTTCAGCCGCTCTCCAGGCCTGAACCATTGGACGATACCACTCATTCATCCCTGGTCCGCCGCCCCACGAGTTGTTAACTACATCAGGCGCCAAATCCGGGTTTCCATTAGGAGCCAGGATCCACTCACCCGCTTCCAATAAATCAACATCCGTTCCTCCGGAAGCTGTGAACGCCTTTACAGCGATCCATTTAGCTCCAGGTGCGACTCCGATTGCATTTGAACCGTCTGCTTCAACACCCACCATTGTACCGGTTACGTGAGTCCCATGTCCGTGGTCATCATATGGTGCGGATTGCCCGCGGACAGCGTCAAACCAGTGATCAGCATGAGAAACCTCACCAGTTGCCGAGTCATAACCTCGATATTGCGACTGTAAAGCCGGGTGATTCCACTGAACACCAGTATCAATAGAAGCAACCGTTATTCCGCTGCCATCTATCCCCATGTCCCAAACCGCCGGTGCTCCAACCCGTTCAATATTCCACTCAACCGAAGTGGTTTTAGCCGCAGGATCCTGAACAGCTACCGCTGACTTTTCCGGAACAAACAGCTGCCTTGTCTCATTTGGAAGGATTTTATCAACTTCCTGGAAACCAGCTACTTTTTCCATTACTTCTTTTGTAGCTGTTACGGCAATTCCATTCACCACAAAATAGGAATGAACATCTTTTGCGATTCCTTTTTGCTCCTGTTCTTTCAGATATTGGAGTACATCATATTGTGTTTCCTGGGCTTTAGCCTTCAGCTCTGATACGATCGTCGAGCGCTTCTTTGATTTGGCCTTAGCCGGAGTAGCTTTCTTTAAACTCGCCTTTTGATCAGCCACCTTGGCAACAGCATTTGTGTCAACCTGTTCCTTCATTTTAATCAGAAAGGTGACTTTTTCCTGTTTCCCAAATTGATCATATAACTTCTGATTAACCTTTTGTCTTGCTGTCTGAATCGTTTCTTTAGCAGAAACACTTACTCCTTTGTTGGCCGCTGCAGTATTCATCTGAGGCTGCAGAAGCATGGGCAACACTAGTGCGGTCGTGAGAAGAACGGATAATAATCTTTTTTGCTTACGTTTCATCCACTTACCTCCTAAGTATTTTCCTGTTTTAAACCGATTGCGATCCTCCTTCCATCGCAGATTCTATGTAAAAATAGGTGCTAACTAAAAAATAGCCCTTTAAAGCTTGTATTTGTGTCGAATTATAGGTGTAAAATCTGAATATTCTGGAAATGCTTAGAAAGTCAGTGTTGGGAAAATAGGAAAATAAATCCAAATAGGTGTATCTTAAGGGAATGATGCAGGTAGAATCAAACTTAATGACTAATTTACCATTTGAAACAAGGGAATCATTTTATCAGGGAAAGGAAATGGCAGAAAAATCCTCCTTTCATACGATTAAGTAGATTTAAGAATGAAGCGAAACGCCTTTTACTAGTAAAAAAGACATTCAATAATATAAAATATCTCATCTGCTCGGGGACTTATGGTGGATTATCGATGAAAACATAGATTTCATTTGCTATTTCTTCCACATCCTGTTACTATTAAGGAGAATTATTTTTGTTCGGTGTAAAGGATAGAAATTATTTCGTCTTAATGATCACTTTGGGCAAGGATAGTAACATATGTGCGTAAAGCACTGGGAGGTAAACAGGAATGGAACAAGGTACAGTAAAATGGTTTAACGCAGAAAAAGGTTTTGGATTCATCGAGCGCGAAGGTGGAGACGACGTATTCGTACACTTCTCTGCTATCCAGTCTGAAGGTTTCAAATCATTAGACGAAGGTCAAAAAGTATCTTTCGACGTTGAGCAAGGCGCTCGCGGACCACAAGCTGCTAACGTTCAAAAACTTTAATCATAAAGTTTTATGAATAAAAAGAAGGTTCCTAAGGGAACCTTCTTTTTCTATTGTATTAAACGACTCATAGCCTTCTGTTTATAAAACTACATTACACCAGGTCTGAATATTTCAAAATAATATAAACTCAGAATTGCTCTGAAATTAGCTTCTTTAAACAAAAAAATGATCAGATTTCGCAAATTGATAGCAAGCTTATAATCCTTCGACTGGACAATCCCCATGGCGACAAGGTTCCAAAACCATTTTTTATAGGTGATCTGTGGTCAGGCTGGATGACCTTTCACTCCCTCTTCTTGATATCATAGTGTTCTCAAATCAAGACAATGACGATATCCAAAATGGATGCCGTTGTCAGAGCAATGATCACGAATTGATTGGACGTCTGCCAGCGGCCGCTTTCCTTGAGACTCCTCTTCTTTTCCACTTGCTTCGCTTCATGTATTTTTATTTCTTCCTTAAAAATAGACTCCGCTTTCAATGGATCTGTTTTTCTTTTATCAGCCACTTCCTCGTTAACAGAGGAAACTCCTAATACCAGTGATGACATCAATAAAAAGTATAGAACAAAAAAAGTGATGCTTTTTTTGTTGGACTATTTATCAGTATTTTCACCCCAACACCCTTTCCCAAAAGGTTAACTCGCGAACAAATCATGTTAATTTTTCCACAACTAAGAGAGAGGACATAGTGCACAAATAGATAAGTCCTTTGGTAGCCGTGCCCTTTTATTAAAATAAAAGATGATACAATTATAAACCGTAATGATTACGAAAATCGTTTACAAACATTTTCTGATGAATTAAACTATAAAACGTAATGATTGCGATTGTTCCCTTTTCGCTAAAAACTTATTTGCGTCTTCTGTTCCATTCCTGAAACTTTAAAAATTTAAATGCATTGATAAATTCTCATCACTGTTGCTATTTAAAAGTTTAATATAGAAGTCATTCTGAATCTATCAACATGAATAAACTCATTTCTTTTTTAATATATTCATAAAAAGATCATAAGGAGGTAAAAATGATCAAGCTGTTGCGTTCAAATATTATTGATATAACTGGTTTTGCCGTTGTCTTAGCATTATTATGGTTCATCACACTTGGATCTGGATTGAAGGGATCCATTGAGATCCCCTCCTCTCTATTAAACCTGAATACGATTTTCCTTAGTATTTTAATAGAAGCCTTTCCGTTCGTCCTTATCGGTGTATTAATTGCAGGAATGATCCAAATTTTCGTCACGGAGGAGCACATCAGCAGGTGGATCCCCAAAAATAAATATATGGCGATTGTGATGAGCTGCAGTGTGGGAGCCCTGTTTCCGGCCTGCGAGTGTGGAATTGTACCCATCATCAGGCGCCTTGTCGGAAAAGGGGTTCCGGTTGCCGCTGCCATCGGCTTCATGCTTACTGGCCCGCTGATCAACCCGATTGTTATCGCTTCTACATACATGGCGTTTGGCAATGATGCAAAAATCGCTGCGTTAAGAATGGGGCTGGGATTTGGTATTGCCCTGATTGTGGCATTGATTATTGGGAGCCTGTTCAAAGGGACTCAGTTTAAAAAGTCTGTATCAATAGTGAGTCATTCCCATTCAAATAACAAAAAATTCCTAGAAAAATTCTGGGCCATGCTGCAGCATTCAATCGATGAGTTCTTTGATATGGCCAAGTACTTGGTTGCAGGTGCATTCCTTGCAGCCCTGGTCCAGACCTATATGCCTGCAAGGACCCTTCTGGAAATTGGGAGCGGCACTGCTGCGTCCCTCGCTGTGATGATGGGACTTGCATACTTCCTGTCCCTCTGCTCCGAAGCGGACGCGTTCATCGGCGCTTCATTCAGCAGTATTTTTCCGCAAACATCCATACTCGGCTTTTTGATTTTCGGTCCAATGATTGATTTGAAAAATACGTTGATGATGCTGAGTGTTTTCCGCATGAAATTTGTCATGACTGTCCTGGCTGCCGTAGCTGGAACCGTCTTTATCACACTGATGCTGCTCAGCAGCCTGTTATAGGAGGTGCGTCAATGACTTTCCATCCGCAGCAAGCAGGAAGAGCGCTCATATTGCTGGGCTTTTCTGTACTGCTTTATATGATGCACACTTCAGGTGAAATCCTGTTGTTCATCAACCCTAAATATTTATTGCTAAGCCAGGCGGCTGCCTTTTTATTCATGATTTTATTTTTCATTCAAATTACAAGAGTTTGGACGGTAAAAGAGAGCCATGCACACGATGGATGCAGCCAGGCAGAGGATTGCTGTTCACATAATCATGATCATGGTGACTCTCCTTTCTCAGTAAAAAAGGCAATCTCCTATTCTATTATCGTCTTTCCTTTGCTGACCGGTTTTATGCTGCCTGCAAAGGTCCTTGATTCTTCAATCGCGGATAAGAAAGGTGCGATGCTTTCTATTGCAGGATCGAGCAAGAACGGGAATAAGCAATCACCAGAGGAAGGCCAATCAATCCCTGCTGAAGATCAGCAATCAGGAGAAGATTATATACCAGAGGACGATACCGCAATCGTAACTGGTTATGAAAACCAAAAGACTGAGGCCGAGTATAATCAGCTTATGAAACAATTGGAACATGGTGAAATCATTCAGTTTAATGATAGTATCTATTCGAGTTATTACGAGGAAATCAGTTCGGATATTAATAAATTCCAAGGTCGGAAGGTTAGCCTGAATGGGTTCGTTTACAAGGAAGACAGCTTTTCTGATAACCAGCTCGTTGTATCAAGATTCCTTGTCACCCACTGCGTTGCAGATGCCAGCATCATCGGATTCCTCTCTGAGTTTCCTGATGCAGCAAAAATCGAAAAGGATTCTTGGATCAAGATTGAAGGTATCATAGAGAATGGGACCTATATGGATACGCCGATTCCTTTGGTCAAAGTAACGAACTGGGAGGAAGTAAGCGAGCCCGAATCCCCTTATCTATATCCAATCAGCATTAAAAGAAATTAAGCATGGGAGCTCTCCCATGCTTGTTTTTTAGTACATTAACCTTCTTCTCCAGTAAAGCCATAAACCCAATCCGATAGGGCCGGTGAAAATGGTCGCCACCCAAAACAGGTGCTTCTTATAGCCGATAAGATATTTGTCCGAGTCGTAATACACCCATATGGACATAACAATGAAGATCGTAAATAAAAATGCCTTCTCCATCTGGAAGCCGCTGAAATCCGTCCGATTCGCCATATTCCAGCCCATTGCTTTCCTCCTCAAAAAAAGATTTCCTTTTTATACGAATGGCTCCCGAAAAAGTTCCAAACAAAAAACCAGGCCACCCACAACAGGCGGCCTGGTGATCTTATTGATTATTTTACTTCCTGCTCGAAGTATAAGTGAGGAACTTTTTGCTCTTTTCCTCTTTCCGCTTTAGGTCCCTGGTTTTCAGGACGGACGATATCATAAACAGCTGTTCCGATGATTTCCGCTACGTCCTGAAGCTTTTCCTTGCTGATTTTGTCAATTGTATCCTCTGGAGTGTGGTACCATGGCTCTAGCGGTCTGTGGATAAATGAGCCTGAAGCGATTCCGCCTTCATAGAAAGCAACATGGTCACTGCTGCCCCCCATCTGGATCGGTGTTGGCTCACCGTTCAGACGAGCACTGGATGCCTGGGCAGTCTGGGAAACAATATTCTGGTTGCCATCGACGGTATTGATCACCAGATGACCAGCGTCCCTGCTGCCTACCATGTCCATATTGAAGTAACCGACAAAGCGGTTCTTTTCCTCTTCTGAAAGTTGGCTGACATAATAGCGAGAACCGATTAAGCCAAGCTCCTCAGCACCAAAAGTGATGAAACGCATTTCCATATTCGTCGGCAGATCCTTCATGACGCGGGCTAACTCCAGTGTCATCGCTGTACCGGAAGCATCGTCATTCGCGCCTGGTGCACCAGGAACAGAATCATGGTGGGCACCCATTGCAAGGATTGTATCTTTGCCTTTATTTTTATTCGTAGGTGCTTTTGTCGCGATAACGTTGTAGGACGTTCTCGTTCCACCCTCTGCACCTTCAATGTTAATTGACCCTGTCAAATTTTCACCGTTGTTCAGCTTGTCCACTAATGCTTGTCCAACTTCCTGTGTAATGGCCACGGCAGGTACATAGGCATCATTTGGTGCTCCGAACGTTCCGTTCAGATCTCCAGCTGCATTGTTAAAAATAATGACTCCTGCTGCCCCATTCGCAGCTGCGTTCAAGACTTTATCAGCAAATGAAATAGAACCGCGCTGAATCAAAGCGATTTTCCCTGTCACATCAACGCTATTAAAATCACTTGCTTGTCCCAATCCAGCATAAACCAATTCACCTGAAGCAGTTCCATCCATCCCATATGTAAAGGACTTAGGCTTGATTTCACCAGAATAACCATCAACTTTCAGTTCGACCGTATGTGGTGCTGTATAACCATAGAAAGTAAATTCCTGAAGCTCTGTTTCAAAACCGTATGACTCGAATTGCTCCTTGACATATTGAATCGCCTTATGCTCCGCTTCTGTACCCGCAACTCGAGGGGTTCTTGAAAGATACTCAATGTTATTGTAGATATTCTCGACATTAATGTTGTTGAGGACCTTGTTGTCAAACACATTGAATGGCTGAACCTGTTGCGAACTTTCGGCAGGCTTCGCATAGATTGCCTGCGCTCCCAAGGTACTTACTGCTAGACCTGCTGCTAATGCGATTGATAGATACGGCTTCTTCTTCATACATTACCTCCTGGATTAGTAAAATAGTTACCCGGGATAAATAATATAATATTCTAAAAATAAACAATAGTTAATAAATACCTATTTTTACTAGGTTGATAGTACTATTTTCATCAAATAGAAAAGGATGGAATCAAAGATCCCATCCTTTTTCTCCTAAACTCCTTTATAGGCTAATCGATAAATTTCAGCTAACTCTGAAACGAGCGGAAGCTTGGGGTTGGCAGTCGTGCATTGATCTTCGAATGCCCGATCCGCAAGTAGGTCTACTTTTGCCTCGAACTCGGCCTGATCCACTCCATTTGCTTCAATGCTCATCGGGATATCCATTTCACGGGCCAGCTTGATGATGGCCTGGACGAGACTTTCTACGCCTTCTTCCGTCGTCCGTGCAGGCAATCCTAATATTCGTGCTATTTCAGCATAGCGCTTGTCGGCAACGAAGCTCTCATACTTCGGAAAGGCGGTGAATTTCTTCGGTTTCATTGCATTATACCGGATGACATGCGGCATCAGGATTGTATTTGAGCGTCCATGGGCGATATGGAATTCAGCCCCCAGCTTGTGGGCAAGGCTGTGATTGATTCCAAGGAACGCATTGGCGAAAGCCATACCGGCAATCGTTGATGCATTATGCACCTTTTCGCGGGCCACCTCATCATTTCCATTTCGATAGGCTCTAGGCAAGTATTCAAATACCAGCTGAATTGCTTTGATCGCCAGGCCATCTGTATAATCATTCGCCATGCAGCTGACATAGGCTTCGATTGCATGGGTTAGAACATCCATCCCTGTGTCGGCAGTGATGTGCTTCGGTACAGTCATCACAAACTGAGGGTCGACAATCGCTACGTCCGGAGTCAATTCATAATCTGCCAGAGGATATTTGATGTTCGCTTTTTTATCGGTGATGACCGAGAACGACGTGACCTCAGAGCCGGTGCCAGAGGTAGTCGGGATTGCGACAAACTGAGCTTTTCTGCCGAGATGCGGATATTTCACAATTCGCTTCCTGATATCCAGGAACTTTTGCTTCAGCCCATGGAAATCTGCATCAGGATACTCGTAGAACAGCCACATTCCTTTCGCAGCGTCCATCGCAGAGCCGCCGCCAAGCGCGATGATGACATCCGGCTGGAAGCTCGCCATCATCTCAGCTCCTTTCATGACTGTTTCGATCGATGGATCCGGTTCTACATCTGAGAAAATCTCACAGTGGACGTAGTCAGGGCGTTTTCTCAAGTGATACAGAACTCTATCGACATACCCTAATTTAACCATGCCTGGGTCAGTAACGATAAAGGCCTTCGAGATTTTTGGCATTTTTGCAAGATATTGCGTGGAGTTCTTTTCGAAATATATTTTTGAAGGCACTTTAAACCACTGCATATTCACATTCCTTCTCGCAACTTTTTTCACATTGATCAGGTTGATGGCGCCTACGTTTGTTGAAACAGAGTTTCCGCCATATGTTCCGCAGCCCAGCGTTAATGATGGCAAGTAAGCATTGTATATATCTCCGATGGCTCCCTGTGAAGACGGGGCATTCACGATCACACGTCCTGCCTTCATCCTCAATCCGAATGCTTTAATCACTTCATCACTTGTCGAATGGATGACAGCTGAGTGTCCAAGTCCGCCAAACTCAAGCATTTCTTCCGCACGTTTCAATCCTTCATCTGTTCCATTCACTTTATAACAGGCTAATACAGGGCTTAGTTTTTCACGTGAAAGCGGATATTGGGAACCTACACCTTGTAGCTCAGCAACAAGTATTTTTGTTTCCTCTGGTACTGCCACGCCTGCCATTCCAGCAATTTTGTGCGCTGCCATCCCTACAATGTCGGCATTAACTGCACAGGATTGCTCATTGATGACGAGCTTCTCGACTTTTGCCCTTTCTTCATCGTTCAAGAAATAGCAGTGATTATCGATCATTTCTGTTTTTACTTCATGGTAAATTTCCTTATCAATGATGACTGCCTGCTCAGATGCACAGATCATCCCGTTATCGAATGTTTTCGATAAAATCAAGTCATTGACAGCGCGTTTTACATTGGCCGTCCTTTCAATATAACAAGGCACGTTACCAGGTCCTACTCCTAAAGCCGGTTTGCCGGAGCTGTATGCCGCTTTCACCATACCTGCACCGCCTGTCGCTAAAATCAACGAGATTTTCGAGTGATTCATCAATGACTGAGTCGCTTCGAGTGACGGTTTTTCGATCCACTGGATGCAATCTTCAGGGGCACCAGCTTTGATGGCGGCGTCGCGCAAAATTCTGGCCGCCTCGCTTGAGCATTTTTGAGCGGACGGGTGAAAGGCGAAAATGATTGGATTTCTCGTTTTAATAGAAATCAAGGCTTTGAACATCGTAGTGGAAGTAGGGTTCGTGACAGGAGTGACCCCGGCAATCACCCCTACTGGTTCAGCAATGGTGATGATGCCCTCATGGTTATTTTCATCGATGATTCCGGCTGTTTTATCATATTTTATGTTATGGTAGACATACTCTGTCGCAAACATATTTTTGATAATCTTATCCTCATAGACTCCCCGCTTCGTTTCTTCCACGGCCATTTTCGCAAGCGGCATATGTTGATCAAGTCCAGCAAGAGCCATGGCCTTGACGATAGAATCGATCTCCTCCTGATTCAGTTCACGCATTTTTGAGAGAGCTGACAGTCCTTTTGTAACGAGAGTGTCGATCATTTTGTCCACCGTTTTGATTTCCTTTACCATTTTTTCAGTTGTTGCCATTCCATTGACCTCCATTCATTATTCCATGTGAAATGTTTTTGAAATACGTAGTGCAAGTAGACTGTATTTAGTTTATGTGAAACATTTCACATAAAGACCTAAAAAAAATATTACTCACAAACTGGGTTTCTCGGAATCTTTTCAAAAGATAAATCCGTGATGAATTTGGTTGATCGTTTGACAATCACCACATAGTTGACTGTCCAGATATACGCGGGGATGTTTTCATCACCCTTAAACATCATGGCCTCGAATTCATCACCTATGGCATCCTCGATCATATCCTTTGTATACAATTCCGTATCAGTCGCAAAAGGCTTGAATTCACAATACATCATGGTAACCACTCCTTTATCTTTTTCTAGTTTAAGATTATCACATAAATCGCCTTAAAGTTTGTGAAATATTGAACAAAGTATGAAAAATAAAGAGACCCACAAAAGTGAGACTCTAAAACTCATACTTCACACCTGTCAATTGTTCAGACACGGACCATAATTTCTTCATCGTTTCTTCATTATAAACACCCTGAGCAGGTGTCTCA
This sequence comes from Mesobacillus subterraneus, assembly GCF_003937825.1. Taxonomy (GTDB): domain Bacteria; phylum Bacillota; class Bacilli; order Bacillales; family Cytobacillaceae; genus Mesobacillus; species Mesobacillus subterraneus. The sequence continues at coordinate 151,448 of NZ_RSFW01000003.1, read as the reverse complement.
ATTGCCGGTTTTCCCTTCCGGTTTCCTCTGCCATCCGGACCGATATATTCCCCACCCTTCAAGCTCCCTTCCGTTGCAGCGTGAATCGTCGGCAAGGCGCCTTTTTCGGCAGGTTGAGATAAGAGGGCCATTAATCCTTTGATGAAGGCAGGAGTCTTTGCCTTACCCAGATTGAAAAGATTTGTGTTCGAGATCCCTGGATGGCAGGCGACACTGATGGTGTTGATTCCATGCTGCTTCAATCGATTGTCGAGCTCTTTTGCGAATAACAGGTTGGCAAGCTTGCTTTGCCCATAGAATTTCATCGCCTTGTACCCTTTTGATCCATCAAGATTGTCAAAATCAATCGAAGCACCTCTGTGGGCAATACTGCTCAAAGTCACAACTCGCGACCCAGGGGTACTCTTTAACAAAGAAAGCAACAAGCCCGTCAAGGCAAAATGGCCAAGGTGATTGCTTCCAAACTGTAACTCAAAGCCATCTTTTGTTTTCCCGTATGGAGGAATCATCACACCGGCATTATTGATGAGGACCTGTAATGATGAGTGTTTTTCTTTAACAGCAGATGCGAAGCTGCGCACGCTTTGTAAATCTGCTAAATCCAGCTTCATCAACTCAACAGAAGCCGGATTAATTTCTTCTTTGATAGAAGCAAGGGCTGCTTCCCCTTTTTCCATATTTCGAACAGCAAGAATTACATGTGCTCCTTTTGCAGCCAGATGCCTGGCGGCTTCAAAGCCGATCCCGCTGTTTGCTCCTGTAATGATGACTGTTTTTCCAGTTAAGTTCGCCATTCCATTCCACCCCGAAAAAGTATTATATCAATCGTATGGTAACACAATTGGGCTAAATAACCATTGATTTTGTTGCAGAGTTAAACCATACTAAACACATAGGAATTATAGGAGGAGATAAATGTGAACTTTTTTAAAGAAAAGTGTCCTCATTGCAAAGAAATACTGCAGCTGAAAAATAATCCTGATTCTAAATCGATTATCATAAAAGAATGTCCAGCTGGACACTATCAAAAAGAATTCCACCCGGCACTCGAGACTTATATAGAAAGCCATAAAGTATCCTGATCAGCAGAGCCTCTACTAATAGGCTCTGTTTTTTTGCGTCAATAGGGATTTCAATAATTTCACCAAGCTGACATTAATTGTTTTCATAATTTGTTCACAATTGACATCAAAATCGTCATAATTTGCATGTTAGAATGATTACAAATAAGCGGTGTGATATTTATCACACCCTCTTTTACCACAACTTACCGTTCACAAAGGGCTAAATTTCAAAAACTTTGTGAACAAATGAACATTAGTTTGTGATAAAATGAACAATGTTGAAATTTGAAAGGAGCTGCAGTGATGAAGAAATCCAAAGTACTACTGGTTTCCCTCACCTCAATCATGGCTGTGCTGTTGCTAAGCGGCTGTGAAAATAATATGGTGGTATTCAATCCAGAGGGACCAATTGCCAGACAAATTACGGAGTTAATCAACTTTTCTATCGCGCTGATGCTGCTGGTTACCGTCGTTGTTTTCGGACTGTTTGGGTTCATTGTCTGGAAATACCGTGAGCGCAAGGACAATATGGATTACGAGCCGCCAGAAGAACATGGCAGCACAGTATTAGAAATTATTTGGACAGTGATTCCAATCCTGATTATCATTGCGTTGACCATTCCTACTGTTAAAACGATATATGCTATAGATGAAATTCCTAAGGGCTATGAAGACCAAGAGCCCCTTGTCATACATGTTACTTCCGCTGATTGGAAATGGATCTTCAGTTATCCTGAGCAAGGGATCGAAACAGTCAACTATGTGAACATACCTGAGGATCGCCCAATCGACTTCAAGCTGACATCTGCCGGTACGATGCAAAGCTTCTGGATTCCAGCGCTTGCTGGCCAGAAATATACGATGGCCAAAGCAGAAACCCAGCTGTACCTTGTAGCGGACAATCCTGGTTCGTATGTTGGCAAGAACACCAACTTTAATGGCCAGGGATATGCTGGCATGGAATTCGAGGTCCTGTCCCAGACACAGAAGGATTTTGATCAATGGGTTCAGGACGTGAAAGAAACAGCTCCAAAAATGACTTTGGAGGAATATGAAAAGATGCTTGAGCCTTCACATCTTGGCCGCAAGACATTCTCAAACACTCACCTTGAGTGGGTCGACCATTCCGATCCGCATTCAAAGAACTATACGAATCCGGAAATGTACGATCGTGGACATGGCTGGCCAGGCAAGATTTTCGAGGACAAGGATAATTACAAGAATAAAGACGGCAACAACTCAGAATCTATAAATCATAAAGAATCAGAAAATGAGGATTCTCACGGGGGTGACCATAGTGGGCATTAAATGGGATGAATTTTTCGTAACTGGCGATCCGCTGATTTTCGCTTCCCAAATCGGGATTGCTCTGACATTGATTGGTGCTCTTGCCGGCATCACTTATTTTAAAAAATGGAATTACCTTTGGACCGAGTGGCTGACAACCGTTGATCACAAGAAAATCGGCATCATGTACATCCTGATGGGTGTCCTGATGTTCGTCCGCGGCGGCATCGACGGCCTGATGATGAAGGGCCAGACCGCTGTTCCTGAAAATGGTTTCCTGAATGCGCAGCACTATAATGAAGTTTTCACCACTCACGGCGTCATCATGATCCTGTTTGTGGCAATGCCCCTGCTTATCGGTTTGATGAACTTCGTCATTCCGCTGCAGATTGGTGCACGTGACGTTGCATTCCCACAATTGAACGCGCTAAGCTTCTGGCTGACTTTCAGCGGTGCGATGCTGTTCAATATTTCATTCATCATCGGTGGATCACCTGATGCAGGCTGGACATCGTACTTCCCTCTTGCCGGGAAAGAATTCAGTCCTGGCATCGGAAACAACTATTACGCGGTAGCCCTGCAGATTGCCGGTGCAGGTACATTGATGACGGGTATTAACTTCGTTGTCACAGTGTTAAAAATGAGAACTAAAGGCATGACATTGATGAAGATGCCGATGTTTACGTGGACATCCTTCATCACGTCGATCATCATCGTCGCAAGCTTCCCGATTTTTACCGTCGCGCTTGCATTGATGACCTTCGACCGTACATTCGGAACACATTTCTTCACGATTTCCGGCGGCGGCATGGATATGCTCTGGGCAAACCTGTTCTGGCTATGGGGCCATCCTGAGGTTTACATTGTAGTCTTGCCAGCGTTCGGGATGCTGTCAGACATTATTTCGACTTTCGCGCGTAAAACGCTTTATGGTTATAAATCAATGGTCATCTCGATTGTGATGATCTCGGTATTAAGTATGCTTGTATGGGTCCATCACTTCTTTACGATGGGCAACAGTGCGGCCGTTAACTCATTCTTCTCAATCACGACAATGGCGATTGCCATCCCGACAGGAGTTAAGGTGTTCAACTGGCTGTTCACAATGAGAAAAGGCCGGATCAAGTTCACAACTGCAATGCTTTGGGCACTTGCGTTCGTTCCGAACTTTGTCATCGGCGGGGTCACTGGTGTCATGCTCGCGATGGCTGCGGCGGACTATCAGTACCACAACACATTGTTCCTTGTGGCGCACTTCCACTATGTGCTGATTCCGGGTGTTGTGTTCCCTATTTTTGCAGGCCTTTACTTCTGGTGGCCTAAGATGTTTGGTTATATGCTGAATGAAAGAATCGGCAAATGGAATTTCTGGCTGTTCGTGGTCGGATTCAATGTCACCTTCATGCCAATGTTCTTCCTAGGCCTTGACGGTGCGGTCCGCCGCGCTTACACATATTCAGCTGAAACAGGCTTTGGGCCGTTGATGATGATCTCAGCCATCGGTTCCATCATCCTTGCAGCAGGTTTCGCAGCGCTTGTCTACAATATTTACTGGAGCGCTCGTTATGCAGACCGCAACATTGGCAACGATCCATGGGATGCAAGAACCCTTGAATGGGCAACTGCTACACCAGTTCAGCATTACAACTTTGCTTCCCTTCCGGAAGTAACAAAGCTTGATGCATTCTGGCATATGAAAAAGAACGACCAGCTTCAGCCATTGAAAGAAGATGAGGTTGAAGAAATCCATTTGCCAAGCAACACATGGATCCCAATTTACATGGGTGTCGTGTTCGGGATTTCAGGATTCCTGCTTGTATTCGAATGGACGATCGCAGCTGCCATCGCGGCAATCGGAATCTTCGCCGGATTGGCATTCCGCTCATTCGACTATGACGAAGGCTTCCATGTTCATAAAGATGAGATTTTAGAAACAGAAGGAATATGGAGAAAAGGCGCGAACAAAGGAGTGAAGAACCATGTCAGCTAAAGTGAATGCCGCTTTGCCGCTTGAATACCAGACAGAACAAAACAGGATGAATATCCTTGGCTTCTGGGTCTTCCTCGGAGCTGAAATCGTCCTTTTCGCCACTTTGTTCGGTGTGTACGGCGTACTCGGTGAACGGTATGCCGGTGGTCCGACGCAAAAGGATATCTTCATCATCAGAGACGTATTGATTCAGACTTCCCTGCTTTTGACCAGCAGTTTTACGATGGGCATCTCGATCTTTGAAATGCGCCGCAGCAATATCAAAGGCATGCTCATGTGGCTCGTCTTTACATTATTGCTCGGCGGAGGCTTCCTGTTCATGGAAGTCAGGGAGTTCATCCATTATGTACACGAAGGTGCCACGATGCAGACCAGTGCTTTCCTTTCCAGCTTCTTCGTCCTGCTCGGAACGCACGGTTTGCACGTAACTATTGGGATCGGCTGGGCCATCCTGCTGATCATCCAGATTCTGCAGCGAGGATTGACACCTGTAACAGCCCGCAAAGCGTTCATCTTCGGACTGTACTGGCACTTCCTTGACGTCGTCTGGATCTTCATCTTCACATTCGTATATTTGCAAGGGTTGGTGATGTAAAATGGATCAACATTCAAAAGGCTTCCCTATCAGCCATGTCATCGGATTCTTCATGTCACTTGTCCTGACCTTCGGCGCGGCATGGGTCGCACTGCAAACATCATTGTCAATGAAGGCAGTCATGTGGATCATCGGTACACTCGCCGTCGTCCAGGCCGGCATCCAACTGTATATGTTCATGCACATGAACGAAGGCGAAGACAAAGTAGCCAACAACATCAATATCATCTATTCCGCGTTTATCGCCGTCGTCATCGTCGCAGGCTCCATCTGGGTCATGACATCCGGCCACTCGCATTAAGATAAAACGAAACCAGGCTTCCCTCTTTGGGGAAAGCCTGGTTTTTTTGATTTGGACTTGGGTTAGTGTAACAGGATTACGAAGTAAAACCGACTTCGGACATTTTCACCGTCGTTGTACTGGATTTTGTCCGAAGTTCACCCATCTTCGGACATTTTCATCGCGATTGACCTGGATTTTGTCCGAAGTTCACCCATCTTCGGACATTTTCACCGTCGCTGGATCTGATTTTGTCCGAAGTTCACCCGTCTTCGGACATTTTCACCGTCGTTGGACCGGATTTTGTCCGAAGTTCCCCCATCTTCGGACATTTTACCCGCGATTGAACGAAATTTTGTCCGAAGTTAACCCATCTTCGGACATTTTCATCGCCGCTGGACGAGATTTTGTCCGAAGTTCAACTATCTTCGGACAGTTCCAATATAAGTAGCATTAAAAGCCTGGACCTCACTCAAAATGCTTTCAACAGGACATCATGAAACCTTAGCTATCTCGCTTTTCCTTCCTTTGATCAAGCGCAGTCGCGGCAGCTTGCCTTCTTTCTTGAACAAGCTGAACATTGCGAAGTTAAATGCTGCAAGGAACAGGGAAAGTACTGCATGCTGGAATCCGTGTGATACCATCGCTAGGAATCCGCTTACAAGACAATAAACACCAACGATCAAATAAAAATACATAAGAAGTTTTCCCACTTCTCATTCCTCCACTTTTTTGTATGTAATTTATATATTAACAGAATTTACGGAAAAATGTCACATAATGTTCACATTTAACTCACTTTTTAATCACAATTTTCAATGCATCCTTTTCCTCGCCTATTCACTCAGCGTGCTAACTTCTTATTTCCCCTGTCGCTAACTTATCATTTCCCTTGACTTATCCCCCTATCGTGCTAAGATTAACTCAAATGAATAACAAGTTTTACCACTAGGGGTGCCTTTTGCTGAAGGCTGAGATTAAAGTGTGACTTTAAGACCCTTTGAACCTGATCTGGTTGAGACCAGCGTAGGAAAGTGGAACGGATGGTTGCACTGTCTTTTGGCTGCCTAACAAGGCTGAGCAAAGGTAGTTTCATGTTGCCAATTCAAACCACTTTCAAAGCGAAAGTGGTTTTTTTATTGGAAAAATAAATTTTGGAGGAATGTTCATGTCAACTTTTACAAGTCAAATCCGAAGGGAAGCTGACCCAATTTGGCAAGCTAATTTCCAACACCCGTTTGTGAAAGGGATTGCCAATGGAGAATTGTCTCTTGAATCTTTCCGTTATTATGTTCTTCAGGATTCCTATTATCTTTCCCATTTTGCAAGGATCCAGGCACTTGGTGCTGCAAAGGCAGCTGATCTGTATACCACTTCCAGGATGGCTGCCCATTCCCAGGGTACATATGAAGCAGAACTGGGACTTCATGAGAAGTTCATCAAACAACTGGGGGTCACCAAAGAAGAACTGGACTCTTTTGAACCGTCTCCAACCGCATATGCTTACACTTCCCACATGTACCGGGTGGCAGCTGATGGAAGCCTTGGTGAAATCATTGCGGCGATTTTGCCTTGCTACTGGATTTATTATGAAATCGGTCAAACTCTGAAAGGTTCGACACCTGGAGTGCCTATTTACAACGAATGGATTGAGGCATACGGCGGAGAATGGTTCAGTGAATTGGTCAATGAACAAATCAGCAGGCTGGATGTCCTGGCTGCTGGGGCATCAGAACAAGAACGCAAGAAAATGAAACAGCATTTTATGATCAGCAGCCAATATGAATTTCTGTTTTGGGATATGGCCTACAAGCTCGAAACCTGGCCAGTTGCGACTGAATCCATTCAAGCGTAAAAAAACAACGGGGGCTTTAGCTCCCGTTGTCCCTTATCCCTTATTCTTGCTTTTACGATAATAGATATACCCTACAACTAGCCCGAAAATCAGGAAGATTGGCAAAAAAGACAATAGTGTCTGGCTAAGATCGATTTGCATAAGAACCTCCTATTGTTTTTTTACATCTATACCCGTTTACTAAAGATTCATGCGCTTTTCCAGTATGTCCTCTGGCCATTCTGGATAAGAATCGCACCGCGGGGAACCTGTTTGAGGATCATGGCTGCAATGAGCAAATCTACCGAAGAGCCAATGGCGTTGAGAAAAATAAGCCATTTGAATGTTGTCGTCATGAGCCCAAAAACACCAAGGAGCATGGGGACAATGACGGTAAGAATGACAAAAGGAGCAAGGGTCACGAGCAGATACCGCTTTCTGGAAAGCTCTTCTTCTGTGGCCACAAATCCACCCCAAATGGTAAGTCCTACCGTTGTTTTCTTGGAGCGGGCGAAGCCTGGAATAAAAATTAAATGAAGCAATTCATGAACAATCACAAGCAAAATAAATGATACGATGACCCCTAAATTGATGGTAATGATAAGTGAGTCCTTCGAAATACCGAAATCCTTCAAAGTGATGTCTGAAAAGAGGCTGATTATAAGTAAGGAAAAAATGGACGCAGCCAGCATGAATGGGATAGATAACAATATTGCTTTTGAGCTTGTTTCAGGCTCCTGGATTTGCGTCCATCCATTATGAGTAAGTTTTAGGTGGGTGATTTCATTTGTCTTTGGAACGTCAGCGGCGATTTTCACTTAAGACCCTCCTCCCTACCTAATTATTCGATAAGGCCCCCTTACACTCCTGTTTTTAGAATGAAGGTTTCGACAGCGAACATGGACCGAGTTCTTCACGAAGACGCGGTTCATAATAGCTCAGACGTGCAAGGAAGTAACAGGTCTCTGGAAAGTGATGCTCCAGGAAACGAAGATTCGTTTTATTCAGCAATGTGTTCGCTTTATATTTTTCAACCATCCCTTTTACGAATTGGTACATCTCCAAAGTCGTCTTCCCCACTTCATAAATGAATTCCTGTTGTCTTGCAAATCCCGGTTCTTTAACTCGCATATAATTTTTCATATGGTGGTTCTGGACAATGTATAGCTGAAATCTCGATTTAAAGGTCTCTGTTGCTAAATTCACTCCAACTTCAATCGGATCTAGTGTGTTCTCAAATAAGACCGCATGACCTAATTGATCCTCCAGCCAGAGATCCAATAATTGCGTGACCGTCAGCGGGACTGGCTGCTGGCCCTGCATCAGGTAGCTGAGTATTCGCAAGTATTCCTGATTTTCGCTCAGTGTACCATTTAAGTATGTTGGCGATAGGTTCAAATTTATCTTATTGTCAATTCTCAATGCCTGTAGAGTCCCTTCAAAATCATAATACGCCTTAACTACCTGCCAAGCCTTCCTTGCAAACTCAATCATTCGTGGATCATTGAATTGCGCTGTTCGTGGGATTCCCTGTAAATCCGATAGCAGGTCCCCATATAAGTCAATAAATTGGATAGCGATCTGTACATACTCTTCTTCACTCGGTGATAAGGCATCCCTGGCAAAGTAAGCATGATCCTGGAGCATCTCAAGCCAGAACCAATGTTCATCCCATAGAGAAATCATTTTTTCTCCCTCCTTCTTCTTCTAATATTTACGGTGAAAAAATGTAAGAAATGATTAATCGCTTAAATTTCATTTCCTGCTCATCATTTATCCTGATTGAGAGATACTAAAAAAAATCCCATTCTCAGGATTAAAGGATGTTGCGCGATGAAAAAGACCTACTTTTACCTTTTCATATTGACAATCGCTCCATGGCTGACCTTACCTCTGCTTGGCAAAGAAACGATTAAAAAGTTCCTGCCGGGGACAATTTTCATGGGTATATATTTAATTTTTGAAGGAAGACTTGCGGAAAAAAGAAAATGGTGGTGGTTTCCCTACAATATCAAGCCAAATGTAATTGCGGAAATGCCATTGATCTGGGGACCTTTCTTCATCGGTTCGTTTTGGATTTTAAAATATACCTATAAAAAGTTTAATTTGTATCTCGTAGTCAACATCCTTGTTGACTCAATTTTTACGTACTTCGGATTGGATCTCTTAAAAAAATATGGATACGCGGTTTTGGTTCGTTTAAATAAATTCCAATTGTCCATTGTGTTTATGTTAAAAACCCTTGTGTTGTATGGTTTTCAGGTCTTTTATGACAGAGTGATCAGAAGAGAACCAGCATAGATAATTCCCTCTTGAATTGAACATATTAAATGAGAAAAATTCTAGGAAAGTGAGATGATCAGGATGGCAAGACAAGGCATGAGCAACAAAGATCAGACAAGAGAGCAAATCGAAAAGCACGATAAACACAATGATATCGAACTGGGCAGCGAATTCCAGGTGGGAAATACAAAATCTCAAAGCCAGAAAAAAAGCGGCCGTCAGGTAAATAAAAAGTAAAGTGAAAAGGCGCTCCAAACATTGGAGCGCCTTTCACATTTATAGATGTTGACTTCTGGTTTTCAGGATACCAATTACCAGGGCGGCCATGGAAAGGAACCAGGGAAAAATAAACAAATATAACCTTAGGGTATTCTCTTCCGAAGCCATCACGGACTGTTCAGGCACGGAAATGAGAAGATTTCTCAAAAAAAGAAGACTCAATGAATGCAGAATGGCGAAAAGCAGAAAATATATACCGGCATTGTTTTTCTTCATGCTGAGCAACGCTGCCCCTGCAGATAAAAGAATGACAAGCCAAAACACAATCTCCAGGAATCCGCTGACTTCAGTTTCAGATTCCATAATATCCCTCACTTACTTTTTCAGATTGATGTTTACATCCCACCCCAACGGGAACGGTGGTAATAGAATCCTGATGAAATAGGAGGTGTTCCCCATGTCGATCCTGTACAGCAAGGCGATGGAGGCTTTTAAAAAGGACGCAGAAAAACAAAAGCAATCGTTAAAGAAACAAGATTATACACTGAAAAAAACAAAATGAAGTCATCCTAATCGGATGACTTTTATTTTTGCGCATTTTTCAGCTCATTCAATGATTGGAGGATTTTTTCGTTCGTTTGATTCAGTTTACGCAACTGGATCTCCAGAGAAAAAATTGTCACAATCACGATAATACCGATGAAAAACTCCATGGCCCGACCCCCGTTACTGTTCTTTAACGCTATTAATAGTCCGAAGAATCAGCGCGATAATGAACGAAAAAATGACTACAGAAAAAACAATAGGAACTGGAGCGTTTGTCATCCCAAAAGCGACTTCACTCTGCAAAAAATGAAGGTTCTCCCATCCATTTAGTTCAGGCTGATATAGTTTTGTTTGTATGTATCCATATAATAAAATTCCAATAAAATACAGCAAATGAATGATGACAGAAATAGCTAACGCAGGCTTGATAATTCTCACTAAATCACTCCATTGTAAAATCTTTTCCATAATCTATTCCATATAATGTAACTAAAATCCTCTAATTTTTTATAAAAAAAAGATGAAATCCATAAAGATTTCATCTTACTGTTTATAAATTCTCTAAAAATACGCGAATGACGTCCGCACCGCCTATGAACGTACCCAGTGAACTTCCTAGGTTAGCCAGCACAACAATGAGAAGAATACGGCTTACCTTGTTGTTCCAAAAGCCTTTAACGCTAAATACGTCTTCGGAAAGTGTTTCAAAATCCTTAACGCTTGGCCTGCGAATATAGGCCTGGGTCAAACCGGCGAACCAGCCTGCAGCAAGCAACGGATTAAGTGAGGTGATCGGTGCCGCCAGAAAAGCAGTCAAAATCGTAAGCGGGTGCCCCATCGCGATCGCTGCACCGAGGGCTGACATCGAGCCATTCCACAAAATCCAGCTGACGGTTTGTGCCATCCCTGCGGACGGGTTAGATAAAAAAGTGTAAAGGATAATCGCCAGAATCAAGACTGGGATGCTCCAGCCGATGATTTTAGGCCAATTTGATTTAGGAGGAATCGCCCTGAGTTTTTTCAGGTCATGTTCCTTCTTGATTTCTTCTTTAATTCCGGGAACGTGGGCCGCTCCAAGGACTGCGACAATTTTCTGTCCCGGTGCATCCTTGATTTTTTGTGCCAGATACTGGTCACGTTCATCGATCAGAGGTTTTTTCAGCCTGGGGAATGTTTCCGTGAACTCATTCAGCATCGCAGTGATCGTATCCTGCTGCTTCAGCTTTTCCAATTCTTCCTCAGAGATGCTCTCCCTGCTGAAGATACTTGTAATGATTTGGCTGAGCAAAATCGCCTTCCCTTTCAGGCCAAGATTGCCCCAGATCCGCGAAAAAGTAATCTGGATGTTTCGGTCCGCAAGCACAAGGTGCGCACCTACCTCTTTCGCCGATTCAATCCCCTGGATCATTTCCTGTCCAGCCTTGATGCCCAATTCCTTTGCCATGCGATTCTGGAAGGAAGAAATCGCGAGGTTCATTAGTAAAAGTGAAGCACGCTTTTGCTTGATTACCTGTATAATATCCATTTCTTTCCATTTGGAACCTTCTGTAATTGTCTGGTACCGCTGCTCGTCCAATTCGACGCAGACAGAATCAGGCCTTTCCGCCTCGATCACTTCTTTAACCTGTTCCGCGCTATGCTTCGAAACGTGTGCTGTCCCAATCAGTATGTATTCCTTGCCATTCAATTCAATTCTCGTTATATTTTCCTCAACCATAGATACCTTCCTTTAATCAGCCAACTATATGTATAAATCCTTTTTGCCTTCATGTTTCATTTTTCCATTATAACATGAACCAATGCTTCAAATATAAATAATATTTTATTAGCTTGGCAAAACGCAAATAAAAGGCCGAACACTGGTGTCCGGCCTTTTGTCTGTATTTATTTTGAATAACTCTTCATGCTGCTCGTTTTTTTGCTGTCCATCATCTTTTTAACGATTGGGTAGAGAACAGGTCCCCACTTAATTGCAGCTCTAATCAGTTTGTTCATGAGTAATCCCTCCTCATTTCTTACTGCATGTATACCCTGGTTTGCGGAGGGACAATCCTGCATGTTTCTGGAAAATGACCAATTTACTCAGCCGGTTTCAGCTCGTCTTCTGTCACCCATTGATGGTTTGTTACTTTTTCCGAACCATCCGTAGGTGTGAAATCTACCATATAGACGGTTGTTTCTTCTGCTGAATCAATGACTGCTTTGGCGCCTTTCATCCCTTCCATATGGTCGGTATTGATGGTCACCTCATCACCAGGCTTATAAGGGTCTGCTGCCGGTTTCAGCAATTCCTCGTGAATGACCCATTTGTGGTTTTCAACACGTTCCCCTCCATCTGTCGGATCGTATGATAGAGCGTAAACAACAGTATCATACGCCCCTACAATCGTCGCTTCAGCACCATCCATACCTGGCATATGATCATCAGTGATGATGGCCTTTGAACCCACTTTGTAAGTTGGGTTCTCCGCTTCCTTCAGCCCTTCAGGAATTTCACCTGAGCCTGAATGATTCATGTTGTCATGGCTGCCATGGTCGCCAGAACCGGATTGACTCCCACCATCTGAGCAGGCTGCCAAAGCGAGTGCTGCTGTCAAGGAAATCAACACCATCATGAATTTTCTTTTTAGTGTCATCTAAAATCACTCCTCCATCGTTGATATGTTAGTTATAACAGGTATTTGTGCAGTTTTTATCGAGCAGCCTTTCATGATTGTTTGCTAACTAAATAACCAATTATCGACTAGTTTTAACACTTGGGAAAACAGGGAAAAGTCTAGTATGACAACATAAACAGGGAGATTACTATGACATCAAGACTTTTCAAAGCAATTATTCTTTCATTTTTCATTTTTTCAACTATCGGGGTTACGTATGCAACTGCCGAAAAAAATAATCAGGTGGTCCTTATTTCCTTCGATGGCATGCGTAACGATTTCATGCGCAGTTATGTTAAAGACGACAAACTGCCGAATATTAAAGACGTGCTTGAACGAGGTACAATGGCCAAGTATGCCAGGACGGTCAGCCCATCCCTGACCGCTCCATCCCACGCGGCGATTTCGACCGGAGCAACTCCGCTAAAAACGAATATTGTCAGCAATGTATGGCAGGAACAGGATAAGGCGCTTACAAATAAACAGGATGCCTTCCATAGTCAACTGGAGGTTGATCCTCTCTGGGTAGCAGCCCGGGAACAGGGTAAGACGACTGCCGCCGTTGCCTTCGCAGGAGCAAATCCCTCAACCGGAAAACAGGCAGACTATACTGTCTATTACGGAGACACCTGGTCACCAAGCAACCAGGAAAAATTCAAATTTTCTAATGCAACTGGCTGGGAAAATGCTCCTGATAGCTTCAGTCCGTTAAAGGAAGCGACATTCACTATTAAAGTTGAGGATGGCAAAAATCAGAAAATCCATGTACTGGCACTGGATAAGACGGATGATCAGGAAGAAAACTATGATCATTTTATTGTATCTGAAGGTAAAACAATGGATGCCCAGGAAGTAAGGCCTGATGAGTGGGGTTCTGTCACACTTAAGGTAAAAGAAAATCAGACAGCCGGCTTTTGGTACAAGTTCACCTCTGCAGACCCTGATTTAAAAAAGGAAGCTGTCATGTACCGTTCAGCTGTTACCTCTGGTCAAATTGATGGACCTGATGGGTTTCCAGATCAAATCAGAGGTAAATTCGGATTCTTCCCTACCCAGGACGATGATGAAGCGCTGGAAAAAGGCTGGATCTCGAGAAAAGAATATGAGGAGGTTTCCGAGCGATTTGTTAATTGGGTAACAGACGTGTCACTTTTCATAAAAAATGAATACGAGCCTGATCTGCTCATGTTCTATGCCCCGCAAATTGATCACGAGGAACATAAGTATCTTTTAACCGATCCAAGGCAGCCTGGCTATACACCTGAAAAATCTAAACAATACAAGAAGTATATCGAGTGGTCTTATAAACTGGCAGACGAGGTGGTCGGCAAAACAGTTAAATCACTGGATGATAATGACCATCTTTTCATCGTTTCCGATCATGGGATGGAACCCGCCCACTCCGCCCTTCAGCCTAACAAGGTGCTCAAGGATAATGACCTGCTAGTCATGGACTCGGACGGAAAAATCGATTACAAGAAATCCAAAGCGCTTGCGATACCGAGCGGCTCGGCTGCACATGTCTATATCAATCTAGAGAAACGGGAAAAGAACGGTGTCGTCTCCGAGGAGGAGTACGAAAAAGTGCGAGATGAAATCATCCAGGCCTTTGAACAGGTGGAAGTCAGCAGGAATGAAAACGGCCCGGTAATCAAGCATCACCTAAAAGGAATATGGAGCAGCACCATAAATTTATCTTTCAACGGAATCAAGGAAAATACAAAGGACTTATTCGGTTATGTTATTAATGCAAAAGTAAAACCTTATCAGGATATCAAAAAAATCACCCAGAATGGGAAAACAGGAGAGCAGAATGCCGGTGACATTTTGTTAATGGCCGCTCCCGGCTTTATCATGGGAGAGGGTGAATCAAGCATCGTAAAACCGTCACCTGAACTGGGAACACACGGCGGGAATCCAGACCGGGAAAAACTAAAGGCAGTGTTTATGGCCATGGGGCCGGAAATCAGCGCCGGCAAACAAATCGGCCATGTCTCAAACCTCGATATCGCACCAACCATATACGACCTGCTAGGATTGAAGACGCCTGGTTACGTAGAAGGGAAAAAGATTGAGGATCTTAGAAAATAATAGGCAATTCCAAAGGTTGTTCTGCAGCGACCTTTGGAATTTCTTTTTTTATGGAGGCAAAAGAGCTTATTGGCTTGTCGAATTTCTATATTCTGTAATACAAGAGCACTTTTTGAGTTTATTGGTTGCTTAATTTACTATATTCTGGAAAAACCAAGCACCAATAGAGCTTACTGGTTCCTCTAATTACTATATTATGTAAAATACGAGCACCCAAACCGTTCATGACACCACAAATTTCTATATTCTGTGCAATCTCATATCCCGCCTATAAACACTTCAACTACCTATATTGTGTAAAGATGACCGCTATTGAATCAGATTGCGCCAAAAAAATAGCCCCAAAAGCTGAACCTTTGGAGCAACCACTTTTATATTAATTCAATGCTTTTTCCATAATCCATAATGGTTTTTCACGGAATTCGATTTTCTTGACACGTTGGAACCCAGTCTTCTCCCAAAAGGCCAGTCCAGCTGCATTGGCTTCGAAACAACCTAACCGAACTTCACGAATGCCTCTTTCCTTCATCATATCTTCATAGATGGCCAGCGCTTTTTCTGCCTTGCCCTGTCTGCTCCAACTTTGATGGATAATCAGCAGCCCTAGCCACGGCTTCTCATCCCTGGGGTTCCTCATCACAAAATCAATGATTCCGATATAGTCTTCCTCCACCTTCATAAGGTAACGTTCCTTTGCTAACTCCTTCCCTTCTTCATGCTCCTCCAGCATGTCCTCATCGGTTAAAATCCGCTTGCCTTCAGCCAGCAGATTATACTCTGGATGGGAATTCATGATCTTCAATTCAAAAGGAATCATTTCCTTATTGCTTGTAACAAATTCCATCTTACTCTCTCCCTGTGTCAGTATACATTTTTTGCACATTGGTTAACTTAATGTACGAGGTGATCAATTTGGACCTGCAGCGCGTCAAAGAAATACTCTCAGCCGAGAGCGAAATCAATGTCCATTATCATGGCATTCCTGTGTGGATTGAAAGCATTGATTCAACTTCAAGCATGGCTGTCATTTCCGCACGTGGAACTCACGAAGAAAAACAGCTGGTGTCGATTGACGGACTGGATGAAAAATAACAAAAGGCTCTCGATTTGAGGGCCCTTCCTAACATTCGTCAAATTGTCACGTAACTCCTTTAAGGAAATTAATCAGACACTCATCTGAATTAAAAGATTCTTCAATACTCTCCTTTTTCCTTCCTGATAAAATCAAAAATCCAGGCAATGCCTGGATTAAAAAGCCCAATCAGCTAAACGCGGCATTTTACGATCTTCACGGCAGCTTTCGCAAACATGGAGCCTCACAGCCTGGAACAGTTCTTTTTCATTTTGTTTAGGAATATCCTTTCTTCCACAAACCTCACATATCCTCATCCAATTCACCCCATTATGGTTTTAAAAGAAACAAGAAATAATTCCCTCACTACTACTATTTGCAGTTTTGGTCAAATTATTTAGGCAAATTAGGATGCTGAACGTTTTAGTTTACATAACAATATTATTATCTCTTGGTAACCACAGTGTACCCCAAATGTCCAAAAAATTCCTTCAACGTGGTTTCTGCATTCTCTGCTGCTTTTTCCAAAATTCCTGCAGCGTCTGCTTCTTGCCTAATTTGTTCCTGTGCTGCCGCAGCCAAATTGAATCCTTCGTCCCAGCTAACTTTACCTCGTAAAAGTCCCTCGTCCGAGAACGTCTGTACCTGATCCATAATAATTGATGGCTCCTGAAGCAAAACAGCATCAGGCAGCGTTAATTCAACGATCTTTCTTTCGTCATCCACTTTCATGTCTTCCTGATCAATGCTCTTCAAATCCACCCCTGCTACCACTGTCGCTGGGACAATCATGAGCAGTTCGCGCTTTGTTCCCGGTAGATTGAAACGGATTTCCTCGCCAAACAGCTTATAATCCTCCTGTTCAATCACGACCTTTACATGCGCTTCAGCCGTGGCAAGCGACGCCAGCCCATGAACTTGTTCAATGAAGACGGATGTCTCCGCCTTTCCCTTGCTATCGTTTGAATACCATATACCCGCTCCTGATGCGGCGACAAGAACGAGAAAAATGAGCAAAATTGACCGAATCGGCCTTTTAACAGCGCTTCTGGAAAACACCCCACTAGCCGCACTTTCCTTCTTCCCAGCTCTTATTTCATTTAAGACTTCCTCTAGTTTAGAAATCATTTGATCCTGTTTGTCCATGTATTCGACCTCCCAAAAACTCCAATTTGCGATTCCATTCGACAATCCTGAATGAAAAAAATACTCCTATTCACTGGAGATAAACTGTCTATTAATACGGGAATCTCTGTAAAAAGTTTCATAGAATTCCAATCTGATATAGCTGAAGCTGTTTTACAATTCGCGTTTTTGGGCAAAAGTAAAAGTAATCCAAGCCAGCTAAGGAGGAAATGGTGTGAGTCAATTAGACGGTAAAGTGGCTTTTATTACTGGGGCAAGCTCCGGAATCGGCAGGGCCGCGGCATTAAAATTAGCTCAGGAAGGTGCAAAGATAGCCCTGCTGGATGTCAAAGAAGAGAACGCAAAACAAGTAAAAGAATCAATTGAGGAAAGCGGCGGCAAAGCGATGATTCTGGAATGTGATATTGCAAATCCAGTTGAGATGAAAGAAAGCTACCAAAAGGTGATGGAGGCGTGGGGTAAAATCGACATTGTTTTTGCAAATGCTGGAATCAACGGGGTGATTGCCCCTATTGAAGATCTGGAGCCTGAGGACTGGGATGAAACGATCAACACCAATCTGAAAGGAACCTTCCTTACCGTCAAATATGCCATCCCTCATATGAAAAAGAATGGCGGAAGCATTATTATCACCAGCTCGATCAACGGAAACAGAATCTACAAAAACTTCGGGATGTCCGCCTACAGCACATCCAAAATCGGCCAAACAGGCTTTGGAAAAATGGCAGCCCTGGAACTTGCTCAATATAAAATCCGCGTCAACATCATCTGTCCTGGAGCAATTGAAACCAATATCGGCAAAAACACCTTTCCACAAGAAGACGATCTGGAAAAAATCAAAATACCGGTTGAATACCCGGAAGGAAACCAGCCATTAGAAGAACGTGCAGGCGAACCAGAACAAGTTGCCGATCTTGTCTTCTTCCTTGCATCAGATATGTCCTCCCACATTACAGGTACTGAAGTATATATTGATGGAGCGGAATCTCTGCTTTAAGTTTTAGCCAAAAAAGTAAAAAATGCTCTCTCCCGAGCATTTTTTACTTTGGCAAGCTATTGCTCCTTAATACAACTCTCGGCTCTCAAACTCTTTCTTTACCTCAAATCTGCTAACCAACTCATATGGCCTTGCTTTAAAAGCTTCATAAGGTAGATAATTTGGCGCCATGGCATCAAGCGTCCTGCTTTTAAATTGCTTCCTTGTGATGAACTCATCGATATTTTCACTAGTAAGTTTGGTGAATACCACTTCTGAGGTTTCATTTTCGGCTGTAGTTGGTTCCCCGGATAGATGCTCACCTCGAAAGACGATACAGGTGACTCCGTTGGTCATGTTTTGATATATACCTGTGATGCCAATTAAGCGAACCTTTGTCCGTGTCTCTTCTAAAATTTCACGGTGAATGGCTTCCTCCACCGTTCGCCTTCTTCCACCTGGCCGCCAGGCATTTCCATTGTATCCGCTCGATGAAGGTTTCGGACAAGGAGTACCTCTCCACTTGCATTTGTTATGTAGCCGCTGACAGACATGATATGTTTCGGCGGATGATAAGAAGAAGGGTAAGGAGCTGTTGAAGTCATAAAGTCTTGATGACTATCAAGAATAAAATCCCCTAATTCTATTAATTTCTCCTTGGCAGCATTGTGAAGTTCACTATTCCTTATATGCTTTTCAATCTGCTCATAATCGTCCATACTTCTGTATTCCCACATAGCCAGAACTTCTTCCTTGCTTTCACTGGCCCATCTCCCCACTAATTTTGCACCATGCTTCATCTGGTTAGGATACAAATAAGAATGGAAGAAAAAATTGAAATCCTCCAGTCTTTCTGGCTTGATTTTATACGTTTTTATTCTATAAATCATACTCACATCTCCCATTAAAAAGGTCATTAAATCCTTTCTGCAAACCAGGCGACATAATAAGCCGCGGGAATGAATAAGGCTTGCGCCACGATGGTTCCCACAAATTTGGAACTAATCATCGTCAAAGAGTAGCTCTTCAAGTAAACATAATCGCACTGCTTTTTCATTACCCTGTCAGCCAGTACTGACGCCTTTGGGTCGATAAACAAGGTTAATAGGATGGTTGCAATCCCGTTGATAATGCCAGAAGACATGGTAGCGGTCGCAATATGATCGGCGGGTACGAGCATCGTTGCATACAAAGAAGAAAGAACACCAATTGTGAAGACAGCTGACACCGCGACATTAATAACAAAAAGACGTTTCGGTATTGTTTTAAGGGAGATGCCTTCCAGGTATGTAAACCTTGGGAGCCGGAAGCAACGCAGTATTTTTCCAATTCCTGATGGATTCATTTGTTTTTTTACCATTGTAAACAACGATCCTTTTTCCCTCGCCAATTGAACAATCGCTCTCGAAAAAATATTGATAAATGTAGGAAATAATAAAATGCCTAGCAATACCCCTAGAGAAGTCACACCGATTAAAATGGTATATTGATCTGTGATAAAGTTTAATTTGTTATCAGCTGGGGCTTCTGCAATCATTTTAGCTGTAGTTGGCTGCTGAAAAATCGTTGAAAACCTTGAAACAACTACTAATGTACTAAACAAAGAAATCGCCGTTGCAATTAAGCCCACCCTGGCACCAGAAATCCTTGTAGCATAAGCAAGCGTTTCAATCATCGTCACAACAAGTAAAAACATCGAAACAATAACCAGCTTTCCTGTTATCAACTCCATTTGTCCCACCTCTTTTATCCATCTTTTAACAGTATATCACGCATGGAATAATTTTGAAGTGGGATCTAGTTTACGATTCTTGTTTTCTATGCATGACGTATTGCGCTTTGCTGTACTTAGAGTCATTTTTTTCATAGAAAGGAATTAGACTTTCCTCACAAAATAAGCTTATGACATCAATATGGGTAAGCCCTTCTAATAATCTCGATATCAGTTCCGTTCCAGTACCACCTTTTTGAAAAGAACTATGTATGACGACATCTTCTATATACGCCCTGAATTCCCCATCGGTAACAGCTCTGGCAAAACCAATCAGATTGCCGTCTTTCCATGCGCCGACCGAGACCGTCTTTGATAACATCTCGGCTAAGTCATACTCTGTTCGTTCCGGCCACCAGCCAGCATTGTGATAAAGTTCTAATAGCTCACTTGCTTTAATAGGCTTTTCATCAATACTTTTAATTTCGATATTCATTGAATTTCCTCCCAATAAAATGAGCCGATACCGGTACCATCCCGAGTTCTCTTGCCCAAACAGACAGCTGGCCAATATGATGGATTTCATGTGCAATAATATGATGCAGGATATCCTCAACAGAGTAGTGATTTTTGTCCCATGGTACTTGTACAAGTCTCGATACCCCTATGCCGGTGTTGAAGAATTGCATGATTTCCTTTCGCAGTTGATCCGAAAGTGCCTTTACCTTGGATAAAGTGTTATATTCAGCAAAGTCAAAGACTATATCCTCTTTCCCCTGAATACCACGAAGCCAGCTATATTCAACATCAATTATGTGGAATAGAGTATTTAAGATACAGCCCACTCCTCCCGTTCTTTCCTTTAGCAATTCATCAGCTGACAGTTGTTCACACCAGTCAAACCACTCATCTCTAACCTGCCAGTTGTATTCGAAAAATTTGATCATGAGCTTCCCTCTTTTCTTGGAAAGTTAATTTAAACTAATAGTTGTTCCAATCAGGATTTCTTGTACAATCGGAATATCTCCATTAAGGATGGCTTCAATTGTTTCATCTGTCATCTCAGCACTATCTTTCCTAATGTTTATGATTTCAACATTTGAAGTGCTGCTTTTACCTGGTAGTTTATTTATTCCTACTTTAGTAATGAGAGCATCTTGTATATAGGACGGAAAAACCAGAGTGAAAAAGTAGTCTTCATTGCTATGGTTGATGATTTCATATTCAAGTTCCAGTTGAATGCGGTCATCTGTTTCTGTAACTCTCCTTTCTGCTTTCGTTATCTCAAAAGCCATTCCTTTACTACACGCTGTTAAAAACGCGGTAATGATTAAAATTAGTAATATAAGAAAGAATCTTGAAGTTTTCAATGCTTCTCCTCCTTTCCACAGCAAATAAACATCCTTGCAAAAAGGAAATAAGCGGTCCCTCACTAAGAAGCACCGCATTAAAAACTACTTAACAATCTTTACTTTCTTTCCATCACAGCGAAGTATTGTTCTTCATTATCAGCAAAATTAAAAACCTTTCCTGAAGGCATTTCGACAATCTCGCCAACTTTCACACCCTTTTCTACGAGTTCACTACGAAACTCTTCAAGGTTTTTAGTGAAAAACATTAATGAAGGTGTACCCAGATTCAGACCCTGGGACATTTTTCCAACCCATTCTTTGTTATGGAGGATGATCCTGGTCTCAGAATCAGTTTTCGGTGCGATTTCAATCCATCGCATCCCCTGTTGATTATCTTCTTCAGCAATTACACGGAATCCCAATGTTTCAGTCCAAAACTTCACTGCTTCATCCTGGTTATGAACGTAAAGCATGATTTGACCGATTTGATCAATCATCGTTATCACTCCATTCCCTTTTGTTGGTCATTCTTATTTTCCACGTAAATACTCCAAACTCCTTCCTATTCTTCCAAGAAAAAGAGAGCTGAAAATTCAGCCCTCCATGAAATCTATAGTTTTTCCCCATTTGTTTCAATCACATCTTTGTACCAGAAAAAAGATTTTTTCTTTTTCCGATCCAATGTTCCGCTGCCATCGTCATGCTTGTCTACGTATATATAACCGTACCGCTTGGAAAATTCGCCTGTGGACATGCTGACCATATCGATGCAGCCCCAGCTGGTGTAGCCCATCAGTTCAACTCCATCTTCAATAGCCTCACCCATAGCTTTTACATGCTCACGAAGATAGTCAATACGGTAGTCATCATTGATAGAACCGTCTTCAGTAAGCTCATCAAAGGCACCTAAGCCGTTTTCAACGATGAATAGCGGCTTTTGATATCGATCAAATAATTTATGCAGGCTAATCCTCATACCAACCGGGTCAATTTCCCATCCCCAGTCACTAACTTCGAGGAAAGGATTCCTGACACCGCCGATGATGTTCCCTTGAGTCGCATCCTCCGGCGATTTTACCTTCTTTTCAGTTCGCGACATATAATAACTGAATCCAATATAGTCCACTATGCCTTCTTTTAAAATTTCCAGATCTCCTTCCTGGATATCCAGTTCGATGCTGTGTTCCTTGAAAAAGCGGTTCGTGAAGGAAGGATACTCTCCCCTTACTTGTACATCTGCACAAAAATAATTGAAGATCTGCTCTTCCTTGAGAGCATATAAAACATTATCAGGATTGCTGTCGAATGAATACACCGGTGCAAACAGAATCATGCAGCCTATTTCTGAATCTGGAATGATGTCATGGCAAGCTTTTACCGCAAGGGCACTCGCCACAAATTGATGATGATACGCCTGAAAAGTCGGCTGGTAACGATCCTCTTCTTTTTCAATCGAGAAACCAAGACCATTGATTGGCATCACCAACGCACTATTAATTTCATTAAAGGTCATCCAGTATTTCACCTTGTCCTTGTATCGCTCAAATAGCACCTTTGCATAGCGATCAAAGAATGTGACAACCTGCCGGCTGCGCCAGCCTCCATACTCTTTTACCAGATGAAGCGGCAGCTCATAGTGAGAGAGCGTAACGACAGGTTCAATCCCGTGCTTATGCAGTTCATCAAAAACACGATCGTAAAAAGCAAGCCCCTCTTCATTCGGCTCCGTTTCATCGCCATTAGGGAAAATGCGTGTCCAGGCTATCGACATCCGAAAAGCCTTGAATCCCATTTCCGCAAATAAAGCGATATCCTCTTCATACCGATGATAGAAATCAATCGCCTCATGATTCGGGTAATACTGATTTGGTTTGATTTCAAAATCAAAACCAGATTTCATCAAGGTTTCATAGCGCTCCTTGCCCCCCGGAAGAACATCGGCCACATTCAAGCCCTTGTTTCCTTTCTTATATCCACCCTCTATTTGATTGGCAGCAGTTGCACCGCCCCATAAAAAACCTTCCGGAAACTTAAATTCTCCCATTACGGTAACCTCCATTAACATTTTTACTGATTTATCATCCCTTTGAAAAATTTGGGGGATTGGTGACCTCTTTTCCTGGATTTCAAGAAATTAGGGCACTAATCTCGCTTATTGGTGACCTCTTTTTCTCGCTTTCACGAAATTAGGTCACCAATCTTGGTTATTGGTGACCTCTTTTTCTCGCTTTCGTAAAAATAGGGCGCCAATCCCGCTTATTGGTGACCTCTTTTTCTTGGTTTCGCAAAAATAGGGCGCCAATCCATGCTAATCCTGCCATCCTTGTCTCACTTTTCACCACATTAGTTTTTTGCTTACTTCAAACCTAAACCTAGCTTTCAGCCAATGCATGTCCTCCTTACAAATTCTTCCCTTTTTAAAAAAAATCAATCCTACTAAAATCTTTCTCATTGCTTCTATTAATAAGTTCTAAACCTAGCATCACGTCAATATGTTAGTGATAGGAAAGCGAATACTATAGAAATTGGGTGATGGGGAATGTTTGTTGTTCATTTTTTTGAAAACAGAATTGCGTTGTTGAATCAGTTTCGCCAGCAGGTTCCTGCGGTTGGAGAGGACCTGAAAATCAAGGGTCGTAAGGCGAAGGTTGCCAGTGTGACGGCTGTTGATGAGAAGACATATCATGTGCAGGTTACACTTGAGGCAAAACAAAAGCCAACAGTGGCTGCCGATCCTGGCAAAAAGAAGAAGAGGTAATGAAAAGTAAAGAACCGCGCCAGGGTTCTCCACTTTTTTTATTTTTGATTCAAGTAAGCCCATGCATACTGGGCGTAAAGCTCTGCCCCTGTCGCCAGTGCATCCTCGTCGATGTTGAATTTCCCATGATGGTGGGCCCATTCTGTATCTTTCTCCGGATTCCCGCTGCCTACAAGTGCAAAACTTCCAGGTACTTCATCAAGATAGAAGCTGAAATCCTCTCCGCCCATTGTCGGCTTTTCATGATATACGACATCCTCGCCGAACGCTTCTGCGGCTACCTGCTGGACAAGCTTCGCGCTGACTTCATCATTGATGACAGCCTGTGTTCCACGAATGTAATCCACTTTAGCTGTCGCTCCATAGATCGCCGCAACACTCTCTGCATAATGAGTGAGCTGCGCTTCAATATGATCACGGGTTGCCGGATCAAAGCAACGTACCGTCCCATCGATCACTGCATTTTCGGCAATGACATTGAATCGGGTTCCTACGACCATTTTACCGACTGTCAGAACGGCTCCCTGTTGAGGGTCGATTGTCCTCGACACAACGGACTGCACATTCATCACAAAGGACGAGGCGACAATCGCGGCGTCTATACAAGCTTGAGGAATGGCACCATGCCCGCCTTTCCCTTTAAAAGTGACCTTGAATAAGTCAGCTGATGCAAAAGAAGGTCCTGGCGTGCAGCTGACCTTATGAGTCGGCATCTGTGACCAGATGTGGATCCCAAAAACGTTGTCGACTCCCACTACGGCACCTTGTTCAACCAAAGCTTTTGCCCCTTCTGCTACTTCCTCAGCAGGCTGGAACAATAATCGAACATTCCCCGGAAGCTCTTCCTTGATTTCATTCAGTGCCTTCGCAGCAACCAGCAGCATCGCAGTGTGGGCGTCATGGCCGCATGCGTGCATCTTGCCTTCCTCTGTCGAAGCATATGGCAAATCTTTGTTCAGCTCTTCCACCGAAAGTGCGTCCATATCTCCCCTCAACGCGACCGTCTTGCCCGGCTTACCGCCTTTGATCTCGGCAATGACGCCGGTAGGTTCTGTCCGTTTATAGGAAATTCCCAGCTCATCGAGGTATTCGCAGACAAAATCGGTTGTTTTGTATTCCTCCCAGCTCAGTTCTGGCTCGCTGTGCAGCTTCCTCCTCAGCTCGGTCAATTCATCCTTATACTCATTAAAAGCTTGTTTTAAAGTTCGATTGATCATTATTCCGCCTCCGTTAACTGCAAAGCTGTTTCGTAAAAAATCCGCACAGCCCTGGCAATATCTTCTGAATCGGACCATTCCTCCGGACAATGGCTCAGTCCATTTTTGCTTGGGATGAACAGCATCCCTGCCTCTGTGTAATCTGAGAGGACCATCGCATCATGTCCTGCGCCGCTGTTAATTGAACAATAAGGAATTTCAAGCGCTTCGCTTTTTTCTTTTAAAAGAGTGCGGATGCCTGCATTCAATTCCTTCGGCTGGATATAGAGCAGCTGTTCGATTGAGGATTGAATTCCATTTCCACTAAAAGATTGAATCAGTGCCTTCGTTTTTTCGATTGCATTCAGGACATGCTCTTCTTCTCCTGACCGGATATCCACTGAAAAAACGACTTCATCCGGTATGACATTGGCACCATTCGGAAAAACATTCAGGCGTCCAACCGTAATGACAGTGCCTTTCCCTTCCTCAGCCGCAAGTCCGGGCAGCTGACCAATCATGTTTGATGCGGCCACCAGTGCGTCTGCCCGGCGGTCCATTGGAGTTGTGCCCGCATGGCCTGCCTGTCCCTTCACATTCACTTCCAGCTGAGTCAAACCGACAATTGCTTCGACAACTCCGATTGGAATCTTCTTTTCTTCTAAAATAGGACCTTGTTCAATATGTAACTCCAGAAAAGCTTTCATTGTCCCTGGATCTCTTTGCTTCGGAAGCGATGGATCGAGACCGATCTTCCGCATCGCTTCTACAGTTGAAATGCCGTCTTTATCTGCTAAGCTATTAAAATCTTCTTCACTCAGGAGCCCAACCATCCCTCTGGACCCCAGCAATCCTCCACCAAATCTGGCGCCTTCTTCTTCCACTAATGCAACGATCTCCAATGGATATTTAGGTGTGACGTTATGTTTGGCAAAAAGTCCGGCCACCTCGAGTGCAGCCACCACCCCGGCGGGCCCGTCGTAGGAGCCGCCGTGGGGTACAGAGTCAAAGTGTGATCCAATCAAAACGCTTGGTGCATCTTTTAATGTGCCTTCCAGCTTGCCAAAGATATTCCCGAAGCCATCTTCACGAACCTGAAGTCCATATTCATTCATCTTCTTTTTTATATACTGGCGAGCCTGCAAATCCTCCTGGCTATAGGTTAGCCGTGTCGTTCCTCTTCCGGGAGTTGCGGTATACTCACTTATTTGATCAATGTGCTGTTCGATACGCTCTTTTAATTCTAGCAATTTTATAGCCTCCTTCTTTTACAAGAATCCAACGAAAATGCCGGCGAGAACAACCGATACGATGGTGACCGTCACGAAGCCGCCGACAAGCATTGGCGGAAGCATATGGCTCGTCAATGCTTCTCGTTCTTTTTCATCCTCTGTCAAAGAGTTGATGACTTCATTTGTGATGATGTAATCTGCCGGAAAGCCGTACAGTGCCGTCAAAGACACCGCAAATGCCATTTCCTTGCTGACTTTTAACAGTTTTCCTGCAATGAAGGAGAACACATACATACCAACCAGCCCAAGGACAATGGCGCCGATCAGCGGAACGAGGATTTCCAGCAGCATACCAGGCGTGGCCTGCTTCAATCCATCGAAAATGAAGAGCATCAACACAAGGATTGCAATCCCAAATCCGTTTGCTTTTTGCAGCACCTGTTTTTCAAGGAAGCCGGCGCTAGTCGCGATGACACCGAATAACAGGGCAAGAACGAATGGGCTGACCGAGACAACTGGCGCTAATAAAGTGGAAGTTAAGTATGCCAGGTAAGCAACCAGCGCCAATCTGAAAAACTTAAAGAATTCGGTATTATATTTTTCTGGCATGTTTTTAAATAGTTTTAATTCAACAGGTGGTGCAGCTTCTGCAGTCGCAGCAACTTCTGCCGCTGCAAGGCTACCCTCACGATACTGTTTCAAAAGTCTCTTGCCTTCTTTTTTCAGAACGAGTGAAGTCAACGGGTAACCCGCAAAGCCCTGCATGACATAGATGACGATTGCGAAAACAGACAGAGATGCCAGACCAGCCTGACTTGCGCCTTCAGACATGATGAGAGCGGAAACGACTCCCCCAACCAGTGGCGGTACTGCAACAACCATCGTTTGGAAACCGAAAATCAAAGTCCCGAGACTCAACAGCACGGCGACGATTCCTAATACACCTGATAAAGCAATCACGATGGTTTTCCACTGATTTTTCAATTCCTGGATTGAAAGCAGTGTACCCATGTTTGTGATCAGCAAGTACATCATCATTACCGCTACCGCTGAAGGAACACCAGCAAGCGCGACAATTTCTTTCGGAAAGAATGTCCAGTAGCCGATCAGGAACAGGACAGCTGAGACGAACATGGACGGAACCCATGCTTTTGTCCTTACAGCGACTAAATCACCTACTAGTAGAATAAATACAACAATAACCAATGCTAACATCTGTGACATCATGAATCCCCCCATTTTCTCTTCCGCTTCAACGCTTCGTCTTACGAAAGAAAAGTTATAAGGGCAATAATAATATAGTTATATTATTCAGTCAATTAAAATTTTTAGAATCTTCAAAAGAAAACGTTTTCCTCGTCTTTTTTCATGCTTTACTACTAGCAATTATTATTTCAGGGGAATAAAAAAGCGGACCGCCAATAATAAAGCGGTCCGCCATATATAAATTAATCAGGAATTTTGGTTTTTAATGATACGGAAAGTGGTTTCTTGTCCAGGCAGTACTCCAGGAGGACAATTTTTCCATCGTGTTCAAGGTGCTTAGCCAGGGCGATTACTTCTTCTCCCTCTTCAACCGAGGACACTGACGAAATCTTCAAGTTGCCATCACTATTTTTAATCTGTTCAAATAGCTCTTCTTTAGACATTTTTACTTTCGTCATGATCTTTCACCCCTTTTCGGAATTATCTTTCTTTACCCCCCTCTAACGTTATCTAGTCTGGGAATATCCTCCATCAAGGACCTTCAGATTACTGTCGAACCAGTTCACTGTGCTATAATTTGATAGATAATATTGAGGGAGGGCAAGGCCAAAAAATGATTGATCCTACTAAAGCAAAAATTATTTCCGAACAAATTCTTTTGTCAAAAAAATCCTTAGTGGATACCAGAACGACTGAAACCCCTAACCAATACACACCCCAGGTACAGGAAAACCTATATAAATGGAGACATAATCTCGTTGAAATATATGCTTATTCCATAATAGACAACCTCGATACCTCATTCAGCATCCTTAAGGACTGGGGCGATGAGGCCGTAAATTTTTTAATCAACTTGGACCTCCCGCTGGACATTGCAATAGACGAAGTCAGGACATATCGAGACAAAATCGGATCAATCATAAAAAATCAGGCTGATCAATTCAAACTTTCCTTTGATGATTTTTACGGAGTGATATCCCGATTCAATTTCGTTGTCGACCGTGCCATCTATTGGCTTAGCATCTCCTATACAAGCCGCTATAGTAAACGGTACAATGCTCTTGAAGCGTTGAACCTCGAGCTGTCAATTCCTGTTATAAAAATCACCGAAGAAATAGGAGTCCTCCCTCTGATCGGAGATATTGATACAAAGAGAGCCCAGGAAATAATGGAATCAGCGTTAACCAAAGTCAATCAATTAGGTCTCAGCCACGTCATAATTGACCTGTCTGGCGTACCTGTCATAGATACGATGGTAGCTTCCCGGTTATTCAAGGTCAGTGATGCGTTAAACTTAACCGGCATAAAAACCATCTTCACCGGAATCCGCCCCGAAATAGCCGTCACAATGGTCCATTTAGGCATCAATATGAAGGAGATTCCGATATTCTCCAGCTTGCATCTTGCGGTAAAAAAAATGCAAAACACAAAATCCTGACGTTGATTGTCAGGATTTTGTGTTAACTAAGACTCAATTCCCATTAACAATTGCAAATCATTAAAACATTCCCATCCGGATCACTAAAGTTAAAATAAGCAAAATCACCAATTCGCTCCAGGTCTCTTACGACTTTTATTTCATTTGATTTTATAAAATCATAAGCTGCATCAATGTCCTCAGCGAAGAAGTTGAACAAAACATGCCCTGATGGGTGCAGTTTAAACCCAGGATCAAATGTATGGTCATCAAGGGTGAGTCCAGTAGCAGAGTTAACAGGAATGTTGTACACCGGAGACTCTATTTCATCAGCGTTGAATGGAATTCCAAGCAAATCGCAATACCATTGTACTGATTTTTTCAGATCGCTGACGTGGATGAAGACATTGTTAACTTTGTTTGTTATTGGAGTGGTTTTAATTGTCAAAAGAAAGATTCCTCCTCTATTGGATTAAATGTATGAGTTTCTCCAGTATCACTTAAATAATTGCTCAACTTCTGCTTTTAGCTGTTCCAGCAGCGGAAATTCCCCTTTGTAACTTAAACTCTCAATGACATTTCGGTAATACCATTCCTGCTGTTCCCGTCCTCGCTTGAACCTGCTCCAGACTTCCTCACCGTTTTGCTCGATATCCAGGCGAATGGACCTTATATTATGCAGCTTATCCGCACATGCGACCACACGGATTTCCTCAGGTGCGTTCCTTAAAAATTCGATTGTATGTTCCTTCCGATCTTCCCATGACAGCGATTTATCCGGCTCTGAGCAGCCGGCGACGATTTCAGCAATGTTTCTTCCAAATTCCCGCTCTATATCCTCCATCGTCAAACCGGTATCCTCGACGGTGTCATGAAGAATTCCTGCTGCGACCAAGTCATCGGAGTAACCAGCTTTTTGGAGGATCATCCCTACCGCGACGGGATGTGCGATATAAGGGATTTTTGTATTTTTCCGGTACTGTCCTTCATGGGCGGCAGCCGCGATTTGCAATGCTTTCTCAATCAATTCCACCCTATCCCCCTCCTTTTTTTGAGTTGCATTCTACTACCAGCAGATCCCTACCTTATTCCATTTCGGTAAAATTGAAAGGACTCCTGCTAATTCTCGCTATTTTTTCCATTATATTCTGCTATATTTATACTATAAACATCATTTGGAGGCTGCTATGACTCGACTGACAGACCACTTAATCGTCATTTCATTTGACTGCCTTTCTGAGCATGATGTCCCATTGCTCAGGGAGCTTCCGAATTTCAAAGCTTTTATAGAAAAAAGTTCATACTGTACCCAGGTCGAAACGATCTACCCTTCTGTCACCTATCCTTGCCATGCCACCATTGTGACCGGTAATTTCCCGAACAAGCACGGCATTGTGAACAATACATTCATCCAGCCGGGAAGGATTTCACCTGACTGGTACTGGCACCGCTCTCACATAAAAGGGACAACCCTTTACGATGAAGCGAAAAAGGCCGGAATGAAAACAGCGGCACTACTATGGCCTGTTACGGCAAAATCATCGATTGACTACAATATGCCCGAAATTTTTGCGAACCGCCCTTGGCATCACCAGGTTCCTGTTTCTCTATTCAATGGCAGTCCAGGCTACCAGCTGGAGATGAACGCAAAATTCGGCCGTTTACGCAACGGACTTCGCCAGCCTGAACTGGATGATTTCGTCCTCGCCTCAACAGTGGAAACCATTAAAACGAGGAAACCTGAGTTGATGCTGATTCACTTTGTCGATTTGGATTCCCAGCGTCATATGTATGGCTTTTCATCAGCAGAAGCCACTGCTGCCCTTCACCGCCACGATCAGCGGCTAGGCAGCATCATGGAAGCTATCAAGGCGGCTGGGATTGAAGAAGATACAACCGTCGTCATACTTGGGGACCACAGTGCACTTGATGAGTCTAAAGTAGTGAAATTGAACGTATTATTTAGAGAAAGAGGACTTATCCAAACAAATTCTTCCGGCAAGGTGACTGACTGGAAAGCCTATTGCAAAAGCTGTGACGGATCTGCTTATGTCTATGTAAAAGACCCTTACGATCTTGTTACAAAAAACGCAGTATCCGAACTGCTGACTGAGCTTGCACAAGACGAATTCAACGGAATCGAAAAAGTCATCACTGGCCAGGAAGCGAACGCCAAAGGAGCTGATGGGACAGCATTCAGGATGCTTGAAGCTGCAAGTGGGTTTTATTTTAGCGAGGCAGTTCAAGGCCAATACATCGAAGAAGTGACGGAACAGGATGCCCAAACAAAAAAATATACCTTCGCCTGCCATGGCTACTCCCCTGAGAAAGAAGGCTACCATACCGTTTTCTTCGCAGCCGGAAAAGGCATCCGCCCTGGCATGGAAGTCCGTTCTATGCACCTTGTTGACGAAGGACCAACTTTCGCCCGCCTGCTCGGATTGGATCTCGGAGATACAGATGGCCGCATTTTAGAAGGAATTTTGGATATTTAAAACTCAGGCAGCAGGTCTTTTTCATTTCTAAAGCGAAATATAGTACCAATCGGTTTAGTTTCTTACTAGATGGGATGTTTCTTAGCCATTATTTAAAAGCTTGTATGCTGCTTATTCGCTCTGTAAGGGGAATTCTACGGTTCAAGAGCTATTTATTCTGAGGTTGGGCCACTTGATTCTACGGCTGATTCAAGTAATTATACGGTTAAACCCAGAATTAATACGGTTGGATCTGTTAATTCTGCGGTTGAATCGATTAATTCTACGGTTGGACGAATTTTTTACGGTTAGAACAATTTTATTCACGGTTGGCTCGATTTTTTTAACGGTTATGAGAGTTTTTTTCACGGTTGCATCCTTTTAATTCACGGTTAACGTTTCACAAGAATAAGAGATAAAAATTATACTTATTGGGGGCAAAATGATGAAAGGATTTACGAAGGAAGAGAGCAGCTGGATTCGTTATGACTGGGCCAGCTCGGCTTATTCGATTATCATTTCGACCGCTGTATTCCCGCTGTTCTACAAGGCTTCTGCCACGGAAGCAGGTGTGAGCCTGTCGAATTCTACCGCCTATCTGGGCTACACGATCGCAATTGCCACTTTCATACTCGCGATGATTGGGCCGATCCTCGGAACGATTGCCGATTACAAAGGGATGAAAAAACGCTTTTTTACGATTTTCTTCACTCTGGGGATTATTTTTACTGCCGGACTCGCGTTCGTACCGAGCGGAAACTGGCTGATGCTGCTTGTTGTCTACACCCTCGCCGTGCTGGGATCAACCGGTTCGAATGTTTTCTATGATGCATTCATTGTCGATGTAACAACCGACCAGCGTATGGACAGGGTTTCAGCAAGAGGATACGGGATGGGATACATCGGAAGTACGATCCCCTTCATTGTCTCGATCGCCATCATCATTTTAGCCCAGACAAAGGTCCTTCCGATCTCAATGACGCTGGCAAGCCAGACAGCTTTTATCATCACCGCGCTCTGGTGGGGGCTATGGTCGATTCCCATGTTCAAAAATGTTCACCAGAAGCATTACATCGAGCGCGAACCGCAATTGGTCCTGCAAAGCTTTAAACGACTAGGGAAAACCTTCAAGGAAATCCGCAAGTACAGGGCATTATTCTTATTCTTATTAGCTTATTTCTTTTACATCGACGGTGTTGGTACGATCATAACGATGTCGACGGCATATGGGACAGATCTCGGCATCAGCTCTACGAATCTATTAATCATCCTTTTTGCTACTCAGGTTGTTGCCTGGCCGTTTGCAATTCTTTTCGGCCGCTTATCCGAACGCTTTACTGGTAAAAAAATGCTGTATGTCGGCATCTCCGTTTATATCGTTGTCTGTATTTATGCCTACTTCCTGGAAACGACGACAGACTTCTGGATCCTTGCGATGCTGGTTGCTACATCACAGGGTGGCATCCAGGCACTCAGCCGTTCCTACTTTGCAAAATTAGTACCGAAGGCAAACGCAAACGAGTTCTTCGGCTTCTACAATATTTTTGGCAAATTCGCCTCCATCATGGGACCATTATTGGTGGGACTCACCGCGCAGCTTACCGGCAATTCCAGTATGGGCGTATTCAGCCTCGTCGTCCTGTTCGTCATCGGGATGATCATCCTGGCCTTCGTTCCTGAACCGGAAAAGCAGCAACATGCACCTGAAATTGCTTAATGAACAAAAGCCTCTGGGATTCCCGGAGGCTTTTTTAAAAAGCCACTTTGGAGGGATTAATGGCTTATGAAAAAAATGAAATTCACCCTGCTTGCCCTTGGCAGTTTACTGTTACTTTTCATCATTGTCACCATGTTCAACACCCTCACCCTGGAAACCCGTCAACCAGCTCCCGCTCATTATACAGGAACAATTAAAGAAGACCATGCGATTGATACCCTTTCCAAGGCTATTCAATTCCAAACGATCTCCTATCAGGATCGCAGTAAAATGAATCTGGCGGAATTCGATCGCTTTATCTCCTTCCTGGAACAAAGCTTTCCAGCTGTTCATGACCAGCTGGAATTGGAAAAAGTGAATGGTCATTCTCTAGTCTATAAATGGAAAGGTAGATTTGCTGCCAAGCTTCCGGTCGGATTGACGAGCCATTATGATGTTGTCCCTGTCCTCGAAGGCACAGAGAAAAACTGGGAGCAGCCCCCTTTCAGCGGGACAGTTGCTGACGGGAAGATTTGGGGCCGCGGGTCGCTGGACGACAAAATTGGGGTCATAGGCATTCTCGAAGCTGTGGAGCATCTGCTCAGTGAAGGCTTTAAGCCGGAACGCGATTTTTATTTTATGTTCGGGCATGATGAGGAAATCGGCGGTGATGATGGAGCCAGCATGATTGTCAGCACACTGAATGACAGAGGTGTCAAGTTTGCCTTTGTTTTAGATGAAGGAGGAGCGATTGTCGAAAACATGGTCCCTGGTGTAACTCAACCAGTGGGAGTGATCGGTGTTTCTGAAAAAGGCTCGGCAACGGCGGAACTATCGATTGAAGGCAGTGGCGGCCATTCATCACAGCCTAAGGACCGGACGAATATCGGCCGGGTCGCCAGCGCCATTGCCAAGCTGGAGGAAACCCAATTCCCTGCTGATCTCCAGGGGCCAGGAGAAGATCTATTTGAATTCGTGGCTCCAGAAATGAGTTTCGGAATGAAATATGTCTTCGCAAATAAGTTTGTTTTCGAGCCTGTAATCGAAAAAATCCTCTTGCAGCAGCCGGCATCAGCGGCATTGATCAGGACGACTATTGCACCAACCATCTTCCAGGCTGGGGAGCAATACAACGCCCTGCCAGAAAAAGCTTCGGCGATCATTAACTTGCGGCTCATGCCGGGCGACTCCCTGGAAGATGTAAGAGCTTTTATCGAAAAAACAGTCGAAGACGAGGAAATCTTAGTTAAAGTTGACGGCTCAGAGGCTTCTGGTGTATCTTCTGTGGATAGCTGGCATTTCAAAGCCATCCAGCAAAGCGCCAGGAATGTGTATGATGAAGCGGTTATTGCCCCCTACCTGATGTTCGCTGGTTCAGACGCAAAGCATTATGACCGGATCGCTGAAAATACTTATCGGTTCCTGCCTGTACAGCTCACATCCGATGATCTCAATAGGATGCATGGTACGAACGAACATGTAAGTATAGAAAACTTTTTGAACGCCATCCAATTTTATATGGAAGTGATCAAGGAAAGTAATCGGAATGAATAATTTTACACATTTAAAAGCTAAAAAGCTCAGGGTCGCCTGAGCTTTTTGGAAAGGAGATCGAATGAAACCTTATTTGATTGGTATTTTCCTATTTTATTGTGTCTGGTTTATTGCCTCTGCCATCTTCCCTGACCCTGTCTGGTGGTCGCTTTTTTCCTCAGACAGAACGACTCATACACCACTAACAGAACAAATATCATTAGTAAAAGTGTTTATTACTTCTTTAGTTTTTATGGGAATCTGGGCCCTTATAAGACAACGACATTCAAAATAAAAAAGTCCACTTTGTATCGTGGGCTTCTATTGAGCAATTTTATCCAGAAGGAATTCGACTAATTCATCGTATTTGTAGGTTTTTAAAACAATCGCGTCATGGTCCAACACTACATATGCTGGTTCTTTATCAATCCCGGAAGTCGAGAAGTTTTCCTGAGCGACTTCGAGAGACTTTGCATGGTAGATGATATGGATTTTTGATTCATCGATGCCTTCTTCTGCTAGTTTAAATCCGTCAACTTCCTCGTGTCCGACGACATATAAACCATATTCGCCTTCCTTCTCGGAAACTAGTCCTTTTAACTGGCGCTCTTCTTCACTGCAGCCTGTTAAAATAAACAAAAGTACACCAATGATTCCAATTGTCCGCTTCATCTTTATCTCCCCTCATTCCTTCGTATGTTAGTTAACATCCAGCCGAGAACAACCCCATAAAGTCCATGTCCCAGCATCCAAAACAGGAAGGCATACGTACTGTTGATTTCAGGTGTACGGTCTGAAAGCATTGTCGTTGGGTATAACAGGAAGCCTACAAGAAGGCTAAGATTGATGACTAATCTCATTTTGCTGGTTCTTTTCAGTAAATAATAATAGGTCACCAAGCTAAGAAGTACGGAGATCACAAGGTGGAACACGAATTCCACAAATTCAGGGAATGCATAGTCTTTTAGGATTGCAATGTAGTCTACATTCAACAGCAGTGTATAGACTTTGAGACCGGTTATGTATTCGACCGCTTTTAAAAAAAGTCCGAGGAAAATTCCTGCCACAACACCTGATGCAACTGTTTGATTTATTTCTCTCATGGCTGACTCCCCCCTGGATGCCTGACAGTCTATAATTTCCGAAGCTTATTACCTGACTTGATCTGCAGATTCACACCCCAAGCTCCCCCACTTGATACAAAGCTCGCCCTACCCGACACATCAATTTCTGCCTCGACTTTTACGGTTTTTCTCTCTTTTCCTTGTAGTGTGACTTCAAAAGGTCCACCCTCATTCAACAGTGTGAGCATCTCCCCTTCATCTTCAAATCTATATTTATCGTAAAACTCCACATTGAAGGTGACTTGATCGCTGCTATGATTCTTAAATGGGAGCTCACAGCGGGCGCTGACTAGTCCGATTGGCAAGAAAACAGTTGCTACAATAGCCAGCAATACCAACCGCATATGAAACTTTTCTAATGATTTCACAAGAAAGAATAAACTGCCGGCAAGCATTGCTAACGCAGTTACTCCTACATAATTAATTCCGTTGATTGTCGTTATCGGGATATTCAATGCTGATGTCAGTTCCTGCCCCATCGGATACTCGTGTGGAAAAGGAAAGCTGATCATTATGGATAAACTAAAAAGGAGAATAGCAATTCCTAAGAATCTTTTATTTTTTATCAAGTCATTTCACCCCCGGATTTAGTCTTTTATGACACCTTCCCCTGCCATTTGTGTGCCTCCTGGTATTTCAATCTGTCCAAAAGTGTAGAGATATTCAGGGTCTTCCATCTTTTTTTCACCCTGGAACGAGACAAAATACTCTTTTCCTTCTTCGATAAGATTGTAGATTCTTGCATCCTCAATCATGACTTTAAATCTTTCCTTATTTGGGCCAGGATCATTTGCATTGGACCCAACAACCCACATTTTCTGGTATTTACCTGGTTCAATGTAGTGAGCCTTTTCTTCAATAATCATTACCATACTCACGTTTTGATAGTGTTTGTCATCAGTTAGCACAAAAAACAGGATGGCCAAAAAAGAAACGATGAAAATGACAGTAATGATCCCTCTTGGTCTTTTCATCATCTGTTCGTTAACCAAAACATAATGTCATTTTGAACAATGATCATCGCCATCATGATGAATACACTTCCTTCTGCCAGTGACAGGATCCACTGTCTTGGATGCTCTGAATGCCTCCACTCAAAATACGCTCGAACAAAATTTTCAGTGCTGTATAAAAAAGACAGTATGATCAGAAATACATTGAGCGGGAATTCTTCGAGCATCAGTTGATGAATCAGGAAGAAATAAACGATCAGTGCCGTGAATCTTACAGCCCAGTCTATTTTTCGATGTTGATCATTAATATGATTGTAAGAGAAAAATTCCTTTTTTACTTTTGGGATCTTCAACGATTTTCTAATCACAAATTTAATGAAAGCAAGCACTGAGATCATCATGGCTGCTAATATTATGAATTTCCAACCCATGTGGTAATCCCCCCAGTCTAATTTTACCACCTTATTCCAGTAATTGGTACACAAAAAGCAGAGGTTTTCTCCTCTGCCTGTAAGGGTTTATTCGATGGTAAAAGTAATTGTCTGATTATACGTGTTGTCCAGTTCCGACTCCATCCAGACTTCTAGTTCATACGTTCCTTTTTTCAATCCGCCCATTCCAATTTTAATCGTAATGGCTTCTCCGGCACTGACGATCTGGTTGCTTTGAATTGTCCCCAGTCCATCATTCCGGTTGACCTCTTTCCCAGATTGATCCCTGAGCACATAAACATGGCCGCCATTCTCGTCAAAAGGAATTTCAATCTCCTTGTCAGTATTGTTTTTCACTTCGTAAATAAAATCTTTACCTTCCGTGCCTTCATCGACTTCTACCAGACTGGCTGAGAGGGCTTCAGGAATGACTCCCGTGTTGCCGGGCTCATCAACTTTCTTTTCCGATTTCTTTTCCGCCTGCTTTTCAATGCTGGTTTCTATTTCAGTTCCTCCATTACATGCAGATAATAAAAACATGACACTCAATAAAATGAAACTTGCGATTAACTTTTTCAAAAAAGCACCTCATATCCGTTTTTGATTTTCCTTTACATTAGACTTAGCAGGACGAAAAAAGTTTCAGCTCATTTAGATTTTTTTATTTCGCTTGCCGAAAAAGATGCTACAATACTAGTTAAATAATTTAAAAAGATGGAAGGGAATTTGATGAACAAAAAGTTATGGATTACATATGGGATGCTGACATTCGCTACGGCTACATGGGGAAGTGCGTTCATCGCGGGTAAATTCGCGGTGGAAAGCTTTGAACCTGCTACGGTCGCATTCTTCCGTTTTTTCGGCGCGGCAATTCTCCTTTTCCCGCTTATGTTTGTAATGGAGAAAAATCTGAAGAAACCAAACTTGAAGGATATTGGCCTGTTTGCAGTTCTTGGCCTGACGGGCATCGCGTTGTATAACATATTCTTTTTCATGGCCAGCAAACACGCCCCGGTCATTAAAAGTTCGCTGTTCATCGCCTCCAATCCCGTGTTGATTGTCCTTTTATCAGCCTTATTCTTAAAAGAAACGATCACACGCAACAATGTCATTGGCCTGGCGATTGCCCTTTCCGGCGCCTTTTTCATTATTACTGATGGACATCTGCTGTCTCT
Organism: Mesobacillus subterraneus; assembly: GCF_003937825.1. Lineage (GTDB taxonomy): Bacteria > Bacillota > Bacilli > Bacillales > Cytobacillaceae > Mesobacillus > Mesobacillus subterraneus. The sequence goes on along the minus strand of NZ_RSFW01000003.1, from coordinate 113,150 downwards.
TCTCCAGCTTGGCTTCGAACCGATTGATTTTGTGTTGATGGGAGCTGTGATTAGCTGGGCGCTGTACAGTGTTGTCGGGAAAATCGTTCTAAAGAAGTTCAGTTCCGTTGAATCCACAACCTACGCGGTTGCCTTTGGCACATTGTTTTTACTGCCATTTGCTGTTGCAGAAACATCCTGGCAGGATGTCCAGCAGGCATCCGGTGTGACCTGGCTAGCAATCATTCATATGAGTGTACTGGTCACGGTCATTTCGTTTGTCATGTACTACAACGGAATCAAGGAAGTCGGAGCAGCGAAAGCATCAATTTTTATCAACGTGATGCCGGTTTCCGCAGTCATCATGGCTACTCTGTTTTTAGGAGAAAAGTTCACGACTGCCCATGCGATCGGAGCGGCAATGGTATTATCCGGAGTATATATTGGTACGAATCCAAAGCTTTTTAAAAGAAAGACGCAGCAAAAGCTGGCTAAGAATGAAATTGCATAAGGAGATGGCGCAATGATACATACAATTGAATTGAAATCTGATAATCTCCATGGATCCTTCAGCAATGCGTACAAGCCGATTTTGACGGTGGATTCCGGAGACAGCATCCGGATGCAGACACCGGACATCGAATGGGGCTATTCACGCACAAAAGGCACTGATAGAGAGTTTTTTCGCTCAGCGGTAAAAGAAGAAAATCCCTTGCACCCCATGGTCGGACCCATTGAGGTGAAAGGCGCAAAGCCGGGGATGGTCCTGGAGGTAAAATTGAACGATGTCGTGCCAGGCTGGTATGGGACGAACTGGGCTGGCGGCAAAAAAAGCTGGCAAAACGATGTGCTCGGACTGACCGGTTCAGATAGAATCCGCCTCGATTGGGAGTTGAATCCCTTTGCGATGACAGCGAGCACCAAAATCGGCTCCCGTCCCATCCATGTCGGCTTGAACCCTTTCATTGGGTTGATGGGAGTCGCACCAGCAGAGCATGGTGTGCATCACACCTCTCCTCCCCGCTACTGCGGCGGCAACATCGATTGCAAGGAGTTGAAGCGAGGCAGCACCTTGTATTTGCCGGTTTCGGTAGAAGGAGCATTGTTTTCGATTGGTGATGGTCATGCCGCACAGGGAGACGGTGAGGTTTCTGGTACGGCTATCGAATGTCCGATGGATCTTGTTGATATCACGCTGACTCTCCGGGAAGATCTTCAATTAAAGATGCCGCGGGCAAATACGCCGGAAGGATGGATCACATTCGGATTCAATGAGGACTTGAACCTCGCTGCGGGACAGGCCCTGGACGAGATGGTTGAACTGCTGAGGGACCTTCATCAGCTTGATCGTACGGAAGCCCTCGCTTTGGCCAGCGTCACAGTTGATCTTAGGGTGACACAGGTCGTTAATGGCGTCAAAGGAGTACATGCCGTATTGCCTCATGGTGCGGTGAGATAAGGAAACAGCCCTGCAAAAATTTCGCAGGGCTGTTTTTTATCGTACAGTTTGTGTGTTGATCGTTTTAATCACTTCGTCCAGCGTCTTTTCACCCATCGATGCCATCTTCAGCTCATGTTTTTCAAATGCGAGCGCTTCAGTTACCGGGTTTGGCACAACCACGCATTTCAACCCTGCTGCTACCGCTGCATTCAATCCGTTAAGGGAGTCCTCAAAAGCCAGTGCTTCTGAAGGCTGAACCCTTAGTTTTTCTACTGCCTTTGCATACAAGTCAGGCGCTGGCTTTACTTTTTCAACATCGTCTTTTGTTACAATCGCTTCAAAGTAATCAATCAAGCGGAGTTCATTCAATAATCGGGTGACCCATGCACGTGATGAACTTGTGGCCAGCCCAATCTTTAAGCCTGAGCGGTGCGCTTCTTCTAAGTATTCTTTCACCCCATCGCGGGCATTAACGGTCCTAAGCTTCACATCAACAATCTCGCTTGCCCTGCTTTCAATTTCATCGCAATCCGTATCTTCGCCAAGCTGTGATTTGAAATAGTCGAACAGAACAGTATCGTGCGTTCCAATACATTTCGCGAATTCCTCAAGCGGGAGGTCTGCATGATAAAATCCAAGTGCTTCTTTGTAAGCTTCGTACCAGACAGTTTCTGTATCTATGATTAAACCATCAAAATCGAAAACAATCGCTTTAATCAAAACTATCATCTCCTTTCGCACAACAGTACAGACGAGCTTTTTAGAGAAAAGGTTTCATCTGTTTAATATCCCTAAATATCCTTTCCACGGACCGACTTCCTGATCATAATGCTTTGCCAGGACTCTTGTAATCTGTGCAAGATGAGTGAGGTCATGTACAGCCCAGGTCGAGATCAGCTGCCTGGCTGTCACTTCCCCGTATTCGGGATGGATTCCGATCATACCGAACTGTTGTTCACTGGTCATCATCGCTCTGAGCTTCTCGATATTCTCCATTCTTAATGACTCAAATTCGTTTAGCTTTTCCTCAATCGACCAATCTGCATACTGCTGCAAATGAGAGAACCGGTCAAATACAGGGAATGTCTTTTCAGTATTGTCACTTAAAATGATTTGCAGTCTCGGAATCCAATTGTATCTTTCGCCATCAATCAAGTGGCCGATCACTTCTGACGCATTCCATGTTCCCTCTCCCTCATTGGCTGTCAGCCAGCCATCGGACAGCCCTGATAGGAAACTTTCCAATGTTCGTGGCGTCCTTTCCAATATCTCAATCACTTCGTTCAAATTAATAACCATGATTACATTCCCCCTTTTTTTAAACTTTACGCACCCCTGTGTAACACAATGTCACACTCCTGTTCTTTTTTTGAAAAAATTCAGTGGTATGATAGATTTGTCTGATAATTTTTCGTAGATAAAGAGAGTGAATGAGATGCTAACTGTAAAAGAAGCAGCAGAACGATTAACTTCTTCGGGCATTGAGGCTAGCGAGCAGGACGTCCTGCACTGGATTGAGGCTGGGCAACTCTGTGCTGAAATGAGTCAGAGAAGAAATCTTACCTATACCATTAACCAAAAAGACCTGACAGACTTTATCGTCCACAAACACACTGATGAGATTTCCGCGCAGCTGATAAGAGCCAAGCTTGACAACAACCAGCTGGCCCAGCAACTGGACCTCTTGAAAACCCGGCTTCACATCGAGCAATCAAAGGTTCGTACCTTGAAAAAAATGCTCAATAGCCAAATTGAAGCGGCAGGTACGAGTACCACACACATGGAAGATTTGTTGGGACTGAGCCAGAACAGCAGCAATCAGGAACTCAAAAAAGAATTCAAAAAACTGCTCAAAGCCCTCCATCCCGACCGCGGGGGCGATGAAAGGCTGTTTAAAGTGTTCAATGAGCATTATGAGAATCTAAAGTAACCTATGATTGCCGCTTACGGTTCATCACATAAAAATAAGTACTCGCGCCCATCAGTATCCCGCCTAAAACACCAAGCGCCGCACCTGGAGCAGTCCAAATCGTGGATAAATAGATGCCTGCCATATACATAATCAATCCGATGAAAAATACTGTAAACCCTTTTTTCATATAAACTCCTTTTGCTTTGTGTGATACATAACCATTTCTATGTACATTGCGGAATTCCTTTATAAATATTTCGCAACCTCATTCCTATTCTAACAAAATGGAACCAGGAGTAATCCCTCCTGGTTCCATTTACTCTACTTATTTTTATAAAACCTCTCCCTGACCCTTTTCAACCGTGCATGATAATTCAAAATATCCAGCCGAGCTTTTTCCGCTTCCGGAGCGATTGGTCTCAGGTTCTCAATGTCCCAGTAATCAACGATTACATCAAGGACCTGATCAAAATACTCAAGGGGACCGTAATTCGCCTCTTTCGCAATGATGGCCATCCGGTTTTCGAAATCTGGCATGACGGCACCTGGCATTTTAAAGTTCATGATCACATTGCCCAGGTAGTAACAATAGTTTGGCTCCAGCTGCAGATGGAATTTGATCACATCACGATAAAATGCATAATGCAGCGTTTCATCCTTCGCAAGCCGGCGAAGCAGCGTGGCCAATTCCCGATCATGCGGGCCTGCAACCTTTGCGACATTATTGTAGAACACCATTGTCGCCAGCTCTTGCATCGAGGTATAGACCATCGTTTCAAACGGCGTGTGAAAATCAGGATCCCAGCCATTCTCAAGCGTCATTTTATGTAATTGATGCAGCCGCATCGGCTCGACGTTCCGCGTAATCAGCAAATAGGTTTCCAGCAAATTGGAGTGCTGGTCCTCTTCCGCTGTCCATGTATGGACAAATTCCTTGATTACCGACAAAGATCCTTTAAATGTCTGATCGAGGTATGATGTAAACCATGGCAAATTCACCTCAGTTAAAAGCGCCGTTTCAATCGCCGTAATCACCGGTGAAGGCAGGTTGACCTGGCTTTCATCCCATGGCACACGCTTGAAATCCATTGCCTTGTCCCATGGCAAAAATTCATGATAGCCCCAATCGATTTTTTCTGCCCGCATTTTATGTTCCTCATAAAGCTCCCTAATCCTTGGTTCCAGCCGAAAATCCAGATGATTCGTCAGCAATGCAGTCCCTCCATATTAATTACTAGATATTATGACCTGTTACTAATTTAAATTCTATCATATTTTCTGAATTTTAACTAAATGTAAGATTTGTATTTATAAAAATAGGAAAATAGGTACAGTGAAAGCCTTGAATAGAAACAAATCCTCCATAAATGGTATAATGGGTTTTCAGCTAAACATTATATACTTAACTACATAAACAAGGAGGTGCAATATGCGAAAAACCTTTTACCTCATCATGCTATTGCTCGTCACCGCGATCATCAGCGGCTGTTCTGGTGATGAATCTGATTCCGATTCGAAATCTCTTGCACTTCCTGATGAAACCGGCAAGGACATCCAGTTTGAAAACATGGATCAGCCTGCGCTCGTTTTCTTTTTCACAGGAGTTGGCTGAGACTTCTGTAAATCGCAGCTGGTCGAGCTGCAGAACAAGAAAGAGCTTTTCAGCCAGTTCCCTGGCAATGTATACGCAGTCAGCGCATCGTCAGTTGATGAACATAAAGCGATGAAGGAAGAATTGGGACTAGAGTACCCGGTTATTTCCGATAAAAATCTGAAACTGATCCGCAAGGTAGAATTACTTGATCCCGAAGCACCAATCTCCGTTCGCGGTTTTGCTGTTCTTGATAAGGACGGCAAGGTGCTCCATTCACAGCAAATCGATACATTCGGATTAGAAGCAGAAGGCATCATCCCTTATGCGGCAGATATCGCAAACGGCAAACAGCCAAGTCAATAAAAAGAAGGAACCACTGGTCAGTGGTTCCTTTCTGCTAGTACGGACGTTCTTGATAAAAGTAATTTGGTTTTACAATTCCATTTTCATATGAGTTATGAAAAATATGAGTAGCTGCTGGAGAAATCGGCGGAATCAGCCAGGTCCAGTCCCCAGTCACGTCCCGACTGGCGGCCTTCTCCTTTTCCTCAAATACCCTGAATTGCGATGCTGCTGTATGGTGGTCGACGATGGTTACCTTATCTTCATTGAAGGAATGCAATACACTCGCATTTAATTCTACCAATGCCCGATCTTTCCACAATGAACTGTTCTTGTTCCGATTCAAACCCATTTGGTCGGCAATCAGCGGTAATAAATGATAACGAAACTCATCTGCCAGATTCCTCGCCCCAATTTCCGTTCCCATATACCAGCCATTAAAAGGTGCCGCTGTGTACTCAATTCCGCCGATTTCAAGCCTCATGTCAGAAATGAAAGGAACGGCGTACCATTTAAGATCCATCTCGGCAAACCACTTGTATTCAGGATGCCTTAATGGCACTTCAAGGACTAATTCTTTCTCCATTTCATACAACTTAGGCGTATTTCCGTCAATCTGAATCAACAGCGGCAGAACATCAAATCGGGTTCCTTCGCCTCGCCAGCCCATCTCCTCACATTTTCTTGTAAAATCCAGAGAATGAGGATCACCGAGGATTCCGCATTCTGTTTCATAACCTGCATAACGGATGAGCTGGTGGTTCCAGATTCGAACCTCGTTCTCTGAATTTTTCTGCCTGAAGACCGAAATGGCGGGCCTGATTTTCCCTTCGTTCGTCGCAAAATTGATATGTTGGAATAGCGCATCTCTAATTTCAACCTCTGTCGCCAAATCCCTGCGGTCAAACACGGTCAGGCTGTCCCAGAATAACCTTCCGATACACCGGTTGCTATTCCTCCAGGCCATTTTCGCTCCATGCTCAAGCTCTTCATACGTGTGAGAATAAGTTCCGGTCAATCGGATTTCTTCCATAACTTCCTGAATTCTATTTTCCGTCTCCTGTTCCTGCCGATGAAGTTCCTTATAACTAATACGGATAAAACTCGCGGCTTCACGAAATAAGTCCTGATTCAAAACGATGTCCTCCCAATGCAATGGTCTGATACATTTTAACATGGACCAGCAAATACATGAAAACAAAGGGTGGAGTTTTTAACCAGAAAAAGAGCCCCCTTATAGGAGGCTTGTTCTGGAAAATTTATTCAGGCTGGCAGCAAAGCTCGCCTTTACCCTTTTCCAGCGCATTTTTCAGGCTTTTCAAAACACCGGACCAGGCCATCTGGTGCCATTGGAGAGCTTCTGACCACGCTGTTCCTTCCTTGAAACCATCATGACGTAACAGCACCTTTGTTTCAGCGTCCATTTTCTCAAAACGTATTGATACAGTTGTTAACTCATCATTATTATTCATTAACGGGTTAAATTGATCTGGACCTTTCCATTGAAAAACGAGCTCTTGTTCCGGGATCAGGCGGATTACCTTGCAGCCCTTCGTATTCATGTTCAATTCATTCCCGGGAATAAAATACAGTTCATATTTCCCCCCCTCTTTTGCTTCAATCGTTGCTTCGGGCGCAAACCATTGGGAAACACGGTCTGATAGTGTCCAGGCATGCCAAACCAGATCAACTGGTGCTTCAATTGTAAGTTCCTCTTGTATTTCAGTATAAATTTTCCCCACACTAAATCCCCCTTATTAAAAATTAGAAAACTCAACTAGCTCGATTTTATTTCCTGAAGGGTCTTCAATGATGTTATACCTTCCAGGCGGGCATGGTTTCGATTCTTCAAACAGAATTTTTGCACCTCGATCACGCAGCCGTGTAATATCCTCATCAAGGTTTTTCGAAAGGATGCCCATTAAAACTCTCTGTGTACCACCGCTATTGACATGCTCCCCTTTCTCTAGCACAATCGGAACCTCATTATGTACAAGCGAAACGATATTCTCTCCGTAATGCCTGGAGACCTCGAAATCCAGCACCTTTGTATAAAAATCAAGCGCTGTTACCATGTTGTTGACTTTGATCGTTAAAACACAAACCTTATTTAACATTGTTATCACTCCTTTGTTTAACATTACCATAACCAGCGAGTCTATTTTTCTTCTAGTTTGCTTTCTTTTTCAAATAAGAGTTTCGGAAGGTTGATCAGGATCGGCGGGTCATAAGGCAATGGTGGCCGTAGTTTTATAGAAACCTCTTTAGAAATACCCTCCGTGATCTCCATAGGTTCTTTCGCTTTTCCCCGCAAGTTCTTTGATAACAAGAAATAATCCCGTGGGTCCAGGCTCCAGGGAATAGCGGCAGCTAATACATAATACGTCCCATCCGGTACCTTAGAAAAAATGTATTCACTTTGCTCCGGTCTAATTGCAGTCCCCATTATCGGCTTCTCATCGGGAATTGGCCGTGAAAACAAACCCACAAAAATCAATCCCCTGAAGTCAGGAGGGCACTCAATCCTGCATTTAATCACTGGGAGGCGAAGCTGACTGGAATAACACCATTCTACGTCCTCATATTCATTCATGAATTGATGGAGCTTATCCGCGCTAGTTCGGAATTGTTTCGGTGACAATCCAACAAACTGTTTAAATTTCGTGCTGAAACTTCCCAGGCTGCGAAAACCAATCATCATGACTGTCTTAAGGATAGATTCTGAATCTCTTTTGATGAGCCTGGCCTTCCCCTCCTCAATCCTTAATGCTGAAAGATAATGCCGGGGAGAGGCGCCAGTAACCTCCTTGAATACCCTCGTAAAATGATACGGACTGTATCCAGCAATGTCCGCCAGCCTTTCTGAAGTCAGTTCTTCATCCAGATTTTGCTTCATAAATTGAATTGCTTTTGTGACTGCCTGTATTTGGTCTGTTGAACAATTCATATTTTTTCCTTTTTAATTTATATAGATAATTATTCCTCTAGTATCTTCCATAACCCTTCTTTTTCCAAAGTTTTATTTATAAAAAACCACCCTTGTTTCCAAAGGAATCAAGGGTGGTTATTAGATTTTATTAGCTATTTCGATTAGAGAGCCTATATTATCCTTTTGCTTTAAGGCTTCAATTTCATAAATTAGTTCTGAAGCAAGCTCTCTTCGTCCTTTATAATCTAATGCATTTATCACTTTCTCAGCGATTTCATTCAATGTATATGGATTTTCAGGTGTACCTTTTAGAACATCTACTTTACCAGTGACAACCTTATTATTCTTTAAGATTATTTCCACCTTCGTCCTTCTATTCTTTGGAAAGTCAATTGTATACTCAACTTCTTCAAATATATGAACTTTTTCAGATAGGTGATTTAAAGAATCGATTGCAGCCTTATCCTCAAAACAATCTTTAATCATATTATAGAGTAAAAAGGAACTGATACAGTAAGGAATGCTAAACTTTGCTTCTGCAAAACTAGTAGGGTTTTTATTCGTTAAAACGGAAGCCGCCTTGTAAGTATAGACCCTAATAGCAGATATATGCTCGATATTTTGGATTTGATGTGTATTAGGCAAAGCCTCTATTACAGGAAAAATATGCCCACAAATGAAATGTTTCTTCCTAAAAGTATTGCAAATCTCAAAAGATGATCCTAGGTCGTTTTTCACTGATTCCAAATCATAATCGTTCGCATAAGCCTGAGCAAATCCTTCCTGATGCTCTAAGAATCCAGCTGGACCTGCAAACCCCAACTCTGCAAGTAGGGCACTATGAATCCCATTTTTTGCTGCATTACCGGCATGAAGGTATTTAATACCTACCCCCCTGACAAGAAGGCAAATGTACCACCCGCTTGTGAAGCCGCAATAGATAAGGCGTTTGTGAATTTGTTAGAGGGTAATTTTTTTAAAAATGCTGATGCTGCTGCAGACCCAAATACACCAATGGTACCAGTAGCATGGAACCCCCGATATCTATGTGAAGGACTAATAGCTTTCCCAATCCTACCAGCAACTTCATAACCAATTACAATTGCTTTTAATACATCTTCACCAGAAGAATCTAGCTCTTGTGCTATAGCAATTACACTCGGTATAGTCGTCACTCCCGGGTGCAATCCAGCTGTCCCTAAATGAATATCATCAAATTCCATAGAATGAGCTAGAACACTATTAACAAAAGCCGCTTCGGCTGTCAAAGACTTCTTTTTCAACCCAATTATTGAGCTATTACCCACAGGTATTCTTGCAGCATACTCCTTCATAAAACTATAATATTCACTGGTTGTTCCCCAAATAAGTGATGAAAAGTAGTCTAACATACTAATTTGCGCTTGTTTCAAAGTGCTTTCCGATATTTCCTTATCGTAAAATTCACAGCAAAAATCAACAAGTTCCTCAATAATATGCTTATCAACTTTAATCAAATTGCTCCCCAACTTCCACCACAAATTTTGCCATATCGCCCCTGATGATCGATCGAGTCAATAAAACCGCCTTTTCATTTGACCAACTTATTCGATCAATCAATAATCCGAGTGACTGGGCGGCTATTCCTAACTTTTCAGCTTCATAATCACCTATAATGATAGGTTCAATTGTTTGCCTAACTTTTGTGATCGGCAAATTGTATTTAGTTGAAAGAATATCAGAAAGCCACTTCTGAGAGAGTTCATTAATTGCCAACTCAGGTGCATGTTCACAGGGCAAAAATAACCTTTCAAAAATCATCGGTGTTCCTTCATCTAATTTCAGCCGCTCAATTCTGTATAAACAGGAATTCATTTCAACATTCAAAGACCTTGATAAAAAATTATTGCTTGCAATAACCGAATTATTTTCAATAACGAAACTAGGTTTTCTGCCAACTCTATTTAGATTCTTAGCGAAGTCATGAATACCCGTCAGACTCTGCTCAACTGATTTATTGGTAACAAACGTTCCTTTTCCCTGAAACCTTGTAATTAGCCCTTCATTCTCTAATAGTTGCATAGCTTGTCTGATTGTTATTCTAGATGCGTTAAATTCAGAAGTAAGTTGACTTTCAGAGGGTAGCTTTTGCCCGCCATCCCATTTCCCATCAAGGATCTGCTGTCTTAAAATCATTGCACAATTTTTATATAATGGCATTGATGCAGTTGATATTAGTTTTTTTCTCATACATTGATCTCCTTGCCACCTGATTGTTTTTTAGAAAACTTTTTAAAGATAGGGATAACAATGACCAATAATCCAATCACTAGTAAGGTTATAGAAATCGGACTCTGGAAGAATGCAATATAAGACCCATCTGAAATGGATAGAGCCCTTCTCCAATTCTGTTCTAGTAAGCCGCCCAACACCAGAGTCAATACCAGAGGTGCTAACGGATAATCATTTTTCTTAAGGAAGTATCCTAGACACCCAAAGGCACCCATTAGAAAAACCTCGAACATGCTCCTGTTCACACTAAAAGCTCCTAAAAATGCGAGAATAATTATAGATACGGCCAATATGGAATACGGAACTCTCAGTATTTGTATAAATCCCCTTAACAGTAGGGTGTTCATGAGGAATAGAATGATGATGCCCACAAACATACTGACAATCACAGTCCATGCGATTTCAGGATAATTAGTAAAAAACATAGGTCCTGGCTGTAATCCCAGGATCATCATCCCCCCCAATAAAACTGCAGTAGAGTTTGAACCTGGTATGCCTAAAGTAAGCATCGGAACCATAGCTCCACCTACAGAACCGTTATTTGCAGACTCAGACGCTGCCACACCCTCTATATTTCCTTTTCCAAAAGAATCTGGGGACTTGGATGATTTCTTAGCAATACTATAAGATAAAAAAGATGATATAGTTGCTCCTGCTCCAGGAAGAAGACCAACTACAAACCCTATTAATGTACCATTACGGATAGGTCCAAGTATCTGTTTGAATTCCTGTTTATTAGGAAATATCTTAGTAACCTTTCCAACCTTTTGATCCTTCATCTCCTTGTAATTCTCTAAACTACTAATTATCTCTCCGATGGCAAAAAGTCCTAATGCAACTACGACAAAATCAATCCCTTGCAACAATTCGAAATGACCAAAAGTATATCTAGGAGTACCGGTTATAGGATCCTGTCCAATCAGTGCAAGCATTAGTCCTAATAAAGCGGAAATCCCAGATTTAACTTTTGATTTTGATGCTAATCCAATAATCAGAAGAAAGCTTAATGCTATAAGGATAGTATATTCAGCGGGTCCAAAGGCTAAAGCCAACTTAGCTACAAGGGGTGCTAGCAAAACAATTAAAACCGCACTTACCAGCCCTCCTAGGGTCGAACCTATAGTTGCTGTTCCGATCGCCAGCCCAGCTTTTCCCTGCTTGGTTAATGGGTACCCGTCAAATGTTGTCACTACAGCGGCAGCATCACCAGGTGTATTAAACATAATAGAGGTTAATGCTCCACCAAACATTGCTCCATAATAAACACCTGTTAGCATGACAAGTGCAGGAATAGGATCCATTCCAAATGTCATTGGTATTAATAATGCTAGACCTGTAACAGGTCCCAGGCCGGGCAAAATCCCAACAATTTGCCCTACCAGGACCCCAATAATTAGATATAAAAGCGTTTGAAATGTAAATGTATTCGCCAACCCGCCTACTAAATATTGGATTGTTTCCATAGATACCCTCCACATATAAGTCTATTGAATAATTCCAGTTAGAAGAATCCCTTCTGGAAGCTTATTATTCAAGAAGCTTTGAAAAATAAAGTATGTTCCAAAGCTGATAATCAGTGTGATGAATAATGAATTTGATAGTTTATGTTTGAAAACAAAATGAATCGAGATAAAAACCGCAATTATGGTGCTAACCAAAAAACCCAAAAATAAAACCACGGTAAAATAAACAAATATGCCAGCTATGAGCAGTAGACTCTTATTTTGCAGGAGGCTTATCATATTAAATTGTCCTATACCCTCGGTTTGCTTTTTTTTTCCTTTTAATCCTTGAATGGTTAGTATGATTGAAAAAATAAGTAACCCAATGGATATAAATAAGGGAAATACTCCAGGCTGCAGTACTCCCATATTGGTTATGCCCTGAGGAAGACTCAAGGCATAACCGATGGAAACTAAGCTTATCACTGACAAAACTAGACCAGATCGAAAATCAGTCATTCCCACTTAAATCACCTCTACAGTTTTACTTTCCAATGCCATTTTTTTCAACAATTGCCTTTGTAGCTTCGTATTCTTTTTGTATTGAGTTTTGGAATTCCTCTGGGTTCATATAGCCATCGTATTGGTTGGATGTTTTCATATACTCAATAAACTCAGGGTCTTCCATCGTTTTCTTTAAAGCATCATGTAACACATTTACGATATCATTCGGAGTACCACCTTTTACAAAAAGTCCCCTCCACTGTGAATCTACAAAATCAATCCCTTGTTCTTTATATGTTCCGACATCAGGAAAGTCCGTTAATCTTTCTTCCGATGCAACTGAAAGAATCTTAATGTCTCCTGATTCTACAAATTGTTTCATAGTAGAAGGATTCGAATGTGCTACATCAATATGCCCTCCCATAACATTGGTTATTCCATCTGAGCCTGCGTCAAAGGGAATCCATGTCATCTCTATACTGGCTTTATCCATAAACTCATAGGCAGCAAAAGTATGTGCAGATGTGGATCCAAAGCCGCCAATTTTTACTTTGCCAGGATTCTCTTTTGCAAACATGATCAAATCGTCTAGGTTATTGAAAGGACTGTCTTTTGACACCCCTAAAGCGAATGGATCATCTTGAATCCTGATTACAGGTTGAAAAGAGTCAACTTTATAATGGGATAAAGTTGTGTTCAGGGCACCCACCAAGGTCTTTGTACCAGCCCAGAGGGTATATCCGTCGTTCTTTTGATTTAGAACGTAGCCCATTGCAACAGCCCCATCCCCACCTGGTTTATTTTCAACGACGATAGGCTGACCTAAATATTTTTCTCCAATGCTAGCAACTTTTCGAGCCATTACATCAACAGAGGATCCTGGGTTTGTATTTACAATAATTGTTACAGGCTTATTAGGAAAATCGGCTTTACTTTTCTTTGCTGATTCACCATTTGCATTACTACTACAACCGCTGATAACCAGACACAATAACACCATCAAAATTACAAACGACAGCCTTTTCTTTCTTTTCACCTTGATTCCCCCTTAAATTAGTGATAACGCTTTCAATTTGTCTAAGTTGTCATAACATTATGATATTTAATACGATATACCATTTTCTGAAATTATAAAATATTCAAAAAGTACTGTTATTTACTATTCTATCTTAAAAATCCCAATAATTTATACATTTACTTCGATTTTCTTAATATTTTGACCCCTTCTAAATTTAATACAAGTTTAATTATTTGATCCTGCTAATTATAAGCTTTACTTGCTATTAAATATGTAAACTTGTAACCCCCATTAGCTAATCTGGCTGCCTGCACATATATCCAATATCTCTATAAAACTTAATAATTTATGCAACTTGTATTAAAAATTGATAACCCCAAAATAATAAGAAATCAAGTGGAAAAAGCCGATTTTAATGAATTAAAGAAAAATTTTGGTTAGTAACAACGGATTCTGAAAGTTTTATATTTTCAAAATATAGATTATGTTTTTCTTAGGAACAAACATCATAACGTTATAACAACTTAAAAAATTATAACTATTTTAGGAGGAGATTGATTTGAGCAGAAAGCTATCTTACATGAAGGGTATCCACTCTATCTTGACAACACCACTAAATGCAGACCACTCAGTGGATTATGACGGTCTAAGGAAAAATGTTAAATTTGGGACTTCCTCAAATGTTGATGCACTGATTGTCCTGGGTACACAGGGTGAATTCTATGCGTTGGATACAGAGGAAAAAAAAGAAATCATTCGTGTTTCGGTTGAAGCAGCCGAAGGAAAGAAACCTGTAATTGCAGGCACATCTGATAGCGGCACATTAACTGCAGTAAGGCTGACCCAGTATGCAAAGGACGTTGGTGCAGATGCAGTAATTGTTACACCTCCTTATTATGCAGCAGTATCACTTGATAATGTTTATTCTCATTTCGAACAACTAAATTCTGTAGGTATTCCGATTGTTCTTTACAATGCCCCACCACGCCAGGGCTATAATATTCCGCCTGAATTTTTGGTAAAACTGACTACTCAACTTGAAAACATTGTTGCTATTAAACAAGCAACTCAAAATATAGTCGAACAAGAAAAGACTCTGGCACTATTGGGCGAAAAAGTGTCCGTATTCGGCGGATCAGAAGCCTTCATGTACCCTGTACTATCACTGGGACATTGTGGAACGTCTACAACGGCAGCTACATGTTTCCCTCAATACTTCGTGGATATGTATGAGGCTGTTGAGGCTGGTGACCATAAGAAAGCTAAAGAAATGTTTGAAGGTTTAGAGCCTTTTAGAAGAGTATGTGAAAAATTAGGTCATGCCGCAGTTGTAAAATATGTTTCGGAAAAATACTTTGGTCTTGCTGGAGGACCTATGCGACTACCTTTAAGAACTCCTAGTAACGAAGAACTCGCCGAAGTTGATGAAGTGGTAAAAAACCTTAGACTAGTCAAAGAAGATACTTTGCAAAATACCTAAAGGGGAGAAATTTTATGGATCTAGGGTTAAATGGTAAAGGAGTAATCGTGCTCGCATCTAGCTCCGGCCTAGGTAAAGCTGCAGCTCTTGAGTTTGCACGGGAAGGTGCCAATGTAATGCTCTTCAGTTCCAACGAAGATAAACTCTCAACTGCAGCTGAAGAGATTAAGAAAGAAACAAATAATGATGTTTTTTATACAGTAGGTGATATAAAAAACGCTGATGACATCAAACGGGTTGTAACTAATTCTATAGTTCAATTTAGCAGAATTGATGTTCTTGTCAATAACACTGGTGGTCCTCCAGCCGGAACTTTCCTGAATTTTAATGATGACGATTGGCAAAATGCTTATAATCTAACATTGTTAAGTTTTATAAGAGCGATCAGGGAAGTCATCCCGTATATGCAATCACAAGGTGGAGGAAGAATAGTTAACTGTACTTCATCTTCCGTTAAAAGAGTGTTAGACAATCTGATCCTTTCCAATACTTTTAGAATGGGAGTTGTGGGTCTGACAAAAACTTTATCCCAGGAATTAGCGAAAGATAATATTTTAATAAATGTTATTGCTCCGGGAAGAATCGCAACGGATAGAACAAATTATTTGGATACCGTGAAAGCAGGCAAACTAGGAATTGCGACTGAAGAAGTTGCAAGGCAGAGCGCTGCAAGTATCCCTTTAGGCCGCTATGGTGATCCTGGTGAGTTTGCAAAAACGCTAGTGTTTCTTTGTTCAGATGCCAATACTTATGTTACGGGACAAACCATTTTGGTTGATGGTGGTTTAGTTAAAGCCTTTTAGTTTTTTGGGGTAGAGGATCATTCCTCTACCCTTCTTATACTAATGATAAGTACTTACCAATTGGAGGTCTTCGAATGAGAAGCTTAACAGAAATACAACAACCCGCAAGTATAACGCCTCGAGTATCTAAAATCCTCAAATCCAAATATGTTCCGGGCATCCTTTTCTTAGTGGCTATTGGCATTTTGTCTAACTCACTAGGAAGAGACTATCCGTTAATTGGAGGAGCAGTAATCGCAATTGTCATTGGGATTTTAATTAGACAATTCTTAGGTGTACCTGCTATTTTCGAATATGGAATCAATTACACTCTAAAGAAACTCTTGAAACTCGCTATCATTCTACTTGGTTTTAGTCTGAGCTTTGCCCAAATTTTCAAAGTAGGATTGAATTCACTAATTATTGTATTAGTAGCTGTTGTTGCAGGAGTTTTTCTTACGTATTTTGTAGGTAGATTATTTGGTTTACAAGGAAATATACCTCTACTGATAAGTCTGGGAACTGGGATTTGTGGCGCAACAGCAATAGCCACGACAGGGCCAATCATTAAAGCAAAGGATGAGGATATCGTTTACGCAGTAAATACAATTTTTGCTTTTAATGTTCTTGCTGTATTGTTCTATCCACTTATAGGTCACTTATTATCCCTCCCTGATAATCAATTTGGTGTTTGGGCAGGCACAGCCATCCATGATACCTCTTCTGTTGTTGCAGCAGGCTATAGCTATAGCAATACAGCCGGGGATGCATCCGTAGTGGTAAAATTAATCAGGACTTTGATGCTTGTACCAGTTGCAGTCATATTATCGATTTATATATCTATAAAAAGCGCTAAGATGGATCGTGGTGCTAATCAAGTGAAAATCAGCAAGGTGTTCCCTTTCTTTATCATAATTTTTGCTGGTGCAGCGGCACTAAATACTATTGCGCCCCTACCTAAGACATTTGTTGATACTACAGCAGATTTAGCAAAATTCATCATATTAATGGTTATGGCCAGTGTTGGACTTGGAACTAATTTTATAAAGATTAAATCAGTGGGCATCCGCCCATTAATTGTAGGCTTGCTTTCATCTGTTATTATGGGCTCAATCAGCTTAATCCTGGTTAAGGTTCTATTCTAATGCCTTATTAAAAGATACCTGCTAGAAAGGAATCTGAGTATGTATGTAAAAAAGGTGATATTTTTATCTGCTTCAATATTGGCTGGATGGCTCTTCACTTTCTTGCAGATTCCAGCAGGATGGCTTCTTGGTGCATTATGGTGTGGTATTCTCGCCCGATTATATTTAAAAGATATGCTATTTAGTTCTAGATTAATAAAAATTTCTCAAGTATTGATCGGCATAAGTATTGGTTTAATGATAAAGGTTCATTTTTTTTCATCTCTTATTCAATACTTCTTTCCCTTTTTACTAAGTATTTCACTAATGATTCTTAGCGGATTGCTGCTGGGTTTTATTTTTTATAAAATATCTGGCCTTGACACAATTACTGCCTTTTTCTGCTGCATACCTGGAGGCGCAACGGAAGTAATAGCAGTTAGCAATGATTATGGAGCAGATGAAAAAATAGTTGCAGCTTTTCACAGTACTCGAATAATCTTCATCGTCTCTACCGTGCCTTTCCTACTGTCTTACTTAGATAAAAACAATACTGTTACGACTCAACCAATTTCTTTAATGCCTCTTCAGCCTATGGACTTGGCATATATTTTTTTAGGAATAATCATCTCGATTTTTTTAGCGTTTAAGTTTAAGCTTCCTGGCGGTGCTTTGGTGTTCTCAATTTTTACTGGCTTTTTGATAAGTTTAATTAATGGGGGAGAAATATATTCACCGAGAATTACTTCCGGAATTGGTCAAGCTTGGATCGGAGGAATTATCGGTTTGCGTTTTGATAAGGAAACCTTAATGTTAATAGTAAGAGTTGGATGGAGTGCTGTTCTTGTATTATTCCTTTATCTAATTATTGGAATAGGTATTGCCATATTGTTTTATGTCATTACGCCACTTGATATGGGCAGTAGCATATTGGGCATCATACCTGCAGGTGCGGTTGAAATGACCTCAATTGCTTTATTCCTTAATCTCGATGCGACATTAGTTGCATTTATGCAAGTGAGCAGGCTTATCGTAATGTTCTTATCAATGCCAAAAATTATAAAAATACTACTAAAACGTTATAATACTCTAAATGTATGAGGTGAAAAAATTGCTAAAAAAAATAGAGCATGTTGCAATCATGGCTTCAAACCTTGAAGAATCAATAAGTTTTTATACACAAAAAATGGGGTTTATCTTACGCTCAAGAGGAACCAAAGGGAACAGAAGAGAAATAGCATTTTTGTACCTAGAAAATGACCCATCAGTTGAAATCGAATTAATGTTTGACTTGGTGTCAAGTGGTCCCTACGCTGAAAAGGGAATTGTAAATCACCTTGCCTTCTGCGTAGAAGATATGGAAAAATCTATTTCTCATTTCAAGTCACTAGGAATAGATTTCGCCACAGAAAAACCAAGCATATCAATTGATGGGTCAAAGACAATATTTTTATACGGTCCTAATAAAGAGCTCCTACAGTTTGTAAGTCAACAATAGGGGGGACAAAAGAAAAGTCTCCACTCTAAATAAAGAGTCGAGACTTTCTTTCCCATAATAAAATTTAACTTTTCCGCACCTCAATATTTTCCTTCGTAACACCGCCAACTCCCCAATACTGAGGAGGAACATTCTGAACAATCACCCGCACCTGCTCCGGCTTCACCTCTAGTGTCTGAACCGCTGTTTCGGTTATGCCGGCAATCAACTCTTTGATTTTTTCATCACTCCGTCCTTCAAGTACCTGGACCTGGATAATCGGCATCACACAACCTCCTTTTAAAAAAACGGTGGTGACAGGCACCACCCTCTAATCGTTTAGAATCCTAGCATTCTAGGTATGAATAATGTGGTTTGTTCCCAGTATGTGACAATGAACAGCATCGCGATGCCGATCAGGAGCATTGGCATGACGGCTTTAATCAGGCGTTCGAATTTAACCTCGGCAATCGAGGATACAATGAACAGCCCTGTACCGACAGGTGGTGTCAGCAAGCCGATCGTCAGGTTAATACAGATGATGACACCAAAGTGGATCGGATCAATCTGGAAGCCTGTAACGAGCGGCATGAACACTGGCACGAGGATGATCAGCGCTGCAATACCATCCAGCAAGGTCCCTATGATTAATAAGAATATATTGACCAGCAGCAGGAACACAAATGGACTGTCTGAGATTGACAGCATGGAGTTCGCGATGAGTTGCGGAATCTGCTCGAATGCAATCAGCCAGCCGAACAGATTGGCCATCGCAATCAGGAATGTCACCGTCGCTGTCCCAATTACTGTATTGATCAATATTTTCGGCAGGCTTTTCCACTTCAATTCCCTGTAGAAGAACACCCCAACGATAAAAGCGATCACACTAGCCACTGCCGCGGATTCCGTTGCCGTAAAAGCACCACTGAGGATCCCAACAGTGATGACAAACGGAACCAAAATAGCCGGCAATACTTTTACAAAGGAATTTAAGATGGCTGAAAAGCTTGCCCGTTCGCTCCGCGGAAAGTTGTGCTTATAGCCCAAATAAGCGATCAAAGCCACGAAGCCAATGCCAAAAATGGTCCCAGGAATGATTCCCGCCATGAACAGACCGCCGATCGATGTGCCCGACAGTGTGCCATAAATGATAAAAATCATACTAGGCGGAATGATCGGTGCGACAATCGATGATGCCAGGGTCAACGCAGAAGAAAACTCCCGGTTATAGCCCTCCTTTTCCATTTCAGGCACCATGACTTTGCTCATCATTGCCGCCTGGGCATTGGCCGACCCAAGAATCGAGGCCAGGAACATATTCGCGATGACCGTCACATATGCCAGTCCGCCGCGGACATGTCCGACAAGCATCCTCGCAAAAACAACCAGCCGGTTCGTAATCCCGCCGCTGTTCATCAATTCACCTGTCAGCATGAACAAGGGAATCGCAAGCAATCCGAAATTCTCCATTCCCGAATACAGCCTTTGAGGAGCGGATTCCAGCAGCATCGTATTGCCGGTCACTAAAAAATAGACAATCGTTGTCATGCCTAGTACTAAGGAAATCGGAATTCCCATTAATAGAAAAGCAACAAATGCAATGATAACCAGTGCCATCATTCTTCTTCACTCTCCTTTGCAGCAGCCTGGAGATTTGTAACAATTTCACGGTCAATATGCTGATTCTTAAAGATCTCCAGCATATTACTGATTAAGTGGATCGTCGCAAACAGCAATCCAACAGGAAGGATGGCATACGGAATCCACATCGGCAGCAGGATTGCACTGGACCTTTGAATGGCTACGGAGGATGAGGTAATCCAGGTAAAACAATAGAATAATAGAATCGCCATGAATGCGAGCATGAAAACGTGGGCTAGAACGGCCACCCATTTTTTTATTTTTTCTGGAAGATAATCCGTCACCAGGGTCACTGATGCTTGTGTCTTATACTTCAGGCCAAGGCTGCCACCGATGAATGTTATGTAGATAAGCAAGAAAATCGAAACTTCCCCTGCCCAGAAAAGCGGCTCCTTAAATACATATCGGAACACAACGGCAGCGGATACAATCACAGCCATGGCGAACATGAGGACAATAGCCAGTTTCTTTTCGAAACTGGCTACCATATTGCTTACGTATTTCACGCATTTCCCTCCAATAGGTTATTTGCGGAATGTGTCGATGAATTCCTGGATCAGTGGATCTGTTGGTCCATACTTTTCATCGAATTGCTTGATATACGGCTCAAACAGCTTTTGGTCGATTTCATAGATTGTCATCCCGGCATCTGAGAGGGTCTTCTTGAACTCTTCTTCCTGGGAAGCACGAGTGTTTGCAGAGAAATCAGCTGCAGCCTTGATAGCTTCGTCAATGATCTTTTTATCATCATCAGACATTTTGTCGTACTTCGCTTTATTCATCATTGCAACAGCAGGCCATACCATGTGGTTCGTGACCGCACCGTATTTCGCAACTTCATGGTACTTGTTCGTGATCGTTGCATCCAGGTCCATATCCATACCATCGATGACGCCAGTCTGGATGGCAGCGTATACTTCCGGAAGCGGCAATGATTCAGGAGAAGCTCCCAGGGACTTGTAGAAGTCCTGCAGCGGCGGACTTGGAGTGACGCGGAATGCCAATCCCTTCATATCCTCAGGCTTCTTCACTTCCTTATCTTTGAACAGCATGACACGGTTTCCGGCGAAAACATAATCAAGACCTTTGATTCCCTGGCCGTCAAGCGTTCCCAAGATTTTCTTCGCAATCTCAGTATCGCGGGCAGCGTTGGTTGCTTTTAAATCTTCAAAAGCATAAGGTGCAAACCAGGCCGTGAATGCCGGTGCACGTGAGCTCATATAAGCAGCGGTGATGAAACCAAAATCAACTGAACCAGAAGAGATTTGCTGGACCATATCCGCTTCCGTTCCCAGCTGGCTCGCAGGGTAGATTTCCAACTGCATCCTTCCGTCAGAGCGCTTATCCAATTCATCTTTAAATTTTTCAGCAGCCTGATGCCACATGTGATCAGTTGGGGTAATATGTGCAAGCTTGAATGTGTACTTCTCTCCAGACCCTGCTGCAGGCTTCGCATCCGTATCACTGCTGCACGCGGCAGCTGATACCATCAGCACAAAGATTAATAGTGTCAGACCAAACTTCTTTAATCCTTTCATTTCTCGCACCCCTTTTATCTTTTTGTAAACGCTATCATAAAATTTTCCCAAGCTGTCTCTAACTGTGATTATAATCACTTTTATCTCGTAAAAGTGTAAACTGCTTAACATAGAACGTAAATTTTATCTTTATATTTTGAATATTTAAATTTCTAAAGAAAAGCACTTAGTCATGAAAACTAAGTGCTAGATTTGCATGTAAAAGAAACACTGCCAAGCTCGGCAAATTGTACAAGCACGTTGTCATTTGGCTCGAACGAAATTGCTTCAGAAACTGCTCCGCTCAAAATGACGTCTCCCTTTTTAATCCCTTTTCCCACCTCACCAAGCTTATTGACGGCCCAGGCGACCGAAGTGGCCGGATGCCCCAGTACAGCAGCGCTCGATCCAGTCTGGACAACCTGTCCGTTTTTTGACATCACCATACCGAGCTGGCCAAGATCCAGTTTTTCAGGTGACATCCACTTACTGCCGATCAGGAATTTTGAAGAAGAACAATTATCTGCAATAACATCCGCCAGCGTGAACTTAAAATTCAAGTAACGGCTATCAATGATTTCAATTGCAGGAGCAACAAACTTCGTCACGCGCAGCACATCTTCTGCTGTCACGTTTGTTCCCTGTAAATCTTCTTCGATAAAAAAAGCGATTTCCGGTTCGGCTTTTGGATGGATGAAATCTTTGAATTCAAGCGGCTCCCATTCCAAAGCGAGCATATCATCTGTCAGGTATCCATAAATTGCTTCGTGAACCCCCATCATTTGCTGCTTCGGCTTGCTCGTTAATCCCAGCTTCAACCCAATTTTCCGAGCGCCATCCTGCTCGCGCCTCTGAATCAATTTTTCCTGGATGGAATAGGCATCATCAAAGCTCAGTTCAGGATAACGGTCCGTTACCTTTACCACTTCACGGCGCTCTTTTTCCGCCGAATACAAGTATTCTACTATTTCCAGGTCTACACCCTTAGTGATCGTCATTCCTTACACCTCCTGCTTGCGGGCTTTCGCCAGTTCAGCAGCAACATCGAGGATCATATCCTCCTGGCCGCCGACTACCTTACGCTTACCCAACTCTATTAAAATATCTCTGGAATCGATGCCGAAACGCTGCCCTGCCCGTTCCGCATGAAGCAGGAAACTCGAATAGACACCAGCATAACCGAGCACCAGGCTGCCTCTATTAATCTCCTGAGGACGTGGAATCATTGGGCCAACTATAGTTTCGGCGATGTCCATCATTTTATAGATATCAATTCCCAGATTGACGCCCATTCTGTCCAATACAGATAAAAGAACCTCTGTCTGTGCATTCCCAGCGCCAGCTCCAAGACAGCGGATACTGCCATCAATCCTGGTCGCTCCCTCCTCGATCGCAGCGAGCGTGTTGGAAACGGCCAATGATAGATTATTATGGGCATGGAATCCGACTTCAATAGACAACGAGTCTCGCAGTGCCGCGATTCTTTCTTTCACTTCATGCGGTAAAAGAGCGCCTGCTGAATCAGTGACGTAGACTGCCTGTGCTCCGTAGCTTTCCATCAGCTTTGCCTGCTCCACCAATTTTTCCGGCGGTGCCATATGGGCCATCATCAGAAAACCCAGTGTTTCCATTCCAAGCTCGCGGGCCATGCTGATGTGCTGTGCCGAAACATCTGCCTCGGTGACATGTGTCGCCACTCGGACAAGGCTTGCGCCTAAATCATGGGCTTGCTTCAGTTCATGGACTGTTCCAATTCCGGGAATTAGAAGCACCGCCACTTTTGAGTTTTTACACTCATCGACCGCAGCTTCAATCAGTTTCATCTCATCGACGAGCGACTTGCCATACTGGAGCGTCGAACCGCCCAAGCCGTCTCCATGGCTCACTTCGATATAGTGCATGCCCGCTTCGTCCAGCTCGCGTGCAACTCTGCGGACCTGATCTTCTGTATATTGATGCTGCATGACATGGCTGCCGTCACGCAGGCATACCTCTGTAATCTTGATGGGCTTATCACTTTTGCGCCTCAACTCACTCACCTAGCCTTTCGTTTCGACACTTTGTTTTTCAAGCATATGGATCGCAAAATCCTCCGCAACCCTTGTCGCGGCCGCGGTCATGATATCGAGGTTCCCCGCGTATACCGGGAAGTAGTCCCCTGCACCTTCCACCTCGAGGAAGACGGTCACCCGGCTGCCATCAAACAAAGGCTCCTGCTTCAGGCGATAGCCTGGAACATACTCCTTCACCGTTTCAACCATCTGCTTAATCGATCTTGTGATTGCTGCCTCGTCCATATTTTTCACTTCACAGTAAATGGTGTCGCGCATCAGAATCGGCGGCTCTGCCGGATTTAGGATAATAAGCGCCTTCCCTTTATCAGCACCGCCCACTTCCTCTATTCCGCGGCGAGTCGTGATTGTGAATTCATCGATGTTCGCACGCGTACCTGGCCCTGCACTTTTCGATGAAATCGTCGCGACGATTTCGGCATAGCTGACATCTGCAACTGAATTGATCGCATGGACAATCGGAATCGTCGCCTGCCCTCCGCACGTGATCATGTTCACGTTTTTCTCATCCAAATAAGTATCTGTTTTAACTGCCGGGGACACGAACGGGCCTCTCGCTGCAGGTGTCAGATCGATGGCCAGCTTCCCAAGTTCCGTCAGCACCTTAGCATGTCTGACATGGGTTTTCGCCGAAGTCGCATCGAATACAATTTCCGCCAGATCAGGGTTGTGCTTCAGCGCCTCAATGCCGTTATCGTAAGCTAGATAGCCTCTCTCCTTTGCCCGCTTCAAGCCATCAGACTCTGGGTCGATCCCGATCATCGCCGTCAGTTCGATGACCTCACTCCGTTCAAGCTTATACATCAAATCGGTTCCGATATTGCCGGAGCCGATGATTGCTGCCTTGATTTTAACCAACCTTAGCACCTCCCTATTCAAAAGTAACCGAAACAGACCCGACCGGACCGAACTGTGCGGATACCGTATCGCCTTTTTCCACTGCAATCGCTGCCGAAAGCGCCCCTGGTAAAATCAGTTCGCCTGCTTTCAATGTGATTCCGAATTCATGCAGCTTGTTCGCCAGCCACGCAATCGCATGTGCCGGGTGACCAAGTGCAGCTGCCCCCGAACCAGTCGCGATCATCTCGTCGTTTTTGTAAAAAGTCATCCCGACACTTCTGAGGTCGATTCCGTTGATATCAGTCATTTGCTCGCCGACAACCACCATCGCCGAAGATCCATTATCAGCAACCGTATCGATGAGACCAATTTTCCAGTCAGCAATCCGGCTGTCGATGATTTCCAACGTCGGCATTACATGTTTAGTTGCCATTAATACGTCAAGGAACGTGACATTCGGTCCTTGCAAATCTTCGCCGAGGACGAACCCGATCTCCGCCTCTATTTTCGGGCTGAGAAGATCTGCTGCCTTCACTTTGCCTCCGTTGGCGACCTTCATATCATCCAGCAGATGGCCATAATCGGGCTCATCCACTCCCAGCATCTTCTGCATCGCCACACTGGTCAGACCTACCTTTTTGCCAATTACCGTCCTGCCCTCGCTCAGCTTTCTTTTTAACACTTCGAGCTGGATGTGGTATGCGTCGCTCACATCAAGATTTTCGTATTGTTTAGTGATCGGTTGCACAGCGTTTTTGCTTTTTTCCGCCTCCAAAAGCGTTTCGGCAATCTTTTCGATTGTTGCCCTCATGAAATCACCCTCCTTATCTTTTAAAAATGGTAGAGAAACAGTAGGATCTGACCGCAAAAGTTGCGATAAGACCAGTTGGACTGAATTTAATACCAGTTGAGTCCGTTTTAATACCAGTTGACCTCAATTTATCTCCAGTTGGACTCAATTTATCTCCAGTTGAAACACTTTTATTACCAGTTGGCGTGTTTTCACTCGTTCCTTTAGTCCAGTATTCGCAAAATTGTTAGATAATCCCAGTTTACGATCAACAACAAATTAAAGCTTCATCGTTATCGTCTTTGCTTCGGTATAAAACTCAAAGCTGTGCCTGCCGCCTTCGCGTCCTATGCCGCTCGCTTTCGAACCGCCAAAAGGTGTGCGCAGGTCGCGATAATACCAGCAGTTGATCCACAGCAAGCCGGAGTTTACCTTTGCTGCGACACGGTGGGCGCGACGGAGGTCGTTTGTCCAGACGACACCGGCCAATCCGTACATCGAATCATTCGCAATCCGGATGGCATCTTCTTCAGTTTTAAAAGGAATCACGACCAATACCGGTCCGAAAATTTCCTCCTGGGCAACGCGCATCTTATTGTCGACATCGTATAAAACAGTCGGCTCATAGAAATTACCCTCGCCAAGAGAAGCAATACGCTTCCCGCCTGTCGCGAGCTTCGCGCCTTCCGCCAGACCAATCTGCACATACTCATCGACTGTATCAAGATGGCCCTTGGACACAAGCGCACCCATATCCGTATTTTCTTCAAGCGGGTTGCCGACCTTGATAGCACGGGCCGCTTCCACAAACTTCTCCATGAACTGATCATAGATACTTTCCTGAACCAATAAACGAGATCCTGCCAGGCATATCTCACCCTGGTTGCGGAAAATCGCTTCAATGGAACCAGCAACTGCTTCATCGAGGTCCGCATCTTCAAACACGATATTGGCTGACTTGCCGCCAAGCTCGAGCGAAACCGGAATCAGTTGAGAAGCCGCGTTCTGCATCACCGTTCGGCCAGTCGTGCTGTCACCGACGAAGGAAATCCTGCGAACCGAAGGATTACGTGTCATTTCGGTACCGACACTTCCGCCTGGGCCTGTGATGATATTCAGCACTCCTGGCGGCAGTCCTGCTTCATTGGCAATCTCACCAAGCATCACCGCACTCAGAGGAGTATAGGATGCCGGCTTAACAACGACTGTGTTGCCAGCCGCCATCGCCGCTGATGCCTTCCACGTCATTTGCATAAATGGCAAATTCCACGGAATGATCAAGCTGGCCACACCAGCCGGAGCGTATTTGGAATAGGACATATACCGGGCCTGGTCGTAATGCTCATGATTGATGTAGTTCGCCATCTCGGCAAAAAAGCGCAAATTGGCAGCAGCTCTTGGAATGTCGAACCCTCGGCTTTCCTTGATCGGCTTCCCAACATCAAGCGTCTCGACAAGCGCCAGCTCATCTACCTTTTCCATCACAAGATCAGACATCCGGCACAAAATTTTGGATCTTTCGGCTACCGGCATCTCACTCCAGACTCCACTCTCAAATGTCTTTTGGGCCACATCAATTGCATGCTGGGCATCCTCGACGCCAGCTTTTGCAACCGACGCCAACTTCTTATTAGTCGAAGGATCAATCGTATCAAACGTCTCCCCTGAAATCGCATCACGGTATTCACCATTTATAAACAATTTTGCATCCTTTATAGCCTGTGGTTGAGTCAGATTCACCCTAATCCAGCCTCCTCATCCTCGACTTCGACGACCATTTCAACCTCGACCGCATTGTTCAAAGGAAGCTGTGCCATCCCTACAGCTGAACGACCATGCTTCCCTCGCTCGCCAAACACCTGCACAAGCAAGTCCGAAGCACCATTCATCACCTTCGGCTGATCCGTAAAATCTGGTGAACTATTCACAAAGCCAAGTACTTTCACGATTCGTTTCACCTTGCTTAACTCGCCAAGTTCCTCCTTCAGCACGGTCAACAGGTTCAACATGCACTGCCTGGCCGCATCATAGCCGACCTCAATCGAAACATCCTCACCCAGTCGGCCACGGTATTCGTTGGTACCCTGTCCGGAAGTAAAAATCAAGTTTCCTGTCCTCACGCAGCTGACGTAATTCCCTGCCGCAGGGCGGGGAGCAGGCAAGCTCAAGCCTAATTCCTTCAAACGGTCTTCTGGTGTGACCTGCACCTTTTCCATAAAATCAACTCCCCACCTTAACTGGAATATTCAAGAATCGAAGCGCATTCTTACCGAGCATCGCTTCTGTCTGTTCCTTCGATAACCCGAGCGTATCGTCAATCACCTTCCCAGGAGGAACCTCGCGCAGCAGGAATGGATAATCTGAACCCATGATGATTTTCTCATGGCCAAAGTTCTGCAGCAGGTAATTCAGGTTAACAGGCTCATTCACAAGTGAATCATAGTAAAACTGCTTTGCGTAATGACTTGGCGGCTTGTCGAGCAGACGCAAATGCGGCCACACATTCCAGCCCTGATCCAGTCGCGGCAGCAAGTATGGCAGCGCGCCGCCACCATGTGCCAAACAAATCTTCAGCTTAGGGAACTTATCCATAATGCCGCCAAGGATCAAGCTCGCTCCAGCAAGCGCTGTTTCACTCGGCATCCCGACCGTGTACATCAGGTTATGGCGCGGCATCCGATCCTTGCCAAGCGTCTCCCATGGATGAATGAACAATGGAACTTCCCATTTTTCAGCCATTTCAAAGAACTCAATAAACTGAGGATCATCCAGATTGACACCATTCACATTCGTGCCGATTTCAATGCCGGCGAGACCTAATTCATGTTTGCAGCGGTCCATTTCCCGGATTGCCACTTCAACATTTTGCATCGGTACAGCACCAAGACCGATGAATTTTGTTGGATACTGGCTTACCGTCTCCGCGATGAAATCGTTCTGAACGCGCGCCAAAATTTCCGCCTGCTCAGCAGGAGCCCAGTAAGAAAATGTCACCGGAATCGGTGAAAGGACCTGGATATCGACACCTTCCCGTTCCATATCCTTAATCCGCTTTTCAGCGCTCCAAACCTGATCGGTCACTTCACGGAACACCTTGCCAGCAATCATGATGTTCGCTCCGCAGGCGCATGTCCGCTCAAGTGTCGGCCACTTCTCCCCGCCGAAGCGCGCTGTCAATTCACTGAAATTCTCCGGGATGATATGCGTATGAAAGTCTACTCGCATTTCCATTCACTCGCTTCTGGCGGCATCATATGTCCGCAGTTATCGCATTTGCGCAGTTCTTCATTTCCGTTAAAGCTCGCAATCGCTTCTTTTACCTGCATTTCGATATTCGTCAGCTGAATCGTCGCGCGGTGCATTTCGTGGTCGCAGTTATCGCAGAACCAGACAAAATCCTCTAGCTCACCTTCAGCACGATTTCGCTCAATGACAAGTCCAATCGTGTTTGCGACACGGTGCGGAGAGTGCGGCACGTTCGCTGGCAAATGGAACATCTCGCCTTCTTTTACTTCAACGACCTCGCGCTTCCCTTCACCATTGATGACCTCTACATAGCAGCTGCCCTGAATCTGGTAGAAAATTTCTTCCGACGGATCCACATGGAAATCACGTCTCTTGTTCGGTCCGCCCAACAGCATCACCATCAGCTCGGCATCCTTCCAGATGACCTTGTTATTGACCGGCGGCTTCAGCTGGTCCCTGTTTTCCTCAATAAACTTCATCAGATTGATCGGAACAAATTGACTTTTCATATCTTTTGTCTCCCTTCAGTTTTTAAAAATTTTGATTTCACTCTGAAGCCTCAACCTTGCTTCCCTTCAACGACTTCTGCATATGAACAACTTCATCGGCCAGATGAGAAATCCTCTTCAGCAAATCTTCATCAACGATTTCATTTTCACGGTTGAAATGGTCGTAATTGGCGTACACATAGCTTGGAGCAACGAATGCCCTGAAGTAGCCGGCAATTGGCTTTAGCTGATTCTCGACGACGAGGAAATGCTGATAGGTACCGCCATTCGCGACAAACCCCATTACTTTGTTCCTGAAAGCATCAGGGTGGATCAGGTCAAACAAATTCTTCAGCACGCCTGGAATCGACCCCTGGAAGATCGGGGTTCCAATTACGTAAAAGTCTGCAGACGTTACTTTTTCAATCACTGTCCTTGTATCATCCGAGTATTTTTCCGTTGGACGTCCATCGCAGAACTGAACATCGTAATCCATCATATCGAGCATTTCCACCTCGATGTCCGGGTAATTCTTTTTGACATCATCCAGCACTTTACGGACGACGATGCCCGTCTTCGCGCCGATGATCGTTCCTGATATTCCTAGCAGTTTCATCGTGGTCCCCCTAATCTTTTAAAATAAACCCTATTTTCCTGCTGGCCATCCGAGTAAGGCATTTGAGAGATGAATCTCCCCCTCAGAAATCAGCTGGCGAATCCTTGAGGAAGAAATCACACTTCCCTGGGAGCAGCAAACAGGTTTCGCCACACGCACATTAAAATATTTTTCAAGGAGAGAAATATCCCCCAGGCGGTCCTTGCCAAATCGGAAATCGCCGCCGACCATGATTTCAGCTGGGTTCAATTTCACCAGGCAGTCGATAAAGTCGTATGCACTTCGTTTGGTATACACCTCATCGAATCTGGCAACGATCGTATGCTTGACGCCCAGTTTCTGCATTTTCATGAGCTTTTCATCGACCGTGTTCAGCATCCTTGCTCCTTGAAAAAAAACCCGGGGTGGAGGATCGAATGTAAAGACCACACTTGGAATATTCAGCTTCCTGCCCCGCTGAACCGCCTGCCTGATGACTGCCTGATGTCCGCGATGGACACCGTCAAAAGCGCCAATGGCCACAATACATTGAGGCAATTCCAGTTGGGTATAAATATGTGCTTTCATTCGTCCTTCTCCTCCTGTAATGATCGCCTAGTTTGTAAGCGCTTCCTTGTTATCCAGCTCTTTTTCATCCAGCGCCTTCTCATCCAGCTGTGCACCCTTCAACGCCTCGTCGACCATCGTGAGCGGAGTCTGGCGCTTATAATTGTTATAGAAAATCCCTCTCTTGCGAATCGGGTCGCCTGTATAATAACGCTCATACTGCAGCAAACGCTGGCCGAATGCTTCTCCGCAAAGATCCCATGCAAGCTTGAAGATGCTGACCCTTTCCAGAGATGAGATGCCTTCACGTCCTACATAGTAGTTATCAATCGAGTCTCTCAATTCAGCACTTTCAAAATCAGCCCCAGTTGGTGACATCAGGAGGCCGCCTGCACCCACGATTTGGATGACTTCAATCGCACGCGGATACATTTTTGGCAGCAAGCCGCGAATCGTTTCAAGCGGCACGTAGGCTGGCATCGCTTCTCCATGCTCTGTCATCGTGTGCTCATACTCAGCCACCTTCAGCAGTGCCCTGATCGATTCAAGTGACTGCGCCAGTTCACCAAGCTGGTCCTGGACATTTAGATACCCATCGACGCCAATCGTGTCAGCCACCTTCATGGCAACATGTGTGGCGAACTCCAATTTCACAAGACCTCTAACCCCAGATTGGTGTGCCGGCTGCTGACCAGCTCCAGTCATCGGATACAATTTGTTCGCTGCCTCGACATTGTTGTAAAGGAAAACGCGGTCCCAAGGAACAACGACATCATCAAAGACAAGTAAGGCATCCATTTCCTCGAATCTGGAAGCAAGCGGATGGTCAAAGAATGAACGTGTTCCGTCCTGCATCGGCTCACGGCAAATGATGCGCAATCCTGGAGTATCGATTGGAATTGCGAACGCAAGCGCGTACTTCTCATCGCCAGGCGCAAAGCCAGGGAAAGAGTAGATGATGACTTCATCCGTAACCGGTGCGAGTGTCGCCAGCATCTTTGCTCCCCTTACCACCAATCCGTCCGGCGTTTCTTTTACCGCACCAAGATGTGTGTACGTATCCTTCTGTTCATGCGATGTTTTACTGCGGTCATTCTGCGGGTTGATGATCGCATGTGTCAGGAAAATATCATTGTCGCGCAGGTATCTATAGTAGTTGCGGACATTCTCCGCCCAGTTTTTATTGTATTTTTCAAAGAACCAAGAATTGTAGTACATGGAGGTTACCACGACATTCAAGAAATCCGGTGTCCTGCCCATCAGGCCGAATGTAGCTCTTGCGTATGCTTCGAATACATTGCGGCGCTTCACCAGGTCCTCATAGCTTTTCGGCACAAGAAATGCGTTGTTCACACGCTCGCCCGTCTCCTCACACACATGAGTGATTTTCTCCTGGAATTCCGGATCGTGCTGCATGTCATACAGCTTTGCAATTTCAAGGATCGGCTGCTTAAAAACAGGCTCCTCGAACAAATTCTCCACCTTCCTGCCAGATAGCCAAACTTCAGGTTTACGTGCTTTAACCGCTTCGATATATTGAGCCCCAGTCCTAATTCCCATATACACCCTCCTGAAAAAAATATTTGAAAATTCATAAAGAATTGTAATACTAAATTTCCTTCGCAACTGTAGCCTATTTAACGTTTTTTTTAAAATAGTTTTCTTAAAAGTCTAAATTATCTAACTAATTATAGAAATTTTACCTTGTTTCCCCTATGATAATGTTAGATATCATCGTTACTTTCGGGGAGGTCATGGTATGGTTACGGTTTACGAGGAAATTTTCCATTGGGAGGATTACCTGAAATTTGGCACCCGCCAATTTTTCAGAAAGAAGGAGCATATCTACAAGCAAGGAGAATACGGAGAAGGCTTTTATTATCTTCACAAAGGCCTGGTCCGGATTGTAACAGAAACCGCGACTGGGAAAGAAAACATGTTGAATATTGTCATCCCGAACCAGCTGCTCGGTGTCCAGTCACTCGACCAGAAAACCCATTTCACCACCGCGATTGCCGTTAAAGATTCCGTTGTCTATCATTTTTCAGCAGACGAATTCCGCAAATTGATGATCGCCCACCCAGAACTCTTCAAACTTTTTTCAAAAAGCGTCATTCATAAAATGAAAATTCTTTTAGATCGGATTAATTTGAATGCGCTTACATCAGAGCAAAAACTTGCTGTTCTCCTGCATAATATCTGTGATGAATTCAAAAATTACGAAATCCCGATATCCCAGCAAGACCTTGCCTGTTGCACCGGCCTGACCAGGATTACAGTCTACAAAGTATTGAAGGAGTGGCAGGAAGCCGGCATCATCGAAATCAACAAACGAAAATACTTCATAAAAAAACCAGATTTCCTAAGAAACCTGGTGAGTTAAGCATCATTTGGATTTTGGGCAATCGCCCTGATTTTATCAAAATCTTTAATTACGATTTCACGCTTATGAAGCTCTATGTACCCCTTTTGCTTCCACTTTTGAATGATTTTGTTCACCGTGATCCGGGAAGTGCCGATATACTTTGAAAAAGCAGTCTGGTTCATCGAGGCATTCCCGTTTTCCTGAACAAGCTTTAACAAATAGAAGGCCATTTGCTGTTCTACCGGACTGTCCAGGTGGGCAATGATTTCCGCAAGAGTACGAAATTTATAGATTAACGAGTCCGTATAAATACCAGCCGCATGCGGATGCTCTTTCGTAATGGCTGCAACCGCCTCATCCGAAAAAAAATAGATTCTCGAAGCACAAGTCGTCGCCCCGCTCGTCAAATACGGTTCACCGTGAACTCCATGCTCGCCAAACAACATCCCCGGCGGCACCATATTGATGATCCGCTCATCCCCCTTGTCCGACAGCAGCGTCACCTTGATCTCTCCGCTCTTTAAATAATAAATCCCGCGCCCCGCCTCCCCCTGACGGTACACAATCTTATTCTTCTCCACCTCAAACAGCTGCCCATACGATAAAAACGGCTCCCATTGATAACGAAGATACTGCATATGATCACCTTTTCTAGTAGTTTTGGTGATTTATCTAATTATTATGATAATTATAGCATTTTTAATGGTTGCTTGGTGGGAAACTTCGCGGGGAGAGTAAGAGACAATTTTGGAAGGCTAGAGCAATTAATGGACATTTCGGCCTCTGGTAACACTCAAAATGTCTAATAAAATTTTTTTAATAGACGTTTATCCCTCTAGTGACCCTCAAATTGTCTAATAAACTCTTTTTAATAGACCTTCTGACCCTAGGTAGCTTCAAAAAGGTCTAATAAACTTAAATGTTTTAAGTAAACTTGTCATAAAACTTTAAACACTTGCACTAGGATAAAAATGGTATTATTTAGCAGAGGAGGAGATAGAATGTATGCACCATCTGCAATGGGGTTAATGTCTTTATTCATTGGATTAGCAGCGCCGATTTCATTTATTGTTTTATTAATATGGGTGTATCGGGTATATAAAAATTCGGAGAAGCAAGTCGAACAAAACAAACGAATCATCGAGTTGCTGGAGAAATTGAATGGGGATTCTTCTAAATCAAATAGTTAATTCAAACTAGCCAAGCTTGCTGAATGATGGTGAGCTTGGCCGAAAGATCAGAATTATAAATCTTTCCTCTGACATTTACCTTTTCTCAGATTATATAACGAATGATACCCTTTCGATGGAAAAAAAAGCCATTAAATCAAACGAATTAGGCGTTTTTGTACAATCTATTTCTCAAATCACTTGTTAAAAAAATACTAATATGCCGGAAGTTGCTTAGTAAACATATCTGGTAATCTAATTCGTTATATCACATAACATTTAGGATTTGGACAAATACGGCTACGGATAAACTGATCGCGAAGGTAATGAACCAATTTATTTTCTTGGTTGTCTTCAAAAGAATATTCAATATCGATCCAATAACCATACAAACTAAAAACGCGACTAAAATCATGATAAATTCCAAAATAAATCCCCCTCATATAAACTAATTCTTTGATATTTTCATCTCTACCAAAATAAAAATAAGGATGATTGAAACTCCAAGCGATATTAAATTTAAAATTGTACTTTTAAAAACAAGTGAAATAACAACTATGATTAACCCGAATATAATCATCAAACGACTGCTGTATTTATTCGCTTTCTCCCAATTTTCTTTATTTCTCATTGATCTTGGAGTTCTATAACCATAAATGTAGTTGATCTCTTTGGGTGGAAACAGGAATAAGATGATTCCGGGTATGAATATCAGAACTCCAAATAATACCCCTTCATTCATAGGCAATCCTCCCGCGCATTAATCGGACGGTTGAACTTTACTCCCTTTATTTTAACATAATTACCCAGTAAGTGGACTCTCATTTCAGAATCTGTAAAAAAAGAACCAGTTTATTGCGACATAAAAGCAGTCCAATTCTGTTGCAAATTGAACTGCTTTACTTTTCTCACTATGGAAGAAGCACTCTAGTAACTACCCCAACAGCTGGATCAGCATTTTCTTCCTTGCGTAAAAGTAGGATCCAAGCTGGATGGCCAGGTAGATTCCTGCGATTAACAGGAAATGCATCAGGATGTCTGGATTGTTCATGATTCCTCCAACATCTGTTGACAGGATCACCAAGTAAATGAACGCCAGAAGAGTTCCGATCACAGTTGGTACGAAGAAAATCGTCATGATTTCCCTTGTTACATTCTTCTTTACTTCCTTCGAGGTCATTCCTATTTTATAGAGATTCTTGTATTTGGCCTTTTCTGTATCCACTTCCGAAAACAGGTTCAAATACAATAAAATGAAGGTTCCCATGAAGAACAGGATGCTTAAAAATGTGGTGACGTAAAACATGATTCCGCTGGTTGTTTTGTTCAGATGGAAGTCAGCCACCTTTGAGGCCACCCGGAACAATTCTTCCTCGATGTATGGCAGATCTGAAAAATTGGCCGGCGGTGCTGCCTGATTCATGGCTTCAAATTTCTTCACCAATTCCCCCACAGCACCCTCACTATTTTTCCAGTCCTCAACATTCAATAAATTCAGGGTCAATACATGGCCATCCAATGAGTTGGTCATCTTATCAAATACTTCGTCATTCACAACCACAAACTCATATGAGTTAGGCAGCAGATTGATCCTTCTTTCCACGACATAATCCTTCATTTCAAACGTAACCTCATCATTCCCCATTGAGATTCGGAACGTTTCAGAAAATTCGGTATGGGCATACTCAGGCTCAGAATTTAAGAAGAAGAGAAATTCCTGGTTCTCAAGACTCTTTTCCTGCTTAGTCAGTTCATTGAAGTTTCTTAGTGACATGAAATTGTAAGAGTGATAACCATTGCCAGCAAGTATTTGTTTTTCCAAATAGTAAAAAATCGGAATTTCGAGCTGATCCTTCGTCTGCAAGATCTTGTTAAGCTCTGCCTCTGACAGATTATTTTTTGTCTCTATTTGATAATACGCTACATCAAAAGGATTGTTTTTAACCGCATCCTTTTCGGAAGCTTTATAAAAGGTCAAAAGCAGGG
Source organism: Mesobacillus subterraneus (assembly GCF_003937825.1). Lineage (GTDB taxonomy): Bacteria > Bacillota > Bacilli > Bacillales > Cytobacillaceae > Mesobacillus > Mesobacillus subterraneus. Next base: position 77,579 of record NZ_RSFW01000003.1, on the reverse strand, counting down.
TGCTATAGAAAATCGTGATCATAATCATCACGGCAACAAGCATAATGATTGAGGTCATCTGCTTGAATTTATATTCAAGACTGGACAAAAACAGCAATCGGTGAAAATAGTAACCAGGAAATTTTTTAGCTAGTCTAATTAAAAAGCTGGAAGCCTGGCTGAATGCGATATACAAGCCTAAAAACATCGCCATCGTCCAAAGCGGCAGGAACGCCCCTGAGGACTCTTCATAGGTAAAATAAAGAGTAAGGATCGAACCCACCATCAGCAGCAGGCCGAAAGCACCCAGGAGAGGACTTCTCATTTTGATGGTCTCTGCAAACCTGTTGCTTTTCATCACGAGGATCATACTGCTTCTAAGTGTAAAAATCAGCGACTTTCCAACCGCCAGCAAAAAGACCGCCAAAAAAGCCCCGATTGAATATAAGAACATTTTACCGCTCAAATGAAACGGAATGTCCTGCAAATTGATACTGCTCATCAGCAGCATGAAAGACAATCTGGAAAAAACCGCTCCTGCAAGAAGGCCGGAAAGAATCGACGCCATTCCGATGATCCCATTTTCAATCACGAGCAATTTGCTGATGTCCCTTGGTGACATCCCCAATGACAAGAAGAGCCCGAACTCACTTCTTCTCTTTTTCATGAAAACATTATGGGCATAGCTGATGAAAAAAATCGTAAAGATAATCAGCGCAGCTCCCGGGATCGATAATGCGTCCTGAATGCCTTCAAGCTTTTTCGCCTGTTCTATCCGGCTGTTGAAATACACCGTTGAAAACATGAAAAAGAACATGACTGCGAAGCTGTTACAGAGAAAATAAAAGATGTATTTTTTATAATCGGCCTTCGCCATCTTCCAGACTACCTGGTTAAATGTCATGGGTTCTTCCTCCCAGGACGGCCAGGTGATCCATGATGGAATTCAGGAACTCCTTCCTGCTCCCTTTTTTCACGATACTTGAATGAATCTGCCCGTCTTTGATAAACACAACCTTTTGGCAGTAGCTTGCCGCGAACACATCATGCGTGACGAGCAGGACCGTCGTTCCTAGCTCGTTGACTATTTTTTCAAAGCATTCCATGATGACAGCCGAAGATTTGGAATCAAGATTCCCGGTAGGTTCATCCGCAAAAACGATCGCCGGCTCATTCACCAGAGCACGGCTGACGGCAGTTCGCTGCTGCTGGCCGCCCGAAATATTATAAGGATACTTATCAAGAATCGAATCGATTTCAAAAAGCTCCCCGAGACCCTGGACCTTCTCCTCCATTTCAGCTGTTGACTTCTTTTCAAGCACCATCGGCAGGATGATGTTTTCTTTTGCCGTCAAACTGTCTAAAAGATTGAACTCCTGAAAAACAAATCCCAGCTGTCTGCGCCGGAAAAGAGCAAGTGCATCCCCTGTCATTTCACTAATTTCCTGTCCAGAAATCGAAACGCTGCCTGAGCTAGGCTGATCAATCCCGCTCAGGACATTCAGCAATGTCGTCTTCCCGCTTCCTGATGGCCCCATGATCGCCACGAACTCTCCCTCATTGACCGAAAGGCTGACACCGTCAAGCGCCTTCGTCGAACCTTCCCCACTTGCCCCGCCATATACTTTCACGATATTTTCAGTTTCCATAATAACCATGACTCAACCTCCCACTAACAATCTATCACCATCATAGTTATGAAAAAGAAACGCAGCCATCGAAGTCGCTAAAAAATACCTTACAGTTTTGTAAGGTATCATGAAGTGACTTCAACCTCTTTGGCCGGCCAGCCAGCGAAGGGTGACCGTTGTTCCTTCTCTATATTTGGAATGGATGGTGATTCCCGCTCCCATTTTGTCAGCGATTTTCTTGCTGAGGTACAGGCCTATACCTGTGGAATTCCGATGCTGCCTTCCATTCTCTCCAGTAAAAAACGGCTGGAAAACCCGTTCTAGATCATACTCAGGAATGCCGGCACCCTCGTCGATAATCGATAGTTCGATATGATCGCCTTTCTTCTCTATTTTAAAGACCAGTTTCTTGCTGCCTTCTTTCAGGGAAGAGTACTTAATTGCATTCGTGATGATTTGATCAATCATAATCTCATTCCACTTCGGATCAGTTATGATCATCGCATGTTCGCCATTAGATTCAATGGCAGGAAAAACAGATTGATAGATCCACTCTTTTTTCCTTGCATTAATCAGCTTCCGTAACGAAGCAAGCAAATCAACATTCTGCACCTCAAAGTCATTGCCAAACTGATCCATCCTGATCATCGTCAGTCCCTGCTCAATGGAATTGTGAAGACGTCTGTTCTCCTCATGGATTTTTTCCATCGTTTCTGTTTTTTCTTCATTATGTAAAATCAGCTCGATCACAGATACCGGAGTTTTTAAATGGTGCATCCAGTGTGAAAGAAAATGGATTCTCTCTTTGCTATGTTCTTTTAACTGATTGTTTTCCTTTGTGTATTCATTGACAAGTTTATGGAGCAATTGCTGGAACGCCTTCTGCTCCATTGTGTGTGCCGTGAAATCGACATTCTGCCCCTGCATAAGCATCGCAATCGTTCGATGGGCTGGATAAAAACGGAACCAATCAATAAGCAAATATACAGTTAAGAAAAATAAACCGATTGACAATGGATAAAAGTATTCCTTGTTCGCAGGTTCACTCAGATGGAAAAACAGCACAACACATACAATATTGATTATGTAAAATAAAATCAGCAGCAAGCGGTCTTTTATGAACATGAAGAACAGAGTTCTAATCATTCTGCATCTCGAGCATATAGCCCACTCCTCGCTTGCTTTTAATAACCTGACTTAACCCCAGCTTAGCTAGAGTCTGTTTAATCCTCGTCATATTGACAGTCAGTGTATTATCATCTACGAAAGTGACCGCATCCCATACTTCCTCGATCAGAGCTTCCCTCGAAACAAAAGTTCCCTGATGCTCTATCAGTTTCTTCATCAATTTGTACTCATTTTTTGAAAGCTCTGCGCTTGAACCCTTATACTCGAGCTCGAAGGTCTTTTCATCAAGACAAAGCAAACCAACACAGTTTTTGTCCTCTTCCTTTGCCGAATATTCCCCGTACACCCTTCTTAACGTCGCCTTAATCTTCGTGTGGAGCATCTCAAATGTGAACGGCTTCGTGATAAAATCATCCGCACCAAGCTCGATTGCCATGATCTGCTCCATCTCCTGGCTCCGTGCAGAAATCATCAATATCGGTACATTCGACCGCTGGCGAAAACTTCGGCACAAATAATAGCCATCATAATAAGGCAGATTGATATCCAGTAAAACAAGATCAGGATGGATACCCGCAAATTCTTCCTCGATCTTTGCAATATGAACCGGCAGCTCCACCTGGTAACCATAGCGCTCCAAATTCCCCTTGATCAGCTCGCACAGCTGCGGATCATCTTCGACCAGCATGATTTTATACATATGATATCTCCCCTAAAAGTCTCTGTTTCTAGTATAAATTTTGCTAGAGAGAAAATCAGCAGGAATTTCCAATTTTTAAAAGGTATTTTATTAATCCCTATCCATCCCCTTTGATACTTTAGTCCCGTTAATATTATGTAAAATTTAGAAAATTAGGAACTTTTTAACTTGTCCCTTCGTTTCCTAGTGAAATAAGATATAGATGTAAGATTTTGGATTTACTAGAATCTTAGAGAACTGATTAATAGGAGGGAGAAACATGGTTTTACAGAAAAAAGGGTTAAAAGTAGCGGCTTCACTTTTAGCATTGTCGATGGCGTTCGGCTCTGTCGGATTTGCTCAAACCGATATTGGCAATGGGAAATCGGGCTATTCACAGGATCAAAAAGTGATTGCCAGAGTGGACGCAGCGCGAGCAATCGAGCATATCCGTTACTTATCTGAAGAGATTGGCCCTCGTCCTGGCGGGCTGCAAGCGGAAAAGGAATCCGCTGAGTACATTGCGAATGTCCTAAAAAGCTACGGCTACGAGGTAGAGTTTCAATACTTCCCGGTAGCGGACCAGTACATAGCCGATGTTTCCTTTGCTGACGGTACTTCCTGGCAGATGGCTGCTGCACCGAATGGAAAGGTAAGCAAGGAAGATGTCACTGGAGAGGTTATTTTTGTCGATGGCGGGACAAATCCAGCAGATTTCCCGGCTTATACCGCAGGCAAAATTGTCGTAATGCCTAGAGCATCCTCAGTAGCAGGTTATCGCACTCAAGTGGACAATGCTGTGCAATCCGGAGCTGCGGGTGTCATCCTGCAAAGTCTTGTCGGTAGCCGCGGAAATTATGGGCAAACATTCAACCCAAGTTTAACTAGTGCTGTTGAAATCCCAGTATATGGAGCGGCATACATTCAGGGGGAATGGCTGAAAGAAAAGCTGGCGGAAGGCCCTGTTGAAATTAACCTATCAGCTGAGCATTTCTCTAATCTGGAATCCGTAAACGTTATCGCGACAAAGGCTCCTAAAGGAAATAATAAAAATACAAAAGAAGTGATTCTGGGCGCTCACCATGACAGCGTCGTCGGTGCTCCTGGTGGTAACGATAATGCATCTGGTGTAGGGTTGATGCTTGAACTTGCTCGTGTTTATAAAGGCTACAATACCGATAAAGAATTGAAGTTTATTGCCTTTGGTTCCGAGGAGCGCGGCCTGCTCGGGGCAAGATATTATGTGGATCAATTAACTCAGGAACAGCGAGATAAAATCGAGGCTGTCTTTGTTCCCGACATGGTTGCCACAAGCTACGGCCCAGCGAAAAACCTTTATGCCATGACGCCAAACGGCTCGACTAATATCGTCACGGATTCAACTATGGCAGCCGGAGCACGCTTAGGAAATTCTGATATCCTGCCAGGTACTTTCGGTTCAAGTGACCATGTCCCATTCCATAATGCCGGCATCCCAGCCGCCCTGTTCATCTGGATGGGAATCGACAGCTGGAGCCCGTTAGTCTATCATATCGAGAAAGTCTACCATACACCACAAGACACAATCGAAGACAACATCTCACCTGAAAGAATGCAATCAGCCCTCGACATCATCGGTGCAGGATTGTTCGATGTCGTCAGGAAAGATGTTCCCCCTTTGAATAAATAAGCACTAAAAATGAGAAATGCCGCTTTGTTGAGCGGCTTTTCTTTTTGTGTTTGTCTATGACTTCCCCATTAATCCTGTCCAAACCTATGCCAGGAACTGATGTTAGCTATATGGCTTAGAACCTTTTACTCGTTTTAATAAAATATTTAAAAACAGAATGACAGTGCTCACCAGGAAAGTTAGTGTGCCTAGGAAACTATATAACGCATAGGAAGTTACCTGATCCATTTCAGCTGTTTTCTCAGCCGCCGATCCCGTGACTTGCCAGGTGATTAAGCAAATGACAAGTAGCATTAATGAAATCAATGCATGTTTATACTTTTTCACACTATTCTCCCCCATTAAAGGTGTTCAACGATCAATTAAAACACTAGAACCGTCCCTCTGTTTCAAGATTCTTCTTCATCAGTGCCGCAACTTCTTGATCGTCCTGCTGGGTACTGTTTTCTAATTGTTTGATTATCAACTTTTGTCGTTCGGCTGGATGGTTCTGGCTTAATTTTGCTTTTCCTTCGATTTTTGTGATGTTGATTTTGAAGGCCACGATTCCTTGGCTCATGCCATCTATGTAACTCGCATCTACCTCACTTAAATTGTATGGACTTGAGGCAGTTTCGTATTTTCCAACCATTTCATTTAATGATTTAAATATCACTTGTTGGTCTTCGATTATTTCCATTTTTCCGTATACATGGACAGAAACATAATTCCATGTAGGAACGGCGTTCATCGTTTCGTACCAGGAAGGTGAAATATAACTGTGCGGCCCATGAAAAATAGCAAGAACTTGTTGGTTAACTGCATCCTTCCATTGTTGATTCGGACGTGCAAAATGGCCATATAACGCATTTTCGGTTTTCCTGAATGCCAACGGAAGATGAGTAGCGTAAGGCACTCCGTTATGCTGTGAAATCAAAGTTGCAAAACTATACTTTTCAATGAATTCATGGATCATGGCTTCATCTTCCAGCTTAAAATGCGTAGGTATATACATAATGTTTCCACCTTAAATAAGATTTTTGATCATGATCAAGTCGATTTGTTCTTCATCGCCCATATAAAATGAATGTGACCCAGTCTGGACAAAGCCAATCTTCTTATAAAAGGCAATCGCATTTTCGTTTTTCTCCCAAACGCCAAGCCAGACCTTCTTTTTATGGTGTTCCATAGCGATCTCAACCGCTTTATTTAGCAGATACTTACCAAGGCCATGCTTTTGAAACTTGGTCCTGATATAAATCCTCTCAATTTCAAGGGTGTCCTCACCCATTTGTTCCGACTGGGCACCTTCCGTGTTCAACTTCAAATATCCAGCGATTTCATCGTGAAAATATACAAAAAAGAATTCTGAATAAGCAGTAGATACTTCTTTTTCAAGCTGTGTTCTATTAAAAGCCCTTTCTAAATAAGCCTCCATATTTTCAGCAGAATTCTGTTCCTTGAAAGTTTCATAGAACGTTTCCCGGCTAATCTCCTGAAGGTCTTTTATATCTTCTATTGAACATTTTTTAATTTTGATCATTTCGAGATTTCACTCCTTTGTGCATGAAGATACAAGTGATGGTTGGTCCCTTGTTTGTGATATCTTCCCTTTATAACTCCAATACTTTCAACTGTTATTGAGTCATTATTTACGATGGGCTCTTTCTTTAATTTAAGCTGCATTTTATTCATGATTTGAATCCTATCTATAAAACTAGCAAGCACAGGCTGTTGAATCAAAAATTCATCAGACCCGAGGTTCACTTTCAGAAAGTTTTTATGTAGAAGCCTATTGTCCAATAAGATGATATTCATTGGATCAAAGGATGTTGTCCTCATCTCCCCTTCTATAATCAGTAACTCACCTTCCAGTTCTTCAAACCATCTAAACTCTTTCTCTCTATTTCCAATTGCATATTGAATGACACCCTCCGTGTCTGAAGCTAATTCAATGTGGTCTATCGGTACATATGAAACCTTCCCTTTGAAAAAGTCGTACAATGTTTCCTCCCTATCTAAATAGTCAACCTTCCAACCTGGTGATAATTCGTCCAGCAGGAAGCACATAGCCAATCCTGAACTATAGCAGCTTCTTCTGATATTAGAGGCAGATTCATAGGGATCAATCAAATACTCCCCATACTTTTGTAAAACTGAGATATATTCCAGTTGGCTTTTCTCTTCGTAAGCCATGAATTCAACATACCACGCCGGTCCCTCAACGGTTTCAATCATTCTCTCATAGGAATGATACTCACCAATTTTTACCGCTCTATGATCTCTTAAAGTCATGAACGCACAGACATGGAATTTCTTCTTCTGTATGTCTTTTTCCAATAACGCGTGATAAAGGTGAAATCTTTCTTGATTTCTTAACCCTATATTTTCATTGGTTAATGGATAAGTAATTCCCAGAATTTCATCTGGGAACCGCTTTTCATCCTTTAGATATTGGTAACCGTGAAACAATTCATGAACGATGATCGAATACAAGCTCTCGTAGTCATTAAACATTTCAAGATTTACAATCGCGGTTGGGTACTCTTCAAAGAGAATCAGAGTACAGCCGACAAACTGTTCATTCCACTCAATGGTTTGATAGGTATTGGGTAGATCCCTGTGGTTTGGGTGGTTAAATAAATAAACATTCGAAGAATCATATAAAGCAAATGCAACAATTTTAAAATCAGGCCAATATTGAGTTAAATTTGATTTTTTTAAGTCAAGTGTAATCCGGTTTATGAGGTTCATCATTCTGCACACCTCTAGATTAATATTATGGTAAACGAAATTATTCTGTCTGTTTTCCACATTGCAAATTTCAATTATTTTAAATTCAACATAGAATGCGATATTCCTTTTGGATTTGTCAGAAAGAGTTGCTTTTTGCAAACTAATATTTTCCTATTTCAACTATTTTATCAATAAAGTAAAATGAATCTTAATAACTTTAATTCTAAAAAGGAAGAAAATGATGAAGCCTAAAGATTTTATTTTATCTTTTAAAGAAATGGATGCAACACTGGTTCCAAACTATTATGAATATGGGTATTTGATTCATCAAATTAAAGAGGAATTGTTTGATCGGTTCGGCGTAACATTTCAACAATTTTCTGATGATGAAACCACCAATGAAATATGGGAAGTGTTAGAAGAGGATGTGGTTTCGAACAATGAGAAGGTCCAGTTTGTATCCTATATCCTTGATGTCATTGAAACGGCCACGATCTCTTCCACTCATACAGAAAAAGTAATGGAACTGATTGCAAAGCCAAGAATCAACAACTCCGTTTTTTATTATCCTGAATTCAAGGTGGCGCTGGCACGTGTTCCTATTTTTCAAAATCATATGGACACTACTTACGACTTACTCCTTTGCGAAAATCAAGCTAGCTTAGAAAAATACCTTCAATACATCCTTAAGAGGAAGCGGGATTATATTCGCAATTACGTGACTGTTTATACAGACACCGATGATGGTGTGGATACCAGCAAAGAAAGAATTACGAACCTTGTCAACAGGGATGAAGTATTTTTGGAAGAAACAACGAAGAAAGAAATCTATCGCTCCATCGATGAGTTCTTTTCGGAAAGCAAAGAGTTTTTCACCACCTACAAGATCCCTTATAAAAGAGGAATCCTGCTCTACGGAAAACCGGGAAATGGAAAGACGACTCTTGTCAAATCCATTGCGAACAGCATTTCAGCACCGGTAGCATACTGGCAAATTACAGAGTATACTTCCAGCTACTCAATCAAAGAAGTCTTTTCCTCAGTTTCCAGAATGGCACCGATGGTCCTGGTGATTGAAGATATAGATTCCATGCCGGAACATGTTCGTTCGTATTTTCTCAACACTTTAGATGGAGCGACTTCAAAAGAAGGCATTTTCCTGATCGGGACGACGAACTATCCAGAAAAAATAGATCCGGCATTGATCAACCGTGCTGGACGTTTCGATCGCGCCTATGAACTAAAGCTGCCTTCAAAAGACATGCGAACACATTATTTGCTGAAGAAGAACATCCAGCAATTCATCACTTCAAGTGAATTGGACAGAGTGATTCAACTTTCAAATGGCTTTTCATTTGCACAGTTAAATGAGCTCTATACAGCAGTGGCTCTCCAATACCATTACGATCAGGCAGTCGACATTGAACATATTTGTTCAGAGCTCCAATCAGCCAATAAAAAATCAAAGAAGCAAGAATGGAATTCCGAACAAGATAACCAGCGTGTAGGTTTTGGCATGTAAGATAAAGGCTTTTATAAAAGACGGTCATCCCCACCAGCTTGAGATTCCTCAAGCTGGTGGTTTTTTTATCCATAACCTAAAACACTAGAACCGTCCCTCTGTTTTCCTGGTTTTATAGTGTTCAGTCACTCGATAATGGGTACTCTTTATGTATCTGGATAAAAGGTGTGTTATAGATGAAAAACAAATACTTCTCAGAAATTGCAGTTCCTATTGAGTCTCCCTATGGCTTTATGCCTGGTAATGAGGCTGCAAGGGATTTTACATTCGACAAAGAAAATCGGTTCAAAGATTATCGGCTGAAAAAGGACGAAAAAACCTACGACATCAGCTTCGATGATTATGGGCAGTGGTATTTCTTCATCTCTTTTGAATGTGGCACGCTTGATGAGTTAAAGCTCTCGCGGCAAATTTTCAGGCCCCCTTATTTAAAAGAAGACAAATTAGCACTGGTTGAACTGCTCGATAAATTGGAGATTAATCCCTTTTACGAAGGCCATGACAAGGCATATGGCCATGTGCTGTCGCTGGTTCCAGCACTTGATTCAATTTCAGCCTTCGATCAGGCGCGGTTGGCCAACTACGATGGAAACGACGACCCTACCATCATAAAAAAAATCCACTTCATTGAAAATGAGTACAAAGGCGAGAGGACTCGTTTCATCTCTGGCTTTGAAACTCGATCATTCGCAACAGTCACAGAAAATCAATATTACGCGAAGGAAATTCACCTGCCTGGCAATGCAAGAACCTATCTAAAACTGTTCATCTACTTTTCACGATACGGCATCCTCCCATCGCAGCAGATGATGCCCCGATTCCTTGGCAACCTGTGGGCATCCACACAAAGTCTAAATACAAGAGCCAATGCCGCACTGTATAAAGAAGAATCGATTGAGTAAAAAACACGGGAAAAAACAGGGGGACGGTTCTCCTGTTTTTACCAAAACAACTCCCTTTTTTATAACACGAGCACCGTCTATTAGATCTATCAATTTTTCTTGAAGGTCCTGATCAAGCAGTCCCCGTTACCCGTGCCGAAAAATCGCCTGGAATTCAATCCAGACGATTTTTTTGAGTATTATCGTTTTAAATATTGTTCCAAAAAGTCCAGGACGGCCTGGTAGCCTTTTATCCGGTTTTCTTTTTTCATAAAACCGTGTCCCTCATCAGGGAATACAATATATTCCACCGGTACATTGTTCTTTTCTAAAGCGGCGACGATTTCGTCAGACTCGACCTTCAGGACACGCGGGTCATTCGCTCCCTGCAAGACAATCATCGGCTTGTTGATTTTATCAGCATGAAACAATGGAGAGATGCTTCGGATGTATTCTGTTTGCGTATAAGGGTTTCCGATTTTTTGGTAAAGGGCATCACGAAAACTTTCCCACCAGGCCGGAATGCTTTTCAGCGTGCGTTCCCAGTTGGAAACTCCAAAGATATCCACCCCAACATTGAACTCCTTCGGTCTGAAAGCCAGTGCAGCAAGAACCATATAGCCACCATAACTTCCTCCGATGATGCCAATCTTTTCTCCATCAATATCAGCCTGCCCCCGCAGAAACTTCTTCGCCTGGATGCAATCCTCTAAGTCAATTTCGCCGTGCTTCAGGTCGGCCGCACTAAAGAACGTTTTGCCGTACCCCGAACTGCCGCGGTTATTGACAGCCAAAACAGCATAGCCGTTATTTGCCAGGTATTGGAACAGCGGACTGTAGTCCGTTCTTGACTGCCCGCCAGGACCTCCATGGACATAGACTAGTGCCGGCGCCTTTTCTCCCGCTTTCACATTTGGCCGGTAATATATTGCTGGAATCTCCAATCCATCAAAAGAAGGATAGCGAATTACTTCCCCATCCGCCAAGTCTGCCTGGCTGATCTCCGGATTAAGGGTATCGGTGAGTTGTTTTAATTGAGATGTCTCTAGCTCGTAGCTATATAAATTCGTAGGAGAATTCGGGCCATTAAACAGGAATGTCAACAGACTCTCATCTGCCGAAAATTTCAAATCCAATATCTGCCCATCCGGAAGTTGAGGCAGATCAAGATAGTCTCCAGTGCCCAAATGAAGAACCTTCACGACTGTACTGGCATCCTGATTAATCCCATAAACCAGGTAAGTGGATTGTTTGGAGAAGCGTGAGAACATGATATCCCAATTTTCCTTCACAACATCCTCTGTTGCACCTGTTGAAATGTGATACTTTCTTAGAAATTGGAATTCCTCATTTTCATCAGTAAGGAAATAAAGGCTCTCGGAATTCCTGCAGAATGCTTGTGGGATATTCTGAATATCCCCTTCATGCGGAGTTACATGTAACATCTTCTCCGTTTCCCGGTCAAAAATGTAGACATTGGAATCATTGGCATTGTTCACTTTCCCTAAGGAAATGAACCGCTTATCCTTAGAAATAGACCCAAATTCATATCCTTCTTCATTCTCAAAAAGACAAGTGGGTTCATAAGTAGCAATATCCATTTCATAGACGTCCATGTAACTAGGATTCCGCTTATTGGATCCGTAGAAAAAGCTTTTTCCGTCCTGACTCCAGCCGTAAAACTCCGCCCGCTCCTGCTTGCCAGGAGTTAGGTCGACCTCTTCCCCATTATCATTTTTTAAATAGATATGTAGTATTTCATTCCCGCCCTTATCACTTAAAAATAAAAAGCGGTCATCTTCGGGAAAAAAGCCCGCTACAAGAACAGCATTTTCCTCAGAATGCGTGAGCTGTGTCCGCACACCGTCTTCAACCGACACACAATACGCGTTGTAAATCCCCGTCTTGTCTCCAGAAAACAAAACTTTCCTTCCATCAGACGAAATCGAATTCCCCGCAATCGACTCAGATCCATAAAACTGCTGTATTGTATACCGCTTCACTTCCATAGCCTTACTCTCTTTAACCATACCTTTTTCCATCTCCCTTCCATTACATAAATAATTCGCCAAATAACTGTAAAAACCTTTCGAAACAGGGGGACGGTTCTAGTGTTTTCAAAACACTAGAACCGTCCCCCTGTTTTAAAACCAACTGTTTAATTCTAAGCACAGTCTTTTCTTCCTGTTTTTCCGCAAGGATTCGACGTTTTTCTGCATGTTGTTTCTTCCTTGGTCCATTTGGCATAATGCCCTAAAATGCATTGACTTTTCAGGCAATTCCGGAATTTTTGCTAGTTTGCCGGCTGGGTTGATAGAACCATAGCTTTTTATTAAAACAATTTCATAAGGCCTAAAAAACATGGCAAATCAAGATTTCCATTGATTTGAATTAAAAGAAAATTCTGTTGATTCTTCAACTGTTGTTGAGTATTCTTTTACGTAAGCTAGGTATTTCGATTTTCGAGATACTAGTTTATAAAATTATGATAAGAAAGTAGGGGTAAGGATGAAAAAGAAGGTCGGTGGAATCTTGCTATCTTCCTTCCTGCTAAGCAGTTCTTTTTCCGGAGCGGCTTTCGCAGAGGGGAACTCTCTTCAACAATTCAAAAACCTGAACAACGGGAACGTAAAGATCGTTGGCGAGGATCGACAAGGAACACCTGCGTTTGTAGCAGGTAAGCTTTCCACGAAGAGGTCTGAGGCAAGCAGTGACAACGCCAAGAAATTCCTGGAGCAGCATAAAGACTTTTTTAACATGAAAGCACCAGGAAAAAACCTTACTGAAGTGAAAGTTGAGAAAGAAGAAGGTAAAACACACGTTCGTTTGCAGCAAACTAAAGATGGAATTCCAGTCGATAGAAACCAAATCAATGTTCATTACAACGAAAATAACGAGATTACGAGTGTCAACGGAAATTACAACCCGGCTGTGGATGAGCTTAAAATCGACACTACACCTGCAGTCAGCAAGGCAGCCGCCCTAAGTGCAGCGAAAAAAGCAGTAGATGCACCTGAACAGGTCGACTTTGAGGCTTCCGAGCTCGTCATCTTCCCTCACGAAAATCAATTCTACCTTGCCTACAGGGTGAACCTGGAATTTTACAATGAAGAACAAGGTAACTGGTATGCATACATAGATGCACAAACTGGTAAAGTCATTGACAAGTATAATGCCATGACTGGTCTTGGATTCTTTAGTGATGTAGTTGATTTCAATGCAGCTGACAATGGCCAGAAATCCACACAGGGGCCAACCCCAATTGCGATTGAAAAAGCAAGCAGCTTAAAGCCGGCCGGAGGTACTGGACTTGGAACGACAGGAGTCCTGAAGAACCTGTCCACCTCTCACGGAAACCTCCCGGGCAGCGGTGAAGGCTCCAGCTTCTACCTGGCAGATTCCACGATTTCTGGGATGAACGGAATTTTTACGTATAACATGAAGAACACTGGAAACCAGATGTGGCTGTATTCCAATAACGATGCTTCCTGGAAAGACGTCCTTTACAGCGGCGACAGCAGTTCATGGGAAACTGTCGGACAGGGTCCAGCTGTTGATGCCCACAGCAACTCCAAGATTGTCTATGATTATTTCAAGAATAACCATGGCCGCAACTCGCTTGATGACAAAGGAATGGCTATTAATTCACGCGTACACTACGGTAAAGCGTACAACAATGCCTTCTGGAGCAATGGTATTGCGATGATGACTTACGGCGATGGTGACGGAAAACAATTCATCCCGCTTGCATCCCTGGATGTAACCGCTCATGAAATGGTTCACGGCATTACTCATTATAACGGCGGCCTGCGTTATCGTTTCGAAACTGGCGCAGTTAATGAAGCGTACTCTGATACGTTTGCAGCTATTGTTGACGATGCCAACTGGGAAATCGGAGAAGATATCATGGGATCGGCATGGCTTGAAGGTGGCCGAACTGCCCTAAGAAGCAACGAAAATCCTGGAAAATTCAAGGTAGGTGCCGTTTACTTCCCTTACAGTGTGGATGGCGAAGGCCGTTACCCAATGCATATGGATGAGTACTATGACCTTCCTGCCAACCTTGATAACGGAGGCGTACACATCAACTGTACAATCCTTCAGTACTCTGCCTACCTTGTTGCTGAAAAGTATGACATGGGACGCAAGGTTGTAGCGGATACATGGTACCGCGCTTATGACTATCTGCACTATGATGCGTCATTCGCTGAGTTCCGTGAAGCCATCCTGCAGTCTGCAACTGACCTGTATGGTGAAGGCAGCAAAGAATACAACGCCTTCCTGCAAGCATTCGATGACATCGGTCTATACGAAGGCTGGTCCTTGGAAGACCTTCGTGCTTCCCGTAAATAATAGAACTCCTATTAAAAAAAACTCCGCAGATTTATTTCTGCGGAGTTTCTTCATTATTGAATCATTTTTCTCCTTCTGAACTTTAATTCTTCCTGTTTTATCTCCAATCCCTCTTAATTAAAATTTACTTTTGTTTCTAAGTAATTCTCTATCAATAGATTGAGGCGGTTTTTCAAACCACCCATGATCAATTAAGATTTTTGCACCTTCCTCAGCATAGGTACCAACCCTAAGGATATAGCTTTCATAATTGACGGTTACATCTTTCCGAAGTGATGCAGCAATAGCAAGTCCAAAGTCTCCAATACCGATGGCACTTTGTAAATTTGTATGAAATAACATTAATTTATCTGAGAAAGGTGCATCAGTGCTATTAGTAATAGTAGAATCCCAGGTGGATGGATAAGAATTATCGTCTTCTTTTAGTTTTATCATAAAATCTTCAACCATTTTCTTTCCTAAATCATAGCCTTCTTTAAAGTAATCACTAATTTTTTTTGACTGTGCGACTTGACTAAATCCCAGAAGAAAGGTTTTAGCTACATTTGCCACTTCAATATTAATCCCTAAATGGGCAATTTCTACACCTAGGAGTGGCCGTCGATGCCCTATGAGTCCACCAAGAAACTTCCGCTCTGTAACATACTCCACTTTATCAGGATAAGCAATATAAGGAGCTCGGATAAAGACCCCTTTTTCCTGCATCAGCTCTGCATTACGGTCATACAACGTTTCTGATTGATCTGAAAACTGTTTAAACAATTCGCGGACATCTTTACGAGCAGAAATTGACTTAGCTAAACCATATGAATTTAATCCAGTTCTAGCCATATGATGCAAGTAACGCTGATACGTAACATCAGAAAAAAGTTTCTTTGCTTGCAAATTTACATCTTGTTCTCCAAATCCTTGAGGAATAGGAATACCTTCTTTTTTAAATATATCTGATATATGAATAACATGATCGGTTGAATAACTAAGAGCAAGCTCAATAATAGGTTTAATATCCTCATCCTCACAAGTATGTAAAAAATGTTTTAGCATACATATAGACATAGTGTCGCCTATGTAAGTACTCCACAACATCGAAATTTCAGCAGATGTTATTTTGGGTTTGTGTTCAACCATTAATTTTCAATCCCATCTCATATTTTCTTAAAGTATCCCCATTAATATGGAGATTAATGTAAAAATCCTGTTTAGACTAAGTAATTAACGATTTACATATTCAAGTATGATTAAGGAAATGCAACAATCTGGACAGGTCCACAAAATCAGGCTGCACAAGGGCTTCGTTTGTATATAGCTCCATGATTCAACCTTTCTTTAAATTAAAATCTGCCAGTTAAAAAGAGGGAATAAACGGTTATTTTTTCGAATTAAAAAAAGGCCAAATCGCAATGATTTGGCCCTTTTCGTAAAATTACCTTCGTCTGCTTCGCTTTCTCAAGAACGCTGGAATTTCAAGCGAATCGTCTTGCTGCTGGGTTTCCCGTTCGCCATTTGCGGGCTCAGCGTTTGCAGGCGTTTTACTGTAATTGCCGGATTGGCCGTAGCCTCCGGATTGGCTGTAGTTTTGGGCTTGGCCATAATTCCTCGATTCTGAATAGGCAACAGGCTCTCGCCGTCTCGACTGAGCCTGGTATTGCTCGCGGGAATTGGCTATCATGTCTCCCGGACGGCGCGAAAAATTCGATGGCGGTGTTTCATCTTCATCATGATCGAAGCCCGTAGCAATCACGGTCACCATGATTTCATTTTTCAGGTTTTCATTGATGACCGAACCAAAAATCATGTTAAGCTGGTCATCTGTTGCAGCTGCCACAATATCTGCCGCCTCCTGCACTTCATACAAACTGAGGTTCACGCCCCCCGTGATGTTCATCAGCACTCCTTTCGCGCCATTGATGCTTGTTTCAAGCAACGGTGAGGAGATGGCCTTTTTGGCAGCTTCGGCAGCACGGTCATCACCTGAAGCCACTCCAATGCCCATAAGCGCCGTTCCATTATGGGACATAATCGTTTTCACGTCAGCAAAGTCAAGGTTAATCAAGCCTGGTACAGCGATCAAGTCGGAAATGCCCTGGACACCCTGCCTGAGGACATTGTCGGCTTCACGGAAGGCTTCAATCATCGGCGTTTTCTTGTCGACGATTGCCAGCAATCGCTCGTTAGGAATGATGATTAAAGTATTAACAGCTTTCTTCATCTCTTCAATTCCGGCTGCCGCATTTTGTGCCCGCTTGCGGCCTTCAAAAGTGAACGGACGAGTCACCACTCCAATGGTAAGCGCGCCAAGTTCCCGCGCGATATGGGCAATTTCCGGCGCAGCTCCGGTCCCGGTTCCGCCGCCCATTCCGGCGGTTACGAACACCATGTCCGCCCCCTGCAGGACATCCTTGATCTGCTTCCGGCTTTCCTCGACAGCCTTTCTGCCGATTTCAGGATTGGCACCGGCACCAAGGCCCCTGGTCAGCGAACCGCCGATTTGCATAGTGACTTCAGCTTTTGACATGTTCAGAGCCTGAGCATCTGTATTCACGGCAATGAACTCCACTCCCTGTACGCCGTCCTCAATCATCCGGTTCACGGCATTATTTCCGCCGCCACCTACTCCAATTACTTTTATAGTGGCAAATTGATCGATATTAGTATCAAATTCCAGCATTTGTAGTCCCCCCAATTCTCTTAGATATTGCCCCCTATTTTTCTCTATACCTATACAATTCGCCACCAGCATGGATATTCCGTCTTTTCCTGAGATAAGTTAAAGAAATGTAATTTTACAGTAATAAAGCGTCATATTACGTAAGGGTGAGACTCAAGCGAAACAGGGGGACGGTTCTAGTGTTTTCAAAACACTAGAACCGTCCCCCTGTTTTATTTGTTCCAAAAGGCTTTTGCTTCTTCCTCAAGTACCTTTAATCTTTTGTAGTAATCAGGAAATTCGTTGAGATGAGCCAGGGCAATTTTCCCCGTCATTAGAGGATCATTATCCGTTACATTTGTTTGACTGGATATTTTTCCATGTTCGAGCTCAGTATTTACCCCCATCCAAAATTCATTTAAATCAAACTTGCTTTTGCAAAAATCAATGCCTAAAAGCAAGGCGATTGCGGCTGCTTCCTCTTTAGAAAAAGATTTAGCCCTTGTTGCAGAATTTCTATGGCTGTTTTGAATACCGGTGGCAGGGGATGGATACTGCCCACCGTAGTTATAACCATTATTAATATGGGGGAAATACCGATTATTATAATGGGACAAAACACATCACTCCTAAAAAGGTAGTTATCACACTATACGTTAATTACCTTTTTAGGAGCATGTCACCAAAATGTTAAACTGATATTGAATTTAAACAATTTGCCCATCTATATTTTTCAGCAGTTTCAGTTCCTTCATGAATTTACAAATCCATTACAAAACAGTCATTAAATAGTTTTTGCATATTTAACAAATAGTACCAAAAGAAATTATTTATTGTTAAAATATTTTATAGAACATTAGGGAGGTAGCTATTTTGTTAGATTTGTTTTTTTATAATTGGCAAGTAAGAGAAGAATGGCTTAAATGGTGTAAGTCCATTCCAACAGAAGAGCTACAAGCTGAGAGAGTTGGTGGTATGGGCAGCATACTAAAAAACCTTATTCATGTTATAGATTGTGAACTTTTATGGATAAATTACATGCTTGAAGAACCTTATCACTATTCTGAGAAGGACTTTATAGTTAATCTGGAAGATGTTGAAAGGTATTCTCTATTTACAAAGAATGTAACGGAACATTTCCTACTAAATTTGCCAAAGGATTATGAGAAAAAACATATTCAAATAAGCAGTAAGAGAGGTGATACTCATTTCTTTACTTACGGTAAGATCATACGTCACATCATTACCCACGAAATTCATCATATGGGGCAATTATCAATATGGTCAAGAGAGGTGGAGGTTAAACCAGTTTCGTCCGACCTAATCGTCAGGCAGTACATAAAAAAAGACCCCTTTTAATTTTAAAAGGGGTAAAGTAATATCTAATTAGTTGAACAAAAAGTTGATTTTATTCTCTCAATTTATCCGACAAACCTTCGTCGTTTCCATACTGAAATTCTCCAATCTTTCCTTTTTCTTCTGTTGAGATCAAAACCTTACCTTCTACATTCACAGTTTTTTCTTCCTCGCCGTTCTTTTGATAACCGACCTTCGCAATAAAGGTAAAAAGTCTAGGGTTATTCTCATTTTGCTCGATCATGGCATCCTTGAAACTTAACTGGTATTCAGAATTGTAAGCGAAAGTGTGGTATTGAGTCCCTCCAAAAGCAGCTATGAAGGACTGGAGACCCGACTCTGTAAAATATGGTCCATATTTCTCTTCTATATATTGATCGAATTCTTTATTCTCTTCTTGACCATTAACAACAGTCTTATATTTGGGATTCCACATTAAATCCATTAATTTCTCATCTGGACCTGTAAACTCAAGCTCAAGTATTTTTTTAATTGCTTCTTTATTTTCTTCTATAGAGGCTGCTTCCTCTTTTAAAGGCAGAGTTTCCTTTGGTTCACCAGCCGGTCTCCTTTCGGGTCCATCTAATAAATTTAACTGGATTCCAACAAAATAGATAATTCCTAAAAACAAGATTGAAACGACCGAAACACTAAGCAAAGCGTTAAACTTATTCTTCAACGGAAATTCACGCTTTTTAAATTCCGACTTTTTTATTGTGTTCAAGACATGCCTAGCATGCTTATCATCAAAATACACATCTTTCAAAACGGTTTTATCCATTTTTTCTTTTAAATTTTCCAATTTATTTTCCATGTATTGTTCCCTCTCCTTCCAATGATTCTTTTAATTTTTGCCGTCCTCGATGCAGCCTGGTTTTCACCGTATTAGCGTTAATCTTTAGCAAGTCCGAGACTTCCTCGATGGATAAATCCTGATAATAAAATAAAATAATGATTTCTCGATACTTTATAGTAAGTTTTAATATGTGCTTAGCTATTAATTCATTTTCCTGGTTTTCAATAACCTGATAATCAAGGGAAGGCACAGTCTGTTGTTTAAAAAAATTCGTAATATACATATTTTTATAATGCCAGCTCCTCAACACATCCTTACACCTGTTCACCGTAATCCGGATGAGCCAGGTTTTATAGGATGATTCATTTCGAAAGGAATCCATTTTTTCATAACATTTTATAAAAACATCCTGCGCCACATCTTCAGCCAATTCCTTTTGCTTTAAATATGTAAAAGCAAGCCTAATAACATCATTTCCATAGGCATTCATTAGCCATTTTAGCTTTTCTTCCCGATTTAGATTTTCTGCCGGATCAATCAATGTGTTCACAACCTTATTTTTTGATAATTAGACGATTTGGATTTTTTCCAGGTTTCATTTCAATAAATATAACACCAAAACAGGGGGACGGTTCTAGTGTTTTCAAAACACTAGAACCGTCCCCCTGTTTTATCGCCTTACTTTTCTCTTTTATTTAGTGCCTTCACCAGCTCTTCACCCATCAACTCGGAAGAAAATGGGTCGCGGCTGGTAACTAGTTGATCGTCTGCCCATACAGCATGTCCTGTCTTTTCAAGGTCACCTTGATCATACTGGCTGATTTTCCGCATTTCCTGCTCGAGGCTGAACGGGAGGATATCCAATAGACCTTCCGGCTCCATTTCATCTGGATAACCGGTTACTTTTTTACCTTCGATAAAGCTTTCTCCGTTCGGTCGCTTTGCATATACCAATGGAGCAGGACCATGGCATTCTGCAGCGACGATGCCGCCTCGGTCATAAACATTATTCATGATGTTATGAAGATCTTCATTCTTCGCCAGGTCATACATCGCACCATGTCCGCCCACTATGAGTACCACATCATAGTCTTCGGCATTCACGTTCGACAGCTTTTGTGTTTCATCCGCTCTACCTGATTCATAGAGGTCCTTATACGTACCATTCGGATCATACTCTTCACTTATGCTCATTTTATCGATAGTCGGCTTGCCTCCCAGTGGCGAAGCCAAATCGACTTGATGACCCGCTTCCTCAAGGAGTAGCATAGGGGCAAACAATTCCTCACCCCACCAGCCTGTTTCATAATTGTTTTCTTCATCCCTATGTCCACTTGATAAAACCGCTAAAACTTTTGCCATTGTGTATTCCTCCTTTACTTTACCTGAATTTGTTTTCCCTATTTTTTGAAGGATACTCAGAAAGTTTCCCCCTATAAAGGTAAATTAAAGAAAATAAAAAGAGGAAGGCGGGCCTCTGCTTCTAATCTGCAAAGGTGCCTCCCCTGTCTTAGGATGAATGAAGATTGTTAAACCATTTACGAATCCTGTCTACTAAGTCAGGTTTAGCAGCAGCAGAAACTTTCTTTGGCTTGAACCCTCCCAGCTCAACGACTTCAATGTCGGCTTCGCCTTCGAGCTGGACGGCACAATAGTCTTGATAAGGCGATGCTTCGATTTTTGTAATTTTTCGGCCGTGGTAAAGTGCTCTGATGTCTTCCAGGTCTTGCGGTGACGGCTGCCACTCTGTTTGTTCCTGTGGCTGTTCCACCTCGCGCTCGTTTACCGGTGTAGCGGAAGCCTTTGATCCGCCTTGTTGGAGTTGAAGGTGAATTTTTTGAAGCAGGGCAATGACTTCAGAAAACCCAATGAAAAGCATGCCTGAAACAAAACTGGAAAACAGGACAGTCAAGGTTCTCCCCCAATGCAGGCCGCCCTCTGGTGTGCTGGTATCGACCATCAACGCAAAGAGAACTCCACCGATCATGACGACAATTCCGATGATGCGCAGCAGTTTAGCAACTGAATTTTGATTCTCCATTATATTTCCTCCGTTTCTAATCCTGGGAGTTTCGTCACCAGGGAGATTCTTATAAATTTCTAAACACTAAAAACAAAAAGCTAATCCTCTTAGAGGTAACACTATGAACAAAGTTACAAACACTATTCATCCAGATTCGAAATGATTCTGCCCGTTATACTGTATTTGTTCCTCCCAATCTTGAGCTCTGCTTCTATGTCGCTCAATTTTATGGAGTAATCAGAAGGCTTTTCCCAATAGAAGTTCCCTTTTTCTGTTTCGATTAGAAAGTATCTTCTTAGGATATTGGTTGTATCCTCTGTTCGAAACGTACCAATAATCGTGATTTGATATAAATCTCTTCCAGTTTTTTTTATCTGTATTGTCTCAGACTGGAACTCACCATTTTCCTCTGCTTCTTCTAATAATCCTGAAAAATCAGCAGCTATATAGACTTCCTTCCAAGTAGTGTCGATCAATTGTTCATCTAGCTTCTGTTCCTGATTCTTTAATTCTTTTAAAAAAGCTATTTCCTGCTCAGTCAGGATCGGTTCAATTTTAAAAACCTTGTTAAATGCAGTTTGATGGTCTATTAGCGTCTGATAATGATAGATAAATGAACCTTGATGATGACTTACTGCGGAAAGTTTCTCATCAGATGGATGTTTGAGAAAATCCTCAACCACGTCCTGGTATTGATCAAAACTACCCAAAGTTTGCTGATATGTAACATCCACATTTTTTGTTTTTGCCAGATAGAAAATCATTGCCATGAGGGCTATAAGACTAATGCAAATCTTAAGCGCAGTGTTTGCAGTTGGAATCATACTATAACTCCTTCTAAAAAGTTTCCCTAAATCTCATTAGTTTCCTCTCCTCAAAACCCAAAACACCACAAAGACTAATCCCGCAAAAAGAAGTCCAGTATGCAAATACCAATAATCCATCAATAATTGCCATTGAAGCTGCTGAATTTCTTTTACTCTTTCAAAGTATTCCATTTTTTACTCCTTCCAGGTTAAAAGTAATTACGTTTCGGATCGGATTAGGTTTCAATATTTTGAAAAATTTAACAAGACTTTGAAAAAAGTTGATAAAATCAAAAAATAGTGCCAATCCCTCCGGATCGACACCTTAATGATTCTAACATCTTACATATTTATGTTTAAACCCGCGCCATCCTTTATCCAATTCCTTTTGAATGCTTTAATAAGCGTTAATGAAACTGCTTTTCTTCCCTTCATGCTTTATTTTCAACTGTTGAAAATTTCTTAGGCGGCTTTATAGAATATCCGACGACTCAAGCAAGATAATCAAAAACTCCCCGCCAACAAGTGTCAGCGGGGAATCATTCGTGAAAACTTACTCAGCAAATACCTTTGCCTCGACAAACTGGTCAAAGAATTCCAGAATCGTCTTGTTTACCAATATCTCATTCTCTTTTTTCGAAAATCCGTGGCCCTCATCTTCAAGCACAAGGTATTTGACCTCCCTGCCTTTTTCCTGAAGAGCTTTTACGATTTGGTCTGATTCCTGCTTAACAACCCGCGGATCATTCGCGCCCTGGATGATCAGCATTGGTTTTGTCATCTGGTCCAAGTAAGTAATTGGTGAAAACTCAGTTAACTTATCAAAATCCTTCACAGGGTCGCCTACCCACTGGTTCATGATCGGTTTCCAGTGCTCCGGAACGGATTGAATGAACGAGAAGAGATTCGATGGCCCGAAAATATCAACAACAGCCTTGAAATATTCCGGATGGCGGCCGTGAAGCAATAATGCCATATACCCGCCGTAACTTCCGCCCATCAATAATGTTTTATCCCTGTCAGCCAGGCCATTTTCATACAGATATTCCAGACCGGCGATATTGTCCAGCCGCGGCCCTTCACCCCAATTGCCTTCAACCATTTTCATGAATTTCAGCCCATATCCAGTGGAACCACGGAAATTCGGAGCGAAGATGCTGTATCCCCTGTTCACCAGGAACTGGAACATACCCCGGAAAAAGGTTCGCTCCGCAGCCTGTGGCCCTCCATGCGGCCAAAGGATCACGTGCCCGTTGCTGACGTCTTCCTTTGCTTTGAAAAATAAAGCTTCCATCATCAAGCCATCATAGGAAGAATAGTTCAGGACCTCTGGTTCCGCCAAATCCTCCTCTTTCACACCAGGAACAGCCAGATTGGTCAGCTGCTTCCATTCTGAACTTCCTGCTTCCTTAAGGAAGATATTAAACGGCTTCGTCGCAGAACCTGCTAAAATATAGAGGTTTCCGCTCTCCGCAACCTGACCGCCCACAATGATGGTAGCCGGATACTCAACCTTTTCATAATTCCCGTCTGCAAGATGATATTTATACAGATAATCCTGCACTCCCTGTGATGTTGTAAAATAAAGACTCTTGGTGCTCTTGTCATAACGAACGGCACCAAACTCTTCTTTTTCAATCGATAGCACCTTGGAAAACTCATGCGTTTCCAGGTTGAACTTGGCTAGATACGCCCTGTCCCCAGCATAGGTTGTCACAAAGTAATAGTGATTCTCGACGAACGCACCTTCACCCACGGTAAACTGTTCATCCGTTTCAGGTGTTACCGAGTATGACTTTCCATCTTGAAAAATAAAACCAGGTGAGTATGTATTCGCATATTGCTTGATATACCCAAAGTTCTCTTCATTCTCATCAACGGCGACGAGAATGCTGGCGGCTCCATTTCCTTCGACAACAACGCTTTCTTCATCGTTTTCGAGATCATACCGATAAATATTCAAATACGTCTCATTGCCTTTTGTAGACGTGTAATAAAGTCGCTGATCATCCTTTGATAAAAACGGAAGCATATGGCGATGACCCTCTGCGACGCGAAGCGGCACCAGCTCGCCCCCTGCAGGAGACATGGCATATAGCTGACCATTTTCATCTCCATCTCGATCAAAGCCAACGACCATGAACTTGCCATCATGCGAATAAGTCAACGCCTGGCAACTCTGATCCACAAACGTCAGCGGATAAGGATACTGATTTGGCAAATCCATTGCCCACAGATTGTATTTTCCTGTCAAATTCGTGCTGAAAACGAGCTGCTTTTCATCAGGACTTACGGTAAAAGCTTGAATATTAAAGGTACGGTAGAAATTCTCCACATCCGGCTTCTTGAATTGAACCATATTCCCCACTCCTACTCTTTTAGAATTTTCTTTCTATACTGACAACTTAGCGGATTACGAAGCAATTGTCTAGGTAAAAGTACCCCTCGCCATAAAACCCGAAAATCTGACAATCAGCGAAAATAAAGTCAAATCCTGCGCTTTCCCGAGAAATAATTCGATTTCCCTGCGGTGGTTTTGATTGTGAAGAATATCATTGTACCAGCAGCAAATAAACCTCTATAATGATATCTAGAATCTACTTAGCACGAAGGAGTTAATCTGGTGAAAAAGAAAACTTCCTACATAATGATCTCCTTGGCTCTATTGGCCGGTATATTAATCAGTGGCTGCAGTAAAAACGACGCGAACGAAACTCAGCCAGCGGAAATTAAAATTGCGGCTGCATCTGACTTGGCAGTGGCCTTTAAAGATATTGGACCTCTCTTTGAGAAAGAGACTGGAGCAAAAGTAACCTTCTCTTTTGGTTCCTCAGGACAGCTGGCGGACCAGATTGAAAATGGTGCTCCTTTTGATATCTTCGCAGCTGCAAACATTTCGTTCGTCGACCAGTTGAAAGAAAAGGATCTTATCATTCCTGAGTCACAAACGACGTACGCCTTTGGCAGAATCGGCATTTCGACATTAGCCAAGAGACCCCTATTAGTCGAAACTTTGGATGATTTACAGAAACCTGAAGTGAAGAAGATTGCCATTGCCAACCCTGAGCATGCTCCATATGGACTGGCAGCCAAGCAGGCATTGGAAGCCGCCGGGATCTGGGATCAAATTGAGGGCAAACTCGTCTATGGACGAAATATATCTGACACGCTGACATTTATTGAAACAGGAAATGCTGAGGCTGGAATA
Source organism: Mesobacillus subterraneus (assembly GCF_003937825.1). Taxonomy (GTDB): domain Bacteria; phylum Bacillota; class Bacilli; order Bacillales; family Cytobacillaceae; genus Mesobacillus; species Mesobacillus subterraneus. The sequence continues at coordinate 52,186 of NZ_RSFW01000003.1, read as the reverse complement.
ATCGCATTATCCCTCCACCGGGAAGATGATTTGAATTTCCACCTTATTGATGACAACATGCATGAGCCACTTGAACAGTCAATCGCTGTCATCAAGCGGACAAAACAGGAAAAGCTGGCGAAGGACTTCATTGATTTTATCAAGGGTCCGACTGGAAAACCGATCATGGAGAGTTATGGCTTTACCATTCCGGAGGGGAAGTAAATGACCGAAAGCATCAATTTATTCCCATTATTTTTATCATTTAGGGTTGCTCTCACAGCAACTCTATTTGCTTTTATCATCGGGATTCCAATTGCTTATTATCTTAATCGCTCGAATGGAAAAATAGCCGACATTCTTGACACGCTGATTACCTTGCCGATCGTTTTGCCGCCAACTGTCCTCGGCTATTACCTGCTTGTGCTTTTAGGCCGCCAAAGTACCATAGGTAGGTTTCTGGAAGAGACTTTCGACATGACGATTGTTTTCACACCAACTGGAGCCGTCATCGCTGCGATGGTGGTGTCGATACCATACCTGATCAAATCGGCCAGGTCCGCATTTGCTGGAATTGACCCTTCCCTGCTGAATGCGGCAAGGGTACTCGGAAGGTCCGAGCTCAATATCTTCTTGACCATTACGATTCCTTTAGCGTGGAGGGGCATTGCTGCCGGGATCACCCTCTCATTTGCACGTGCACTGGGAGATTTCGGTGCGACGCTCATGGTTGCCGGAAGCATCCCGAATGAAACGATGACGATGCCGATTGCCATCTATGATGCCTTGTTGGCCGGAAACAGAGAACTGGCAAACATTCTCGTCATTATCATGACGGCCGTCGCCATTATCATCCTCTACATTATCAACCGCCTGGAAAAGAGAATGACGAAGGGAACTGGATAATCCTATGCTCACTGTAGACATCTCGAAAACTCTCAAACATTTTAAATTGAATGCCAGCTTCGAGGCATCTAAAGGAATCACCGGAATCATCGGTCCATCAGGCTGCGGAAAAAGCGTGACATTACAATGCCTTTCCGGTCTATTAACACCAGATCATGGTAAAATCCTGTTGAATGGCAAACCATTATTCCAGCCAGATCAGCGGATAAACCTGAAAGCGAAGGACCGAAAAATCGGCTATGTCTTTCAAAACTATGCCCTGTTCCCTCACATGACCGTTGAGCAAAATATCGAGTTTGGACTTAAAGGACTGCTCACAGCAGAGAAAAAACAAAAAGTATCAAGCATGATCGAGAAGGTTCAACTTTCAGGCTATGAAAAGCACTACCCTGCCCAGCTTTCCGGAGGCCAGCAGCAACGAGTCGCCCTTGCACGGACATTGGTGACAGAACCTGACCTGCTGTTATTGGATGAACCCTTCTCGGCACTCGATCATCATGTAAAGCATCTGCTTGAGCAGGAATTGATGAAAATTCTTAAGGAAAATTACGAAGGGATCGTCCTGCTCGTCACCCATAACATGGAAGAAGCCTACAGGCTTTGTGACCAGATCATCCTGTACGACCAGGGCCAAATCATTCAGGCCGGGCGCAAAGAAGAGATTTTTGAAAAACCAAAAAACATAACTTCCGCAAAAATAATCGGCTGCCAGAATATCATCCCTGTCGATTCAATTACAGAGACACAATGCCAGGTTCAGGGGCTTACACTGAAATTGGAGAAACAGCATGTTACAGAAAACATTAGCCATATCGGCATCTTCTCAGAGAATATTCATTTTAACGAAGACAACCAGTCTCTTAATGCATTTCCGTTCAAAATCACCGACATCGTTAAAGGCATTCATCAAACAAACTTAACTGTTAAGACTGCAGATGCCATCACACTGATTGCTTCAGTTCCAAATGAGATAGTCGATCAGATTTTAAAGAAGAAAATGTATTTGGTCATCCCCCCACAACATCTATTAATTCTTGAAAAAAGGTAAATGACATGGAGCCTCTTTTTGAGGTAATGGTTCTTGTGCTTATAGGAAAGCACCTCCAATATAATCGAAAAAGAACGCTGGATTCTGCTATCCAAGCGTTCTTTTTCATTGGTTAAGAGGAAACATTCACCCTCAATGACACCCTACCCTACTCTCTTGTGGGCGTATGAGTGTCATGCCATTGGGGAAAATAATATCGCCTATGTATTGGAGGAAGTATTTAGTGGAAACGTGATTCTAAAAGAGGAGGAACATAAATGCAGAAGAAAGAACTTCCATACTACTTTTTAATTTTCACAACCATAACTGGCTTAATTCTGCTCCCTTTTGCAATTGTAAAACGTCCATTCAAAGACTGGATTATCGTTTATTTAGTGAGCTTTATCGGCAATTATTTTGCTGACCAATACCTTGTTTCGAAAGGATACTTAAAATATAAAGAGAAGCTCTTCCCGAAGTACAAGATTCATCTCCCTTTTGATTTCATCCATTACCCTTTAATGTTGCTTTACTATAATCAATGGACATTGAACAGTAACTTTGCTGGTATGATTCTAAAACTTTTTCCTTTCTTAATACCTCAAATTGCACTAGAGACTCTTGCAGCAAAGAGTACGAGGCTGATCACCTGGAGAAAGGGTTGGACATGGTACCACTCCCTGATCAGCTTACTTTTTAAGCTGTTAATATGCAGATCGATTATTGGATTAATACGGGTAATAAACAAGCGAAATATCTCATTGAATTAGTTCTGTTGAATGGTTCATGTATTGGGTAACGCGACCATGGTTTTAGGATTGATAAAATCTGAGGTGGGCTGGTGAGCCCATAAAGGGGATAAATGAGCTAAAAAAAAAGCTGGCATTCACCAACTTAATGAATTTTATAACCTTTTCACGCACCAAGAGAATGAAGGGACCGTGTTCCTGTTTATCCTATTTGCAAAATGCAATGCAGCAGAAAGTTCTTTAAACGTTTTATCCACATGGCTGTTTGAATTCTTAAGGTTTTCATTAGCTCCATTAATGTTACGTGATAATACGAACATTGGAATAACTCCTTTTATCCCTTCGAGTTTAGGAATACCTTAAGCTTAACATAACCACACTCTAATTAATAGAATTTTCCAAATTAATTCCTTATGTTCCAATCAAATTCCAATAACACCCATTTTAACTTCAACTTTTTAATCCCACCTAAGATGATCGATTAATAAAGCGTTGATTCTAATGGTGTAACCAGTTGTAACCCTTCCATGTTTCTACCCATCCAGCTTATTGCTAAGATAGTTTTCGAAAGAGATTGTTCCCATTTTCCTTGAAGGATTAGTGTTTTTCCCTTCGCAGAATGATTTATACAGCTTTCCAGCTAGAGGTATGCTCAATGCTTTATTTGTTTCATCATTCATTTTGATTTTCAATTCAGCCATTTCTCTTAATGTCATAATTTCTGGACCGCCAAAATCATCTGCTCTTCCTTGTGGTTTTTTTTCCACCAAACTCATTAGATGATTTGAAAAATCTCCTACATCGACACTTTGAAATTTAAAGTTCCCTGGGACGATATATCTCTTTAAAAAAGGTTTTGTCAGGAATAAATTTTCGACAAAATGGTGGAACTGAGTCGCGCGTACAATAGTATGATGGATACCGCTGCTTTCCAACAATTCTTCCGCTTTTAATTTATGTTTATAATAGGCAAATGGTATTTGATCAATCCCAACAATGGAAGGATAAATGAAATGCCTAACATGTTCAGCCTTTTTTAATAACTCCTCAAAACCCAGTACTTCAACGATTTTTGAATTCTTTACAGGACTTGTTGCAGCATGAATGATTACATCTACATCTTTTACTGCTTCATCCAAACCTTCACCTGACAGTAAATCGCTATAAACCCACTTGTATTCTCCCGCTTCATTAGGTTTTCTTCTGGAAGTAAGTTTTATTTCATAGTCTGTATCTTTTAGTTGATGGAGCAAAGCCGAACCTAGTTGTCCTGTCGATCCAGTGAGCAGTATTTTCAAAAACAACACTCCCGTTCCAGTCTATTCTTATTGTTTATGTCGTTACCGGGGTGTTTATTACAGGAATACTGCTCTATATGGTCAATGAACAAACTACTTAAGTCGCCTAGAGGTTTTGTTCAAGTTTTAATACGCTTTGATCATATTAAAATTCAGTTCTGTCACCAATGGCCCTTGTATGAACATAGTTGCATATTGCTGGGTCAGCAAGTAATTCTGTTAATCCAGCCAAATAAAGATAATGTTGGTCACTTCTCAATGAATCAGGAATTTTTCCACCTTTATGAATCCTCTCTAAAATCGGTGAAGTAAGAAGAACATCCACTACCAAAATTCCAGATTCAACTGCACATATGTTAAACCCTGCAAATACATCTTGTTTTATGTCTTTCACTGTTTGAATAAGATCTTCCAGCTTAGAAGGAACAATTGATATTTTCATCAAAGAAAAACACTTTCTCATAGGATTTTCTACGAATTTTCTCTTTCGATAATCATAAACAAAATAGAATTCATCCTCGCAGTGAGGCAGTTTTTGTAATTCTTGTGTTAATAAGTAATACCGGTCAGTATGCCCGGCAGTTAATTGAGAATCCTCTTGTGCAACCAATAAGGTCAGGGTTTGAATTGAAGTTGTTAAGATCCCAGTATTCAAACTTTGGGTAAAAACCCTGGTGAGATCTTTTAATTCATTTATCTGACGTTCCGATAATTCACCTTTATATATACCTATCAAGTTTTGATTCATATCTTGTTCTCTCCCTTTAATCATCCCATGAAGCACGAACTCTTCAAAAAAGGGTTTTTTAGTCCTAACGGTTGTATTCAATAGAAAAAATGAACTCATTCTTTTCAATCTTAACCGTTTAAATAACTTTCCCAATCATAATCCTCTATTCTATAAAATTCACCTTCATCATCTCTTTCATATGCACACAATGGTGGTTCCTGGATAAATTCCAAAACGGAATCATCGATATTTAGGATGACTCCAATCGAGACAACTTGAAAGTTTTCAGCATCACCTAGAAACTCATCCTCTTCATAGCCGCTAAGTACTGACCAACCAGAATCACCTTCGCCGTGCGGCTCATCTCTTAAAAGAAAGTTGAATTCTCTTTTATCGAGGACATCATCACTGACTGTTACGAGAGTGTCAAAATAAAAATCCCAATCAGATGATTGAGGGTCTTCATATTCAGTGTCACAAATGTTTTCGATCTTGAAGGGGATCTCATCTCCTCTTTTTAGCTGTAGACGGTGAGGTTCATTTTCAAGCTTTCCCACAAATTCTGTTCCATTAATATGAGTGATTTCAACCCACATTCTCTCTCCTCTGAATCCATCGTGATCGGCTTCCTCGGTTGTGAAGATTAATTTTACCGAATCCCCGACTTCTAACTGATCCAACACCTCAGTGCTGGGAAGATAAAACGTATAGGGCGATTCTTTGTTTAGTTCATAAACATTGTCTAAATACCAGGACATATTTCTTCTCCTTTATCTTCTAAATTTGTTTTCCCTACGAGAATTAACTTGAGGCCCCTCAAAAGTTCTGTAAGTTCCATCTCTACTCCAGGTACTCTCTCCACATCTCCCAAGCTTCCATATATTCGTTAAGGTCATGGGGGTGAACCTTATTACAAACTCCGATACGTGTATATAATTGAAAAACCACTTCATGCATCAAGCGCTCTCTGCTTATGGACGTGCTGCCTTTCCATAGCGAAAACGAGTTCATAAGTGTACTTATATCTAAACCATCAGGTGACGAACAAAAGGCGTAAGTAAAATCGTATATTTTCGGACCGATTAAGGGCGATGGATCAATCACTCCTTTTAATTCATTAGCAGAGTATACAAAATTATGTACACCAGTATCTCCATGCAGATAATACTTTTCTTCCTTGTCATGATATTTTTTTAGCGAATCTACGGTCATTCCCACTCTTCTATGGTCTTCGCTTGGAAGAATATCGCCAATACTTTCTTTTGCTGACTCTAAACTGATACGATTAAACTCTGCCCAGGATATCCTTTCAGTTCCAATTATCCTGCCCCAGGGAATTTCCTGATCCACCTTTTTATATCGATTAAAAAGCCCTTCTGTTATTTGTGCCATCCATTCCAATTTTGAACACCGATTAAAGTGAGTTTCCCCAGCAATATACGAGTAAACGATGTATTCCTTATTTACAGCGGTGTAAATTACATTTGGGAGTAATGGAATATCTTGATAAGCTAAAAGGAAATCCTCAGTGGCACTTATAATGCTTGGACGGTCAATTTTCACTACATACGCAGGGTTATTTTCTAAAAAGAGTGTATACAACAAACCGTTGGTGGTTCCACCCTTCATAGCCTTAAATTCCAGACCATTGTTCTCTAACAAACTTTTCTCAGTAAGAATCTTCATAATTTCATTTTTTTGAACCATTTACTATTCCTCATAGGTTTCCATAGTATAGTGCTTAAAGGGATATAATGAACGAAGATTAAATACTAACCTAAATAATCACTTACATATTCTACCTCAAAGAGTCCGCCCTCTTTTATAAACTGTAAAAGTAAATGAAGATGGCCTGCACCATATAGCGCAAAAATCCGTTCATCAGATGAATCGATTAAACTGACCAGGTTTTTATAGATGAGTAAATTGCGATAATACCAGTACTTTGCTGTCCACATGGCGCCTGCCGGGTTGCTCTCACTCCCTACTAAAGCCAGTTTCATATAAATTTCTTGGCCTCTTAAAATATTGACCGGATCATTAAGCCAGAGGAAAAAATCTTTTACCGTATGATTTTGTGCGTATGAATTTGATGTATCGGTTAGTTCCTGTCCTAATTTTAAAAATGCTTTGTACTCATCAGACTCCACCAATCCACCTAACTCATTAAAATCCGGGACACCATCTTGGTCTTTATTCCAATCCACAGCATGAACTCCTTGAAGATCGCATTCCTTCGCCAAGCGGAATCCTATTTGATCGACCTCATTAATGGTTAACCTATAATCCCCTTTTACATATGAAGTATATTGTCTATTCAATTCAACATCGTTTTCTTTTAAAACTTCTAAGGCCACTTTTGTTGGCCTGTACCCTTTCAAGCAAGTTATGACTTCATTTAGTTCAACTTGTTTCGTTTCTGATAGCATATTCTCTTTTTCCGTCATGAACAGATCTCCGTTATTTTGTGAAGAAAAATGGTCTGTTCCAAGAATCAAAATGGATGACTTTTTCATAAATGACCTCCTTGCTACTCTCATTCCACTATCTTCCACAGAAAGATGACGATTTCCTTCAAGAAGACTTAAATTGATCCAGATAGAACGAACGTTTTTTCAGAATAATTCAGGGTACTTATAGAAAGGGCCATGGTTTTCATTTAATCGGACATAATAAGAAAAAAAGAGTTATATTGGAGGTAATTTTCATGAGTAAAGTTGCTGTAATCACAGGCGGAGGCAGCGGATTAGGACAGTCCACTGCCCTTCGATTAGCTAAAGAGGGCGTCAACATTCCAGTGGTTGATGTGAACGAAGAAGGCGGAAATGGAACGGTAACAATGCTAAAAGAAGCAGGCGTGGATGCGATTTTTATCAAAGCGGATGTTTCAAATCATGCAGAAGTTAAAAATTATGTAGATAAAACCGTTGAGCACTTTGGAACGATCGACTATTTCTTCAACAATGCGGGGATTTCGGGCAGCGGCGTGTACTTCCTGGATTCTGCCATTGAAGAAATGGATAAAATCGTTGGAATCAACTTAATGGGCGCACTATATGGTGTCCGTTATGTCGCTGAAGTGATGCTTAAAAATGGCGGGGGATCCATTGTGAACACTGCATCAAGTGCCGGGGTCATTGGACAGGATTCAGTCGTAACGTACTCCGCTACCAAGCACGGAATCATCGGCCTGACCAAAAGTATGGTAGCCGAATATGGAAAAGATGGATTGCGGGTAAACGCCATTGCACCAGGACCAACTGAAACACCAATGGTCAAGGAATTCTACGCAGCCAACCCAGAAATGAAAGAAAATGCGACAAAAGGAATTCCGCAAAAACGCCTCGGGAAGCCTGAAGAAGTTGCCGAGCTGGTCACATTCCTCCTAACTTCCAAAGCGGAATATATAAACGGCGAAGTGATCAGAATCGATGGAGGATTTACGAATACAAAATAATACAGAATTATCAGAGTGTAGGGATCCAGTCTCCCTGCACTCTGAATTAATTAAACCAAGCCTGCTTCTGCAGCTATATAAGGTCGACCAATAATAAATTAAACAAGCCAGTGTTCAGGAATTTTTAATGAAAGCGGTAATTTTGTATGAATATCCCCATTGGCCGAATTTACTTGTACCTGGGTAAGAAAAATACATCCTGTTAGATCAGCACCGCTTAAATCAGCATCTCTTAAGTCAGCACCAATTAGGTCCGTTTCCCTTAAATCCGCTCCTCGAAGGTCGGAAGCAATAAGTAGAGCTCCTCTCAAATTGACTCCTCTAAGGTTTGCACCTCTAAAATTTCCACCGATCAAATCACGACCTCTAATCTTTTTTCGTTCTCTCATCCTTCTATGGCTTATGCTACTCTTTACCTTGGTTCGAACTAACTCACTAGTTTTCTTCAGTAACTCATTAACCTTGTCACGATGGCTTGGGATATAGAGGTCTAAGATAGATTCTGAGCTTAGATATGTAAGCTGTTCTGTTTCCTTTACTGCCTGCTCTAAATCCTTATAGATTGGTTGAACAGCTTCTAAACTAAGAGCCTCATTTAAGTAATAAAGCATTTCATGAAGTTGTTGCATTACAGGAAATACTAAAAACATTTCCTTTGCTATTGCAGAACGAATCCGCCAATCAACTCCATTGTATGTCACTTGAGATACCTTTTGACCTGCCCCAAAACACTCATATACCGTACATCCTCTAAAACCATTTATTCTTAAGTTTTTATGAATTCCACAACGAAAGTCTGTCTTTAAGTTTCTGCAAGGAGTCCCTTCTCCTTTATCAAAAGCAAAATCCGAGGAGGCAGTAAATGATAAAGCCACACAACATAAACCAAAACAATTTTCGCAGTCCGCACTCAATTGTTTTCTATCATCGCTTTTCATAAACTGATCAGGCAATATCTACACCTCCTTATTTCTTTATAGATTTCTACTTTTCTTAGACAATTACCTCTGCTTTTATTTTTGTTATTTATTCTTTGGTTTCAAGTGGGTATAAATATTCTATGGTTTAATGAAGAAAATCTTCTTAAAGTTAACCGCTGCTATAGTGGAAGTCGCGAGTTTGCAGAAATCTCTCAGTCTAGTCCCCTATAACTTGTGCATGCAATTCCTTTAATATCTAAATTTATTCATTTGATTTAAAGGATTATTTATAAAAGACGTCCATCTTAATGTATCACACGTGCAACAACAAAAGTCACTCACTTTTCGAAACGTGAGCAGAGTTTTTTGTTTAATTTTACTGTATGACTATGTAGATATTTTAGATTTTGCTGGTCCCGCTGAGGTTTATCATTATCGGCAAATAATATAGCTGAACAAGCAATAACCCTTTATAAAAAGCATTTATTACCGACTATGCCATTTAAAGTATTCACCATTTCGGAAACAAGAATGGAAATAAAAACTCATTCAGGTGTAAAAAGTAAAACCTGATTATAGCATTGACGAAAGTCCTGAGTTAGATATCTTAATAGTGCCAGGCGGGCCTTTAAGAGCGGTACAATCTGTGGCTAAAAAACAAAAGATAATAGAGTGGATTGATAGGCATAAAAATATCGAATATATATGTTCAGTATGTACTGGAGCATAGATATTAGGGGAAACTGGCTTGTTAAATGGAAAGAAGGCAACTACCCACCATCTAGCGCTCAAATTGCTACAAGAAAAGTATCCTGAAATTCTAGTACTATCGGATCAAAAAGTTGTACAAGATGGGAACCTCATATCTTCTGGTGGAGTTTCATCAGGAATAAATATGGCACTATATATTGTTGAACAAATTTTGGGACAATCTGCTGTAGAAAGAACTGCTAAAACTATTGAATTCAGTATATAAATTTCTTATAAACAGTAGTTTTGGTTGAACTATCAATCATTTTAAATTCAAAAGCTAAAATGTCCGAAGTTGGTATACCTTCGGACAAAATCTAGTGAAACGACTCTGAAAATGTCCGAAGTTCCCATGCCTTCGGACAAAATGCGGTGCAATGGCTGCCAAAATGTCCGAAGTTGGCATGACTTTGGACAAAATCCGCTGGAACCACTGTGAAAATGTCCGAAGTTGACAGGACTTCGGACAAAATCTCGTGCAATGGCTGCCAAAATGTCCGAAGTTGGCAGGACTTCGGACAAAATCTCGTGCAATGGCAGCCAAAATGTCCGAAGTTCCCATGCCTTCGGACAAAATGCGGTGCAATGGCTGCCAAAATGTCCGAAGTTGACAGGATTCGGACAAAATCTCGTGGAATGGCTGCAAAAATGTCCGAAGTTGACAGGACTTCGGACAAAATCTCGTGGAATGGCTGCCAAAATGTCCGAAGTTATAAAACCGCAAAGCTGAGCTGAAGAATAAAGCTGTGCATAGTGCCCTCACTGTGCCGGCCCATTGGTTGTGGTATAAAAGATTTCCATAAAACTGGATTAAACCCCTCTTTTTCACCACCGATTCTCAAAAAAAGACGCTTTTCTATAATCGAAAAGCGTCTTAGTCTAAAGCCTATAAAAGTATATGAACGATACAGCTTAACATCACAAAGCTTCATCCCTCAATTAACCCATCCCGCAAAGCTTTTTGCAAAAGTGGACTCGGTTCGCCTGCGCTGTATAGCTGCAATTGATGCATAGCTCTTGTGCAGGCGGTGTAGAATACCCGTCGCAGGCTTTCGTCACCATAAATCTTCTCAGAGGCATCATAAAGAATGACAGCTTCAAATTCGATTCCTTTCGCCAGGTACGACGGCACGACAACGATCCCCTGTTCATATTCAAGCGAACTGCTCTTCAGGAGTTTGAGCTCTTCAACACCGACACCGGACAGTACTTCAAAGGCTCTGCTGCTTTCTTCCGCAGATTTGCATATGATCGCGATGCTTTGATAACCTTGGCTCCTCAACTCTTCTACTTTCCCAGCAATAGAACTATGCAGATCATCACGATTGTTCACTTGCTTCAGAACAGGACGCTCGCCGTCTCGCTCAAAGGGAATGATCCTTTCGCCGTTTGGAACGAGACTTCTTGTAAATTCGATGATCGGTTTGGTTGACCGGTAGCTTCTTGCCATATTAACCACTTCGGTTTCGTCCTTTCCATATAGATTGGTCAGCGGCTGAAAATCAACCATTTCGCTTGCGTGGGCGAAAATGGCCTGATTGAAATCACCGAGCACGGTCATCTTTGCCGCAGGGAACAAACGCTTCAGGAACTCAAATTGAAATGGTGAATAATCCTGCGCCTCATCCACCACGATGTGTTTAATGGAACTGTTTGTTTGAAAACCAAGAATCATCTCTTTCAAATGTAAAAACGGAGTGGCGTCCTCATACAATAATTGACCATGATCCAGCCTATCCTGTGTCAACTGACAAATCTCCGCCCATCCCTCGGGTGATTCGTCCACAATCCACTTTCTGATTTCCTGAGGATCCGCAAAAAGCTGTTTGTAGATCCCTTTTATATCAATAAAAGCATACGACCGAATTTGATTTCGCAGCGGCTTCAATTTACGGCGAACGATCAATCGCGAAAGTGCTTTTGGCTCCATCTCATATTCGCCCATCGATTCCCGTTGATACCCTCGTTTTTTCGCCAGATACGCATGTGCCTTGTGATACTCATCGTCACTTAGAAGCTCAATCTCCTCCTGAACCCACGGCTTATTCCGTTCGGCCTTTTCGGCTTCTTTCAATTTGATCAATAACCAATCCTTCAACTGTTCAAGTCTGTTAGGGAACCGGTTAGACGTCCCGACAGAGTAAAATCTATCTGCAATATCTTCTGCAGTGACAACCGGTTTTCCCCTAAAGTTGATTCCTTTAAACAACATTCCTGATCGCTCAAGTGATTTCCTGTAAGTTTCAATCGCCTTGAAAAAGCGGTTCGATGCTTTAAACTGGATGCCCATTACCCTGGGGCGATACGAGGGATTACTGGCTGCTGTTAATACATATTCCAACTGTTCAAATGGGGTTTCCACTCGATACTCTTTACTCAACCGTTGATCGAGGTATTCCTGAAAGGTCACCTGCTGCATATTTTCCTCACCGAGCTCCGGCAGCACATTCGATACATAACTGTTGAACATCGTATTTGGAGAAAAGAGGATAATTTGATCAGCATTCAGTTGATCCCGATATTTGTAGAGCAAATAAGCGATTCGCTGCAAAGCAGCTGATGTTTTGCCGCTCCCAGCTGCACCGTGCTCGATCAGAAGCTTTCCTCGGTCATGACGGATGATCCGGTTTTGCTCCTGTTGGATCGTGGCGACAATATTATGCATTTGTTTATCGGTACCTTTGCCGAGAACCTGTTGGAGAATTTCATCCCCAATGGTTAGACTCGTATCGAACATCGATTGCAGAACACCGCCACGGATCAAATATTGCATTTTTTTCTTCAATTCACCATGGATTTCACCTTCAGGAGTTGTATACGCAGCAGGTCCAGGCTGATAATCGTAATAGACACTGGAAACCGGAGCCCGCCAATCATAAATTAGAAAATCATCGCCCGCAGTATCTGTAAGGGTAGAGATTCCAATATAGATTTTTTCCTCAGTGGAACTGCCATTTTCAATAAAATCAATCCTGCCAAAGTAAGGAATTTCCTGCATCCTGCGCAACGTGGACAATGTTTTGGATGCATGCTTATGTGTGCTTTGACTTACGGACAGGGCCTGGGCCTCTTGCCTCAAGCCGATGATCGTCTCCAGGTAATCATCAAAAGTGTCAGTATTCACTTTGATCTCATCCCAGAAGTGTTTCCGGATATGAACCACTTCATTTTTTCGCCTGGAGGTCTCAGTCTCCAACCTGTTGATTTCCTCAGCAATTCTCTCCATCACACTGTCCGCTCGTCTTTGCTCCCGCTGAAACTCCAAATTCATGGCATACACTCCTTAAAAAAATGAATTTTAGGGTTGACTGTCAAATAGATTTCATTGTATAATTAAAATAAGGATAAATATATTAAAATTTAATTAAACAATGCATATCTATATAACTTTATCACATGACTTTTCTATTTTCAATATAAAAATGAGCAGTGTTACGATCCCCAACGTAAACACTGCTTTTTTAATATTAAATTTCCCTGGTTAAAATCTCTCCGGGCAGTTCATCGATCTCGCACACCTTTTCTGAGACAAATCCTTTTTTGATTAATATTTTTCTTGAAGCTATATTCTTTGGATCAATCATCGCAGTTAACCGGTTTACCGTCGTGTTACTGGCTTTTTTTATCAAGAGATCAGCAATCACGCTGCCGTACCCTTTTCCCCAATGCTCCGGCAACAGCATATAACCTAGTTCCGCTTCAACGGCTTGCTCTTCATTTAAAATCAAACTGCCGAAACCTACAAATTGGTTGGTAATTCTGTCAACCACCTTATAAGACCCGAATTCATTAAGCCTGGCATTACGCTCTACAATCCTTCGAAAATTCTCTTTTGCTTCATTCAACGGAATCGACCGTTCTGTAATCATCGCCATGACCGCCTCATTCGAAACCAATCGAAAATAGTCATCAAAATCTTTGGATTGAAACTTATGTAAAGTAAGTTGATTCACCCTCTAACCCCCTAACTCTTCTATCAAACTATACTTGAAGATAAAGAAAATAAAAAGAAGCCAAATCAAAACGCGATTTGGCCTGTTGCAATTTGCTATTATTTATCCTAATGCACTCGAATGATTTCATAAATATCTTCATCATGATGAACTCTAGTATGCTTTGACTCTATTCTTTCGAATTCCTCATTCCCAACCTTTGGCATATCCGTAAACCACCAGCTCTTGAATTCATAAATGAGGTCAGCTAACATTTTGAGTTCCTCCCGGAATGGATTAATTGTTTTATTTACACTCTTATTATACTTGTGAATAGTTTCACATAGCAAGCGCTTACAAAATAGACGGAATAGCAAGATTATTATCAAATAGAAAAAACAAGCTGAAGTCATCAGCTTGTTCTGATAGTTAATATTCGTATTCAACTTCCCTTTCAGCAACCTTTTTCAGATCATATAGAACTTTCCCGTCAACCATGGTTAACTCTACTGTCATCTCTTTAATTTCACTTTTTTCTTTTTTCATAATGCTAGAATCAAGGACCACCAGATCAGCTAGTTTACCAGGCTCGATACTTCCCTTGATTGTTTCCTCAAAGCTGGCATATGCCCCATTCCAGGTGTAAGCCCTGATTGCTTCCATTACATCGATACATTGGTTGCTTCCTACTGCCTGGCCATCAATTGATTGCCGGTTAACTGCCGCATGTATGCCTAACAGCGGATCGAGAAATGTCACCGGTGCATCTGAACCAATCGCGGCTGTGATTCCCTTGTCGATCAAATCCCGAATCGGATACATGACGTCCACACGTTCTCCATAGTATTCGAGATACTTATCTCCATTCGCATACATAAACACTGGGTTCGGCGTTACCACCACGCCTAGTTTTCTCATTCTTTCCTGTAAATCAGGCGATGAGATCCCGGCATGCTCAATGCGGTGGCGATGATCCACTCGTGGATGTTTAGCCAGGGCTTCTTCATAACAGTTCAACAGCATTTCGACAGCTCTGTCCCCCTGTGCATGGGCAGTAAGCTGGAATCCTTTTTCATGAGCCTCTCCTAAAATCCGGTTCAGTTCTGCCTGGCTGTAATAGATAATTCCGTTGTCAGCAGGGTCATGCGTGTATCCTTCTCTCGTAGCAATTGTCGGCCCTACGCTGCTTCCATCTGTGAACAATTTTGCCGGTCCAATTTTAAAATGCTCATCACCCAGTCCTGAAATCGGCCCAGCATCGACCATTCTCTTCACAAACTCGTGAGAATTGGTTAAAGACCCTACCATAGCATAGACCCGGATCTTCACTTCTTCTGCCTTGATTGCCTGCTGCATGATCCGGATAATTTCAGCTCCATCACCATACCCGCCAGCATCATGAATGGAAGTAATCCCCGCTTTGATAAATTCCTCAGAGGCTAGCTTCATTCCTTTTCGAATTTCCTCATTCGAATAGCTCGCATATTGAAAAACCTGCATATGCGCGTTTTCGATCATTCTTCCAGTTAAGCTGCCATCTGTATTCCTTTCGATAATTCCTCCTTCAGGGTCAGGCGTGTTTTCATCAATTCCGGCAATCTCCAGTGCTTTACTGTTCACTATGCTTGTGTGATTGCATGTTCGGATGATGACAATAGGATGAACCGCAGAAATAGAGTCAAGCTCTTCTTTAGTAGGGTAACGATTTTCCTTGAAGTTCGATTCTTTGAACCCCCATGCTCTTACCCATTCGCCCTTTGGTGTCGATTGGACTTTTTTACGAAGGTCAATGAAAAGGTCTTCCAATGACTGAATATGGGGTTCAATACAGCTGACTCCCAATAGATTCGTTCCATAAATCGTCAGATGGATATGGGCATCGATGATACCAGGCATTAACGTCTTGCCTTCAATATCCACAATAGTCGTTGTTTTTGCCGTGAATTCCTTTATTTCAGCCGTTGTCCCGACCGCAAAAATCCGATTCCCCTTAACCGCAACCGCTTCTGCAACACGATTTTGTTCATCAACTGTAATGACTTCACCATTAATAAAAATAAGATCTGCCTTCATTGGTTCTCCCTTCTGTTATGAAAAAATCGCCAGACTCAGCCTGACGATTTTTTCAGATTAAGCTACATCCACATAGCGATTAATATCTTCTTCTGACTGCTTTTTCGTCAACAAGCTAACCGTTACCATAATGACAATATTAGAAATCAGTCCTAAAATTCCTGCATGGATTTCAAATGGCGTAGACGTGGCCACCAGCTGGAAATAATAATTCACCAGTGTCCCTACAACCAAACCAGAGATGACGCCATGGGTTGTGGCTCTTCTCCAGAAAAGGGCACTGTAAACTCCTGGAGCAAATTGGACGATGGATCCATAAGCTCCTAATAGCAAGGCAATCAGGCCTTGTCCTCCGAAAACGGTGATGTAATAGGCCAAAGCACCAATGACGAACACGCCAACCCGCATGATTAAGAGTGTCGTCTTATCGGAAAGGTTTTTCCAAATGGACTTAACTACCCCATCTGTCACTTCCAATGAGGCGCTATGTGTAATCGCATCAGCAGTGGACATCGCTGCTGCTAGCGCGCCAGCCCCAACCAGTCCATACAGCCAGCCAGGCAAATTCATGACGGTTGTGATCAAATAAGGCAGAATCTGATCAGCACTCTGAAGCTGGCCAGAGTCAACAATTCCTTTCGCTGCAAACCCTACGAGCAAAAGCGGAACCAGGAAAAGTGCGAAAATTGGGTATGCAAGAACCGTCTTTTTGATGGTTCGCGGGCTGGATGCATACGATTTTGAGAATAAGTGCGGCCACATTAAGAACCCGATAACCGAAACCAAAATGGTTGTCGTATAAGCAACCGTCCCCATTGATGATCCCTCTTTGCCGATCTGAAGGAATTCAGGTGTTTCCCTTGCCATGGTGGCAAACATATCCGTCGTACCGCCATGAAGCTGATAGACGATCGTCAAACCAACAATCCAGGAAATCAAAATCATCAATAATCCCTGGAAAACATCCGACCAGGCAGCCGCGCGCAAGCCTCCTGTCGCAACATAAACAACAACAATTCCATAGGATAAAAGTGCACCTAACCAGAACGGGATTCTTCCCTCGGTCATGATTTCAAAAATAATCGCCATTCCTGACATTTGAGTAGCCAGGTATTGAATCGAAGCAAAAAGCGCAATCAAACCAACAATGACAGCCAGGGCAGGACTGTTGAACCTGCCTTTCAGGAATCCAGCCACCGTATACAGCCTGTGCTTCTTGCCGATTTTCCCGATTTTAGGGCCAATGATATACCACGGTAAAATGGCAAAGGCCGTATAAGTAATAATATATAAAGCCGGTGCTCCTTTAGAATAGGCCCATCCTGGTGCTCCCAAAAACGAGAAAGCACTGAAGACCGCTCCGCCCATCAGGAACCACATCACGAACAATCCAAGCTTGCCGCCTGCTACTGCAAATTCATCGAGCGAGCTGCCATCTCTTCCCCTGCCTGCCATAATACCGACAAAGAGAGCGATAACAAGGTACAAAATCATCATGACAAGTGCTATTTGCCATCCTGGCATCACACATCCCCCTCCTCATCCTGATCTGGGTCAAAACGGTATAAAACAACCAGAGCCACAAAAGTGATGAAGATCCACAAAATTACCCAGAAGAACGAAAAAGGTAATCCGAAAATAATCGGTGTGGCCCTGTTCGCGATTTCGAAAAACGGGAACACGAGCATCAAAAAGGGTATGAATCCTACTGCAATATACAGAGTATTAAATTTCGCTTTGCTCAACTTGTCTCATCTCCTCTTTGTTTAGGTTTGTTCGGCCATCCTGACTGCTGTTCGATAAAGCAATTCAGCACCTAAAGTAATGTCCTCAAATGTTGAGAATTCCTTTGGATTGTGGCTGATTCCGTCCTTGCAGCGGACAAAAATCATCCCATAATCACACACATAGGACAAGGCAAGGGAATCATGGAATGGCCCGCTCATCAGTTCCATCGTATCAAGGCCGATCCTTTCACTCTCTTCCCTCATGACGTCCATGATTTCCTTGTCACAGTACCGCGGCTCACTGTTTGTATCCTCGGAGATTGTGCATGTCAATCCATGCTGGGCAGTAATCTCAGAAATTCTAGTTCTTAGCCTTTCTTCGATCCTGTGTCTCCTATCAATATCAATATCTCTTAAATCAACAGTGAACGTGACTTTTTCAGGGATTATGTTGCGCGAATCCGGGAATATGTTCAGACTTCCCACGGTTCCGACAGTTGGAGCATCGGAGTCTTCACTGGCAAGTTCGTTAAGAGCAACAATCACCTTCGCAGCCCCCACCAGCGCATCCTGCCTCATTGGCATCGGCACTGAGCCAGCATGTCCCGCAAAGCCCTCAAGCTCGACAGTCAGCCATAGCGGACCAGAAATCCCGGTGACAATTCCGACCGGCAAATTGTTTTTTTCGAGAACAGGACCCTGTTCAATATGCATTTCCAGAAAAGCAGCGATGCTTCCTTCTGGATATTCAGATTCCTGTAATTTATCTGGATCACAGCCAAAGTCGATTAAGGCTTGCCGTCTTGTTATACCATCCTTGTCCGTCCGTTCAAGCTCCCCATCTTCCAGCTTACCAAGGATTCCCCTGACACCGAATAATCCTTTATTGAATCGGCAGCCTTCTTCATCGCTAAAAGCAACCACCTCAATCGGCATTTTCGGTACGATGTTCTGCTCCTTCATCGTCTGCGCGACTTCCAGTGCCCCCAGCACGCCGATGACACCATCAAACCTTCCGCCATAGGGCTGAGAATCGATATGGGAGCCAAGCATCAAAATCGGCGCATCTGGATTTTCACCTTCAAGCCGGCCGATTAAATTGCCAAAATGGTCAATCCTCGCAGTCAGGCCGGCTTCTTCCATCCAGCTCTTCACCTTCTCTACGCCCTGCCTGTCCTCTTTTGTTAAGGTCACCCGGCATACGCCGGTTTCACCAATTTTGCCGATTTCCGCCAGTTCATTGATCCGCTGCTCCAGGCGCAGTTTATTGATGGTTATGGTTTGCAGAGTCATACTTTTCGCCTCCATTTTTGCAGAGTATTTTAGCCTTATAGGTTCATCCAATCTAGATCATTGTCATCTGGTGTGCCTTTGCCACTTCTTCATAGACGATTTTCCCATTCAAGACATTCAGCCCTCTATGTAAGGCTTCGTTTTCTGCAAATGCCCGCTCGTATCCCTTATTGGCGATTTGTAAAATATATGGAACTGTCACATTGGTCAGCGCGATTGTCGATGTCCGCGGGACAGCACCGGGCATATTTCCGACCGCATAATGGACAACGCCGTGTTTTACATAGGTTGGGTTCGCATGCGTGGTAACATGGGTGGCCGTTTCGAATATTCCTCCCTGGTCGATTGCCACATCGACGATCACGGAGCCTTCCTGCATCATGCAGACCATTTCTTCCGTAACAATCTTCGGAGCCTTTGCACCTGGGATTAAGACTGCCCCAATGACCAGGTCGGATTCAGCAACAGTATCAGCGATCGTGTATGGGCTGGACATCAGCGTTGTGATGCTATGCCCAAAAATGTCATCCAGTTCCCTGAGCCGGTCCGGGCTTACATCCAGTATCGACACTTGCGCACCCAGCCCCACTGCAACCTTCGCTGCATTTGTACCCACCACGCCGCCGCCAATGATTGTCACCTTTCCCCTGCTCACACCAGGAACCCCGCCAAGCAATACCCCTTTTCCGCCGTGAGTTTTTTCAAGATAGGCAGCCCCAATCTGCGTCGCCATCCTGCCGGCAACCTCGCTCATCGGTGTGAGCAGCGGCAATGCCCGATTCGGAAGCTGAACCGTTTCATAGGCCACAGCGACAACATTCTTTTCGATCAAGGCTTCCGTTAACGCTCGGTCTGCAGCAAGGTGCAAATACGTGAACAGAATCAGGCCATCATAAAAGTATTTATACTCATCTGGCGTTGGCTCCTTGACCTTGATGACCATCTCGCTTTTCCACACCTCGGTGGCGGTCTCGGCAATCACGGCTCCAGCTTCTATATAAAGCTCATCGATAAACCCGGAATTAACTCCGGCCCCTTTTTCAATCACAACCTGATGCTGGTGCTGTGTCAGCTGCATCACCCCTGCTGGTGTAAGGCCGACCCTGTTCTCGTTGTTTTTGACTTCTTTAGGTACACCAATTCTCATCGTCCATCTACCTTTCAAGTAAAATAGTCATTTGTACAAAACACTCGTAATCCCGCTCAGCGGATAGGATTACGAGTGTCATAGATGGTGATTTTACAGAATTCCTTTCAACTCTTCAGACAGTGTCTGGATGATGAAATCCAGGTCTTCCATTTCAATGTTCAACGGCGGCGCAAGGGTCAGGACATTGTTGTAACCAGCCACTGTGGCTCCGTTCTTGCCAATGATCAATCCCTTTTGTTTACAGGCGCCAATGACTTTATTCACAAGATCAGCTCCAAGAGGTTCCTTGGTTGCCTGATCCTTCACCAGCTCAATGCCGACAAGCAATCCCTTACCTCTGACATCCCCAACAAAAGGGTGATCCTTAAGTTTTGACGCTAAACTTTGTTTTAAATAGTCCCCCAGTTCTCTTGAGCGATCAAAAAGTTTCTCATTTTCCATGATTTCAAGGTTCTTCAAGGCCAGGGCACATGCTGCAGGGTTTCCTCCAAATGTATTGACGTGGCGGAAATAATCGTATTCCTCCGAGCCTTTAAAAGCTTCGTAGATTTCCTTGCGGACTGCCGTTGCCGACAATGGGAGATAGGCACTCGTTATTCCCTTTGCCATCGTGATGATATCCGGTTTGACATCGTAATTCATGAAGCCAAAAGGCTTCCCTGTCCGGCCGAAGCCGCAAATGACCTCATCAGCGATCAGCAAGGCTCCATGTTTTTCACAAACTTCTTTAACACCCTTCATATATTGGTCCGGTGGAACAATGACTCCGCCGCCTGTGATGATCGGCTCCATGATGACACCGGCAATCGTTTCGCTCAGTTCCCAGGTCATCACCCGGTCGATTTCCTTGATCGATTGCAGATCAGCGGCATCCGTGTCAACCTGATCGGCATCCCTGTACAAATCAGGCGGTGCTACAAGAAGGAAGCCGGGAGCAAGCGGTTCATATTTGTATTTCCGCTGCGCCTGGCCTGTTGCAGCAAGCGCCCCCATCGAATTTCCATGGTAAGCACGATAGCGGGAAATGAATTTGTATCTGCCAGGCTCTCCATTTTGCTGATGGTACTGCCTTACCAGCTTGAAGGCCGTTTCATTCGCTTCCGACCCGCTGTTCGAAAAGAAAATCACATACTCGTCACCAAGGATTTCATTTAATTTTTCCGCTAGCTTAATCGCAGGAATGTGACTCTGGCTGAGCGGAAAATAGGCCATTTGCTTCAGCTGCTCATAGGCTGCATCCGCAAGCTCTGTCCTTCCGTATCCAACATTCACACACCACAGTCCAGCCATGGCATCCAGATATTTTTTTCCGTTATGGTCCGTCACCCATGAGCCTTCCGCCTTTTCGGCAATCAACGTACTGTCAGGGCTGTACGGCTTCATCGAATGCCAGACATAATCCCGGTCCTTTGTAAGGAAATCCTCACCTTGTTTAATTTTAGTCATACCTGCCTCCCTCCCAAGCTCTATTTCATACTTATACCTATATTTAATAATCGAAACGTGAAGTGATCATTTTTTTACGAGTGAAGAAGTTAACGCCATCCTTGCCATTCACATGAAGATCTCCATAGAAGGAGTCTTTCCAGCCGGAGAATGGGAAGAAGGCCATGGTTGCCGGTACGCCAACATTGACTCCCAGCATTCCTGCATCTGCTTCCTCTCTGAACTGTCGAATGGCCCTTGCGTCCTTCGAATAAATGGTCGCACCATTTCCGTAACGGGATTTTCGAAGATACTCAAGTGCTTCATCCAAATCCTCCGCCCTCAACAAGCTTAATACCGGTGCAAAAATTTCATCCGTTGCTATCGTCATATCTGGGGTCACATGATCAAAAATTGTTGGGCCCAGGAACGTTCCGTCCTTCAATTTATCAAGTTCATTTCGGCCATCCAGCAGGAGAGTCGCACCCTCTTCGACACCTTTTTCAATGTAACCCAGTACCTTTTCACGATGTGAATCCCTGATGACCGGAGTCAAAAGAACCTCATCATCCAGACCATTCCCAATCACAAGCTCGTCTGCCTTCTGTTTTAACGCCTGGACGAACTGCTCACCTTCGCCCACAACAACGACAGCACTGCACGCCATGCATCGCTGACCGGCACTTCCGTAAGCAGAACTGACAATATGCGTAACGGCCTTTTCCATATCCGCATCCGGCATGACAATGTGGTGATTTTTCGCTCCAGATAATGCCTGAACACGTTTCCCTTGAGCAGCCGATCTTTCGTAGACATATTTGGCGACTGGCTGTGACCCGACAAAAGAGATTGCCTTGACATCCTTATGGTCCAGCAGTCCATTCACGACATCATGGGCACCATGAACGATATTCAAAACTCCCTTTGGAGCACCTGCTTCACTGAAGAGCTCAACCAATTCATTGGCTAAAAGCGGTGTCCGTTCAGATGGTTTTAGGACAAATGTATTACCGCATGCAATCGCCAATGGGAACATCCACAACGGTACCATCATCGGAAAGTTGAACGGAGTAATTCCGCCAACTACCCCCAGCGGATAACGGAACATTTCAGAGTCGATATCCTCTGCAATATTTGAAAGACTTTCCCCCATCATCAGAGTTGGTGCGCCAGCCGCAAATTCCACGCACTCAATGCCCCTCTGGACTTCTCCATGTGCCTCTTTATAGGCTTTTCCATTCTCCTGGACGATCAGCTTTGCCAGCTTTTCATGATTTTCCGTCAACAGGTGATGGTACTTATATAAAATTCGCGCCCTTTTTGGCACCGGCGTGTTCTTCCATGTTTTGAAGGCTTCATTCGCAGCGCTTACCGCAAGCTCTACATCCGCTTTTGATGAAATAGGGACTCTCGCCAGCACTTCACCTGTTGCCGGATTTGGCACATCAAGCGCTTCTGTGCTTTGCGCATCCACCCATTCCCCATTGATATAATTCTTCAAGACAGCTGTTTCATTTTTTATGACAGTCATTACTTCTTAACCTCCTTATTTTTTCTAAATATTTAAAAAACTCACCTTATAGTAAAATTATCTTTTATTTGATCCATGCTTTCATTAGACATTATGTAAAATAACTCCGGCTGTTTTTTTCACATAATGAAAAAATGGTTTTTATGATAGTAAAAAAACTCGCTAAAGGTGTGCGAGTTAATTTAAAGGATATAGTTTTTTTGGGGGTGTATTATGACCTTCGAAATGGTTAGGTGCTTTTCTAAATACATTCAAAGGAATGGCACCCCTTTTGACTTCAATACTAATCCTGCGTCTGGGCGATGAAGGTCACTGAATTATGCTGCTTTAGGACCAATCAACGCCATCCCAAGAGGATTGCAGCTTTCGCAAGAGAACAATTTGGCCGAGATGATACGTATCGTGCATCATGATATGGCTGAGCAACCTCTCAATCGAGTACCTGTTAGCTGCATACGGAGCTTTTAACTTTTCATCATCAAGGTCCGAAATGACCGTTTTTAATCGATTCATGACTTCATTAAGGCGCTGCACTGTCTGGGCCCACCCAATTTCGTCTTCTGAATCCCCTGGATTTCCAAAGGTTTCTTCGTTGTCTTCCGCCTTGTTCGGATTCTCTGTGCCCTTAATTCGATGGATCACGTCTTCATTCCAAAATATTAAGTGGTTGACAATCTGCCAAATCGAGTTGCTGTTTCCCGAACTTGTCCAGGCTGCCTCAGCTGCTATTACTCCTTGTAGCGCCTGATCCATGGATGCAAACCAATCATTCTCATGGCAGTGCATGTCGAGTTGTTCTAAAAACATATTGGTTACAACTTGCATATAACCACTCTCCTCACTGTTTAGTTAATCTTTCAAAGTTAAAAAACCAGAAAAATTCAGACTGAGTTTCCTCCATTTTTCCTTTCATTGCCCCTTTTGAAATTCCCAGTTATCTTTGCCATTATTAATTGTTGTTCTGCTGTATTTTCAGCAGCATTTATTCTTTCTAGAAATTTCTCTGCATCTGAACCTTTTAAAATCTTTACCTGTCTACCATTAAAATCCAAAAAGATTGTATTGTCCTTTGTCACTCGAAAATTGAAAGGTTCGTCTCCTAAACGATTTCTTTTATCGATATTATTCATTCTCCTTTTTTCATCTCCATACTTATTTTTTGATCAGTTTGTTTTTAGAGTCATGGCATGTGTACTAAAATTAAATACTAATCAACAGACTTCTAGCTACAAAGTTTCCTGTTCAGCCCATTTCCCCTGTTTGGAGGAAAGCAAAAACTCATAGGAATGTAGCATGAACTCTATCGCAAGCCGTTTTTCATGGTTCATGAAATCACTTCCAAGCAATTTTTCAAGTTTTTCGATTCGGTGATAAAGGGTTTGCCGCACAACATACAGCCGCTTCGCCGTCTCCTGCTTCGATCCATTGCAGGCTAAATAGGTTTTCAGCGTTTCCATCAGCTTGCCATTATACTTTTTGTCATAGCAGATCACCGGCTCAAGATATTCCTGTACAATCTCATTCAAATCCAGATGACGGTTCAAATGGGAAATAAGCCTGTAGATATGAAGATCATCGTAAAAATGGCTTATCTCCTGCTGGCCGCAGCGATTCTGGATCCGGATCGTTTCAATCGCTGTCTGATAACTGAGATTGAGATTTGTCAAATCCTCTACATACTTACCTATCCCCAGTACCAGCTTGGATTTATGCTTCCCAATCTTGAGATCTTGCTGAACCAGTTTTTCAATCCCTTCCCGAATTCGCTGCTTCCAGGTAGTTGAGTTTCTTTTATTCAAAAAGATAAAAATCAGCGAATCTCTTTTTTCAATCGAAAACAGTGTAAAGCCCTGCTGCTCAAAAATCGTTCTGGTGTACAGCTTAAAATACGTCAAATCAACATTCGAATATTGGTTCAATGGGTCGAGTTTGCAAAGACAAACGAATGCCCCTTTTGGCTTGACTGCCGGGATATGATACGCAAGATATTCGTGAATCGACTCCTCACTGATTTCTCCCTCCAGCCAGCTCATCAGCCATTCAGACTCCTCCGCACGCCTTTTCTCCTCCACATAATGCTTCCTTAGCAGAAACTGAGCGAGAGCAGTAGCAGTCCGGTCGAGGATCAGCTGATCAAAATCGGTAATAGCCCTATCCCTGGAATAGATAATCAGCTCGGCTTTGCTGTCCCCAAGAAGCTGGATTGGCATGCTCGCAACAGATGGAGAAGCAGGTCCTATTGCGCGCTTCTCAATAATATCCAAAAGGTGACCCTGTTCCTTCTCATTTAATTTTGGTGTGAACTGTATTTCATGATGGCTAAAAATGGTAACAACCTGAATTTTTAAATACTGCTGGATAAAATGAAGGATTTCATTATGATCTTCAATCGTTAAAAGCTTCTTATTCAGTGCCTGTGAATAGCTTTCTAAATCTGAAATCATTTGATATTGGTGATTGATAAGGAGAGTATGTATATCCTGGGTTATTTCAACAAATGGTACTTCTTGTTTAAATAGAATGATCGGAAAGTGATGCTCATCAGCTAAAGCAATAATTTCCTCTGGCAAAAAAGTAGAATAGGTTCCGATTTCAATACACAGCCCTGCTGCTTGCGATTCGATCAGCTGCTCTACAACCGAAAGGAATAATGCCTTGTCCTCCTTCCAGGCAAGCCCGGTTGATAAAATCAATTCATTCCCGTTCAGCAGATTTCTGATTTTCGTCACATCGACCACATGAACCCATTTAACCAGTCTGGATAGTCCCTCTTTGCCAGCCACGACTTCGATATTTTCAAAATGCTTCCTTTGTAAAAGGTCTTTTACAGTGAGATATGAATTCAAAGCAAAACCTCCTTTTCATAGGGTTATTCTCTACTATAAAATAATTTAACCGTAAAATGTGTCGTTTTCTGTTTTTTCAGTATATTTACCTATAAAAAAAACAGCCAATCAACCCGAAACCCGGCTGATTAGCTGTTAACGTAACAGAATTATACTAAATGAGTGTCCTGCAATTCACGCAGCATTTCCTCAAACTGTGCCTGATCGTAAAAGTCATCAATTCCCCAGTTTTCCAGAATCCAATGGACCACCTCGGTTGAAGAGTTGAACACCTCGCCACTTGAATCGGCTTTCTTGATCATATAGCGTCCATTGTCTTCATCGATTGTCACTTCACAGGGAAAGGCGCTCCCCCGGCATTTCAATAAATATTCCACTGTTCAACCCTCCCTTTCTTATAAGGCACCAGTTTTCTGCTGTTTCAACAAAAGTACCGAAAAATACTTGCGTCCATCAGGAGTAAGGATTTGCAACGTTTCTTTCTCTCCCTCTTTATTTTCTAATTCCACAAATGCACCGCTTAAATTTTCAATGATGTTTTTAATGCTGTAGCCTTGCTGGATCATAAAATCAAGCCGGTCTCTTTCCTGTAAAAAATCCTGGTACTCAGACAAAGATTTCACGCTCCTTTACGTATTGATCGGGTTTGTCGCTTCTGGAACCACGACCGTTTCCACGCCTTCTTCAATGCTCCAATCACGTCCTACAGTGATACCGAGATACTTTTCATCGGATGGATCCTCGATTTCCGCCTGCTTGTATTTCTCAAACCACCAGTACTTCGCGAGCACATAGTAGGCAATCCCGCCGACAGCAAAACCGACCAGGAACGAGTAGGATGGCATCATATAAGCTGCCGCTCCTCCGACTACCCAGGCGATCAACCCGGCCATATTAAATCCATTCATATACCTGAATTGCCCATGCTCTTCATACAGCTCCTGGACATTCACTCGCCGTTTGCGGAGAATATAGTAATCCGTGAACAGGATGCCGACGATGGCTGATAAAATACCGCCAATGATTAGCAATGCGGGAATAATGATTCCAAACAGACTCCAAGGCTGTACCACGATACCAACTACACCAGCCATGATGACACCCACCCAGAATGGAACCTTTGGTCCGCCAACATTGGAGAAGATCGTTGCAGCCGGAATGACGTTGGCAGAAGTATTCGTTGACCATTGAGCCAGCACAATCATTAACAAAAGAATCCCTAAAATAAAGCCGCTTGCCGCCTGCTGAAGGCCAACAACTGGATCATAGTTGAGAACCGCAACATAAGAAACTGCACCGATGATGACCATGAACGTATTGACGATCGGCATGGCAATGATGCTGCCGGCGATTTGAGCTTTATTGCGCTTCAGCCAATTCCGCTCGTTTTTCGGCGCTTTAAAATACCTCGATAACGACGGCATATCAGCCGCAAGTGTAGCCCAGAAACCCATATTTGCCATGACGACAACCATGAATGCAGTGAAAGCAGCACCGCCAGCGACTGGACTTTCCACCCAAACCCAAATATCTCTTCCTTCTGCCAGCGCTTTATCCGATAGTGACACATACATCCACGAAGAAATGATGATGATGATCGGAGCGGCCAGATCAGCAAAGCGTTCAACCGCCTTGATTCCGAGAGCAGTATTCACTAGCTGTACAGTGGCAAATAACACGAAACAGATGAACCAGTTATCAAAGCCATACAATAAATTCAGGATTCCGTTGATGGCAGTTGCGCCAAAGTAAGTGTTAATCCCAAACCAGCAAGAAGCGGTGACTCCGCGCACCAGCGAAGGTATATGGGTCCCGAACGTTCCAAATGGCGCCCGCATATAGACCGGGAACGAGAGCCCGTGTTCCACACCGATATCACCGATGATCGTCATGAAAATCCCGATTGCCACGGATCCTATGAGCGTGGCAACAATCACCCAGCCTAAAGGCAGACTTTGAATCCCGGATCCGCCAATCGCAAACGCAGCCAGGACGACCGCCATACCGACCCAAATGACTGCAAATCCGAATGCACTGATTTTCCTGTCGCCATGTGAGATTGGCAGCAAATCAGGCGATTTCAGGTAACTTCCTTTTTTACTCATTCAGACACCCCCAGATAAAATAAACTTAATTTTCTGAATTCAAAAGACAGAAAGAAACGATCGACATTGGCAAGCTCTTAATCCTCACCTCCATGATTTTTTTAAAAGAAATATCCAGCAGCAAGGGGTAATCCCCCTTGCCGTGGTATGGGATTCACTGTCTCGAATTCTTGAAATAGTTTGCAGGGTGTACTGGAATTATAGAGTAAGAGATTCTTTTGTCAGGTTTGCTTTTGTCTCGCCATATTTAGCGCGCTTGAGATACTGGCCTGCACCTGGTTTCCCGACAAACGTCTTATCGCGAATGACAAACTCTCCACGAGATAAAACGGAAACTGGTTCCCCGGTGACCTTCATTCCTTCAAACGCACTGTAGTCCACCGCCATATGGTGGCTCTCCGCTGAAATCGTCCTCTCGACTGTTGGATCAAAAATCACAAGATCAGCATCTGCACCGACAGCGATTGTTCCTTTTTTCGGATATAATCCAAATAACTTGGCAGCCCTGGTTGAAGTAACATCGACAAATTGGTTGAGCGAAATCCTTCCCTTCAGCACACCCTCAGAGAAGAGAATCGAAACGCGGTCTTCAACGATTGGTCCGCCATTCGGAATTTTCGAGAAGTCGCCACGCCCCAGCTCCTTTTGCCCTTTAAAATCAAACGAACACTGGTCTGAGCCGACCGTTTGCAGCTGGCCGGTTTTCAATGCATTCCACAAGACATCCTGATTCCATTTTTCACGGAGAGGAGGAGACCAGACATATTTCGCCCCTTCAAAATCCGGCTTTTCGAGGTAAGATTGGTCGAGCACCAGATACTGAGGGCAGGTCTCACCCCATACTTCAATCCCTTTATTTCGTGCTTCGGCAATTTTCCTTGCAGCATCAGCACAGGAAACGTGAACAACATACAGCTGTGACTTCGCCAGGCCCGTGAATGTCGCCGCCCGCTCAGTCGCTTCTCCCTCTATCTCCGCCGGCCTCGTCAAGGCATGATAGATTGGGTCGGTATTCCCCTGTGCCAGCGCCTGCTTCGTCAAATACTCAATAACATCGCCGTTTTCGGCATGGACCATTACAAGTGCGCCAAGATCCTTGGCTGCAAGCAGTGTTTCGAATAAGGTTTCATCATCCGCCTGCAGGACATTTTTATATGCCATAAACACTTTGAAGGAAGTAATTCCTTCCTCATCAATTACCACAGGAAGCTCGTTCAGGACATCATCATTGATTTCCCCGATCATCAAATGGAAGCCATAGTCAATCACCGACTTCTCCTTCGACTTTGCATGCCAGGTGTCGATTGCATTTTTCAACGGGGCCCCTTTATCGGTTAAGCAAAAATCAATAACAGTCGTCGTGCCGCCAAACGCAGCCGCAATCGTACCCGTTTCAAAATCATCCTTCGTCACAGTTCCGCCGAATGGCATCTCAAAATGGGTATGCGGGTCAACGCCTCCAGGGAAAAGATAGCATCCAGTCGCATCGACGACCTCTGCTCCCTGTTCATCTAGGTTATCGGCAATCATGCTGATGACACCATTTTCAATCAACACATCTGCATGGAACGTATCCGTTGCCGTTACGATCGTTCCATTCTTAATCACTTTTTTCATGCATTCTCCTCCTTTTAAAAGCCGGAAATATTCCAATCTATTTCGGAAAAACCATCACTTCGTAACCGGATCGACACCGCAAGCCAGGATTCCAAGTGCTGCCTGACGTTCATTCCAGGTCATCGGCGGCAGTCCGCTCTTGACTTCGACCATATCGATCGCCCCATCAACCGGGCACACAATCGAACATAGATTACAGCCAACGCAATCCTCTTCCCTGACCTTCAAATAGCCCTTTCCGCTTTCATCCTTCAGCATATCGATACACTGATGTGACGTATCTTCACAGGCAATATGGCATTTATTGCAGTTAATACATGTATCATTATTGATTCGCGCTACAATTTTATAGTTGAGATCCAGGTCGCCCCAGTCAGAGTATTTCTGGACAGACTTGCCGACCAGCTCCGAAACGGAAGCAATTCCTTTTTCATCAAGATAATTATTCAGCCCTTCAATCATATCCTCGACAATCCGGAAGCCGTGATGCATCGCAGCGGTACAAACCTGTACGCCTGTTGCGCCCATCAGCATGAATTCAACAGCATTCTGCCAGTTGGAAATGCCCCCTATACCAGAAATCGGCACATTGATGCGCGGATTTCTGGCACACTCCCCAACCATATGGAGAGCAATCGGCTTCACCGCAGGACCGCAATACCCACCGTGGGCTCCTTTTCCTCCAACATGCGGCACGGTATCCCACGTATCGATATCAACCGCGGCCAGGCTGTTAATCGTATTGATCATACTGATCGCATCCGCTCCGCCTTCAACCGCCGCCTCTGCTGTTACGGTGATATCCGTAATATTCGGAGTCAGCTTCACGATCACTGGAGTCTTGGCGACTTCCTTCACCCAGTAAGTCTGCTTCTGGACGAGCTCAGGCACCTGGCCGGATGCAGCACCCATGCCGCGCTCAGCCATCCCATGAGGACAGCCGAAGTTCAGTTCAAGACCATCGACCCCAACATCCTCCACACGCTTTACAATCTCATGCCACTTTTCCTGCTTCGGCTCGACCATCAGAGAAGCGATGATGGCGTGATTCGGGAATTTTTTCTTCGTTTCATAGATTTCTTTTAAATTCACTTCAAGCGGCCGGTCGGTGATCAATTCAATGTTATTAAAGCCAGCCACTTTCTGGCCGTTAAAACTGACCGCCGCAAAACGGGAAGAAACGTTCAAAATCGGATCGCCAAGCGTCTTCCATACCGCGCCGCCCCACCCAGCTTCAAAGGCGCGCTGAACCTGGTAGCCAGAGTTCGTCGGCGGAGCAGAAGCCAGCCAAAACGGATTAGGCGACTGGATTCCCGCCAAATTGATACGTAAATCTGCCATATTCTTACCTCCCTTTGTGTATTAAGCTGTTTCCTGAACAGGCTTGGATAGAAGCTGATGGACCGCAAAGGCCGTGTCCTTGCCTTGCTGGGCCGCTGAAACAACCATCGCTTCGCCCTGTCCTTTGCCAAAAATGACATCGCCACAAGCGAATACTTTTTGATTCGAGGTTTGATACGTATCCGGATCAATCTTCACGACACCGCCCTGGTGCTCCAGTCCGAATGCTTCCAGCAATCCGACATATCTTGATTGGCCAATCGCCTTGACCACCGCATCAACTTCCAAAATGAATTCGGATCCTTCGAGCGGTACCGGGCGTCTGCGTCCATCCTCGCCTGGTTCACCAAGCACCATCTTCACGCATTCAATCGCCTTGACCTTTCCGTTCTCATCGCCAATAATCCTCACCGGTGCAGTCAGCCAGCGGAACTCAACGCCATCCTGCTTGGCAAATTCATATTCAAAATCGTATGCCGTCATTTCATCTACGGTCCGGCGATAAAGAATTTTAACGTTTTCCGCGCCCAGCCTGACGGAACATGTCGCTCCATCAATCGCTGTATTTCCGGCTCCGATCACCACTACTTTTTTACCTAAAAATTGATTATCGATCGGTTTCGTTTTCGTCGCCTTTACGAATTCAATCGCGTCATACACTCCATCAAGTTCTTCTCCATCAATCCCAAGCCCCGGCACCTTGGACATCCCGACTGCTAAAATGACGATGTCGTGCTGGTCCATGATTTCTTCAACAGAGATATCGACTCCGACTCTTGTATTGGTGCGGATTTTAACATCAAGGCTCTCAACCTGCTTTACTTCCCAGAAGGAGATGTTCTGAGGCAGCCTGAATGAAACGATTCCGTAAGTATTCAGTCCGCCTGCTTTTTCCTCCGCTTCAAAAATCGTGACATCATAACCGAGCAAGGCGAGCTCCCTTGCTGCTGATAACCCTGCAGGACCTCCGCCGACGATGGCTACTGTCTTCCCATTCTTTTCGCCAGCCTGGAAAAGTACTTGCTCATTTTTAATCGCCCAGTCTGTCGCATAGCGCTGCAGATTCCCAATCATGATTGGCTTTGTCGAATGGTTCAGCACACACGCACCTTCACACAGCTCTTCAGTAGGACAGACACGAGAGCAGCTGGCCCCGATCGGGTTCGCGGTCATGATCGTTTTCGCGGAGCCCTTCAGGTTTCCAGAAGCAATCTTTTTAATAAAAGCAGGAATATCAATTCCCGTCGGACAAGCCTGGATGCATGGCGCATCATAGCAGTACAGACACCGGTTTGACTCCTCGATTGCATCCTGATTGGTCAGTCCTGGATGGACTTCCTCAAAGTTCACTCGCAGATCTTCATATGAAATTTTCGAGACATTCCCTTTACTCATTCAATTAACCCCCTTTTTAAAAAATCAGACAGAAAGAGGGCTTTACGTGCTCCTGCTGTAAAGCCCTTACTGTAGTCATGATGGTTATGGTAAAAGTGCTGTCATATCCTCATACGTTTCCGGACGTCTGTCACGATAGAACTGCCACGTATCGCGGACCTCCCGGATCAACTTCTTATTCATTTCGCCAATAATGACCTCATCCTGATCCCGGCTTCCCATCGCAACAAAATTGCCTCGCGGGTCGACGAGATAAGATTGGCCATAAAACTCGCCCATATTCCACGGACCTTCCATTCCAACCCGGTTGATCGCCCCAACATAGTAGCCATTCGCTACAGCATGGGCCGGTTGCTCCAGCTTCCAGAGGTATTCCGACAAACCGGCAACTGTTGCAGACGGGTTCAACACAACTTCAGCACCTTTTAATCCTAGTAATCTCGCACCCTCAGGGAAATGGCGGTCATAGCAAATGTAGACTCCTACCTTTGCAAAAGCTGTGTCGAAAACTGGATATCCAAGATTTCCTGGTTTGAAATAATACTTCTCCCAGAAACCGCATCCCTGGTCCCCAACACCAACATGCGGGATATGCTGCTTTCGGTATTTTCCTAGATACGAACCATCCGCATCGATCACCGCGGCTGTATTATAGTACGTAGCAATTCCTTCTCTTTCATAAATAGGCAGGACAATGACAACACCAAGTTCCTTCGCCAACTCCTGGAACAGCTTTGTCGTCGGTCCATTCGGAATCTCCTCTGCCGCGTCATACCATTTTGCATTCTGTTCCGAGCAAAAATACGGACCATAGAAAATCTCCTGAAGGCAAATAATCTGTGCTCCTTGATCCTTCGCTTCTTTCACCAGCCTGATATGCTTCTCGATCGCTTTTTGTTTATGAACCTCCACAGGCTCACGGCCATCCACATCATTGGATGCCTGAATTAGCCCGATTTTTACAGTGTCCGACATTTCTGATTCCCCCTCTTATAAAATTTGTTGTCGCATTTTGTAAGCGCTTACATAATTCTTTAGTAAACGACAAATCTCGTGATGTTTGGCATGGTATGTACTTTTAGTAACCTCCTTCTCATTGTTTTCTGAATAATTAGAAACTTATGCTTATTTTACAGTTTTCCTTTTTTGTTTGCACTATACATAATGTTAAAAGATGTACAGCGTGTACTGTTCATTTTGTAAGATTCATATAAAAGTGCCAGAAAGGAACAAAACCTTTCTGGCATGATTTTTAAAGCTTCAGAAGTGGAATATCAACTTCAACACCAAGTGAAGTGAGGATCTTCCCAAGTGTTTCAAGTCCAGACTTAGGGTTGATCTTCATCTCTAGATAATAAAGAGCACCCGTTGTTTGAGATTGATAGGTATGCAGCTGCGTGAACGGTCTCTGGTCTGGATGGACCGGCTTCAGGGCAATCGCATAGCGCTTGCCATTGTCGGTCGAACCAAGGATAATCCCCTCTTTGACCATCTCATGAAGAGGCAGACGCTGATCCTCGATCCATTTTAGCGCCGCTTTCCAAATCGCTGGGACACTCTCGCCCTCGATAACAGTCTTGGTACTGCCCATCTTAACTTTCACATACAACGCTTCCCATTTCTTATAGCTTTTCCGCTCAATGAGAACTTCCTCCTCATTGTTAACCGCTGTTTCATTCACCTTTGCCTTCAGCTGCTCGAAAAGCTTCTCAACAGTCCCGACCCCGACATTATCATATTTCGCAAGAATCACTAACTCCATCGGAAGTTGGCCGACCGTCTCGATCTGGTCTTCGTTCAGCTGTCTTAACAGGCTCGGAATTCCAGTGAACTCTTCCGCAGTCAAACGTACCTTTTTCAATTCATCAGTAACGACAATATGGTTCGCCTTGTAAAAGAAGAACAGCTCCCCTTGCCGCTTTAGCGTCAGGTTTCTGCGAGTTTTTTCCTCTTCGATAAAAACACCAAGCTCCTCGAAAAATTGCTCATCATTCTTTTCGCTGTACCGTTTCACATTTTTATGAAGGCCTTCAAGATTGCTCGGCAGCTCGCTCATAATCCGCGCTTCCTGTTCAGCACCAAGACGGATCAGGAAGGTTTCAGATTTATCAAACCGCTGCGGCAATAGGAACGCATCACGGAGAAAATACGGAATCTCCAGCGATCGACCTTTATAGGTGATGGTCCTGATTGGTGTGAAACCAGGCGTCTCCTGAACTTCAATTTGCGGAGGTGCAACCGCCACGGCTACTTCTTCTCTTGCAGCTGTCTCCACCTGCTGTACCGGCGGATTCTTGAGCAATTCCTCCAGTCCCTTGAGACGGATCTCGAGCTCGGTCATATCAAACACATTCTCGGTCTGCGGCGCAGGATCCTGATAATCAGGCACCGTCACATCGACTGGCCCGTACACCTCAACATACCATTTCACAATGCTGTACAATGCTTCCCATGATAAAAGCGCCTCAGAATAACGGAACATCCTCGCATCATGTGCCGCCTGGTTCCCCAGCCTGCGCACCAGATGCAGCGCATCACGGATTTCCGGAATCAGGTAACCCTGATCATTAAGAAGATCCAGCCGCTCTTTAAGCCCAGTCCGCGGATCCTCAATGATTCCCTCTGCCTTCGTCACCTGCTGCAGGATATTTTCGATAAATACCCGCGAATGAGTCAGCATCGTCCTCGGACTGTTAAAGATACTATTCTCCAATTCCTTCGCCACAAGCGCCAATTCTCTCGAAATTGGCTCCAAAAACTGATAAAAATATGTATTCGTCTTCATTTTTGATCCCCCGAATGTAATCTCTTTATGATTTTATCATAATAATAGCTTTATTTTGGCTCAAACCAGAGATTGGAAGACCACTATTTTATCCGTTCCTATTTTTATTGGCGAAAACCAGCTGTTTATTGGCGATCATTTCATTTTATTGGCGAAAAATAAAGATTTATTGGCGAAAAATCGATTTTATTGGCGAAAACAACACATTTATTGGCGAACTGGAAATTATGAGCGGTTTTTCCAGTTGTTTTCTCGCCTATCAAAACAGGTTATAGCGAAAATTAATTTTAATAGCGATTTTTTATTTTTTATAGCGAAATTATAGTTTTAATAGCGAAAACAAGAATTTTATAGCGATAATCTCATTTTTATAGCGAACTGGAAAATTTTCATTATATCTTCCATTTTTTTGCCCATCGAACAAATTCCTGCGACATAAAAATTCAACTACAGGCGAAAGATATAATAAAGTTGTTCAGTGTCATAGGAGGATAATCATGAGAAAAGTTATTTGCAAAAATAACAATGGCATAGAGCTGGAATTCAACATCGATGAGGAATATGAAGTCGAAAGAGAATTTGAAAACACCTATACCGTCATCAACAAACTTGGGAAAAAGCATACCGTTTTTAAAACACACTTTGAACCCAATGATGAACTCAAACCCGAAGTTTAACTTAACCGGTAATGATAAAATCAACTACACTTCTATTTGTAAAAAAGAGACCCTCGTAATTCGAAGGTCTTTTTTCATGCAGCTGATCCAAGCACAATCCAACAAAAAAACCCCTCGAATTCTCGAGAGATTTTCCATCATGCGTATCGAATACCCGCAGGCTTCACTTTATGAAGATTACCGGAACTGCATGGTGTCACGCCGTATGTCATGCCGCAGCTTGGGCAATTGATCACCATGGTTTCCATCGTGAACATTTCCCCGCATTCGCAGGCGATTTGGTGCGCCACACGCGGCTTCAATTGATCTCTTCCTTTATTTTTCACATGGTCAACAATCGCTTTGCCATCTTCTAGTCTTGAACAACCACAGCTCATGAAAAATCTCCTTTACGCTAAATTAACACTATAAACTTAGCATAAGGATGGCAAAAGGCAGTATAGCAAAAGTCACACCTGGCGATCGACTTTATTCAGAAAATCGCCGATGACCTGCAGATACTCTTCCGGCTCTTCCATATACGGCATATGCGCGCTCTTTTCAAACACATGGAACTCAGAACCAGGCGTCAACCGGCTAAAATGCTCTGTCGATTCAGGTGTTGCTTCATCATAACGGCCGCATGTATACAGCGTCGGACACTTAATCTCACCGAGTTCAGGTGTGCAATCAAACGTTTTGAGATTGCCAAGCACCGTAAATTCGGATGGACCCCACATCGTCTGGTAGACATCCGGGTTTTTCATCCCGGCACCCGCTTTAAGCCACTCCAAATCAGGTTCCCCGCGGAGCACGAACTCCTTGCTGAACTCCTTGATCGCGGCCTTGAACTCCTCGGAATCGGTATCTCCGCTCTCTTCACAGCGGCGGATCGTC
The DNA here is from genome assembly GCF_003937825.1 of Mesobacillus subterraneus. GTDB lineage: Bacteria > Bacillota > Bacilli > Bacillales > Cytobacillaceae > Mesobacillus > Mesobacillus subterraneus. The sequence continues at coordinate 15,597 of NZ_RSFW01000003.1, read as the reverse complement.
TCCTGCACGTCAACCGGCAGCTTGGCAATATTCCGCTTCTGGTCCTCTTCCCACATCGGCGCACTGAGGCATGGACTGGAAAAAACCACACTCTTCACCCCACTCGGCTTCGTCAGCACATAAGCCGCAGCCAAAGTTGTCCCCCATGAATGGCCAAGGATATGGACCTCATTCAGCTTCAGAGCTTCCCTCACCTGGCCAAGCTCCTCGACAAAACGGTCGATATTCCACAGCGCTTTATCCGTCGGGCGGTCTGATTTTCCGCAGCCAAGCTGGTCATACATAACAACCGGACGATCCTTGCCTAGCGCCTTCAGTCCTTTTAGCGAATAAGTGGAAGACCCTGGCCCTCCATGTAAAATAACGACCGGCGTGTCTTTCGCATCCTTATTGTAAATTTCATACCAGACTCTCCCGCCGGTAACCTCCACAAAACCTTCTTCGTACATCAGCTATTCCTCCTAAATTTTTTCCCTATGCTTCCTCCGCCAATTGGACACTCTTCTTTCTCGTAAAAGAAGTAATAAAGACGCCAATAAAAACAAGGCATCCACCAAGTACCTGCGGAATCGTGATCACTTCTCCCAGGACAAGGAACGCGGCAATCGTTCCAAACACCGGTATGAGATTCAGTGAAATCGACGCTTTCGACGGTCCAATCATCGCCACGGCACGATTCCATAATAGAAACGAACAAATCGACGGGAAGATCCCTATGTAAAATAAAGCACTCCACTCTGCCATTGTTGGTACATCAACCTGCACAATTGCCAGCTCAATCGCAACCGCAGGAATCATCACCGTAAACCCAATGGCGAGCGTGAATCCGAAAATCGCCAGCGAAGGCAGCTTTCCGGAAATCTTTTTGATAAAAATAGAATACAAGGACCAAGAAATGACGGCAAGAACCATGATCAAGTCACCCATATTGAACTGTAAGGCAATCAGTCTTTCAAACGAACCCTGAGTGATGACCACGAGCACGCCAATCATCGAAATCGCCATCGATACCCAGTACTTCAATTCCATTTTCTCGCCAATCAACAGCGCAGATAAAAGGAAAATGAATAAGGGACTAGTGCTGTTTAACAGCGTCGCATTGATCGCCGATGTATAGTGGACCGCCCAATAAATCAAGAGGTTGAATCCGACCACGCCTGTCACGGCAAGAAAAACCAGCAATTTAAAATGCTCCTTTAGTGCAGCCCTCTCCCTCCGGAAAAGCCTAATGATCAATGGCGACATGATCAGGACACCAATCGTCAGCCGAGTGAATGAAATGGTCACTGGCGGAAGAGAACCAGCAAGGAACTTCCCGGCCACCGCATTCCCGCCCCAAAAAAGCGCTGCTCCAACCAGAAGCAGGTATGGTGCGTTTCCCAGTCTCTGAATCACACCTCCACCTCCCTGCTATTTTTTGATGTAACGCCTTATGTTTTATTCTATATAGAATGTTATTTTACCTTTTTTATTTCCATAGTCGAATCATATAAATTAATTAGCAAAATATGACGATAATCTTTCAATCTCACTCCTGTGATTAACTCGCTTTTCCAATTTTAGTGTGTTATGTTTAGTGAACATTCGAATTTCCACCTTTCCTCAATGAGCTCCTTTCTTTATCTTTCCTTAACAGCCCTATTATTCACCCGTTTGTGTTCTTAATTATTATTGGTTGATTTCTTTCTCATTTTACACTCCATGCTTTAAAATTATCGTTCAATATATAGAACGAAAGGAGACGTCATATGACAAATAAAGTAGAATTTGAATTTATTGGGATGGAAATCTTTGGAAATCGGCATGTACTCGCTAAATTATTTACTGATAACGATCAAAGAAATACTACTGAGCAACTGGAGAAATTTAATATCCCTGAATCGGAGTACAAAAAATATACTACTGAAATAATTGGACTCTTTGGAGAAGCATTATATAAAAACCAAGAAGAAGTTTATGAATCTGTACGCCAATGGGCTAAAAACGCAGCCAACCTGACCATTAAGCATGGTGTCACTTTAACACAATCCTTAAGAGTTATTTCATTGTTTCGCTTAATCATTTGGGAACTGTTCACGGAAGAATTAGAACAAAATCGCATTGAATGCAACACTTTGGTCCAAATAACGGAAAGGTATGATAAACTGATTGATTCCGTCTTCAGAATCATTGGAGAGGTTCACGAAAATAATAATCTTATGCGTGTTAAATCATTCTCTGCAGAATTAGAAATACTCTCTGTCCCGGTTGTTCCCATAACACAGGGGGTTGCAGTCTTACCACTAATTGGAACAATAGATCTTGAACGCTCCAAGATGATCATGCAAGTTTCGTTAAATGAGTCTATTAGACTTAAACTTCAACATTTTATTTTGGATTTTTCAAAAGTAACAGTAATCGATAATGTAGTTGCAAATTCACTTTTTCAAATCATTAAAACATTAAAGTTGATAGGTGTAGATACTATAATTACCGGCATCCGTCCAGCAATTGCTGAAACCATCACCCGAATTGGATTTGATTTTAACATAACCAAATTTTACAGTTCTTTAGAAAGAGCTTTATCAGACCTGGGATTTAAACAAGTAGCTGCAATATAAATTCATAAGAGAAAACACCTTTATGGTGTTTTTTCGTATTTAAATAGTTTCATAACAGAACGTGTTAAAGAGTGGGTGAAACACAAGAAGAGTTTTTTATTTTGGCTTTTGTGCTACTTAGAAGATTTAAAATCGGAGAATTTATGAAGGATCTTATAATTAATTGAAAAACATCCGTACATGCTTCAAAAGACAGTAGGCGTATTTAGTACCTTACTGCTTGCTCAGTCGCTCAATCTTTGTTTCCAGTCTATAGACTCTATTGTTTAAAACATCAGTTTTTATATCAAAATGTTCAACAATCTTGTATGTGTAAAAGCCCAAACTCTCAACAAGATTCTGTTGAATTTTCGCCTGGCCAATTTCCAGTCTTTGCTGACCTTCTATCAACTCGTTCAAAACTGCACGCATTTCTTTCAGTTCACTCATATCTTGCACTTCCATTTGTAGACTATCAATGCTCACCGCAAAAGGCAGAAATGTTCCTGAACTAAGCAGTTTACAGAACCATTCGGCTAGTTGCTCAGCTATATTAGCGTATATACTAACTTTGGATCGCTTTCTCCAAAACAAATAATCGCTTGTCCATTTCAATTAATCTGTTGTTAAAATAGTCAACTTCCAGATCTGTTTTCTTTTTGTTTACTTTCAAAATTGCAATGACATCATCATTTTGAGAAATTTCAATTCTTTTGACCGTTTTTTGGATTTCTTGTACATTAGACTTGACTTCTAGAACTTCTGTTTCTACTCTTTCTAAGTTCACCTTTACCTCATGTACGTCTGTTTCTACTCTTTGTACATTTGCCTTTACCTCATGTACGTCTGTTTCTACTCTTTGTACATTTGCCTTTACCTCATGTATGTCTGTTTCTACTCTTTGTACGTTTGTTTTAACTTCTAGTAGATCTTTTTGCATTCCCATTAAGATTTCTAAAATTTGCTTTTCCATACTTTTTCACCTCCTTGACCATTATTATATAAGACTTTTGAATATATGTCTCTGAAATGATTTTAGCATTCGTTCACTTAAAAGAAGCACAAGGTAAAGTCCTTATGCTTCTCTCCTATCAAGCTTGGTTATACAGCTTCATTTTCTCGCGGAGCACACTCAACTGTTTCCTCAATTGTACATATTCTGCATACTCAATATCGCAAATGAACACAGGGCTTACCCTGTACTTCTATGGCGCGGATCTTGATGTTGAAGAGGATAAAGATTCCTCTATGTTCGACCCGTGTCCGGATAATATCTAAGACAGTTTGTCTCAGTAGAGACAGAAATTGAAACATGCACGATAAGTTTTTTTATGTAAACACTTGGCTTCAAGAGGCTGAAGCCGGGAAATTGATTTGGGTCATCTCATATGGCTAACCAGACTTGTATGAGGACCAATGTGATATGCAGGCTTCAAGCTTCAGCTCTTTTTTCCCACCACTCAATGTCAAAACCGTCAAACTCGTGCCGTGGATATACGGCGGATCCCAAACCTGGCTGATTGAAGCATTTCGACATAGGAGGTGCAGAGTCTTAATGACGACTCCGTGTGTCACAATCAGGACATTTCCCTCCGTCATTTTTTTCTCTAGATCTTCTAGAAACTGCAGTAGTCTTTGCTGAACCTGCAGAAAGGTCTCTCCGTCTTCATTTTCGTATGCTTCGGGCTGGTTCCAATAGGAGTCGAAAGCATTTGGATAGTGAGATTTAATCTCGGCTTCCGTTTTCCCCTGCCACGTTCCGAGGTCAATCTCCATCAGCCTTTCGTCCGTTATTAGAGGGATTAGCCGCTCTCCTTTTACCAGTCTTGCAGTATCCAATGTTCGCCCGCTTGGGGAGGAGATGATTTGCCGGAATTCTGTATCTTTAAGTCTTTCACCCAGTAGTATGGCATCTTCCTCTCCCTTCATTGTGAGTGCAGAATCGAGCCGCCCCTGGCTCCTCTTCTCCTTATTCCATTCTGTTTCCCCATGTCTGATTACATATAAATGAAGCACGTTTTCACCCCAAATAATTGATTTCGTGAAAATGGCGGCCTGCTATGGAAGCCACCTTCGTTTTTAATGATTCCGGATAGACAGCAATAAAGCAGGTTGAAGGGCCTGAAGACTTAATCAGATCAAGGTTTGTTTCCAGATTCTTCGCCGAAAACTGTAGGTTCGTAAAAAGACCATTCAATTCATATAAAATCCCTTTGGAGCCTACCGGAATCGTCACTACCGATTCTAGCGCGCAAATCTCTTTGAATACTGCTAACGGGACAACGTCATCTTTCCTTTTTACCACTTCTTGTCCTACAAGCGGCTGGCCGATGACTGCCATGAGGGTTTGATCATTATAGGTCAGCTGATCGTGTTCTGTTCTCCCTGCGATCTTTCCAAGTACAGTTAAACCAATCGCCGACTGGCTCAAAGAAAAATTGCTCTCTGTGCTGCCTGTGATTTTCACATTCTGTTTCCCAAGCTCCGTCATACCCTGCTCAATTCCTTTTACTAGTGCTTCCCATGCATCTTCACCGCAGAAATTTTGGAGTGTGACGGCAAATGGCTCAGCACCGGCACTTATGCATTCCATGACAGCGACCCTGAACGAATAGTAAGCCACGGTTTCATAAGGAACCTGGACCGCATCCTTCTCTTTCATTCCGACTGACCCGCTATTGTCACTTGCCATAATGAGGCTGATTTCTTCATTAACAGGAATCATCAATATGTCCCTCAAGGAAAACCCTCCTCTAAAATAAACCCTTCTCTAGGTTTCCCTTGAGAATAGCGGGGAACGCTCAAACACTCGAGCTATCCTCGGCAATACCAGGAAAGCGAGCACTGTGTTCAAAACAGAACCGGTGAAAAGGGATGGCACGATCGCGATATAAAATGGCATTCCCATAATGAAAATGAACGGAAGCGGTGCGACAAAGCTGTTACCGATGACAAAGAGCATACCCGCAGACAACCGCTTGTCATTTTTATACAACAATGCAAACACATACGCCAATAGAGCCATCTCGCCAGCAATCAATACATGAAATGGGCCGAGAGGCAATCCGCCGATCAAAGCCGAAAGCAAATGGCCCAGGCTTCCTGCTGCCGCTCCTGCAGGCCCGCCAAATAATCCAGCGGCCAGCAAAGCGGGAAAAGAGTCCAATGCCACACTTCCAATCGGAGCAGGAATTTTAAGGGACGCCCCAACCGCAGAAAGGGCAACCAGCATGGCGATCCATGACAACCTCCTACTCTTCACCCTTATTCTCCTCCTTGCGCTTCCCTTCTCTAAAAACTCTTGCGCTGCGGACATATTCAACATCCTTATGGTTAAGCCTGAAATTAATCACTCTACCAAGTGCAAAGAAATAATCTGATAATCTATTTAAATACTTCAATGCTATTTCTGAACATTCCGGGTCAGCCTTCAGCAATGAAACGGTTAACCTCTCCGCTCTTCTTGTCACCGTCCGGGCAATATGAATAGAAGCGGCAGCCGGGGCACCTCCTGGTAAAATGAAGCGTTCAAGCTCAGGAGCTTCAGCAATCAGTTCATCAATTTTCGTCTCAAGGTAGTCAATCGATTCCATTGTCAGCTTAAGTTCCCTTGTCTTTGTCACATTCGCCAGGTCTCCGCCACAGTCAAACAGTTCATGCTGGATCTTTTCAAGGTCTTCGAGCACATCTTGAAAAATGGCAGCATCCAGCTGGGTTACAGCCTGTCCAACAAAACAATTGACTTCATCCACCGTACCATATGCCTCCACACGAATATCATCCTTCTCCACTCTTCCGCCAATAATACTCGTCTGGCCTTTATCGCCTGTCCTCGTATATAATCTCATTTTTAAAACCCCTTTATTTTAGTTTTTGGTTTATTCCATACCAGATGATATCAACCCGTTCAGCAGCAGACACCAGGTCTTGATAGACCCATCCAGTCACGTCCCTCCAGTTCCTGTCTTCAGGTGCCAGCGGTACAATCCCCTTTGAGATATCACAACCTATGACGACGAATTTCCGCTGTGGATGCTGACTTTCCCATACAAGCCAGTCCTGGACTAATGAATGCCAGTTCTGCCTGATCACATCTGGTCCTATGCAGCGAGCCCATTCCCGGAGCCAGGCTTCCACTCCTTCGAAAATAACGATATCCACCTTGCCAGGTTCTATAAGCGGATCTTTTTTATATGCTGAATGCCAGGAATGCTCATTTTCCTTTAACCGATATTGCTCCTTGACCCATTTTGCTTTTCCATGAAAGGCACCTCCTGTAACAAAGTGCAACGTTCTCCCCTCCTTAATCCCTCTATCTTCCATATAAAATCATAACCATGGCCATGAGGAATTCTCCAATCCCAAAAGGATTTTTCTTCCGATCCGTATTGTGTTAATAAATATCGAATCACACCCCCATGGGTCACAATGGCCGATGTCTTTATTCCATTTTCAAGGATTTCCCGTGTTATTTTGCTCCAGCCGGATTCCACTCGGCGGGCAAACTCTGAAAAGGATTCTCCATGCGGAGGAACAGCGGCGAAAGGGTCAGCAAGCCACTTTTGATACAGCGGCTTGGCCTTTAGCTGCTCATATGTACGGCCTTCCCACTCTCCGAAATTCATTTCCCTGAATTCTTCCATCTTCACTGGAACTCTGCCAGGAAAAAGGGCCTCTGCCGTTTCTCTGCATCTCCTAAGATCACTTGTATAGATCTGTTGATAAGAAACAAGAACCTCAGGAAAAACTTGACCCGGGACCAATGGGGAATCCGTCCAGCCAAGATAAGCCTGGCGTTTATTATCCTCTGTTAACCCATGGCGAAATAATGTAATAACCACATGGTCATCCATAGTACTACCTCCGTCAGTTCGACACTTGCTCCAAGAGTATCACCTGTCATCCCTCCGAACCATTTGATCAACTTTTCCCGCAGGAACAGGAAAACGAAAATCGCTGTAAGGAGCAGACAGGCAAACTCATAGGATAGATCCAAAAAAAGTGAGGTTCCGGCAAAAAGAAGCAGATAAACAGGGTAGATCCATAAAGTCCATTTGGATGAAGCTTCTCTGAATAATGCACCCAGTCCTTCGTTCCTGGCCGGCTTTATCGAGAGAAGCAGCCCGCCCATTAACATCTTGCTTAAAAAAGGGATAGCGAGTGCTAGCAAGTAAGTAGCACCCTGCAATCTTGTTACGATTTCATAAATGAAGAAGAATTTTGCGCTCAACAGGACAATGACGGATAAAACGCCAAATGCCCCTGTCCTTGGGTCCTTCATAATTTCCAGCCGCTTATCCAGATCACCAAAAGAGAAAAATGCATCACTGGAATCGATCCAGCCGTCGAGATGGATTCCCCCTGTTAAAATGATGGCAGACAGCCAAATGGCAAATGCCGCCGCCAATGCTGAAAAAGGTGTCCATTCAACAATGGCAAACAGCAATCCGGAAAGAACTCCTCCTTGCAGCAACCCCAGCAAGGGAAATGTCTGAATCGCCCTCTCAAGATGCCTCTTGTCCATCGGCAAGGCAAAATTGATGGGAATCGTGGTGAAAAATTGCAGGTTAATCAAAAATCCCTTAAGCCAGCTCATGTCTAGTACTCCATTTTTCGGAAATTTCCTTAAGCTTGTCCCAATCGATGTGACGGGTAAAATGAGCCGCCAACTCATCGTACCTGCGATCTTTTACCCTGCCGATATAAACAGGGGCACGAACAGGCTGGCCCTTCGCTTTGCGGATTGAATTGAGCCAGTGGTTTCTCCATTCATCATTGTGGAACAGATGGTGCAGGTAGGTGCCAATGATCCGTCCTCCTTGGCCATAATATCCTTCCTCTTTGCCATCCTCCAGCAATAGGAAACTCTGATACGCAGATGAGAAGACTGTTTCTCCAACATGAATCTCATAGCCTTCAAGAGTCCTGCGAATCCCTGTTCCCGGGTGAGCCGCTGCCATTCTTTGAACCGTCTTCTTGTGTGGAAGGAATGTTGTCACCGCCGGAATGATTCCCAGTCCCTCTTCCTGGCTTGAAACCGTCCCTGTATCCCTTCCATGTGGATCAAGGAGACTCTCGCCAAGCATTTGATAGCCGCCGCAAATCCCCACAATAAAGCCGCCTTTTGCTGCATAGTCAACGAGCCAGTCAGCCAAACCCGTTGCCTTGAAAAACTGCAGGTCCCGAATCGTACTCTTCGTACCAGGCAAAATGACCCCATCAGGATCCCCTATTTCATCCACCTTGCTAACCCAGCGGATGGAGACATCCGGTTCGGAATAAAATGGCTCGAGATCACTGTAGTTTGAAATATATGGAGGTTTGATTACCGCAAGATCAAGTCCAGCCTTGCTGGTTGCGGGAGGAATGGACAAAGAATCCTCTCCGTCAATCATATGGTTGTCCAAGTGCGGAAGGACACCCAGGACTGGTATCCCTGTCTTTAATTCCAGCCATTTTATCCCTTCGTCGAACAGGGACAAATCACCGCGGAATTTATTGATGACCAGTCCTTGTACCCGTGACCTTTCAGTTGGCGTCAGCAGTTCCAGGGTCCCGACAATGCTGGCAAACACTCCTCCTCTGTCAATATCAGCCACCAGTATGGCAGGTACGTCGGCCATTTCGGCTACCTTCATATTGACCAGTTCACGGTCTTTCAGGTTCATCTCTGCCGGACTCCCTGCTCCTTCCATGACGATCATTTCAAAGTCTTGACCAAGATCCTCTAATGCGGTTTGGATCGCCTCAAGCCCCAGTTCATAAAAATCTTCTCGATACGCTTTCCCGGACATCGTATTGGCGGCTTTTCCAAACAGAACCACTTCTGACTGCAGATCACAACTGGGCTTCAACAAAATCGGATTCATCATGACAGTTGCCTCTGTCCTTGCTGCCTCTGCCTGAATCCCTTGTGCTCTGCCGATTTCCTTTCCATCACTTGTTACATAGGAGTTATTGGACATATTCTGTGACTTGAACGGTGCGACGCGTACTCCTTCATTGGCGTAGGCACGGCAAATCGCAGTCGCAATCAGGCTTTTTCCCACGTCTGATGCTGTGCCAAGTATCATGATTCCTTTCATGAGATTCCCTCGCCCTTCATTAAAATCGGAATACCCACTTCCACTAAATACGCTTCATCGCACTCTTTGACGAGTGCCTGATGCAGCAGACCCAGTATCCTTGAATAGGAAAGGACCAGCCCATGGTCCCCGATTGGTTCCCAATGCACCTCATTGCTGACAATGAGGGTCGCCCTGGCCTGCCGGACTACTTGTCTTATTTCGCTTAGAATCTTAAAATAAATCATTTCTGGAAAATCCTTGTCCTTCCACAGGTCTTCCTCCTGAAAAAATTCATTATTCAATAAGGTGGTCAGGCAGTCGAGCAGGACTATATCATTCTTGGTAAGAACACTTGAAAACGGGGAGAGATTCCTGGGTATCTCCCATGTCCTCCAGTGCAAGCCGCTATATTCACGGTCCTGTTTGTGCCGAAGGATCCGATCCTCCATTTCCTCATCACTTGGCATCCCAGCGGCGACATAATGCAGCTGCCCAGAAGTCATCTCGAACCATTTACCAGCAAGGATTTCAGCAAAATGGCTTTTTCCGCTGCGGGCACCACCACTAATAAAAATTAACGTCGACTGCTTATCCATTCATCCACTCCCTCCATCAATCTGTCGTTATCGCCGGATCCCCTGATGGCAAATCGGAGCCACCCTCCCTCAAGCCCTGGGAAATTCACTGTGTGTCTCGGCACAATCCCTCTATTAACCAGGAATTGCAGAAACGGAAGCTGATCTTGAATCGATGGATCCTTCAGTAAGTAAAAATTGGTACTCGAGGGTGAAACCAATAAGTTCCTCTCTTGATAAAAATAAAAGAGGCGTTGTCTTTCTCTTTCTATTAATCGAATGGTTTCCTTTATGTACGATTCACTTTCTAGGCACCATTCACCTGCCTTTAAGGCAAGAGCATTCGTGCTCCAATGTGGCTGGAACGCAGCGACTCTTTTGATCACTGCCGAATCCGCGAGCAAATAGCCCAGCCTTAAGCCAGGGATGGCAAACATTTTTGTCATGGACCTGATGATCAGTAAATTCGGATATTTACTAATATAATGGGCTATGGATTCATATTCCGGCAGAAAATCATAAAAGGCCTCATCGACAATCAAAAAACAGTCATTCCTCCTGCATTCTTCAAGCAAGTGAAGAATGACCGGTTTCGGATAAAATACACCGGTTGGATTGGCTGGATTGCAAAGAAATAGTGCATCTGCATTCATCAATTTTCCGCTAAGATCATCATTCCTCCAATCCCAGCTGTCAGCATGCAATTGATGGTATTGTACCTTGCACTGATTCACCCTGCAGGCTTCTTCATATTCCGAAAAAGCAGGCTGTACAATAACCGCCTTTTTCCCGGCAAGCACCCGGCCAATCAGAGAAATGATTTCCGCTCCGCCATTTCCTATTAGAACCTGGTTTTCTTGCAAACCTTCCTGGGCGGATAATTTTTTCTTAAGTATCCTCCCAGCAGGATCTGGATATTGGGTTACCGTATGCAGGAGCTCCCCCCAGTTTTCTATTAAGATGGGGGGAGGCCCAAGCGGGTTGATATTCGCGCTGAAATCAATCCGCTCCTCCGGAAACGGCAGATTCATAGCTTCATATAAATAATGAGGATTGGATCCATGAGACGGCCAGTCCAAAGAGAACACCCCCGAGCCACAGCAAAAGCAAAAATACTGGCACAGTGGACGTGACGATTTTATTTGCTGCTAAAATATGATTTTTTTCCATTTCTATCTGAGCATCACCCATTGTCGCACGTTCTGAAATGATGCCCTTATAATAATTTATGCCGCCGAGCTGGATGCCAAGAATCGCTGCAACAGCAGCCTCACCCCACCCACTGTTCGGGCTCGGGTGCTTCCTTGCATCACGGCGAATCACTCTCCAGGCATCAGCTCGGGATCTGAAAAGTGGACGATTGCCAATCAGCATGCAGAGCGATGTAATCCTGCTCGGGATCCAGTTAGCAGCGTCATCAAGCTTTGCAGAAGCCCAGCCAAACTCCAGGTATTTTTCGTTTTTATAACCGACCATGGAATCACATGTATTAATAGCCCGATAGATCAGTGCAAGAGGAGCACCGCCGATCATTGCCCAAAAGAGCGGCGCAGTAATGCCATCACTTGTATTTTCTGCAACAGTTTCCACCGCGGCCCTAACAATTTCAGGTTCTTCAAGCCTCTCTGTATCACGGCCAACAATCCAGGAAAGCTTATGCCTTGCCTCCCCGAGGTCATTGTTTTTTAAAGGATTATATACCGTTAAGGCTGCTTCCTTCAGGCTTTTTTGGGCAATTGCAGTGGAAATCATGAAGGCTTCTGCGATGATTCCTGCCGCTGGATGCAGAGCATAGGATACCAATGTTACCAAGGTGGTTATCATTCCAACCGTTATGAGGACGAGAGCAGTCATGGCAATTCCCTTGCCCTTTTTGTTCGACCCCTTATTCAACCGATTTTCCAGCCTGTAAATCAGTAATCCCATCCATTTTACCGGGTGTGGCCAATGGGGAGGATCGCCAAAGACCATATCAATGATGACAGCTATAGTAAGAGCAATGAGGTGGTTCAGAATCATTTTACCGCTCTATTCCTGCTGTTCTGAATAGCGTTAACGGTACATTCATGAACACCCTTGCCAACAACCTGGCCCAGAGGGGTAATCGTCCCGGCATATTCTAGTTTTTCACCTTGTTGGGCGGCTGCGATCAGGATGCTGTCGGTTGAAGTCCCGGTAGCTATGGTTCCGGACGAACGGTCCCTGATGTCTAAATCATGCAACGCTTTTGTCTTCGCTTCAGTAGCCGTCATAATACACTGGATAAAAGCTTCCTCCGTCAGTTCCCCGTTGACGAATACCCATGTATTGATTGTGCCGGGTGATTTCTCGTATGTATACTCAGCGCTTTTAGAGGCGTCAACTGCATTGCCTACACCCGCCGTCACAACGATAAAAACAGAGAACCCTTCTTCTTCGTACAGCTTAAAACAGACATCCTCCAGCATGACAGCCGTCATCATCCCGACTGTTTCGCCAGGGTCTAATCCATGATCTGATATATATTCTGCCATCTCTTTCCTGTGGTCACTGCAGTCATAATTCTTGTTCACATGCCTGTTTACGAACGTGCTGTGCCACCCGGTTCCCGAGCCGACCACACCTGAAGACATCGTTTTTAATAGAATAGGAGATTCTAAAACAACGAACTCTTCAGACATTTTGAGCAAACCTTGTCCAATTGCCATTTATACTCTCCCCCGTCCATGCTCGGGAACATATCGATCCCCAGCGAATAATTCTTTATTTGAAAATGTCCGGGTAAACTGCTTTGGCAAGCTCCTCTACTCCCTCTGTCAATCTAGGGCCCGTACGAGTTACCTTATCAGAGTGGACATCAACGACGCGGTTTTCTTTCACGGCACTGATATTCTGCCAGCCTTCACGGCTTATAACATTTTTAACTGGTTCTGACGTGTAGTATCCATGAGTGGTAATGATCACCTCTGGATTGCTTTTAATGACAGCCTCTGATTCCATTTTTGGCCATCCCTCTTCTGTTACAGTGTTCTTGGCATTGATGATCTGCAACATCTCATCAATGAAGGTATTTTTGCCAGCGGCATAAACTTCAGGCGCGGGTGATACTTCGACAAACACTGATTTTCTGTCAACCTCTTTAATCTCCTGGGCTTTTGTTTTGATTTCTTCAACCTTTTTCTCCATGTCCGCAATTACCGTTTCCGCCTTCTCCTTCTTACCAGTAGCGGTACCAATTAAACGGATCGTTTCATAGACTTCAGTGAAATTTGCTGCATTGTTCGTGACAAGCACTGTGATTCCCGCTTCTCTTAACTGCTGTAAGCCTGCTTCACCAGCGTCAGCACTTGATGCGTGGGCAAGGACAAGATCAGGCTTTAAGGACAGGATTTTTTCAACATTGAATTCCATCCCGCCAATTTTCTCTTTTTTTGCTGCCTCTTCAGGGTAGTTATCAAAATCAGAAACACCGACAATTTGCTCTCCCAAATCAAGGCCAAAAGCAATCTCTGTATTGCTAGGCATCAATGAAACAATCTTTTCAGGCTTCGCTTCTATGGTGACTTCATTTTGTACTGCATCCGTTAAAGTGACCGGAAATTGAACAGCCTCCTGTTGGGCCGTGTCCTTCTTTGCTGTAGTTGCTACAGTTCCCGCCTTTTCCTGTTCATTCCCTCCGCATCCTGCCAGGGCTAGAACGGTAATGAACAAAGCAAATAATAATCCTTGAACCTTTTTCATCTCTCATACCTCCGAATGTTTTCGAACTTTTTCATCATCATACTCTCGATTCCTGTAAACCTCTCGTTTACGTTGGTGCAATGAATGTTCTCTATGAAACTAAAAAAAACACCTCCATCATGTACATGGAGATGTTTGTATGAGGTTCCTCTTATAAAGCCAGAATCCATCCAAACACCTCCTATCCTCGTAGGTTGTGGCGCGAAGAATCAGGCAGGTCTCCTGGCTCATGGTCATTGCTTTCAAGCGCCTTCCCATACTAGGTACAGTGGCATTTGCTTAAAGCTCCCATTTACAGTGGCGGGACCGCGTTGGATTTTCACCAACTTCCCTATTAAGTCTATAAACGGCATAGCCGTCTATAAGACACCTGATTCTTTATGTATAAATTTTCCGCTGACTCTTATTATACACAAACCTTGTCGACAGAAGTAATAATTTGTATGAAATCGATAATTTTTTCATTTCATACTTCAATCTTGAATTAATGAAAACAGTATTAACCCGCAGCGCCAAAACAGTTTTATGAACCCTTTGTCAGAAAAAAACCGAAATCATAGGCTCGATTCCGGCTTAATAACTCTTATTGTATTGAATAAACTTCCCACGCAAAACACTCAACTGCTTCATCAATTGCTCATACTCATCATACTCAATATTACAGAGCTTGAGTTCCCCAGCTATTTTCTGGACGATGGCTTCTTTTTCGCCTAATGCTTTTGGCTGTAAGGTGATGCTGACTTTCCTTTCATCTTCAGTAGATCGCTCCCTCGTTACCCAGCCACTGGCTTCCATCCTCTTGATCATCGGAGTTAAGGTGCCGGTGCCGAGGTTCAGCTTTTCTCCCAGTTCTTTGGCGGATAGTCCATCCTTCTCCCACAGCGCCAGCAGCACTAAGTACTGCGGATAGGTGAGCCCGAAGGAATTCAGCGCTTTTGTATACAGCTTGTTGAACTGGCTGCCTGCTTCATAAACAGCAAAGCACAGTTGATTTTCCAATGTTAAAAAGTCGTCCAGGTTACTCATCCTTATAATAATTCCTCAAGGTCATTCTTGATTTTTTCCGGCTCTGTGGTTGGAGCATAGCGTTTGACGACCTGGCCATTGCGGTCCACCAGGAACTTCGTGAAATTCCATTTAATATCTTTTGTCAGGACTCCGCCTTTCTGCTCTTTCAAGTATTTAAAAAGCGGATCGGCATTGGCGCCATTGACATCAAGCTTGGCATACATTGGGAAGCTGACACCGTAATTCAGCTGGCAGAACTGTGTCGTCTCCTCAATGTTTTCAAACTCCTGATTATTGAACTGGCCGCAAGGAAAGCCAAGAATCTCCAAGCCCTGCTCCTTGTATTCATCATACATTTCCTGTAGTCCTTCGAATTGAGGTGTCAGGCCGCACTTGCTGGCTGTATTGACGATCAGCAATGGCTTTCCTTCATAGTCCCGTAAAGATTGGTTTTCGCCATTCGTCTTTTTAACGGTAAAATCATAAACTGTCTGCATATTTTTGCTCCTCCTTAGAGAAAAATTATATCGTGTGCGATTTAATCGTAACAGATTCAATAGCTACTTGCAAAAATAACACATGACACAAAACAGACACAACATACCCTGCCCTACCCTGCCCCTTTTGCCCGCCCTTCTGTATATAGAC
>NZ_RSFW01000029.1 GCF_003937825.1 Mesobacillus subterraneus | reverse complement strand
TGTTAGGTGTGTCTAACAATTGGGGTGCAGTTCAATTTGGCTCTGCTTTTTTATTTTGCGCACTTTACTGACTCAATAGCCTTTTTTCATTAGCTGTTTCGTATAGATTATTGCTTTTCGAATAATACAAGTAATTCCGTAACACCTTCTAACGGGTCTATATCGAATATCGTACGAAGTCCTATTAACTTCGGACATTTTCACTGCTCCTCCACCGGATTTTGTCCGAAGTCCTGCCATCTTCGGACATTTCCACTTCTCCCACACCAGATTTTGTCCGAAGTCCTGCCATCTTCGGACATTTCCACTGCTCCCACACCGGATTTTGTCCGAAGTCCTGCCATCTTCGGACATTTCCACTGCTCCCACACCGGATTTTGTCCGAAGTCCTATCAACTTCGGACATTTTCACTGCTCCTGCACCAGATTTTGTCCGAAGTCCTATCAACTTCGGACATTTTCACTGCTCCTGCACCAGATTTTGTCCGAAGTTCTGCCCTCTTCGGACATTTCCACTGCTCCTCCACCGGATTTTGTCCGAAGTCCTGCCAACTTCGGACATTTCCACTGCTCCTCCACCGGATGTTGTCCGAAGTCCTGTCAACTTCGACATTTTCACTGCTCCTGCACCAAATTTTGTCCGAAGTTTTTTCATTTTTTAATGTAAAACTAAAAACCCCCAATCCCAGCAGGATTGAAGGCCTAAAGCAACAAAGTTTATGAAAAGAGCCTGT
Organism: Mesobacillus subterraneus; assembly: GCF_003937825.1. Taxonomy (GTDB): domain Bacteria; phylum Bacillota; class Bacilli; order Bacillales; family Cytobacillaceae; genus Mesobacillus; species Mesobacillus subterraneus. The sequence continues at coordinate 23,843 of NZ_RSFW01000029.1, read as the reverse complement.
TCATTAGATAATCTTCCGTCCCATCTGCCCAATTGCATAATGGATGCCGTGCTGCAGTGTCTGGAAGCAGTCGAATTTCGAAAGGTTGATATTGGATTGTGTGATTTCGATTCCGAGCGATGAAGAAATACCGACAAGAATGGTTTTGGTCCCAATCAATCTTGCTGCTGAGCCAATTTTTTCGATCAGGCTTACGGCATGCGGACCGATTTCCTGGTCCATCCCTGTCAGGTCCAGTACAAGGTAGCTTGCTTTATAGGCCGGCAGGCGGTTTAGTGTATTGACGATCAACTGATCCGCCCGGTCTTCTTCATACTTCCCGATCAGCGGAACGACGACGATTCCTTCAAGAACAGGGATAATCGGCGAGGAAAGTTTATTCACCAATTCCTTTAATTCTGCAGTCTTTTCTTCCACAAGGGTTTCGAGTTTTCTGATCTGTTCCGATTCTTTTTTACGCGCGAGCTGGTGGATGTTATCAGCAATGGTCACTTCAGATGGGAAGTATTCGATCATGCTGTACTCATGGCCATCTAGCTGGTGCTGCTTGATTTTATACCAGATATTTGTACCGAACAAACCGGTAAATACTCCCGCATAGTGCGCAGCCAGGAAGCTGCCTCCCTTTGTTTTACCCTGGGCTACATTTATTTTGTGCTCCCAGCTGTCCTTCATGAATGCGGTGAATGTCTTTGATTCGAAATCCAGATCCTTGATGACCGTCAAACCCCAGCCTGCAGTCGCATATGTATTGGTAATCATCTCGGCGGCTTCGGCTACAGTGACTTCTTTCATTTTTTCAAAATATTGGCCGACAACAAGTCCCTGGCGAAAGCCTGTTGATTCGAATACAAGGTTGGACGCCTCTTCCCCTGAAATTTCTTCAATGGTATCGAAGAATGTCCTCATTGCTGAAGAAATCCAGAATAGTACAGCATCCTGGCCTTCAAATGTAAATTTGCCAGATTTCACATCCCAGCCAAACTCATAGCCTTCAATGGTTTGTTTAGTCTCATACCCCATTAGTAAAAACTCCTTTATCTATCTATGTCATTAATATATACCAAATTTGTCATGCTGTTTAGTTTTCCCTATTCAGCCAAAATTAAAAAAGGGATATCCGATTCTTTATACCCACTTAGCAAAAATCCAAACCAGCCATCGAAAAAAAAATGCCTCTCGAAGTTTGGGGACATTCAGAAAAACGTATTTTACTCAATAGATAAAGCTTTCTCGGCATTCAAATACCCTTTTCCATAGGTTTCAGCCGTACCTAATGGTTCTGCACCTTCAAGGATTCTTCGTTTTACTTCATTCGGTGGAATCCCAGGATTATTTTCTATAATCAGGGCTGCGACACCTGCGCAAATCGGCGTTGCCATCGAGGTACCAGATAAGCTAAAGTATTCGCTACCAATACGGTTCCCCTTTTGCAGTTTATCCAGGTACGAATTTGGCGATCTTAATGAAATGATATTCACTCCCGGCGCCACGACATCAGGTTTAGATTTGCCGTAAGCCGTTGGCCCGCGGCTTGAAAATGTGGCGATCTTATCATCAATGATATTAGGTGTATTGAAATCATCCATTGCTCCAACGGTGATCACTGTCTCACTTACACCCGGACTGGCAATCGTTCCTGGGTCAGGTCCTGAATTCCCGGCAGCCACACATACTACCATACCGCTGTTCCAGGCGGCTTCTACTGAACGGACCATCGGGTCATCATTCTCTGACGGTGATTGAGGGTCGCTTCCTAATGACATGGACAGGATATGGATCGGGTTATCAGAATTTAAGCGGTTGTACTCTATACACCATTCTACACCGGCCATCACAGTCGACAGCGAGCCAGAACCAAGTTTATCCAGAACCTTGACGCCCACGAGATTTGCTTCGGGTGCCGGACCTCTATACTGTCCATCGGATGCTGCTCCGTCTCCAGCTGCATCGCCTGCGCAATGTGTACCATGCCCGTTATCGTCATATGGCTCAGTCCTGTCATTTACCAAATCCTTAAAAGCCACAATTCTGCCCGCCAGGTCCTGATGCGGATAAATACCCGTATCAATTACTGCAATTGTAACCCCGTTCCCTGACATTCCCGCATCCAAATTGCTGTTGTTTGCCCGAACAGAAGATGTAGCTACATCCAGAAGAGCCTTCACTTGTCTGTCATAATAGATTTTCTTGATGAACAAACATGATGTCAATAATTCTTCAAGTGCTGCGGGCGTCACATCCATACTGCAGCATGATGTGCTGGGGATTTGCCTTTTCATTTTTGACCGGATATGATTGTTTGCTTCCATGTGAGAACCTTTGACTGCCTCATCAAAAGCACAGCTTCCGTTAAACTCAACAACAACGGGGAATTTTTTTGTTTTTTTCAGGAATCCCTCGAGGGTTGAGTGCAGGATGCAGGGGGTCCACTTAAAAGGTGTGTAGAGCCCAACCATGGTTTGCCGCAATGTTAAATCCAGTTTATCGGCATTGGACCTTACCATTTGGATCATCGAAAAACCAAACATACTTTTTCCTCCTTTCCTTAAGCTAGTACCAAGCTATGAAAGGAAAAGGAAAATGGAAACGGTGTTTGTCCACTTTTTTAAGAATTGGACACCATAATAGTAATAGCGCATAGAAAGGAAACCTCTTTATGTACAAACTCTTTCTTTTGACTATCCTCTTTTTACAATTAGTCACTCCCTCAGTCGAAGCAGCTGCAAAAGCGGCTTTCTTGAGGGACGGGAACATTTGGACGTTGATTGATCAAAAAGAGCAGCAAATCACAGATTCCGGCAATGCTTTTGCGAAGCCGCAATGGTCCCCTGATGGAAAAAGACTGATGTATCAGCTGCAGACGCCCTCGGAATTCGAGCAAAATGAGCTGCAGGTGGAAGTGTGGACCTATCATGTAGATACCGGGGAAAAGAAGAAGATATTTTATGATGGCTATTCACCCACCTGGTCGCCTAAGGAAGATTTGATCGCGTTCAACGCAAAAGGGATTCTGAACATCTCAGATACACAGCAATTTTATAATGTCGCTACCGGCGTTAACAGTTACGTCTGGTTGCCTGACGGAAGCGGGTTTCTCCTTTCCTCTTCAGGAGTCCTGCGGCCTGACGGCTGGACAAGTGCCATCCTCTTTAAAAAGAAGGTGGCAAAGCCCTTTGAAGACGTCGTGTTATTTGGCGGGTCGAAGGAGTTTTTAACGCTGCCTAAGGAGCTGGGGATCAGCAATAATAAAATTCCTGCCATTTATGCCGGGGACTTTGAGTATTCACCAAGCGGTAAATGGATTTCCTTCACCGTCTCCCCTACTGCGTCATTGTCTATGGACAGCAATATGCTCTGTGTCATTTCTGATGAAGGATCGCGATTTGAAGTATTGGATGAAGTGATTTTCGAGGTCGGCAAACCTAAATGGGCTCCTTCCGAGGACACTCTGGCTTTCATAGCCGGAGGCGGAAGGATTGTCTTTGGTTTCAAAAATAAGGACCTTAAGGTAAAAGAAATGCCTGCGAATGGTACCTATACACCTGAGAAGTATGCTGATGTTGACTTTGACTGGGTCAGCAATCGAAGTATCGTGACCTCCAGGATTGAAGAAAAAGAATGGTCTAACGATTTTGCCAACCACCCGCTTCCCTCGTTAACTTTCATAAACATCGATACTAAGGAACAGCGCCAAATCACCAATTCACCCGAAGGTTTTGGTGACTACCAGCCTCAATATGTTAAATCCATTGATAAAATCATCTGGCTGAGGGGCAAGTCGATAACGGATGAAAACAGAACACTGTGGAGCGCAAATCCGGATGGTTCCTCAGCCCAAAAATGGATTGACAATGTGGATGCCATTGTCTTTTACGATTGATATAAAAAAGGGATTCCATTACGGAATCCCTTTTTCCTACTTCAGATAAGACATGATTGAATTAGGATCAAATCCCAATACCCAGTGTCCATTTACATTCGATTGCGGTACACCCATTTGTCCTGTTGCATTGACCAGCCTTTGGGCTGCGATTGGGTCTTGCTGTACATTGACTTCTTTGTAGGCAATTCCTTTGTCATCCAGGAAGTTCTTCAGCATCGTGCAGTAAGGACATGTGTTGGTTGTATAGACTGTAATTTCATTCATGGCTTGATTCCCCCGTATCTTGGCGTTTTATACCCGTAAGGGTATATTAACAAACACATAAAATAATGTCAACAATAGCTGCTGACATTATTTTATCCATCACTTATCTTCGGGGAATACCAGGTCATTGCTGCGGATCGTCATCAATTCGTGCTTGTCATATTGGTTTTGCATCAGAAGCCTCATTGCCTGTGCCCTGATGGATTTTTCAATGACATTACGGACATAGCGCCCATTCGAAAAAGCAGCGGACCCTAATGTTGACTTGACCGAAATCAGATGTTCACGAAGTTTTCGTTCAGCCTCATGGCTTAAGGTATATTCCCTTTCCTTCAGCATCCGCTGGCCAATTTCCATCAGCTGGTCAATCGAATAGTCGGGAAAATCTATGACAAGCGGGAAGCGGGAATGCAACCCGGGATTCAGCGTCAAAAAATAGTCCATCTCACGTGAATAGCCCGCGAGGATCAGGATGAATTCATGCTGCTTATCCTCCATATGCTTGACTAGAGTATCGATTGCTTCTTTGCCGAAATCCTTCTCCCCTCCTCTGCCGAGGGAATAGGCTTCGTCAACGAACAGGATCCCACCAATTGCCTTTTTTATCAAATCACGTGTTTTTTGGGCGGTATGGCCAATATATTCACCCACAAGGTCTGCTCTCTCTGCTTCAATCAAGTGCCCTTTTGAGAGGACGTTCATCTTCTGGAACAGCTTTCCGATAATCCTTGCTACTGTCGTCTTCCCTGTACCCGGATTGCCTTTGAACATCATGTGAAGAGCCTGTTTTCCCGCTTTCAGCCCCAACTCCTCACGCTTTTTGTTCACATAGATCCATGCATAGATTTCTTTTATCATCCGTTTCATTTCTTCCATGCCGACAAGCGCCCCGAGTTCCTCCTCGATTTCTTTTAAGGCGGCATGTTCCTGTGGAATTGACTTTGGAACCAGCTGCGGATCAGGCAATTCTTTCGTCAACGTCTTCCTCTTCTGTGCATTCAATACAATGCTGATTTGACCGTTGTTTTTTTTGCGAAGCGGTTGGTCCAAAGAACTCACCTCTCATTCTGGAAACAGTATACGCATCTAAGCTGTATGTGTGATATCCGCCTATTTCAGGCATATCCTTAAAGGATATCCATTATTATTGGACATTGAAAACCACTCCCGGTCGATTTGCCAGGCTAAGAATTTTCTATCGATCGTTTATCTGGGAAAAATATTGAGGGCGGCTAAAACGAAAATAGTACCATTAAAAAATAAACTCCTATATTTATATGTATTCACCAAGAAGAGAATTCATTTTTAAATTTTCTTCAGGAATTTCTTGAAAGATCTTATCAACTCCATAAGAATCTCCTCCCAAAAACAAAAAACCCGCCATGATAGCGGGTTTCCTTGCATGTTATTTATTAAGCCTGTCCCTCGAAATCGATCTGGACATTCTTTTGCGGGGCGAAGGTTGAAATGGCATGTTTGTACACTAGCTGCTGTTTTCCATCGGATTCAAAAAGGACAGTAAAGTTGTCGAAACCTTTAATCTGGCCTCTTAACTGAAAACCGTTCAGCAAAAAGACGGTTACGTTAATGTTGTCCTTACGGCATTGGTTTAAATACTGGTCCTGAATGTTCACTTGTTTCATGGGCGGATCCTCCTCTTTTATCTCTATTATTATGTATTCGCTTTTATCTCGAGCTTTCCTTCAATGAACTTGGAAATTTCGGCGAATTTTTTTTCAGCGTCTACAGACTCTGTCATATCAAACCATTCCACATTCATCTTGTTTCGAAACCAGGTTAGCTGCCTTTTTGCATAGCGGCGGGAATTTTGTTTCAGATTCTCGACCGCTCCTTCAAGCGTCTCCTTGCCATCGAAGTAGTCATAAAGCTCCTTATACCCTATGGCCTGTATGGATTGACAATTCCTTAATCCTTTTTCATAAAAGTACTTCACTTCTTCCAGAAGCCCTTGTTCCATCATAAGGTCGACGCGAAGATTGATTCGTTCGTAAAGGCGTTCCCTATCCATCGTCAGGCCAACCAGAGCGGTATTATATAACAACTCAGGAGATTGGTTCTCCTGCAGTTCCCCTGCTGTTTTCCCGGTACAATGGATGATTTCCAAAGCCCGAATGACACGCCTGAGATTATTGGGGTGAATTCTTTCCGCACTTTCTGGATCCGCTTCTTTCAGTTTTTCATGCAGGTATTCCTGTCCGTGTTCCTTTGCCTCTTCTTCCAGCTTGCGGCGGAAGTCAGGGTCTGAAGGAGCGTCCGTAAAATGATAGTCGAAGATGACGGACTGAATATATAAACCTGTCCCACCTACAATCATCGGCATTTTGCCGCGGGAACTGATTTCTGCAATTTTCCTGCGTACTAAATCCTGAAATTCCGCAGTCGAAAAACTTTCATTAGGCTCTTTAATATCAATTAAATGATGTGGAACACCTTCCGTCTCTTCCTGGGTGATTTTTGCAGTCCCTATGTCCATTCCCTTATAAATCTGCATCGAATCACCGCTGATGATTTCACCATTGAATCTTTTTGCCAGTTCAATACTTAGTTTTGTTTTGCCGACAGCAGTCGGCCCAATAAGCACAATCACTTTCTGTTTTTGTTTCAAAAAATTTCACACTGCCTTTTCTTATAGCTGCTGACATCCTACACTCATTTTACCATTAAATAGAAAGCAGTTGAACATCTATGCATTATACCCCTATTTTTCGAAAATTATTCTTCTATATCATTTTACCTGAAAAAATTTTCCTCAACTTTTACAGTTAGATAACGTTTCAGTAACAAACTCCCATTCACCCCCAAATTCATGATAGTTTAATAGAAGTCTATGAGGGATTCAATAAACTATAGAGAACTGGGTGAAAACGAATGTTATCAACTACAGAAATTGGAATTGATTTAGGTACAGCAAATACTCTTGTATATAGTAAAAATAAAGGAGTCGCCCTGAACGAGCCTTCCGTTGTGGCGATTGATACGGAAACAAAAAATGTCCTTGCTGTCGGCAAGGAAGCGAAGGAAATGATCGGAAAAACACCTGGTAAAATCGTTGCGATCCGTCCATTGAAGGATGGTGTCATTGCTGATTTCGACGTGACGACTGAAATGCTGAAGCAAATTATGAAGAAAGCTTCCAAAAAAGGCGGCTTTTCTCTTCGTAAACCGGATGTTGTCGTCTGCACCCCATCCGGGTCCACAAGCGTTGAAAGACGCGCAATCCAGGATGCAGTCAGAAATGCAGGCGCAAAAAAGGTGCACCTGATCGAAGAACCTGTTGCTGCTGCGATCGGTGCGGGACTTCCAGTTGATGAGCCTGTTGCCAACGTGGTCGTCGACATCGGCGGCGGAACGACTGAAGTTGCGATCATTTCCTATGGCGGTGTCGTAGCATGCCACTCGATCCGTATCGCAGGTGACCGAATGGACGAGGATATTGTCCAGTATGTCCGCAAAGAATACAACGTCCTGATTGGTGAAAGAACCGCTGAAAGAATCAAAATGGAAATCGGTTATGCGCTGGTCGACCATGAAAAGATGGAAATGGAAATCCGCGGCCGTGACCTTGTAACCGGCCTTCCAAAAACGGTTACGCTGAATTCATATGAAATCCGCGATGCGATCAAGGAATCCTTGCTTCATATCATGGAAGCAATCCGCTCTACACTTGAAGACTGCCCAGCAGAGCTGAGCGGCGACATCGTTGACCGCGGCGTCATCCTGTCTGGCGGCGGAGCATTGCTGAACGGCATGCAGGATTGGCTGGGCAGCGAGATGGTCGTTCCGGTACACATCGCGCCTAACCCGCTGGAATCCGTGGCAATCGGTACGGGCAAGGCATTGCAATATATCCATAAGCTGCAGCCTGCTGTGAAATAAGAGTATTGTATTCAAAACATTGAGACCGCCGATTTGGCGGTCTCTTTTCTTAACTTCCTAAATATCTTTCCTTAATGATTTTAAGGTGATGCTGTTCATGCCCGGCAATCATATAAGCGACGGTTTCGACTGTCACATGATATCCATTGGCATTACCTTTATTCTTAAGGGATGCTACTGGCAAGCCCTTTAAAAGACTGATTGTAGCCTTCCTGACATTTTGGTGCTCTTCCAGTAAATCAGCCATTGGGCGAAGGTGGAAGATTGCTTCCTCCACAAATCTGTTTTCATCAAAACCTTCAAGAGGACTCCTGTCACCACGTGCAATCCTCAAAATCCTGTAGGACATGATGCGTTCCGTATCCGATAAATGCCCCAGAACTTCAGACAATGACCATTTCCCCTTACCATAGCGGTACTGCGCCTGTTCCTCAGTAATGCCGGATAATAGAGAATACGCCATTTCTTGCTGAGTCTTTAAAATATCAATAATATTTCCTTCCGGAACCAAATCAATATAATTCCTCGTATATTCAGGGAATTCCTCCAATGCTGGGCGGTTAAACATCTTTCCACGTCCTCTCCTTTTATCTATCTATTAATTCTGTATCATACTGATAAATCCTTTTCCGACCATATAAAAAGGCACTGTTCCCACAGTGCCCCTGGCATTATTCTTTATATTGTTTTCTTAACCTATTAAAATAAATGAACACTGGCAGCGGAATGACGATAAAACCGAGGCTTTTGATAATTTGGTTGATTGCCCGGTCCTTTTGCTTTGCTTTTTCTTCTGTTACATACATTTCATAATTGCTGCGCATTTCTTCTTCGGGTATATCTTTCTTGGTGCCTTCCATTTTTTCATACATATTCATTTGCTTGAATTCTGAATAGCTCTGGTAATATCCTGGCGGGCTGACAAGGTCCGCAGTGGCCATGAATATGGAAACTCCTCCGCCGATGACCATCATCAAGGTCGCGAACAAAACAAGATATGTGTATAAATGCCTGACCACATTCTCTCCCCCTTCTTCCTTATGCTTCACTGCTAAAGCTATGATGAAAATGACAATAACAACAGGCACGATCGTGAGTAATAATGAAAAAACAAACAATGGACCGCCCCCTTTCTTCTCTTCCTACTCATCTATTTCAATTTGTTTCTAACACACTGTTTATAGTGTAATTTTACACTATAATTTACCAACACACAAGAATTTTTATCCAATTCTAAAGATAATTGAAAAAAAAAACAGCATTTCCTTAAGGAAACACTGTTTTTTCTTCTACATGACTCGTTTGAACATTTTCTCCATTTCATATGTGGAGTAATGCACGATGATCGGACGGCCATGAGGGCATGTGAACGGATCAGACGACCTTCTCAATTCGTCCAGCAGAGCCTGGATTTCATCGTTGCGCAGGTGGTGGTTGGCCTTGATTGAGGCCTTGCAGCTCATCATGATTGCAGCCTCTTCCCTCAGCTTCTTAATATCCACTTTTTTCATCGCCAAGAGCTGTTCAATCATGTCTTCAATCAGCTGTTTTTCCTCGCCGCTCGGGAACCATTGTGGATGGGAGCGGACAATGAAGCTGTTGTAGCCAAATGGCTCAAGGAACACTCCTACTTTTTCAAGCCCATGCTGATGTTCGTTGATTTTAATGCATTCGTCTGCTGAATACTCAAGAGTGATGGGCACAAGCATTTCCTGAAGCTCTGTTGCAACTTCTCCTACTTTGTCCCGGAAGTATTCATACTTGATTCGTTCCTGTGCTGCATGCTGGTCAATGATATATAAACCCTTGTCATTCTGGGCAAGGATATAGGTGCCATGCATTTGTCCAATTGGATATAGTGGAGGCACTCGTGAAGCCTTTTCCTCTGTTTGTGGTTCTTGAGTTATTGGCGATTCTTCGGCTTGCAGGAATTCATCTGCTGTTCTTATATCCTCATCGAGATGGGCGACTGGCTCAATGACCACCGTTTCCTGCGCTATAAATGCATTCTGCCAGTTTGGAGCAGTCGTCTCCCGGATTTCTCTCTGTTCTGCAGCCTTGTACCGATGGTTCAGCTCAGCTGCTTTTTCTTCAATGGCCGGCCTGCTATTGACAGTGCTTTGCATGATTGACGCCTTCTCCGGTTCTGGAAGATGGTCAAGGTCCATGAAAGTCTGTTCGGATTTAGGTTTTTCTTGCTTCTTGGTAACAAAACCGGCAGGAATCAATTCCTTCGTTTTAAACGCAGTTTTAATGACACCGGAAACGAGTTCATTCAGCTCCTGCTCTTTGCTTAGACGCACTTCCATTTTGGATGGATGAACATTCACATCAATCAGAAGTGGATCCATTTCAATGTTCAAGAGGACAACCGGATACCTGCCAATAGGCAATAAGGTATGATACCCCTCCTGGATTGCTTTCACCAGTGCATAGTTCTTGATAAACCGGCCATTGATCATCGTGGAAATGTAATTTCTTGATGCCCTTGTGATTTCCAGCATGGAGATATAGCCGCTGATTTTATAATCAAGCGACTCACCTGAAATAGGAATCATGGATTTGACCATATTGATTCCGTATATGGCAGCCAGAACCTGGCGAACGTCGCCGTTTCCGGCTGTCTTCAACAGCTGGCGGCCATTATGGACAAGCCTGAAGGAAATATGCGGATTGGCGAGCGCCAGCCTGTTGACTACATCGGTGACATTGCCAAGTTCAGTATGGATCGTCTTCATATATTTCAGGCGGGCAGGTGTGTTAAAAAACAGATCTGTAATGATAAGGTCCGTCCCTTTTCGGCTGTCTGCCTTTTCAACCGACTCGATTCTTCCGCCTTCAATGATCACTTTATTACCTTCGATTCCAGTGGACGTCTTCATTTCAAGTCTGGAAACGGAGGCAATACTCGGGAGTGCCTCGCCTCTGAAACCAAGGGTCCTGATCCGGAACAAGTCATTTTCGTTCTTGATTTTGCTTGTTGCATGCCGCTGGAAAGCGACAAGGACATCTTCTTCCTCTATTCCATCTCCGTTATCCGTAATCCTGATCCTTGCCAGCCCTGCCTCTTCCAGGTCAATCTCAATTAAGGAGCTATTGGCATCAATCGAATTCTCAAGCAATTCCTTTACGACGGAAGCTGGGCGTTCAACGACCTCACCAGCCGCAATCTTATTTGACAGAGCATCATCGAGTTGAATGATTTTCCCCATTCCTCTCACCTCCAGCAATCATTCTTCTATTTACTTCCGCAGCTTTTTCTGCAATTCATAGAGCATATTCATCGCATCGAGCGGTGTCATATCCAGGATTTCCAGGCCGCTTAATTGGTCAAGCACCTGCTTTTCCTTTTTGCTTGGCCCGCTTTCTTTTTTAGCAGCAGCCGGTTCTTCATCGAAAAAGGACAGCTGTGCAGCTGCTGCTGTTTCTGCATGCTGAAGCGCAGTTTGTTCTTTTGCGGTCAAAGGCTGTTCATGCCCATCCTTGTTAGTATTTAGCTCATACGAAACTTTTTCATCTGTCTGCTCCAGTACTTCAAGGATTTCAGAAGCACGCTTGATCAGGTCTGCCGGCAGTTCGGCCAGCTGGGCCACATGGATTCCATAACTCTTATCCGCCGCGCCTTCCCTGATTTTATGGAGGAAGACAACCTTCCCGTTCTGTTCGACGGCGCTAACATGGACGTTCTTCAATTTGAATAATTCACGATCCAGTGAGGTAAGTTCATGGTAATGGGTTGAAAACAATGTTTTCGCACCGATTTTGTCGTGGATATATTCGATCATCGCCTGAGCAAGTGCCATTCCATCATAAGTGGAAGTCCCTCGGCCGATTTCATCAAAAAGAATCAGGCTGTCACTTGAAGCATTCGTGATAGCGTTCTTGGCTTCAAGCATCTCAACCATGAACGTACTCTGTCCGGAAACCAGGTCGTCCGCCGCACCGATTCTTGTAAATACCTGGTCAAAAATCGGCAACACCGCTTCCGACGCAGGAACAAAGCAGCCGATTTGGGCCATGATTGCGGTCAAGGCTACCTGGCGCATGTAGGTACTTTTACCAGACATATTTGGCCCGGTGATTAAAAGGATTTCCCGCTCACTGTCCATGAAGCAGTCATTCGGCACATACTCTTGTGCATCCATGACTTTCTCGACAACAGGATGGCGGCCATCCTTCAGGACGATTTTCTTCTCAGATGAGAATACAGGCTTGACATAGCGCCGCTGTTCACTAAGCTCTGCAAACCCAAGAATTACGTCCAATTCACTTAATGCTTTCGCCAATCCCTGGAGCCTAGGAATAAACTCTTTAATTGTTTCTCGGATGTTCACAAACAGCTGGTATTCAAGCTCAACGCTTTTCTCCTCTGCAGCAAGGATCAGTTCCTCTTTTTCCTTCAGCTCAGGAGTAATAAAACGCTCCGCATTCGAAAGTGTCTGTTTCCGCTCGTATTGGCCTTCCTGCAATAGATGCAGGTTTGCCCTGGTCACTTCGATATAATAGCCGAAGATACGATTGTATCCCACTTTCAGCGATTTGATTCCGGTCTTTTCACGCTCCTGGCGCTCAAGCATCGCGATCCATGTCTTTCCATTCCTGCTGGCGTCACGATATTGGTCCAGTTGCTTGTCATAGCCGTCCCGGATGATGTTTCCCTCTTTTAAGGAAATCGGCGGATTCTCGACAATCGCCTGCTCAAGCAAATCCGCAGCCTCTTCACATGGATCAAGACGTTCAGCCATGCGACTGGCTTCTTCATGCGGAAGATTCTCCAAAATGTGCTTTAAAGACGGAACCTGCAGCAAGGACCTCTTCAACTGCATTAAATCCCGCGGGTTTAAATTGCCGAAAGCGACCCTGCCTGCCAGGCGTTCAAGGTCATATACTTCTTTCAGCTTTTCTCTTAATTCCTGGCGCTCAAAGAAATGGCCGACGAAAAGCTCGACCAATTCCTGTCTGCGGCTGATTTCCCCATTGTCTATCAACGGCCTGTTGATCCATTGCTTCAGCATCCGGCCGCCCATGGCTGTCATCGTTTCATCAAGCAGCCATAATAGCGAACCTTTTTTTACAGTCGCGCGGATGGTTTCAGTCAGTTCAAGGTTTCGTTTTGAAAAATAATCGATCTTCATATATTGCTTGACCTTGTAGACAGACACTTTTTGTAAATGTTCCAGGCTGCGCTTCTGGGTCCTGTACAAGTAATTGAATAATCGGGCTGCAGTCGTCCTAATCTTCTCATCATTCAATTCTGAGAATAAAGTTGAAAAACTCTCATTAAGGTCAGCGTTATCCTCTATTGATAATGCCAGAATCGAGCGTTCTTTCAGTTTCTTCTAGATTTCCGCCGGGAACGAACTGTCGATGACGACCTCCTTGGCACCTGAAATGGACAGTTCATTGATCAGCTCATCGATGCTTCCATTGATCAATGTAGCCCTGCTTTCTCCTGTCGACAGGTCACTGCAGGCAAAACCATAGCGATTTCCTGGAAAAATGGAAACCGTCGCAATAAAGTTATTTTCTTTATCTAATAGACCACGGCCTTCCATCATCGTTCCAGGGGTAATCAGCTGGACAACTTCACGCTTGACGACACCTTTGGCAGTTTTCGGGTCTTCAGTTTGCTCACAAATCGCCACTTTATAACCTTTGGCAACCAGCTGTTCAATATAGTTTGGAGCTGAATGGTAAGGCACACCACACATCGGGATCCGATCCTCACCGCCACCCTCCCTGCTGGTAAGGGTAATTTCAAGTTCCTGTGATGCTTTCAAGGCATCCTCAAAGAACATCTCGTAAAAATCGCCTAAGCGGAAAAATAAAAAGGCATCCTGATAATCTGCCTTCACTTGCAAGTATTGCTTGATCATAGGGGTATATGTAGCCATATTCTCCTCCAACATTCACTTTTGCTCTCTATTTTCCGGTATGCAGGATCTGCTAAACCGTTTTGTGCTTCTTCGTGCAATGCAAAGGCACTGCTTTACTAAACAGGCTCATGCATTCGACTCTTACTCTAAATATCTATTATAACTCGACAAATGCTATTTTTCGATAGAATCCCCTTAAAAAGAATTACCAGTCCCTTTAACTGGGACTGGTAATTCTTTATTGGTATTTGATTTTTTTCAAGCCAATCCCGTAGAACACAATGCTGAAAATCAGCAGAACGATTGTTGCGTACAGGATTGAAGGTAAGTGCAAGCTTCCGCTGACAATTTCCCGGAATCCTGTGATCATCCAGCTTTGCGGTACTGCCTTGGCTATCTGCTGCATGAATTCTGGAACAATTTCAATTGGCCAGTAAACACCGCCAAGCATGCATGTGCTGACAATCACCAAAGCACTCAAAGCGCTTGACTGCTGTCTTGTTTTGACGATGGTGGCCATCATGAGGCTGAATCCGACAATGGTGACAATGACCAGTACAGCGAACGGAATGAAGTAAGTAAGCCTGCCCCATGAAGATCCATACATCCCTTTCATCACTATCATCAGAACCGCAAGCTGTATGGCCCCCATAAGGAAATAGGACAGTAAATATCCTGTCATTACCTGTGCTTTTGTCGCCGGCGAGGTTAGCAGCCGCTGCCAGGTTCCGCCCACTCTCTCCTCAAGGATTGCTGATGCTGCACCGGAAATGCCAAACATCATGAACATAATCGTAAAACCGATCGCCATCATGCCGACTGCTTCTGACTTTGATGCCTGTTTCTGGATCACCGACTGACTGACCTCGATAGCCTCACGTTCACCCAGATTTTCAAGCAGAAGTATGTACGTTTGAGTGTCAGGGCTAAACCTGTAAGCTTGATAGAGCGTGCTTCCCAGTCCCTCGATAAAATTACTTAGTGCCATGTATTCCTGCGTTTTTCTCTGGACGATCATACTGAACGGGGTCGTTGATTTTCCGAAACTTTCCTCGATGGAATCATCAATCTTCACTGCTGCAATCGCTTCCTGGTTTTTCACCAGCTCCCTGGCTGCGCTCTCTTCTTCCTCGCGCCAGGTATATTGGGTATTAGAAGAAAGAAGGTTCACCACCTTTTCGTTCACTTCGTTTTCTGAAGCCACAATCAGCACGACGGCTTTGTTCCCTGAAGACTCTCCAATCCCCATTCCGCCAAAAATCAAGCTGAACATGATTGGCATCACGAACATCAAGACAATGGCAGATGGGGTTTTAAATAACGTCTTAAAATGCAAGAAAGCAATGGAAAAGACCCTACGCATGCAAAGCCCTCCTTCTTCGAGACAAGACCATGGCTGCGATGGCTAGTGAGCCAAAGCCAATAGCAAACAAAGCTCCTGATTCTGCCAGTACATTTGAAAGTCTGCCTCCAGACATCAATTCGAGGAATGTCTGCAGCGCCAATGCATTCGGAAGGATTTTAACCAATTCATTCAGCCAATCCGGAAATGCATACAGCGGAACCATGCTGCCCCCCACGGCCGCCATTATTTGCGTGACAAGCATTCCTACAGCATTGAATGTCTTTTCTGTTTTGACAAGTGAGCCAAGGAGTACCCCGAGACCCGAGACGCTGAAAACGAATGCAATGCCAAGTAATGTGACTCCTGCGAATGATTCACCCCAGTGGACACCATAAAGCGCACTGGTTCCCAGTATGATGATCATGAATTGAACACTTGACATAAACAGCAAGCCGATGAACTTTCCAAACAAGTATTCATAGTTTGTTAGCTGCGATACCAGGAGTCTGTTGTAAACATCCTGCTCTTTCTCCTCGATCATGGCACTGACTCCGGTGATGACGGTCATCATTAAAAACATGACTCCCATGCCAGCTGCATAATACTGAAAGGAACTGACAGGCTGCTGATCTTGACTGACCGCTTCTTCCTTCATCATTTTGAATGATTCTTCCTGGACAGCCACTGCCGGTACATCAGAATCGGCCCCCGTATTTGCCGGTAGAGCCATTTGCCTTCCAATCACATTGACTGCAGCCGATTGCGTAAATTGGGAGACTATATTCTCCACAATCATCGATTGTATGGACGCGGATGGAATCGATACAATTTTAACTTCGGCCTCGTCTCCTGAAATGATATGATTTGTAAAATCACTCGGAATGATGATGCCTACAGACATCTTCTGTTGTTTCAATTGTTCCTCCATCTCCTTTTCTGTCATCGACTGAGCGGAAACGAGTTCAGGCAGGCCTTCCATCAATACGTCCTTCTGCAATACGCCCCCAAATTCCCCTTCATCAAGATTGACTACAGCAACGCTGAATTTTTTAATAGACTCAGGCTCTTCATCACCCAACATATTGCCAAAAGCCGCTCCCAGAATGCCAATTAGTAATATGGGCATAAAAACCAATGTAAGCAGTGCCTTCCGGTCCCTGCCAATGATCAGCGCGTCCTTCAGTGCAAGCCACCAAAATCCCATTGAATTGCCCTCCTTAATCCCGCAGGCTTCGACCGGTAAGATGGAGGAACACACTTTCCAGATTGGGTTCCACAATCTCAACAGAAGTGATTTCAGCTCCGGCTGCCGTCACAGACTGGATCAATTCACTTAAAACCACTTGCGGATCTTTATGAAAAATAGTCAACTCTGAATCTTTTAACAGCAAATCTTCCTTACGGATCGCCAAAGCCGGATTTTCTATTACCCTTTCAAGCTCAGGTTTCTGTGTGAATTTCATCACGATGCGGGAACGGTCTCCAATGGTTTCTCTCAACTCCGTGATCGTTCCCGAGGTAATGAACTGACCATGGTCCATGATTCCAATCTTTTCACATAGATATTCAACCTCTTCCATGTAATGGCTCGTGTAGATGATCGTCATCCCTTCGCTGTTGAGCCTTTTTACCGTTTCAAGGATATGTGTGCGCGATTGCGGATCTATGCCCACGGTTGGTTCATCCATAATCAGCAAGTCAGGGTTATGTAAAATCGCTGCCCCGATATTCACTCTGCGCTTCATTCCGCCGGAAAATGTCTCCACCTTCTCTCTGGCACAATCTTCGAGGCCAATTATTCCAAGCACTTCATTTACCCGTTTTTGCAGATGATTTCCGTTTAATCCGTACATTTTCCCCCAAAAGATAAGGTTCTCTCTGGCACTCATACTTTGATAAAGAGCAATCTCCTGTGGTACAATGCCCAGCAGCCCCTGTGCCCTTTTAGGCTTCCCGACCATATCAATGCCCCCTACCTCAATCGTCCCTGAAGTTGGCGGAAACAACCCGGAAATCATTTGGATTGTGGTCGTTTTCCCTGCACCGTTCGGACCAAGCAGACCATATGATTCACCTTTCTCAATGGTAAAAGAAACTTCCTTGACGGCCTCGAAAGCTTTGAATCTTTTCGTTAAATTCCGAACCTCTAATATCCCCATTTCTGCCACCTACTTTCGACCTATATTAATATCATTATCTCAAAACCATCTAAAATATGAAATAAATTCCATTAGAGATATATCTCAATTTTGAATTTTTTTTGGAATGGTCCATTGTACTAAAATGAACTGGCAGCAGTTATTTTTGAAAATAAACAAAAAAATGCAGGAAATCATCCTGCACCTAAGTTTGAAAGACATTATACTTTCTTGCTGTTTCAACCCACTCGTACCGTTTATGTGTCCCAAGTTTTTCCCCGATTTTTTGGCGATGGTTTTCGACTGTCTTTACTGAAATATTAAGCCTTTCGGCAATATCTTTCTGCGAATACCCTTTAACTGTCAGGATAAAGACTTCTTTCTCGCGTTTCGTGATTGGAAGGTCAATTTGATGGAAATAATCGCCCTCTGATGGACCTTCCCACACATGTGTATCAAAGACTTTCTGGTTCGCCAAAATCTGATCGAGCGACTGGACAAGATCGTCCCGTTTGAGCTGCTTGATTAAATATCCGTCTGCTCCTGCCTCATAGGCTTTTCTCTGATACCCCACATCATCATGCATTGAAAAGATGACAATCTTGGCATCAGGCAGCAATTTCCTAAGTTTTTCAAGCGTCGTCAGGCCATCGAGTCCGCCTGGCATCGAGAGATCAAGGAGCACCAGGTCAGCCGAAAAGCTTTCAGCTGCTTTAATCGCCTCATAACCATCGCACGCGCATATCCGCCCATCAATGCAGAATGACTGCTGAAGCAGCATGCTTAATCCATCACGGACAATTTCATGGTCATCAATGATCATTAAGTTCATTTTCTCTCTCTCCTTCGCTGCTTGTCAGAGAAACAAAGCCTTCCACGCGGGTTGGACCGCCTTCCTTGCTGATCCATCTGATGTCCCCATCAAGCATCTTGCAGCGCTCATACATATGTTTCAAGCCCAGACCTTTCGTTTTGCATCCTTCTGAAATGAATCCATTCCCATTGTCATATAGATGGAAAAAGATATATTGAAAGTAGGATTTCAAATGGATGGAAAAATAGGTAGCTTTTCCATGCCTGACAGCATTGGCGACACTTTCCTGAATGACTCTGAAAAGATGCAGCTCCTTCTCCGGATCTAGTGTCTGCTCCTGATTGAGTTCCATTTCCAGAAAGATTTCGATCTGATACAGCTTTCGCCAATCCTTTACTGCCTGATAAAGGGATTTTTCCAGCCCGATATCATAAACGATTTCCGGCCTCAGGCTTTTTGTCAGGCGTTTAATATCATCGAGCGTCTTTTCCATTACATTGACCATATTGGTAACATGATTCTGATAGTGCTCATCACTGATGTTTTGCTTGATCACTTCCAGACCAAGGAAGATGCTGTAGACGCTTTGACCGATATGGTCATGAAGCTCGCGCGCAATCCTTTTCCGTTCCGCCTCCTGGGCAAGCATCGTTTCCTGAACAAGCAGCTCATGGAATCGTGCCCTTTCACTATTTTCATTCCGAACAGGGTGGCGAAGCCTGAGCACATAATAATCCTCATTTGATATGTGCAGCTTTTTCAAGGACATTTCAAACTCTTCCAGCCCTTCGTATACAGCCATGTGAGAGTTAAAAAACGGAATCGGTGATTCAGAGGTTAATATACACCTATTTTCATCAGCTTCAACTTCGCGTTCCTGACAATACGTGCAATACGGAACTTTTCCTCCAATTTGCCAGCCAGTCATGAGAACCGCTTTTTCATTCAGATAATGGATGGTCCGCTCCTTATCCATAACAATCATGCCTTCAGGCAGATGGTCGACAATCTCTGCTAAAAACTCTTCCTGCATCAACATAATGACCCCTCGCTAATAAACCTGCTTCGGTCTCGATTTTATCCACACTTTCATTTTAACCTCTCCAACAGCCATTACCGCACAGGGTTTATTAACATTAAGTGAATTCTGCTTGTATTGAGCATTACTAATATTATGAGGGTGCTCCAAACCTTTAGGTTGGGATGCACACAACCTACTTAAAAGGGAGCCATTATGGCAGACAAAATAGGAACTTCGAAGAAGGAAATCACTCTTTCCTTCACGAATTCAATAATTTAAATCACATTAATAGATTAAATGATAAAAGAGGCTGCTCTCAGGTCTTTTTTTCCACCTTGAGTCAACCTCCTTATTATCATTCATGATTAAGTTCTTTTTGATATTTACTGTGTTCGTCTGTTTCACCTATGTATTCAAAGCCATTATGTTGATAAAATTGATTTAGTTTATGGTTTCCGGCTACGCAGTCGAGTCTTAAAAATTTTTTATCTGTTTTGACATTTTCAAAGATCCAATCCAAGATTTCTTTGCCGAGCCCCTTCCCAATTATATCGGGCGAAACAGCGAGCCGATGCATGTACAATGAATCAAGATTGGCTTCCGGACCAAAAATGTGTCTGTCCCACTCACTTTGGTCTGGTGAAAGTGTGAATGTGGCAATGATATCTTGATCGTTTAAGACGATATATGTTTCATTTCCTTTTATCGCATTCAGGATTTCTTCATCATCCCCGCCGCTTAAAAGGTATTGCCATTGGTTAATGCTGTTGTCTTTCATCCATTGTGCACTTCTTTTTAAAAGGTTGATGACCTTTTTTCCATCATTAAAAGCTGCAAGTTTAATCTGGTACTCTTTCAGCATTCAATTCCCCCCTAATATCACTTATTAGAATTTCGTTACTAATTGGTGATTTCCCTTCAAAAAAAATACAGGCCACTCAAAAACGGCCTGTTTGCAATCATCCATCATTTTAATGTGTTGAGGATTTTTTCGATATCCTCGTTTGCCATTTCAGCTGCCTTGGCCATTGTCCGAACATCATTGGAAGCCCAGTAATCATAAAGCCGTGCAAGGTCATTACGATTATATACTTGGTTTCCATAGTGGCTGTAGAAATAAGCCAATAAGAAATTCACTACGTTTGCCGGGAGCTTGTTTCGTGATGCGATTGATCGAAGTGCAATATTTTCAAGTCCCCGGATGTTGTTCGTGAATTTCTCCACCACTTCGACTGGCATGGCCGTTTCGCAGAAAGTCAAAAATTCTGGATCATTTAAAAGTTTATTCATAAGAAATTCTCCTGCTAATTATTAGATCGTTTGAAGTGCGTTTACTAAAAGCTCGATATCCTTCGTTATTTCTTTTTTTATCGAGGGATCCTTGCAACGCTGGTACTCTTTATGAAGTCTACTCAGTTCTTCACGAAAGATCCGGTATTCAATGTTGTTTTCCATAATCGCCCTCATTATCCTTATCTTTTCTGGTAGATATTTTCCCACTATTTCCTTACGTCAAACAAAAATTCTCAATGAGGGGATTGGTTAAGCTTACCTTATCATTAAGCAGGCATAAAAGGAAAGGGGTATTTCGGTTTATTTGATTTTCCCAAATGCTGTCGGACTTTCGAACTTCCTGTCATTTTTTCATGATGGATGTACATCAGCTGGAAGTGACGTTTTTCCCCATCATTAACGCCCTTT
This sequence comes from Mesobacillus subterraneus, assembly GCF_003937825.1. Lineage (GTDB taxonomy): Bacteria > Bacillota > Bacilli > Bacillales > Cytobacillaceae > Mesobacillus > Mesobacillus subterraneus. Next base: position 2,901 of record NZ_RSFW01000029.1, on the reverse strand, counting down.
CAACTGCCCAGCTTTGGTGCTCCTGGAATAAACGCGCAACAGCTTCTTCCGTGGCTGTCCACCTGAGAAAATGTCCTGGTTCCGTCGGGTCACCAGCTCTGCCTTTTATCTTGCCTGAATAGAAATGACCTTCGACCAAATAATGTTTCCGATCCTTTGTAGAGAAGAAGTATCGCTGGGCACTGCCGATGAAATCACCCAGCTCCAAGACCATTCCCATCTCTTCGATGCCTTCCCTTAAAAGACACTCAGAGTGGCTTTCCCCGTTTTCCAGTCCTCCTCCAGGAAGAAAGTACTTTCCATCTTCTGTCTGGATCAAAGCAATTTGGTCTTTTTTCTCATTGAATACGATCCCATAGACACCCGGCCTCCAGGTATAGCTTATATTTGCTTCTTTTTCTCCAAAAATGATCATCCTGTCACCCACCTTAGCTCAGTAACTTCATGATAATCATGAAAAGGATGGTGAGTGAAAAGAAACTGAACATTACATAGCCAAAATACCTAAGTGGTTTTGGAAGCTTCTTCATATCCACATCTGCTGGAAAACCTTCAATCTGGTTCATATGCTCCATCGCGTCGTTGATCGGTTTTTTGTCTGCCATTCCGTTTCCTCCTGTTCGGCCCGTAAAATGGAACTTTTTTCTCTATTTTACTATTCGTGTGTTTAGATGAATCTCCTTCCAATCATTAAAAATACTTTTAACCTACGGGTCTCTTGGGAAAATAAAATAAGAGACTATGTTACCAGGAGGTAGAATGATGGAATTATATAAGGAACTGAATAAACAATATATCAGCGGTGAATGGCGGGATGGGACGGGGCAAAGCCGTTTTGAAGATACAAATCCGTACAATGATGAAGTACTGGCGGAATTCAAGATGGCTGGCGTCGACGACATAAGTGAAGCATATGAGTCTGCGAAAAAAGTACAAAAGGAATGGGAGAATGTAAACCCTTTTGAACGCTCGACAATCATGGAAAACGCGGTAAGGATCATGACAAATAGGAGAAAGGAACTGGTCGATCTCATTGTCCGCGAGACAGGATCCACCCATATAAAAGCCAATGTTGAGGTGGATTTCTGTATTGCAATCACAAGGGAATCCGCATCATTCCCATTAAGGATGGATGGCAAAATGGTGCCTTCACTTGTCCCTGGCAAGGAAAACAGGGTATATCGTAAACCACTTGGGGTCGTTGGTGTCATCAGCCCTTTTAACTTCCCTATGTATCTGTCGATGCGTTCTGTGGCACCTGCATTAGCCGTCGGCAACGGTGTAGTGCTAAAACCTGATGAGCAAACTGCAATGAGCGGCGGAACAGTGATTGCGAAAATTTTTGAAGAAGCCGGACTTCCAAAAGGTTTGTTGAATGTCACGGTATCTGATATAGGAGAAATCGGCGATTCATTTGTAGAAAACCCAATCCCCCGGATGATCTCCTTCACTGGCTCGACTGGAGTGGGACGACATATTGGAGCTTTGTGCGGCAAAAATATTAAGAAAGTCGCCCTGGAGCTTGGAGGCAACAACGCGCTGGTTGTTCTTGAGGATGCCGATGTCGACCATGCGGTGAATTCAGCGATCTTCGGTAAATTCATGCACAATGGACAAATTTGCATGGCGGTCAATCGCGTGATTGTCCATAAAGACCGCTACGAAGAATTCGTCGAGAAATTCGTGAAGAAGGTAAAAAGCCTAAAGGTCGGAGATCCGCGCGAACAGGATACTCTTGTTGGACCTCTTATCAACCGAGGGGCAGTCGAGCGGATTCTTGGCGAAATTGAAAAAGCTAAATCGGAAGGTGCCAAGGTCCTTCTAGAAGGGTCTGCAAACGGCACACTAATGTCACCATACGTGCTCACTGGCAGCAACGATGTTGCCACTGCTAAAAACGAGATGTTCGGCCCAGCCGTAACGATCATTTCTGTTGATAGCGAGGAAGAAGCCATTCGCGTAGCCAATGATACACCGTTTGGGCTTAGCGGAGCTGTGCATGCAGGCTCAGTAGAAAAAGGCGTAGAGGTGGCCAAGCAAATTGAATCCGGAATGGTCCATGTCAATGACCAGAGCGTTAACGATGAACCTCTCGTCGCATTCGGAGGAGAAAAAGACTCCGGGTTGGGAAGGTTCGGCGGCGAATGGTCTCTCGAAGAGTTCACCACTGTCCAGTGGATCTCAGCACAGACAAACCCGCGCAAGTATCCGTTTTAGATAGAAACAGGCTGAACCAATTATGGTCCAGCCTTTCCTATTTTCATCTTCCACAACGGTAAATCAATATGGTGAAGAACACCTCCGTTGCCCCATTTAGACGGTTCACTTTCACATTAAATTCCGTTGCCCAATGTCCTGCATGAAAAACCCACTTTTTATGATTGCCCAAATTTACGGTAAACCATTTAAATTTGCCATACATAGCAAATTGACTGCCCAAATATTTCTTAGCTGACTTCGGTTTTGGAAGACGAAATATGGTAAGGTTTATCGCCTTCTCAACTTTCAAACCCGAGATTCGTGACACTTCTCTAATGATTTCCTCTTCCGCATTCCACAATGGAATTCAACTATTCATCTCAGCATGTTCAATGAATAGTTGAATTATGGGATGGGTGTCCAATATCCTTAATGATCGGGCATTGGAAAGACTGACTCTTCCTCTACCGAACTGCTCCATGGTATCGTAAATTGAAACTCCTTCATACTTCTCTTTCATTTAATGACTTCCCAACTTTATTCTGTGTGCTCATCGATTTTTTCCTTTTAGAGTTGGGCTACACTTTTAATCTATCAATCGGACAGCTTGCAGGGATTTGGGTGAAAAGTTGTCCGTGAGCTTGCCCCTATTGGACAGGTTTCAAGGGTTCAGGTGAAAAGTTGTCCGTGAGCTCGCCCCTA
>NZ_RSFW01000028.1 GCF_003937825.1 Mesobacillus subterraneus | reverse complement strand
AAGACGCTACTGAAGAAGACGCTACTGAAGAAGATGCTACTGAAGAAGATGCTACTGAAGAAGATGCTACTGAAGAAGATGCTACTGAAGAAGTAAAAGCAGCTAAAAAAGATGCGATTGCCGCTAAAAAAGAAGCTTTCAAAGCAGCTAAAGAATTGAAAAAGGCTGCTAAACAAGAAGAAGCTACTGAAGAGGTAACTCTAGCTGCAGTAAAGGCTGCTAAAAAAGATGCGATTGCCGCTATGAAGGCAGCATTTGAGGCAGTTAAGGCAGAAACAGAAGTGACTGAGGACGTTGTTGTTGAAGAAACTACTGACGAAGTGACGGAAGAAGTTGTGGTTGAAGAAACTACTGAAGACGTTGCTGTAGAGGAAACGGCTGAAGAAGCAACTGAAGAAGATGCTACTGAAGAAGAAACAGTTAATCCTTCTGCTGCTAACAAAGCTGAAGCTAAAGCTAGTGTCCATGCAAGTGACATTGCGAAAGAAGTTGCTGCTTTGATCTCTGCTGTACTTGCTTCTGTTGAAAAATCTGAAGAAGTAACAGTTGAAGAAATGACTGAAGACGTTGTTACTGAAGAAACTGCTGAAGAAGTGACTGAAGAAGAAACAGTTAATCCTTCTGCTGCTAACAAAGCTGAAGCTAAAGCGAGTGTTCATGCAAGTGACATCGCGAAAGAAGTTGCTGCTTTGATTTCTGCTGTACTTGCTTCTGTTGAAAAATCTGAAGAAGTTGTTGATGAAACAACTGCTGAAGAGACTGAAGAAGTTGCTGCTGAAGAAGTAAAGGTTGATACTGAAAACAAGTAATCAACAAGCAAAGAAAGGACTTCCATTTTACGTGGAAGTCCTTTTCTTAATGTATCAAATTCCCCGTTGTTTGCGGACTGTCCAGCAGCCAGTTGTTTTCTTCATTGGCAACAATCAGTTCATTGATTTCATATGAATGATAGTACTTCTCTTTGATGAATGGATCTTGCTCCACGAGCTTGATTGCTTCATCGATATCCCCGCAATGAAGGATGAGCATGGCTTGTTCATTATTTTTAAAAGGGCCGCCAACCATCAGTTTTCCTTCCCTGTTCAAATCCCTAAGATGTCCGATATGTCTTTCTAAAAGCTCCAGACTAAGTTCGCCCTTTCGTTTCTCTTTCAGGATTACGACAAATTTAATCATTTCCAGTTCTCCGATCCATTAGGTATCAATGCCATTATAACATTTCCAATATATCCCTGCATGTATTCTCTGTTAAAAACGCTTCGAAATGGGTAAATACTCTTTAAGGATCTATATGGAAGGAGGCTGATTTCATGATCATTGTCTATATTAGCATCGCTGTCATCGTGGCTTCCCTTGCCTATCTCGGTTTTGTTGCATTCAAAGCGTATAAAGATGCCAAACCAACGATTGATAGCCTTCAGGAAACGGCAACCCGTGTCCAGGCCAAAACCGATGCCATCAAAGAAGAAACGGATTTGCTTAAGTTTAAACAGCAAAAATTGATGACTGATTTTGATAAGAAGAAAAAAGCAGTTAACACGGTTGTTTTTTCGGTAAAACAAACGCCGGTTGAATTCAAGAATGCGCTGGTAGCTAAACCTGTAGCCGCTCTTGAACGTCGTTATAAAGCAAGACAGTGGAACCGCAATCGCAAACGTGCGGTACAGCCGCAATAAAACAGGGCCTTCAGCCCTGTTTTTCATTTTGTCCTTCTACAGTGACTATCTACCTATTTTCCCCACCCAATTTATTTCCCAATACCAACAAATCAAAGATATGATACGGTTTCCAGTCTCAGGATTGAATTTTAGGAATATTGTACGATTGCCGAAATAATATTTAGAAACTATTATGTATAAATATACAAAATAGTTTTATGGAGGAATACATAAATGAAACATAAGAAAATTATCTCAGGAGTAATGGTTGCCAGTTTGCTGGCAGCCTCCCCATGGACTCCCGCTCTTGCTGAGTCTTTGAAGTGGAATTACGTTAATGCGTACGAGGAAAAGGACGGCAGCTTATTCAACAGTGAAAACTATGACTTTATGAAATTCTCCCAAATCGGAGGTAAGCTGGCCGAGATCGAGAAACAATCGAATCGAATTAAAGTTGAGGTTAAGGGACAGTCATCCACTGGACAGCCGCTCTATGTAGTGACGATTGCCTCCCCCGACTCACAAGGCAAGTTTGGAAAAATCCAGTCTTTAAGAAAGCAAATGTTCAAGAATCCTGGCAAGGCCCAGGACTGGATTGAAAATAACCCGGATTTCAAGGTGCCGATCATGATCAATGGATCAATTCACGGCACTGAGTTTATCGGCACGGATGCAGTCATGCAGCTGATCGAGCGTTTTGCCCTTGAAAATGATGAAACCACTACCAAGATCCTTGAGAACAATATCTTGATTTTCAATGTTGTCCAAAATCCTGACGGCCGCATCGATGCTACTCGTTTCAACGGTGAGGGAATCGACCTGAACCGTGATTTCATCACTCAATCACAGCCTGAAACACAGGAAACGGTAGCGCTGATCAAGGAATGGAATCCGATGGTCTTCCTTGATACCCACGGCTATGTTAAAAACTATGCGCCGAACAAGCAAGGACTATTAGAGCCATGTACGGTTCCGCACAATCCGAATTACGAATATGACCTTTATGAAAAATGGGCGATGAACCAGGCAGAAGCCATGGAAGCAGAAATCATGTCCAACAAGGGAAGCTATACAGGCAGCCTGTATCAAAATATGGTAGGCAGCTATATTCCTCAGCGTGATGATGCGGAAGGCTGGGATGATTATCCGCCAATTTTCACTCCGATGTACGCTATGTACCATGGAGCTTACGGCCACACGCTTGAAGCACCAACCAATGACCTTGACGGCGTCCGCTGGATGTATGACGCAATCATGGGCGCACTTCAGTACTCAACTGAAAACAAGCAGGAAATGATCAAGGACCAGATCGAGATGTTCAAGCGCGGCATCAACTTTGACCACCCGTTCCATGATGAAGGATTCTTCCCTACTGCATATGTGCTTCCAGTAAACTCCGAGGATCCAACCGTTACACACAAGGCGGTAGCCCATCTTCAGAAGAACGATATCGAAGTCGTTCAGGCATCTAAAGCATTTACTGCAGATGGCAAGACCTATCCTAAAGGAACGTATATCGTGAAGATGGACCAGGCAAAAGCTGGCCTTGCCAACACGATGCTATGGGATGGCGAGGATATCACGGAAGATGTCGATGCGATGTACGATATTTCTGCATGGAGCCTGCCTGAGCTATGGGGCTTCGAGGCAATCCCTGTCCAGGATGAATTCAGCGTGACAGCAGCGAAGGTAAATCAGGTCCAGGAGCAAGGATCTGTCAGCGGCAAAGGACCATACCTGATTCCAAACAGTTCCGTGAAAGCTGTTGAACTAGTAAATGCTCTCCTTCAACAGGGCATTACAGTTAAGCGCGATGCTGACGGCAATTTTTACACCGAAGCGCCAGCCAATGCAATTTCCGCTGCTGTAAAAGACTCGGGATTGCACATTGAATCAGCAAAGGTACCAGCGGATGCAGCGGAAGTATCAGACTTGAAGGTCGCAATCCTGAAGGACGGCGGCATGAACAAAGCCCAATCCCATGCAGGCACAAAGCTTGCACTAAAACGCCTCGGCTTCAATGTGACCGAAATATCACCAGTTGAAGTCGCAGAGCAAGGCCTTGCCGGGTTCGATGTCTTCGTTTACAGCGGAACAGAGGGCTTGATTGCAAAAACACAGCGCAGCGCCGGAAATAAAGAGTTCGGCTTCCAGAACCCTGCACAGTTTGACAGCTTCAAAGCAAATGTAGAGGCATTTTTAAATGAAGGCGGCAAATACATCGCTGTTGGTGCCGGTGCATCACTGGCAACCAAAACATTGGGATTAACAGATAATACAGTTGTCCTTGGGAACTACAACAGCAACGGCATTGCAAAGGTTGACTACACAGGAGAAGGTGTCACGGCTGGCTACAGCGCAAATGACCTCGGCTTCGTGTACCGCCCAGTGTGGTATGAAAACACGGAAAACGACCATATTGCCGCAACCTTCGATGACAATGCAGACTTCTTCGTGGCCGGTCATTGGAAAGGCAACAGTGCTGCTCAAGGAAAGGCAGTTATCGTCAAGGAGCAGGAGCAGGATGTCACACTCATTGGTCTCGAGGCTGGTTTCCGCGACCATACAGACTATCTGTTCCGACTTCTGTCAAACAGCATTTTTGAAAAATAATCAGAAAAAGGCATCGGAGCTCCGATGCCTTTTTATTTATGAGAATAGTATCTTTCTAATAGCTTATAGTCCTTCGTCTTCTGGACTTCTATGCCATGGGTGATAGCAAACTGTTCAAGTTCGAGGACAAATTCTTCTTTATTGAACTGTGTCATGCTGATATTGAAGCTTCCCTTCACTTTAATGACCGCATTTTTAGTCGACCAGCCGATTCTTCCGAACTTGATTTTTTTGATATTATCTTTATTCAGGACAATCCGATAGATTGTGTACTTAAAAATGGTCATTCTATACTCAAGGTGCTCAGGATGGATTGTCAAATAAGAGCGTAATAGCGAGATAAGGAGAATGATAAAAACGGTGGTAAAATAAATAATCTTATCAGTAAATGATAAAGCAGGGAGCATTAAAATCAATATGATATATATTGTTTTAGGCTTTTCAACGGAATAAGTCATTTATCTGCTCTCCTTTCACTTATGGTTTATTTTACCAAATAAAACCAAACAAAGAAATAGAAAAAGACCACCTTTTCAGGTGATCAATTATTTTACAAGTAAAGGCCCGCAAGAAAGATACCAAGTGCTTCCTCGTAGATTTCATCGAATTGAGAAAGCGGCAGCGGATTGATCCCAAACCCCAGCTCGACTGTGAAACCTGGGCGACGCCAATCCTGAATGAACCAGTCTTTATAGCCGGCATAGCTTTCGATCGTTTTTACCGGCTCGTAGCCGCTTACCCGGGCAAATTCATTGACCATGGATTCCGATTCGGGCGGCTCGAGGTTTTCAAAGCCCCAATAAATGACCTCTCCCTGTGTATGGAAAGCGAGTACCCAGGAAAAATCACGCCGTCGCGTCATTTCTGCCATCCCTATGGCTTCCGGCTCTGACAATGGCTGTTCCCCTGGATAATCCCTTGGGCCCGGCTGGGTTGGATTCCGTTCTTTTTCCAGTTCCCACTGTGCAGGGAATTGGTCATTCAAGTCGACTCCGCGAATATTGGCTTTCCACCCGGAGAAATCCCGGCTCCCCCTGTTCAGTTCCACTACCCGTTCATTCCATGGCTCGGCTTCCGGCGGGCCATTCAGCACAAGGTCGACTCCATCGGGATTGACCATCGGCACAATGGACAAGGTCGTTTGGCCATAGTAATTCAGCATGGACAGTCCCCGTATCGATGACTTATTCGTCAAAGCCAACAGGTAATCATTCAGGAATGTCATGATGACTGGGGTCGTGATCCATTCGTTCGCATGGAAAGAACCATTGTAATGGACTCGCTTATTGCCATTTCCAATCAGAGTCTCGGGAATCCTTTTACCTAAAACCGAATTGCCGATTGAGGGCACTCTCATGAACGGATAGATATTTTCCAGGCGTCTCAAGTCGCTCATCAAGGCATCATAATCGTAATTCTTTTTCCCTTCGACAATTCTCCAGGTCACTCTTAAGGGTACCTTGATCATCTGGCCGACATACAATCCATTTGGATTAATGTTCTTGTTCGCCAGCAGCAGAGCGTCCACCTGGATATTGCGGCTGCGGGCAATCTGCCATAATGTATCCCCAGCGCGGATGCGGTAGTCAACAGCCGCGAATCCCGGGATTTTAACTGTCTGTCCCGCTTCCAGTGCATTCGGATTCAAATCAGAGTTGGAATCTATGATCAACTGGAGAGGGATATTGAAAATGTTGCTGAAATACCAAAAGGAATCTCCTCTTCTCACATATATATCCATAGCGCTCCTCCTGTTCGTTCAAAAGTTGCATCTATATATATGTATGTGAGTACATTTGAAAACTGGCAGGAATATTTCAAAAGAAGAAAAACTCTATTTTTGCAAACCACGGATAAAGCTTTTTACAGCCAGTACATAGCTTTCATCCAGATTCAGCGGCATCCCGAATCCTCCCTTTTTTTCAAGAGATGCAAACCCATGCATGAGACTCCTTAATCCGCGGACAGCGTGGATTGCTTCATCCTGTTGCAGACCGAATGGCAGAATTGCCGCCAGGACAAGGTTGACGATTTTCTCTCCATAATGATGGACAGTCCCATCAGCAGGATCCGGAGCCGACAGAGCAAACTCGTAAAGGCCAGGATTGTTCCTCGCAAAGGATAAATACGCGTGGCTCAAGCCCAGCACCGCTTCATCACCGGGAGACTTCCCTTTCGCTGCTCCAGCCAAATTGTTGTACAGTTTTTCAAGCGAATGAATGGCAAGCTCCCGCTTGATTCCTGGCAGGCCTTCAAAATGGTTATATAAAGACGGTGGCTTGATGTTGAGTTTTTTTGCCAGCAAAGCCAGTGTCACATTCTCGCTCCCCTGCTCATTTGCAAGCTCGGTCGCTGCTTGTATGATTTGATTTTTATCCAGCGCTATTTTGGGTCTCGGTGACATTTTGATTGCTCCTTTATTTTGCTTCAGCTTTTTTGATCGCTTTTTCAACATGAGGTCCAGGGTTGCGGAGTAATTCTCCATGTCCGACGGCAAGCAGGCTTGGTTTTAGCTCGCTGATCCTTTTGGCGCTTTGCAGGGCATAATTCTTGTTCCATGTCGCCATGGCCGGAAAAGGAAACCAAGGGACAGTAACACCTGCTACCGCCGTTCCGCCCCTTGTCTGGAATGCATCACCCGCAATCAATGCATTTGTTCTCTCATCAAGAAATGACATCGATCCTGGCGTATGGCCCGGGGTTTGAATCGCGAGCAATGAACCGATTCTGTCTCCTTCTTTTATCAGCACATCGGGCTTCGTTTTGATGTTCTTCGGTACCCCGCCGCGAATCGGTGTCTGAGCTTCGGAAGCGTCAAGAGAGGTGTCACCTTCCAACAGGCGAGAATCACAGGCCGAGATATATACAGGAACATTCAGCTTCGCCTTCAGTTCATCGAGTGCGCCAACATGATCACCGTGCGCATGGGTCAGCATGATTCTTTTGATATCCTTCCCGATCTGCTCTGCTGCCCGCAGGATTGGTGTGGCGCTGTTCGGAAGCGCCGCATCAATTAATGTCAGCCCATCCTCCTCCTCGATCAAATAACAATTCACCGGAAAAACCCTTGGCATGAACGTCAGCTGATATAAAAACCCCTCTTTAATCACTCTCATTTTACAGCCTCCAGATTAAACTAATATCGTTAGTTTTATTTTAACTAATGATATTAGTTTAATCAATCACTAAATGGATAATTTTGAAAAATAGGCTTGGCTGGTTATGCTCGGTTGTTGATGCGCTTGAAGTCCGCCAGCGGGAACTATACATTGCTGGCTTGGATTAAAAATGCACATGCGTGAATCCTCGTAAAAATGGACAAAAATCTACGATATCTGGCCATAAATGACCTCGATGCATATTCGAAACAGACAACCATCACTATGGGAGAGGCGAAATAGAGGTTCACTAGACCCCTTAGCTGCAGAAAAGAGATGGAAATCCCGGATATTCCCCGTTGAGGCGAATTTATTCCCCGTTGGCGAGTTTTTATTCCCCGTTGGAGGAAGTTTATTCCCTGTTGACAGCATTTTATTCCCCGTTGGACAACATGCAACCATTTTATATTCATAGCTGGCCCGTTTTATTGTTTGTGGAATTTTTTATACACGGTTGCCAGCAATATTTCTATGCTTGCACATGATAATTATACGGATGTACAGCTTTTTTCTACGGTTGGACGAGATAATTATACGGTTGCACAAGTTTTATCTACGGTTGCCATCAATTTTAACGGTTGCACAAGTTTTATCTACGGTTGCCATCAATATTTTAACGGTTGCATAAGTTTTATTCACGGTTGGACAACTTTTATTCACGGTGGATCCAAAAAAGGAAGCCCGGCTCAATGCGGGCTTCCTTTTACCATCCTAGAGCACCTTGCTCAGGAACGCTTTTGTCCGCTCGTGCTGAGGATTCTCAAAAATTTCGCGAGGCTTATTTTCTTCAATGATCAGTCCGCCGTCCATGAAGATGACGCGGTCGCCGACTTCCCTTGCGAAGCCCATTTCATGGGTGACGACGACCATCGTCATCCCTTCGCGGGCAAGCTGTTTGATGACCTCGAGCACCTCACCGACCATTTCGGGATCGAGGGCGGAGGTTGGCTCGTCAAACAGCATGATCTTCGGTTCCATCGCGAGGGCCCTGGCAATCGCAACTCTTTGCTTTTGTCCTCCCGATAGTGAGTCCGGATAGGCTTCTGCCTTGTCTTCAAGCCCGACCTTTTTAAGCAGCTCCATTCCTTTCGAGCGGGCCTGCTGTTCCGGGATGCCGCGAACCTTCAGCGGTGCCAGCGTGATATTTTCCATCACCGTCTTATGTGGGAACAGATTAAAATGCTGGAATACCATCCCGACTTCTTCGCGCACTTTGTTGATGTTCGAACTTTTATCTGTGATGTCCACTTCTTCAATCAGCACATGTCCGTCTGTTATGGTTTCGAGCAGGTTGATGCAGCGGAGGAAGGTTGATTTCCCTGATCCGGATGGACCGATTACTACAACGACCTCCTGAGGCTGTACGACTACATTTATGCCATTCAACACCTTGTGGCTGCCAAAAGTTTTTTGCAAATTCTCGACCTTGATCATTCTGTTTTCAGCCTTCTTTCAAGGATATTTAGCAGGAAGCTAAGCGATATCGTCAGGATCAGATAAATGATGGCAGCTGTGAGGTACGGCTCCCATACCCGGTAATACTTCCCCGCCATAACGCGGCCCCAGTACATGATTTCCGGGGTCGCCACGATCGCTGCAAGTGACGATTCTTTAATCAGTACTATGAATTCATTTCCAAGCGGCGGGATCATCCGCTTGAAGGCCTGAGGTAAAATAACATACCTCATGGCCTGGACGTGGGTCATCCCCAGTGAGCGGGCTGCCTCCATCTGTCCGCGGTCAATCGACTGGATACCCGCCCGGAATATTTCAGCAATATAGGCGGCAGCATTCAGCGACAGGGCAATGATCGTTGCGACGATTCCGTTCGTTTGGCCAATGAGCATTGGGACGACGCCGAAATGGATCAATAAAATTTGCACAAACAGCGGGGTTCCCCGGAAAAAAGTAATATACCAGACAAATGGCCAAGCCAGCAGTCTCCGGCGCTGCATCTTTCCCAGGCCAATGAACAAACCAAGTACGGTTCCAATCAGGATCCCCGCCAGCGAAAGCCCGATTGTCAACAGTGTCCCTTTTATTAGATAAGGAGAGTATTCAATTATCATATCAAAACGAAAATCCATAACTTGCCCTCCGTAGCTCCCAGGCTCTGGGACCAGTTTTCGACTAATACTAACCGCTATCTCATTCAGCAATAAACTTCCTGAGGAGCAACAAATTTTATAAAAAAATGCGTAACGCTATTTAAGTGTTACGCATCTTCGCTGATTCATAGATTCCGAGAAGTTACTCTGATGCTTCCTGCTCTGCCTTAAGCAATTCCATATTTGGCTCCTGGCCGAACCATTCCTGATAGATTTTCTCATAGGTTCCATTCTCGACGATTTTCTTGATCGCTTTATCGAAGTCCGCCTTTATTTCGCTTCCTTTAGGGAACAGGATTCCATAAAATTCGGCCTCGAAGCTTTCGCTGTCCTCAATGACCTTCAATTTTTCGTTAGGATTGTTTTTAGCATATACTTCGACAACACCGTTATCTGCAACGACTGCATCTGCACCGCCCGAGAGCATTTCCATGATGGCCAGGTTGTTGTTATCAAATTTCTTGATATTCTTGTTGTTTTGGCCAAGAAGCTTATCCATTGCTTCCTGCCCGGTTGTACCGTTCTGAACAGCCACTACCTTGCCTTCGAGGTCTGCTGCACTTTTAATATCGCTGTCTTCACGGACAAGGATTTTATTGGTGGATAGGAAATATGGCAGTGAAAAATCATATGTTTGCTTGCGTTCGTCATTGATCGAGATGGATGATACCGCCAGATCCGCTCGCTTGCTCTTGATTTCAACGAAAATAGGGTCCCAGCCGACATTCTCAAATTTCAGTTCATATCCTGCTTCTTTCGCGGCAGCTGTAAGGAAATCCACATCGAAGCCAACAATCTTGTCGCCTTCCATGTATTCAAATGGTGCATACGCTGCATCTGTAACCACCCTTAACTCCTTCTTCTCGGCCCCGGATCCTCCTTCATTCGAGCTCGAACCGCATGCCGAAACAACAAGTGCCATGATTACCATCATTACGATGGCAAAAAATTTCCTTTTCAATGTAAATGCCCCCTCTTTTAAAAACCTGCAAAACTTTACTAATTTATATGTGTTAAGGAAGGCTTGTATTACTTTTAAGCATGATAAGAAAAACTTATATTTATAGTTTCAAACCTTATAATTTCCTAATGTTTCCTTTTAGTTTAAGATTTTATTAGGGGAGGGATTATGATGGTTTTTACATTCAAAGCGATTGACCATGTACAGCTAGCAGCACCCACAGGTTCAGAAGATGCGGCAAGGAGATTTTTTGGGGACATTCTGGGGTTTGAGGAAATCGAGAAACCAGCAGAGTTGAAAAAACGAGGAGGAGCTTGGTTCCGATATGGAAACTGCCAGATTCATATTGGCATCGAGGAGCCATTTGTTCCTGCTCGCAAAGCGCATCCGGCATTCGAAATTGCAAATATCGAAGGATTAAAACAGCATTTAACTGCATCTGGAGTTCAGTTTGTGGAAGACGATAAACTGCCCGGGGCAAACCGGATCTATTTAGAGGATCCGTTCGGGAACAGAATAGAATTGCTGGAATGGGTAAACTCCTAAAACATTTCTTACTTGCTCGATTGGTTTTCAATCGGGCAAAAATTTGGTATAATATTTAGAAAAGCGAAATATTCGTTCTAAGAAAGAAGTGTTGATCGAATGACCCAGCAGCAAAAGGCAAAGCGCAACTTGATGATCATGTGGTTCGCGAATTTTTTCATCGCCGGCAGCATGACAATGGTCATGCCTTTTCTGTCACTCTACATCGAAACGTTTGGTGATTTTTCAGAAAGGTATGTCCAGAACTGGTCCGGCTTGACGTTCAGTATCACCTTTGTGACGGCATTCCTTTTCTCTCCTGTCATCGGGAGGATGGGCGACCGGTTCGGCCGTAAGAGAATCCTGATTTTCATGGGATTCGGAATGGGTCTGGCTGTCTTCCTGCTTGGATTTGCTTCATCGGTATGGGAACTATTTTTACTAAGAATGTTCATGGGGCTGTTCTCTGGCTTTATCCCCGTATCCCAGGCACTGATTTCTACACAGACTCCGAAGGAAGAAGCCGGCAAAGTGCTCGGGACGCTACAGACCGGAAGCATTACCGGCTCCCTGCTCGGCCCGATGATCGGCGGGCTGCTTGCCGACTCCTCCGGCTATGCCGCAACCTTCCAATCGACTGCCGCTTTCATCATCCTTTCAGGCCTTTTGGTGTTCATGGTCAACGAATACAGGATTGATATTAAAAAAGGCACCAAAACGAATTACAGCCGCCGCGAAGTCCTTCAGCATATTTTTCAAAATCCCATCATGGTAAACGTCCTGTTCATGTCGATGCTCGTCCAGATTGCACATTTCAGCATCCAGCCTATCCTGTCACTATATGTTGGTGAGTTGCACGGCCCTGTGAATCTGGCATTCTACTCAGGCATTGCCTTCTCGGCAGCTGGCCTTGGGAATTTGCTGATGTCGAGGAAGTGGGGACAAATTGCCGACAGAATCGGCTATATCAAGGTTCTCGTCATCCTGCTCGTCCTGTCAGCCATTATTTACTTGCCGGGCGGATTTGTCGATAATATCTGGCAGCTTGTGCTGATCCGATTCCTCCTTGGAATCACCATTGGCGGGATCATTCCAGTCAGGATCGCCTACATCAGGCAAGAGGCACCTGTCGCGATGCAGGGCGAGGTGCTCGGCTATAACACGAGCCTCCGTTTTTTCGGAAACATCATTGGCCCGGTGCTCGGCGGGTTCCTTGCAGGTTACTACGGGTTCACATCGGTCTTCGTGCTGACAAGCGCCCTGCTGCTTGTAAGCGGCATCGTCCTTTTCGCCTCGATGCAGCGGAATCCTCAATATGTCAAAGATACATTCTGAAGACTGGATCAATCGCTGATCCAGTCTTTTTCTATAGGTTCATGGTTTTTAAATCCCAACGGAGGGAACCATTTACATAGGAAAGAAAGATTGAGGAAGAATAGACTGCATAATACATACGGAAAACCGGGTGATTTTAATTGGAAGTACAAGCATTGGAAGAGGTCGAGAAGCTGGCCTTGAAAAAGCATAAAATCTTTACGCAGAGCAAGGTTCGGTATTTGGCAAGGGCTGCCCTTGCTTCCATGTTCATTGGCTTTGGTGTCATCGTGGCTTTCAGGACGGGGAATTTCTTTTATATCGAGCACTCGCCCTTTGCCTATCCGATGGCGGCGATTACCTTTGGCGCGGCCATCATCCTGATCGCCTATGGCGGAGGTGATCTGTTCACCGGAAATACTTTTTACTACACATTTGCCGCGCTGCGGAAAAAGATGAAGTGGCCACAAGTTGTCCGGATGTGGGTCTACAGCTATATCGGCAACATTATCGGCGCCGCCGCCTTTGCCTTCCTGATATACACTACCGGACTGTTTGATGACCATTCTGTGAATGGATTCCTGCTTAGCGTCGCTGAAAAAAAGACCATCGCCCCAACATATGAGCTGTTTTTCAGGGGAATCCTCTGTAACTGGCTTGTCTGCCTGGCGTTTTTCCTGCCGATGTCGATGAAGGGAGACGGCCCAAAAATGTTCGCGATGGTGCTGTTTGTCTTCTGCTTCTTCATTTCCGGCTATGAGCACAGCATCGCCAATATGTGTACCTTTGCAATCAGCATGGTCCTCAATCAGCCTGAATCCGTCACATTCGCCGGGGTTATCCATAACCTCATCCCAGTGACGATCGGCAACCTGATCGGCGGCGGAATCATGATGGGCTGGATGTACTATTATGCGAATAAGCCGTTTTTCGAGGATGAAAAAAGCCGAATTTAGAGTTGATCTAAATTCGGCTTTCTATTTGTGCGTCTCTATTGAGTGCGTCTTCAGGAGTATTTACGCTGCGTTTACTTCCAGACAGCTTTATATTTTTTCTGGTATTTTACGTCAGATTCCAGCTCAATCAATTCCATTGCGGTCTGTTTGATTTGTTCATCTTTCAATTCATCATATAGATTTTTCAGGCCGACGATCATATCGTGGCGTCTTAATGTGTAGTTCTTCTCTTCGCCGCCATTCCGGAAGCGCTCGGTAAAATGCTGGATGCCAAGCTGTCTCTGTTCATCTCCCCCGAGTCCGACTTTCCAAATGGACTGCAAGGCGTGGCGCGCTGTGACGAATTTTTCATCCTTCGTCACTTCCCATAGCTCCGGAAAATCAATCAGTATCCTGTTTTCAGGGTCACTTTTTGCCAGCCCGGAAAGGAATTGTGCAGCCCTCGACCTGCGATGAGGGTCCTTGTCTGACAGCCAATCTTTCAGCTGATCCCACACTTCATATGCCCAATCCACCTGCTCATCAGTAGCGGCCATAATGCCCTTAAATGCCTCGTATTGAGCTTCTTTGTCATCAGCTTCCAATTTTCCAAAGTAAGATTGGGTCGCACTGTCCATTCCGATCACCTGCTATCTCAATTGTACTTTCATGATAACAGACATCCTGCTCATGTGAAACTTAGTGGTTTTGCTTGTAATACGTAATGCCAAGTGCGAATGCGAAAACGGTACCTTTTACAATATCCATTGCATAATACGGTACTGACATCATGACAAGTCCGTTTTGCAGGATGCCAATCAGCACTGCTCCGACAAAGGTACCGAAAGCGTTTGGCTTTCCTGCTCCAAGGACGGAAAAACCGATGAAGGCTGCTGCTACCGAATCCATCAAATAGGGTGAGCCTGCACTGATTTCCGCGGTCATAACCCGCGATGCCAGGACAATCCCGCCGATTGCCGCAAAAAGAGCGGAAAGCAGGTATGCAGCGGTTTTATAGCGGTTGACCGGGATGCCTGACAGCCTGGCTGCCTCTTTGTTGCCGCCAATCACATACATATAACGTCCGTGTTTTGTGTAGGTCAGGAAGATGTGGACGATGATGACAGCCACGGCCATGATCAGGATGATCCACGGCACCTGGCCAATTTTAGCAAAAAACGGGCTGATGCTTCCTGTGGAAAAACTGCCATCAGGCATGATCATGTTTTCAGAGACGGTTGCGCCTTTTGTATAGGTGAGCGCCGTTCCCTGGATGATGAACATCATCGCCAGCGTCATCAGCATATCAGGAATCCTCAACTTGACGATCATGAACGAATTGAGAGCCCCGACGATCAAGGATGCGGCGATTGCCGATAGAATTGCGATCAGTGTATTCTGTGAAAACCAGACAAACATCGAAATCACAACCGCGTTTGATAGCGAGGCCACAGAACCTACCGACAAATCGAAGCCATCGACCGTCAGGGAGATCGTGATGCCGATCGCGATGATGGTGACGATGGAAATAGACCTTAAAATATTGATGACATTATCGCCATTGATAAAAGAAGGATTGGCCGCTGCAAATACTGCGACGAGGACGAAGATTGTCAAGATCGTCCCATACTTATAAAGGAACTGGAACAGTTCGAATGTTTTTTTTGGCGGCGTTTCTTGCTGCAATGGGAGTTTGGCGTCCATCCTATCTTCCTCCTGTTGAATAAAATAATAGTTCTTCTTCTGTTGTTGCGAGGGTTTCGAGCTCTTTGACGGGTCCTCCATCATAGAGAACGTAAACCCTGTTCGTAATGCCGATGATTTCGGACAGCTCGGAGGATGCGTAGATGACGCCTTTCCCCTGTTTGGCCAATTGGGCAATCAGCTCAAAAATATCCCTTTTCGCTCCGACATCGACTCCTTTTGTCGGTTCATCGAAAATATAGACATCGGCGTCCGCAATCAGCCATCTGCCAATCGCCACCTTCTGCTGGTTCCCGCCTGAAAGGTTTCCGACCTTTGCAGTTTCTGATGAAGTCTTGATGCCCAGAGCCTTTATGTATTTCAAGGCTGTCGTTTTTTCAGCCCGAGAGTCAATAAAGCTCCAGAACTTCGTAAACTTTTTGAGGTTGACAGCAGTCAAGTTGGATGCGACCGATTCGGAAACGAGCACCCCTTCTTTTCGTCTTTCCTCCGGTACGAGGGCCAAGCCGCTTTTTACAGCAGCATGCGGGCTTGTTAGCTTGAGGCTCCTTCCGCTTAGTTTTACGGTTCCGCTGGTTGACGGTGAAGCACCGAACAATACTTTGCACAGCTCCGTCTTGCCTGCCCCAACGAGCCCAGCGATGCCGACAATCTCTCCTGCTTTTACATGGAGGGTAGCATTCCTTACCTTGTCTCCATCAGACAACTCTTCCGCTTCCAGCAGCGTTTCGCCCGCAGTGCTGACTCGCTCCGGAAATTGGTCTTCCAGTTTCCGGCCGAGCATGTATTCAATTACCTGATGCGAATCAACCTCCGGAATGGTCTTTTTTACAACGAGCTCGCCATTGCGCATGACGGTAAGCTCATCGCAAAGCTCGAAGATTTCCGGCATCCGGTGCGAGATGAAAATGATGCCAACCCCTTTATGTTTCAGGTCTCTGGCAATCCGGAACAGCTGCGACGTTTCTGTCTGGCTGAGCGGTGCGGTCGGTTCATCCAAAATCAAGAACGAGCAGTCGCTTGAAATGGCCCGGGCGATCAGCACCAGCTGTTTTTCAGCAAGCGTCAGTTGGCCTGCGAGTTTTTTCACAGGAATGGTGAGGTTCATCCCGGCAAGGATTTCTTCTGCCTGCCTGAATAGGTGCTTCCAATTGATCCAGTGCCGGTTTTCCATTGATTGCACCGTTTGGTTCAGCATGATGTTTTCGGCCACTGTCAGCGATGGGATGATGGCTGTGTCCACTTCCTGGTAAACCGTCTGGATGCCAAGGCGCTGCGCATCAGCAGGCGTCTTGATTTCCACTCTTTCTCCATCCAGCGAGATGTCGCCTGTGTAATGGTTATATGCGCCGGAGAGCACCTTCATCAGCGTCGATTTTCCCGCCCCATTCGCGCCGATCAGCGCATGGATCCTGCCGGTTTCCGCGGTGAAGTCAACTCCGTTCAGAGCCTTTACACCAGGAAACTCAATCGTGATGCCGTTCATTTCCAATTTCTTAGCTGTCATCCCGGTTCCCCCTCCCCAAAGCAGACACTCTCTTGATGGGAGAGTGTCTGCATGTGCTGTTTTTATAATTGGAAAAAATCGCGTGGAATTTCCAGTTCGCTATAAAAATGAAAAAATCGCTATAAAAAAGTTTTTTTCGCTATTAAATTAATTTTTTCGCTATAAAAACGAGATTTTCGCTATTAAATTTAATTTTTCGCTATAAAACTTTTCATAAGTCATAACTTTAGATTATTTCTTATAGTGATCCTTCAATTTCTTCATCCAATCTTCCTCAAAGGCGTCCGATTTGCCCCATCCGTCGATGATTTCGGCAAGATTGACCATGTTGACTGGATTTTTTGACGCCTGAAGCTGTTCCTGGGAAATCAGTGAAGCTTCTAAGTCATAAGTTGCAGGTGTTTCTTCGTCAGCCAGCTTTTTCGCCAGCAATCTCATGTTCACTTCACCAATCAGCTTTGGATCGACGGCTGCTGTGTACTTCCACGGGCTGCCTTCTCCCTGGATTTCCTGCAGGTCAGCGTTAGATACGTCGATTCCGTAAATTTTGATTTCATCACGGCCGGCTTCCTTGATCGCACGGGCAGCGCCGATGGCAAATGCATCCCATGTAGCAAAAATTGCATCGATTTCTCCCTTTGGATGCTTATTCAGCATCGCTGCCACAGCGTTTTGTGTCTGCATACTTGTATCCGCAGCCGCAACTCCGAATCTCTCAACCTCTTTGATTCCTGGATTTGCCTTCAGTGTTTCCTGGTAAACTTTATTTCTTCTGACCATTGGCGGGAAGCCGTCTACCCATAGGTAAACGATGTTCGCCTCGCCGTTGTGATCCTTCACTAGCTGATCGAGCGCCTGAGTTGCGAGTGCTTCGTCATCCTGTGAAGTGAGCGTGACACCTTCTACCTGAGCCAAATCCGGATTTGAATCGAAAGTGACGACGCTCTTGCCTTTATCAACAAGCTTTTTCACGTCTTCCACTGTTGCTGCGTCATCGCCATGTGAAATAATGAATCCATCGTAATCCTGCTGAAGTCCCTGATTGATCGCGTCATGGAACTTCGCTGTATCCCCATTTGCCGTGAACACATCTACTTTAAAGCCAAGCGCTTCCCCTTCAGCTTTCGCCCCAGCTAAAAATTGCGCAGTATGATCGTCTCCGCCAATCTTGCGGATAACCTTGATTTTGACTTCTTCCCCTTTAGCGAATCGCTCCGGAACTCCTTGTACCGGACCGCTCGCCGTCTTCGTGTCTCCACCGCCGCCGCAGCCGGTCAGCAAAAGTGCCGCTGCAATCGCCGATACAAATACATTCCGCACATTTCTCTTTTTCATCTTTCTTCCCCCTTTATCTTGATCTGCGCTTACTAACAAAATAAAAAAACCTCTCCAGAAAAGAGAGGTTTCGAACGCAGAAGAATAATAGGTCGGATCCCTCTCTTATCTTCCAAAACCTAATAGTTTTGCAGGATTTAGCACCAATTCCACGATGGAACGGTTGCTGGGCGTCATAGGGCCAGTCCCTCTGCCACTCTTGATAAGAGAATTTCTTTATTAAGTTAAAGATGCAAATCGTTAAATCTTACTTTAATCTCCTGTTGTCATATTGTCAATATTATTATGAAAATTTAATTTTTATACGTAAAAAGGAAGATTCCATAAACGGAATCTTCCTTCTCCTATCTATTCTCCTCTGCCTGCTGCGGTCATCCATTCGTACTGGCGGAGTTTTACTTCGTACAGTGTCAGTGGGTCGCGGTACAGTTCAGGGTTGATCCTCATTTTTTCCAGTTCATTCTTTCCGTATTCTATTTCGGAGCGGGCATGGTCAACTGCTCCTTCCAATTCGATGAATGGTTGTTTGAAGAACAGATTCACATCACGGTCGATTGACTTTTCGAAAATCTCGAATTGCTGCAGGAATTTTTTCGCGATCGAGACACCGATTTCATAATAGTCCTCTGTCTCTAGATACGTTTTGTACCGGTTATAGAGCATCGCGTTATTCTGCGGCAGCACCCCCAGCAGCTTGCCGGCGCTTTTCAGGAAGAACTGCTGCGGTGTCGAACGGTTCATGATGTTGACCTTTTCATAATGAACTCCACTGGTCATCCGATTGGCGTCCCTGCGCCAGTCATCGAGCACACGGAAATCGCATTCGAGACTGATGCGTTCTTCTCCATACATAGAATTAAATCCTTCCGCCATTTCATTCAGATAGTTCTGGCTCTGGTCGAACTCATTCTTTGAAAAATCAATCCAGCCTTCTAAGGAATCATGGAATTTCGGCAGAACGGAAGTGTCCAGGTATTCCTGGATTCGCTTGTTCATTTCCTCATCCATTTGCTCATGGATCCTGCCAAAGTCGCTTTCCTCTGTCACGAGTTCTGAGCAGTTGCGCAGCAATCCAGGGATCTTCTCAATGATTTCAGCACGAGTGTCGTCCTTGATCTTACGGAATGACTTCTGGATGGAGCGCGATTTTTCCTCTTCAATATCTCCCAGCTGATTGATCGCACCATTCAGTTTGCCAACCATTTCTTCATTCCAGCTGATGGATTCCATATGGTTGTTCTCGATTTCAATCCGTTTATCAAGCAGATAGGTAATTGCCCTTCTGACAAAGAACTGCAGCTTTGAAGTACGCTCCTGCTCAAGGTCGACTGCTCTTTTGTTTGATTTGATAAAATCCGAGAAATCCTTTAGCTGCTGTGCTTGATCGTAATTGGATGAAAAAGCGAACATTTTCGCATCAGGATAATACTGAGAGATTTCCGACCATGTTTGATCGAATATCTCAATGGCCTCCTGCTGGCTGTAGATGACGTCCATTTTATTCAAAAGGAAATGAATCGGCAGGTTCGGGAAGTACTCTGAGATATTGGACAGGATTTCCCGTTCTTTTTCCGTAAATGGATCATTTGCATTCAGGACAAACAGCAAACTATCGGCAAAGCGCAGGTAATTGTAAAGCGGATGTTTGTCGTAGTTATTGCGGTTCACTCCTGGCGTATCGATCAAAGCAAGGCCATGGTCACCGATGAACGGGAACTGGGCCTTGAAATCGATGATCGTTTCGTGCTTATGAGTTTTACGGCTAACGCCTGCTGCTTCCTTAAAATCTTCCAAATCCGTAATCTGTCTTACATCGGTATCCGTGATTTCATGGATTTCCGGATTTTCCTGATTTTTAAAACGGATGACGGCTGCGGTTGGAACGGTGATCAATTCTTCACCGACAATCGAGTTAACAAAAGAAGACTTGCCATTTCCTGAAACGCCTGCGATCAACAAGTTATGAACATTGGATTCATTCAGTCCCTGGACCATCCATTTGATCCGGTTTCCAACTTCGATTTCATGTTCCTCCGCCCATTTAATGATCATCTGGAACAACTGCATGCTATCTTCATAGCCATCATGATATTCACGGGAATTGAGGATCAGCGTTTCAGCATCTTTAATCGCTGAAGCGGTGATCGAACCCGGAAACACCTCGTTCCATGCAATGATGGATGACGCGGATACAAGACTGTTTGCAGGACTCGTGATTTTCAGCCAATTGGTTAAAAGATCAGGGATCAATGGAGAAATCTCCTTGATCAATCGGTCACCATTGATCAGCTCAAAATAAGCATCCTGGTAAACACCGGACAGTTGGGTCCAGCCATCCCGCCTGTTGCCATCCATGCCGCTGAAAAGCTGGTTGAAATCTTTTAACCATGCCATATAGTTGGTACGGCCTTTGTAGCTTAACCACAGTGATACCGCCAGCTGTTCAAAACGGCTGCGATCCACCTGGTACAGTACAGACAGTGCTTCGTTGAAATATTCCGGTCCAAAAACAGTAGTATGTCCATGGTCCACGTATTGATTCAGTACGTCGAACCATTTAGGAGAACCGGTTCGGACTCCTTCGCTGACGGCCAGCTCGACTGCATTTTCCCAGTCATTGTGCTCCTCGAAGAACGCACGGGCAATTTCCGTCACACCAGGATAATCCGGATCCAGTGCAACAAATTTCTTGATAACCGCAACAGCTTTATCAAGCTTGCCCTGTTCTATGTAAAGCGACAACAGCTGCAGGCCGCTTTCAATTTTCAGGACATCACTCTCTGTTTCAATCGAAAGGTACAGCTCCTCTGCGGAATTCAGCAGTCCAAGCTCAAGAAACGCATCCCCCATGTTCTTTTTCGCCCATGGCTCCAATTCATTCGTGATGTTTTCCCATTTAAAAATCGCCGCTTCGTAATCTTTATTATGAAAATAAACCTCACCCTGAGCAAAACGGATGTAAGACAAATCCGGCATATCCTTCTTTTGCTCTTCAAGGTAAAGCTCCCCGAGTGCACGAACAGGATGTGTCCTGTTCCCTGACTCCATATATGTTTCAAAATACGATTTTTTGATTAATTGCTCTTCAAATGTCATGACTTTCCTCCGACCTTTCAATATGGATAATCCATAAAAAGAGCCTTTGTACTCCTTCAGGCTTTGCTCTTCTTAACATTTCCTTTTTCCCATATGGTGCCTGCCCTCAAACCTTATCATTGTATTCTATCAAACTATTTTTCATTCAAGATTTCAGCAAGCTTTCAGTTGTGCTACATCCTATGCAAAATTTGTAACTTTTTTAATAAATGAACCATATCTTTACCAATACTTGTCGATTTTTGGCACTCGCTATATCTTTCGAACTATTAATTGCTTTTATGGGGAGGAAATGAAGTTTGTCACACCGCGGATAGGGCAAAATCATTATAATAAAAGGTAATACGACGACCGAAAAAAGGAGATTCTTATGCTTATTTTAAAACTGATGGGCACACCCCTCGAACAGATTGAATCTGAACATATAAAAAACAAGACTGTCATGATGAACTATAAAGCACTTGCGACCCTCAAGGGAACAGGAAGTGAAGTTGAATTCCATATCGATCCGCATTTAGATCTTGAAGAGTTTCAATTTTTGCGGGATATGATCATGGAGCTTAGTTACGGAAACGAAGCAGCGATTGATGAAAGAGGATGCCAGTTAGGCTATCTTGAGAATGGCGAGAAGGCTTTTCTGATTAAAAACTGGGAAGAGTGGAAGGCATTCCTGATAAAAGCGAAACTTAGGACACTTGAAGGACAAAATGTGCAGGCATTGAATCCGGTAGGGGAAGAACTGGGTTCAGGCCTGCTTGCCGAATATAAGATCAAGGAGCATCCCTTCAGCATCACGAGCTGCACATTGATTACCCTTTTTGGTGAGAGAACGTTTGAGGCAGACAATATAAAAATTGTGCCGACCAATCAGTTTGGCTGATATCATGCAAAAAAAGCAGCATTCCGCTGCTTTTTTTATTTGTCTTTCTTCAATTCGTCAATCAACTGCTTCGTGCGCTTGGCGTTCCCTTCAGCGAAGTTTTCAAGCCGTTCTTTCAGCTCCGCATCCTCGTGGACTCGTTCAGCAGTAATCAAATAGGTCCGCATCAGGTCTTCTTCAATTTCTATAGAACTCCTTAGCACCTCTGCAATTTCTTTATTGCTGTCCTGATGAAAAGATTGGGAATCCATCTGTTCAACCTCCCCTTTTGGCTCTGTTCGTATTCTTTCAGGCTTCACCCATACGAAAACAGCCTTTTCTTATCATCGCCGACAGCTTATTTTTTATACTCTGCCTTCTTCCAGATGAAGAATGCCACCGTTGCCAGAAGCGTCGAAATCAACGCTACCGTCACCGCACCATACACACGTCCATCTTCATGGCCGTAATATCCCTCGATTGCGTTGGAAAGGGCAAAGACATTGACCGCAAGAAACAGGAAGATCGAGAAGAACGCTGCTCTTTTTTTATCCATGCCTTATTTCCCTCCCTACTGCATACACTTTGCCGTCCTTGATTTCCAGCAGGATTTTCGGCAGCTCACGCTGTGGCGGTCCTGCCATCGGCTGGCCGCTGTCTACGTTGAAATAACCTTTATGGCAAGGGCAAAGCAGAACGTTTTCCTTATGCTCGTAAAATACCGGACACTGGAGGTGGGTACACTTATTGTTGTAAGCGACAAACTTATCGTCCGGAGTCCTGACAAGGATGGCTGGCTCGTTTTTCGTCGGGTAATTGAAGTTCCTGGATTCGCCGATTGCCAGGTCATCAATATCGGTGACTTCGACTCTTTTCACTTCTCCATTTTCATCGCGAAGGAAGGTAAAAATTCCAAAAGGTGTAGTCGCAAGTCCAATCGCGACCGTCGCACCGAACGAAGCTTTCAAGAATGCCCTTCGATTCAAATGGACATCGTCTTTCCTGTTCAGATTGTCGATCAGCTTGATCATATCTTTATCATCTTCATGATGGGTCTGTTTTTTATCATCACTCATGGCCAAATCCTCCTGTTCTTAGAGCTGAAACTTGGCATCGATTTTTTCTGCCAGGTTTAGATATTCCTTGAAAAGCGGGCTGTTCTCTGCAGCAATCGCCGGTGTTTCGCTGGTCTCATCCGCTTCCTGGATTGGCAGCTGCCCAAGCAATTCCGTACCAAGCTGCTCCGCCAGATTCTCGCCGCCGCCTTTTCCAAAGATGAAATACTTCTGCTCGCTGTCTTCTGGCTTGAAGTAGGACATGTTTTCGACCACACCGATGACTTCATGCTTGCTTTTGATGGCCATCGCCCCTGCACGTTCGGCAACGAATGATGCCGCTTTATGAGGAGTTGTCACGACGATTTCCTTACTTTGCGGAATCATCAAGTGCATATCGAGAGCCACATCCCCGGTACCAGGCGGCATATCAAGAATGAAATAATCCATTTCACCCCACAGGACATCCTCGGTAAAATGCTGGATCATCTTGCCCAGCATCGGCCCGCGCCAGACGATTGGCTCATTGTCCTTCACAAGGAAGCCCATTGACATCACCTTGATGCCGTTCGCTTCGACCGGAATGATTTTCCCATTGAATGTTTTAGGCTTTGAATCTATGTTAAGGATTTTCGGTACACTGAATCCATATATATCTAGGTCGATTACGGCAACCGATTTGCCAAGCTTTTGAAGAGCCAGCGCAAGGTTCACGGATAGAGACGATTTACCAACTCCGCCTTTCCCGCTTGTCACCGCAAGTACATTTCCTTTTAGCATTATAAGCACCTCTTTTTCGGGATGGGTTATTATTCCCTACCTTATCTATTAATAGTTGAAACCAAACTGGAAAAAACCGTCGATAATTTTCAGTTCGCCAATAAATTTATTTTTTCGCCAATAAGTTGGTCATTTTCGCCAATAAAAACTTTTTTTCGCCAATAAACCTGTGAACATCGCCAATAAAATCTGATTATCGTCAATATCGTGAATAGCGAAGCCAAAAACAGAGCCGGCCCTAATGAACTTAGCGCTCTTTTCCGGCCGGCTCCTATTAACATCATGATTGATCTGTATAAACACCGAAGAATTCAGGCACGTAATCCCATTTATTGCCCTCTTGAGGCTTTTTGCCTTCGACCAGGTTCATCTGGGTGCGTTTTCTGCGGAGCTGCTGCATTTCATCAAAGTCGATGAAGCGGATTGCATCACTCGGGCAAACCGATGCACACATTGGCGCAATATCATGACGAGTTCTGTCATAGCACATATCGCATTTGTACATTTTGTTTTTCTCAAAGTCGAATTTCGGGATTCCGAATGGGCAGCCGAACGTACAGTTGCGGCAGCCGATGCATTTTTCTTCCATCGCTGACAGTACGACGCCTTCGTCCGTGATCTGAATCGCGTTTGCCGGGCAAACACGTGCACATGCTGGGTCTTTACATTGCATGCACAGCATCGGGAAAGTCTGGCGTGATTCGGTGAAATCAACATATTCTACGTAGTTCCGTTCCTTGGCATCATGGTCTCCACACTCACGGCAGGCTGCCTGGCAGGCACGGCATCCTATACAGCGTTCAAATTCTAGATACATTATTTTATTCATAATGGCCGTTCCTCCTATTTTGTCAGTTTTTCGAGCTTTACAGCACAGACTTTAAATTCAGGCATCCTCGAGAATGGATCCAGTGCCGGGCTGGTCAATTGGTTGACTGCCAGCTTCTTGCCCCAGTGGTAAGGGACGAACATTGTGTCCTTGCGGATTGCTTTTGTTATTTTTACCGGGGCGATCATATCGCCACGCGGAGTTGAAAGCTTAACTCTTTCGCCGTTTTCGACCTGGTACTGGCTGGCCAGTTCAGGGTGCATTTCAACGAATGGCTCTGGGCATTGCTCCATCAGGAAGTCAACGCGTCGTGTCTGGTTTCCGGACAGATAGTGGAATACGACACGGCCAGTTGTCAGCCATAAAGGATATTCTTTCGATTGAACTTCTGAGGGTCCTCTGAAATCACAGACTGCTAGGTTGGCTTTGCCATCTTCAGTAGCAAAACGCTCCTGGAAGACGGATGGAGTTCCTTTGTGATCTTCTGCTGGAGCCGGCCAGAAAACGCCGTCCTGCTCATCGATTTTTTCGTACGTTACTCCGTAGTAATCAGCCTTGCCGCCTTTTGAAGCGAGGCGCAGTTCATCGAAAATCTCTCTTGGTTCGTTGTATTCGAAGAACTTGCCTTTTCCAAGGCGGTCAGCGATCAGCTTCATGATTTCCCAGTCAGGCTTCGATTCGCCAAGCGGTTCGACTACCTTGCGGATGCGGATTACACGGCCTTCGATGTTAGTTGTCGTACCCTCATCTTCAGCCCAAGTAGTTGCCGGCAAGACGACATCCGCAAGCTCAGCAGTCTCAGACATGAAGAAATCATTTACAACGAGGAAGTCGAGCTTCTCAAGTGAGTCCTGGACGTAATTGATGTTCGGTGATGATACAACCGGATTCGAGCAGATGACATGCAAGGCGCGAATCGTCTTGTTCTGCATCAGGTGGAACATTTCGTATGCAGATACGCCTTCCTTCGGCATTTCCTCAGGCTTGATGCCCCAAATACCGGAAATGTATTCTACGTCTTTAGGGTTGGCGATTTTACGGTAGCCTGGAAGCGCATCTGCTTTCTGTCCGTGCTCGCGTCCGCCCTGGCCGTTGCCCTGTCCTGTAAAAGTAGCAACCCCTGATGCGAATTTTCCGATTTGGCCTCTCAATAAAGCCATCGATGTATAGAGGCTTACGTTGTCAACACCGGAAGTCTGCTGTTCAGCACCACGTGCGAACATAACGACCGAGCGTGGTGATTTACCGAAGATGTGCGCTGCCTTGATGATTTTCTCAGCTGCGACACCTGTAAGCTTAGACGTATATTCAGGCGTGAATTTCGCCGTCATTTCTTTTAACTCTTCAAAATTATTGCAGCGTTCCTGGACATATGCATGATCCACGTAATCATACTTGATTAACAGGTGCATGATGCCGTTCGCCAATGCTGCGTCTGTACCTGGAAGCAGGTCAAGGTGGACGTCTGCTACTCGAGCTGTTGCCGTCTCACGCGGATCTGCCACGATCAGCTTTGCGCCTTTATCCTTCGCCTTCCAGAACCACTGGATGCTTGTCGGATGGCATTCCGCTGTGTTGGAGCCAGCCATGAAGAATGTATCTGTATGCTCAAGCTCAGTCCAGGGAAGCGTCGAGCCGCGGTCCATGCCGAGCGTCTTGTTGAATCCGCCGGCAGCGGAGCTCATGCAGTAGCGGCCGTTATAGTCGATATAGCGGGTGCCCAGTCCAACACGGGCATACTTTCCGACCAGGTAGCATTTCTCATTCGTCATGGACACGCCGCCGTAGACGCCAACCGCATCCTTGCCGTAAGTTTCCTGGATGCCTTTGTATTTGCTTTCAATCAAGTCAAGGGCTTCATCCCAGGTAGCTTCCACGAACTTGCCATTCTTTTTGATCAAAGGAGTTTTAATCCGGTCCGGATGATCGATTGTCTGGTAGGCCGTGACCCCTTTAGGACACATTTTCCCTCTTGTTAAAACCCAGTCATAACGTGGTTCGACACCGACAACCTTGTTATTCTTTTCATCAACGCGAATGTGCATCCCGCACTGCATCCCGCAGTAGCAGCAATGGGTTGTGACTAGCTTTTCACCTTTGCGGATCTGGTTTTTTACGCCTTCTTTAACGAGAAACTGGCTCATCGATTTTTTCCTCCTTTGAATCCTGGTCAAGTCCGTAAAACTCTTCCGAACGTTTTTTGCTGAAGCCTGATATATGAATTCCGTTATTGGTGTTTACTGGTCCGTATGGGTTGCCTTGCGGCGCTTCAAGATTCATCTGTTTCAATGCCCTCATCCTGCGGCGGCAGCCTGTGCAGTAATCTGACAGATAGGAGCCGTCTGCAAGCTGCAGGTCGAAGTTCTGGCTTTTTAAAATTGCCTGGACATCCGCAATCTGGTCATCATTGCTGTATGGCTGTCCGCAGCTTTTACATGATTTCGTATCCACTTTGACCACCTCTTGATAACTCATTGGAACGGCTGTTGCCAGCGGCCTGATTGGCACGTGGAACAATTTCCCGAATGGGAAGTACATGAGCATGATGATGACTGTTACCTGGTGGATGAGTGACATATAATGGTGCATCCAGCCACCCAGGAATGTGTACTGAATTGTCAGGATCAGCCCTGTAACTGTCACTGCCAGAAGAATGATCAATGGCAGGATATCAAACTCGAATCGCTGTGTTACTTTTACATCGTAATCTGTGATGCGTCGGTAAAGGGCCATGCCTGCACCGATCAGAACCATGATGGCACCGATATTCAATCCGTTGTAGACGATTTCGGCGAAAATTCCGTGAGCAGCCATTGTGATTGTCGGGAAGTCGAACACGATGATCTGGTATGTTTCCGGGTCGATCAGGTCAAAACGCATCCATCCGAATGTCAGCCCGAATGTAATCGCGAATGAGATGATGCAGCCCCATGAAATCATGAAGTGCTGGATCCCACGGTAGATACCGCGCTGGAAAATAAATTTTTGTAAAATGATATTATCGATCAAGGTTTTAACTACCGCTTTTGAATTTCTTTTCAATCTTTCTTTATTAAAAAGGTTATCAACACTGCGCTTCGCCACCCGGTTCGTGGCTTTGCGCCACATCCAGAAGCTCATCCTGATGGTCAGGCCAATCGCAAAAACTGTTGATGAAATTGCATATCCCAGAAGCGCCATATCGATATGGACAAACTTCGATGTTGAATACCACATTGAGAAAAATAATAACAGCACAACGACAAAGGAATACATACTTGTTTTGGAGTAAAAGGATTTCTCGAATTTGTACAACTTTGCTACCTCCCTGTAAATCGATCCCGATTTCAAAAATCATCTTATCATGGAAAAACAGTCAAAATAGGGTGAAATTGTAAACACTTTGTGAATAGTGAAAAATTGATTTGATAATGTTTTTGAGCCCCATTTCCCCCTGTGCACCTTACTTACCTAAATCTTAAGGGAGGCAGATTAAAAGATATGTGAAGTCCGTCACACCAGAATAAGTGGACACAAAATCGTAATAAATTTGTGCGGGAGTTAACATTTCGATTTTTGTTTTTGCAGCCTTGCCGTGTTTTTTCCTATACTTAAACTATCAAGTCTGGAAAGGAAGTGGCGTAATGGATCAATTCAAAGCGTTTATGGTGAACAAGACGGAGGAGGATTTTTCAGCAGAGGTGAAAACAATTGGGCTGGAGGACTTGCCTGCGGGGGATGTCGTCATCAAGGTGGCATTCTCAAGCGTCAATTATAAGGATGGACTTGCCAGCATTCCGAACGGAAAAATTGTCCGCTCCTATCCATTCGTTCCTGGAATCGACCTTGCCGGAACCGTTGTCACCTCAAAAGACGGGCGTTTCAAGGAAGGCGACCATGTTATCGCCACCAGCTATGAAATAGGTGTTTCCCACTATGGAGGGTTCAGTGAGTACGCGCGGGTCCCGGGAGACTGGATTGTTCCGCTGCCTGAGGGATTGAGCCTGGGCGAAGCGATGGTGTTCGGGACTGCTGGATTCACCGCAGCACTGTCTGTACACCGGCTAGAAGAAAACGGACTCTCACCGGATAAGGGCAAAGTCCTCGTGACCGGATCGACAGGCGGAGTTGGCAGTGTGGCAGTAGCGATGCTCGCCAAGCGCGGATATCACCTAGTGGCAAGTACGGGCAAAGAAGCGGAACACGAGTATCTCCGCACAATAGGTGCTAAAGAAATCATCAGCCGTGAAGAGCTTGCAGGTGAAAAAATAAAGCCGCTTGATCGGCAGCTCTGGGCAGCAGCCGTTGACCCGGTCGGCGGGAAAACACTGGCTGCCATCCTCAGCAAGCTCGAATACAATGGTTCCGTCGCTGTCAGCGGCCTGACAGGCGGAACCGATGTCGCCACCACTGTGTTTCCTTTCATTCTTAGAGGAATCAACCTACTGGGCATTGATTCCGTGTATTGCCCAATGGAAACCAGAAAGGTGATTTGGCAACGGATGGCTTCAGACCTGAAGCCGGATGGTTTATTGGAAACGATAAAAAATGAAGTGTCATTAGGAGAATTGCCAGGCGTCCTTTCAAGCATTTTAAAAGGTGAGAATCGCGGAAGGACAATCGTGAAAATGTAACGAAAAGCCCGAAGCCAGTCTGAACTGGATTCGTGCTTTTCTCGAAGTTATTGAAGTGCCAGGCGCTCTGAATCTACCTTTGCGAGATGTCCGCAGTCGTTCAGGAACATGACTGTTTTTTGCCCGCCATTCAACCTGAGCAAATGAATCCCTGTGTCACCAGTCGGAAAGTAGGTGTCACAGGATACAGGCAGATTCAGGAACGCTCTCAGCAGGTTAGAGATCATCCCGCCGTGTGAGACAATCGCAATCCGTTTCCTGCCGGCGCTTTCTGCAAGAATTTTAGAGAAAACAGTCTGGGCTCTGAAGCGAAATTCAAGTTCGGATTCTCCATCCTCAATCCTTACATGCGGCATTCTTCCGCCCTCGGGTTCAGGATAGCGCAGCTTTGCCTCTGCAAATGGCAATCCCGCCAAGACGCCATTATTGAATTCTCTTAATCCATCATCCTCAATGACGGAAATCCCCGTTTCCCAGCTGAGAATTTCCGCCGTTTCGCGCGCTCGCTTCAATGTGCTTGCCCAGATGACTTCAGGCAAATACTTCTCTTTCACCACTTTCGCCATTTCCTGTGCCTGTCTGCGGCCATGTTCCGTCAGCGTAAAATCCGCACGTCCTTCATGCACCTTTAGAATATCCGCTTCCGATTCACCATGCCTGATCAATAGAATTTCCATCTTCTCCTCCCTTTTCATGAATTACTATTTTATGTATTTCTGCATTCTAAAGAAAACACCTTTTATTTGTATGAAAAAAGACCCATATTTTCATATGAGCCTGCCCGCCTATTTTACCGGTCCCAGACTGGAGCGCCTGATCACCTGATTGATTACCTCAGAAAAAACAAGGCCGACCGCTATTGCCCCGGAAATCATCGAGGCTTTGGCCGCCAGTGACAGCGCGACGCTGTAATCATTCTCGACGAAGTTCCTCATCGCATCATAGGCAAGTCCGCCCGGCACGAGGGGAATGATCCCGGCAACGCTGAAAATGATGATCGGAGTTCGATATGCCTTCGCGAAAAACTGGCTGACGACCGCGATCAAAAAGGATGCCATCAGTGTGGCGAAAATCGTGCCGAAACCATTTGCATCAAGGGCAAAATAGACGATCCAGCCGACCATCCCGGATATCCCGCATTTGACCAGTGACTCTTTCGGCGCATTAAAAATGATCCCGAACGCTGCGGACGCTATAAAGCTGGTGATTAGCTGTTCAATATAAACCATCCCAATTTCTCCTGCCTATAAAAAAGATAGAATTGCCGCAATACCGGAACCGATCGCAAATGCCGTCAACAAGGCTTCGGCCCCCTTCGATAATCCGGATACAAGGTGGCCCGCCATCAAATCCCGGACAGCGTTGGTGATCAGCAGTCCAGGGACAAGGGGCATGACCGAACCGATGATGATCTTATCCAGCTCCTGGCCGAGACCAACTTTCACGAAGAAAAATGATACCATTCCAATGAAAAAGGAAGACAGGAATTCGGCGAAAAATTTAACCGGGACAATCCTGTGGAAATAGACGACAAGGAAGTAGCCCATCCCGCCTGCTGCCATAGATGGCAGGAAGTCCAGCCAGCTGCCCCGGAACATGATTGTAAAACAACCGCTTGCGATGGCTGCGGCAACGATTTGGATGAAGAAGGAATAGGTTAAGTTGGCTTCCTCAATGTCCTTCAGCTGCTTAAGTGCCTCTTCCAACCCAATTTTACCACTGCTGATTTTCCGGGAAACGCTGTTGACCATGGCCACTTTCCGCAAATCGGTCGTCCGGTCGGAAATGCGCACGAGCTTCGTTCTCTCAGGCCCTTCTCCTTCTGTTGAAAAAATGATGCCGGTCGGCGTTACATAGCTGTGTGTCTGACTAAGCCCAAATGAAGAAGCCATCCGCGACATCGTGTCCTCCACCCGGTACGTTTCCGCCCCGCTTTGAAGCATGATTTTCCCCGCAAGCAAACATGCGCGCATCACTTCAATTGTTTGATCCTGATTCTCCATCATTGCCCTCACTTACCAATCCGTACAGTCTAAATTTCTTTATCAGTTTAAATCATAAGAGTGCGGTTCGCAACCATAGAAAAAGCCAGCCTATATCAGGCTGGCTTTCTGCCTCAGGAAACAGCTTCCTTTGGCTGCTGTACTTTTGTCGTGCGTCTTCCTTTTACAATGGTCAGGATCAGAGCTAAAACGATGAACCCGCTAGAAATCTGGAATAGTGTTCCCAGATCCACAAATTGCGCAAGCACTCCAAAAACCAAACCGCTTATTCCAATCCCAAGGTCGATGGATGAAAAGAACATACCATTCGCCACACCTCGACGGTTTGGGGGTGTCAGGGACAATGTCCAGGATTGCAGGGTTGGGATCAGAGAGCCGAACCCAATGCCGAATAATACGCCGGCAATCGCAATCATCAAGTTGGAATGGGCAAAGCTCAGCACCCACATCCCCATGATCGTAATGGAGATTGTTAATATGACAAGCCCGACTGGCCCTTTCTGGTCAAACCATTTTCCGGCAACCGGACGTGACAGTGACGCCAGGATGGCATTGCATAAGTAGAACAGGAAGATTTGGTCAATCCGGCGCTCATCACCGAAAATCACGATGAACGTTACAATCGTTCCATAGCCAAGGTTGATGAGCAACGTGAGCATTGCCGGGAACCAGCCGGATTTTTCGACCAGCGATCCTAAATAAGTGAACTTCAAATCTTCCTTTTTCGTAGTTAACACCTGATTTGGCGTATTGTACTTCACCGTTCCCAGGAGCACCAATGCGATGACTCCAAGAGCCCCGGAAATGTAAATAAGGTTATCGAAAGAAGTCACTTGGAACAGGAAAATCCCGAGACTCGGGGCGATGATCATCCCAATGGTAATGGAAAGGCCGAAATACCCCATCCCCTCGCCAAGGCGGGAGTTCGGGACCAGGTCAACGGCAGCTGTGCCATTCACCGTCGTTGACCATCCCCAGGCAAGCCCGTGAATCAGGCGGAATGCCAGGAAAATCACGACCACCTGTGAAAGTGGATATAAGAATGTGATTAATAGGAGCAGTACCGCACCAATCAGAACGAGCGGCCCGCGCGCTTTGTACTCTAGCATAAAGCCAATGAACGGCCTGCTCAATACAGCACCGATTGAGAATAGTGCCGTAACCAGCCCGATTTCCGTTCCCGTGGCTCCGATTGATTTTATATAAGGTGGCAAAGTCGGAATCAGCATCTGGAAAGACATGAAAATGAAGAGATTCCCTACCATTAATTTTATGAATGAAGAGGTCCATAAAGGCTCTTTTTTCTGTGACAAATCAGTTTCTCCCCTTTTCGTTAAAAAGAAAAAAATCTCCTGCACCAGAAGATTTTAAATGTATATTTCGTATTTCTAAATAATAGCACATAGACGCGGATAAATAAAAGGAAAAAATTGTTTGACTCTTTTCAAATCAATGACGGTGAAAACCGGCGAGTAATGAATGAGTTTCAGTATTGGACAGGCAACGAAAAGCTGGATTCGCTGATATATTCCAGAATGTGGTCGATATATTTGAAAATCCGCTGATATATTTCAGAATGTGGTCGATATATTTGAAAATCCGCTGATATATTCCAGAATGTGGTCGATATATTGAAATTTTCGGTGATAACAACATAATTGATGACCTCTTTTTCCTCTTCTAGCGTAAAATTGCGCCAATCTCCTTCATTCGTGACCTATTTTTTGTTGATCAAACACAAACGGGCAGCAATCTCCTTTATAGATGACCTCTTTTCTACTAATTCCACGAGGATAGGCGTGTTTTATTGAAGATACTTAGGGTTGTGCTGCTTAATGGATTTATTAAGTTCTTCGAAAATGGTGGGTCTTGCAGGTTCTTTTTTTTGTTCTGATGTCATTGCCAATGCCGGCAGATAGTCATTGAGTATTTTTTTGAACTCACCGACTGTCAGTGGCTTGGCGTCATCCACCAATTCATATCCTAGCTGACCATTGGGTTCAATTGTCGCCATTTTGATGTCTTCCATCCGGGTGATTCCTTTGTTTCGCATCCGCATCTCCAGCTGGTCTACTGTGAGACGGAGTTTTTTCATATTTTTAATGTTCAGCTTTCCATCCTGGATGATGATCTTCGATTTTCCCGTGATAAATTTTTCAAAGAAATTGAGCTTTAACTGTAAATATTCAAGGATGACGATTGCTGCGACAAATATAGCCGCACCTGCCAGCGCCTTCCACATACTTTTTTGGACGATTGGCTGAACTATGATGGTGCCAAGAGAAATCATGACCACTGTCTGGGCCAGGGTCATTTGAGAAATCGACTTCCTGCCTGCAATCCTCAATAATAATATTCCGGATAATATCAATACAGCTGTCTCCCAGAAAAAAGTGAAATCCATAAAATCCCTCCTACAAATTCTCCTCTTACTTTCTCCAATGGTAGGGATTTTATAGAAAAATGGTCAAAAAAAAACGGCAATTTATATCATAATTGCCGTTTGACTCAAGTATCAGATATTTTGCTCTATTATTTTTTCAATGACAAGGTCTTTTCGCACCACGTTCACTGGATTGGAAATTGTGTCATCCACTGGGCAGGTCCTGGCGATGAAGTCAGCGAGTGCCCGGATGTTTTCCTCTGGGGATGGTGATGTAATATGGTAGGTATAGCGAATATCTGAGTAACCGCGGCGGACATCCGACTTGTTCATGAACCCATCGGTGTCTAGATCTCCTTCGAGCTCTACCCGGAAGTCCTCTAATTCCACCCCGAATTTCTGGCTGTATACCCGCGCCACGATGGATTGGCATGCTCCCAGGGCACCAAGCAGCATTTCCACCGGATTCATCCCTGCGTCTGTACCTCCCAGAGCTGGCGGCTCGTCAATGGTGATATGAAAATTCCTCGCCTGCACATCAACCTTAACTCCTTCTTGTAAAACAGCGGTCGCTTTGAACGTTTCTTTCGGCATGATATTCCCTCCTTTATATTTACACCTCCATTTTCCTCTCTTTTCAGCTGATTCCCTTCTGTAAAAAGTCGATGACACAAAAGGTTCAAGAAGTTTTGAAGGGATTGTGAAATCATTAACATTCAATGAATCTTGAATTTTCCCAACCCAAAATAGGTTTCTTGCTAACTTGCACTGGATATTAGAAGGTGTATGAATTTTCTAAATTTTTTAAGGGGGAAAATATGAAAAAGTTACATGTCATTGTATTAGCCATTATGTTATTGGGATTTATTTTAACACCTGCCTTCTCCAATCCGAAGGCATCTCTGCTTTCGGTTGAGCTGGACCCGAAGCTTGAAAACCGACTTACTAGTCCTTTGAGCAATGAAGAAGTTGAAATGATCATTACTTACAAAGATATGCCATTGCTGTCGGATATTAAGCTTTTGAAATTATTAGGCTTTGAGACAAAGCCTTTCAGCGAGCTTCCAATTGTTGCGGTCAAAGGAAAAATCGGCCTCATCAATGAACTGCTTCTTACATCAACCAATATCCTCTCGATCTATGCAAATGATGATCTGGAGTATTTCCTTCGTGACAGCCGTGCGCTCATCGGTGCAGAAGCCGTTTGGAACGACCTCGGCTACACCGGAAAAGGAGTCACTGTTGCGGTCATTGACAGCGGCATAGATGCTACCCACCCTGATTTGCAATACGGAGAAAAGGTCATTCAGAATGTGAAGTTTGTTGTCGGCGATCTTTTTGGCAATCAGCCTCTGTACCTGGAGAACCAGCTGAACACTGACACCACCTCGGGCCATGGCACCCATGTTGCCGGAACGATTGCCGGAAGCGGAACCTCCAGCGGTGGCCTCTATAAAGGAGTAGCACCGGATGCTAAATTGGTCGGACTTGGCGTTGGCGAGGCGATCAATATTCTTTGGTCACTGGAAGCTTTTGATTATGCGATTAAAAATCAGGAAAAATACGGAATCGATATCATCAGCAACAGCTGGGGGTCAACCGGAGAATATTCGCCTGATCACCCAATCAATGTTGCATCCAAAAAAGCTCATGATGCAGGGATGACGGTTGTGTTTGCTGCCGGCAATGAAGGCCCTGAGGATAACACTCTAAACCCTTACTCAGCAGCACCGTGGGTCATCAGTGTAGCAGCGGGGACGAAGGATAAACAGCTTGCGGACTTTTCGTCACGCGGTGTGGCGGGCGATGAGTACCTGCATCCAGATATTACAGCGCCAGGCGTCGATATTGTAGCAACCCGCTCTTCCACCGGCCTTGTCATGAATCTGCTGGGTACAGTCACCGATGTCTCGTATATCGATCCGCTCCATCTGCCTTACTATACAACATCAAGCGGCACTAGCATGGCGACACCACATATCTCTGGAGTTGTTACTTTGATGAAGGAAGCGAACCCGTCATTAACCCCAGACCTGGCACTTGACCTGATGGTGCAAACTGCCGATCCGATGGCTGGATACCAGCTGCATGAGGTCGGGGCAGGCTATGTCAATGCTTATAAAGCAGTCCAGGCAGCCTCCTCGAGTAAGGTAACCGCACTATCAAGCAAAGGAAAGAAAAAATAAGCCTGAATCCTCCTCGATCTTGAGGAGGATTTTTTCATCCAGTTTAATACAAGGCATCTTGTATTTCCTGAGAATATACGTTAGTTTTGAATTAAAAAACTGAATGTTTCGAAAGGGGATGCTTTGGATGCTTGATTGCCGGGATGAGGTTTTATTTTATACGAAACAGCTTGTGAACATCGGGAGCATTGTCAATACGAATGGTGAAAAGGAAATTGCTCAGGCTTTATATACGATGATCTCTTCGTTTCCTTATTTTATGGAGAATCCGACCCACGTGATTAAACCGCAAACCCACAATGATGTGCTTGAGCGCTTTAATGTACTGGCTTTTGTAAAAGGGACGAAAGGGGATAGCAACAAAACTGTCATTTTGATGGGGCATCTCGATACAGTCGGAATAGATGATTTTACGCAGCTTGCCGGTTTAGCTTTCGAGCCTGATGAACTGCTTGAGGAGCTGAAGAAGGAAAACCTCCCTCCTCGAGTAAAAAAGCATGCCGACTCCGGAGAATGGATGTTTGGCCGTGGCGTGCTCGATATGAAGAGCGGCGTTGCTACCAACCTTTATCTATTAAAATATTATTCTGAGCACCCAGAGGAACTGGAGGGCAATCTCGTTTTTCTGTCAGAATGTGATGAGGAGGACAGCTCTTACGGCATCCTCTCAGCGGTCAAAGAGTTGAATGCATGGAAAGAAGAACACGGCTTTGAATATGTTGCCGCCATCAACAGTGATTTTGTATCCCCTCGCTTTGAAGGAGATAAAAACAGGTACATCTACAAAGGAACAGTTGGGAAACTCCTCCCTTCCTTCTTTATCACTGGCGCTGAAACACATGTCGGATCTGCCTTCGAGGGATTGGATCCCAACCTGATTGCCGCAGAACTGACGAGGCAGATTGATTACAACCCTGACCTGTGCAACGAGGCCTTCGGGGAAACAACCATGCCGCCAGTCTCCCTGAAACAGATGGACCTTAAGCCGAACTACACCGTCCAAACTGCCCTGGCTGCCTACGTTTACTACAACTTTTTCATCCATTCCTGGACGCCAAAGGATGTTCTGGAAAAATTGAAGGAGCATGCCGGCATTGCTTTTGAAAAAGCATTGGAGCTGTACCATGAACGTTACCAGCGCTATTGCAAAGCCAGCGGAGAACCTTGCCGGGAACTTCAATGGAAGCCCCGAGTCATGACTTATGAAGAAATGGAAACTGAATTGATCCAGGTGCACGGGTCAGAGTACACAGCGCATATGGTCGAGTTCAAAGAGACCCTCCTGCTTGATGTCAGCCTTGATCTGCGGATGTATGCGGCCAGGGTCGTCGAAGAGGCGTGGAAGTGGATGCCCGATCAGAGCCCGGCGATCATCGTCTTCTACTCTTCCCTCTACTCACCAAGAATTGAAGTGACCGGTGAATCGAGGGACGAAAGAAACTTGATTGAAGCTTTAGAGGAAGCCGTAGAGACGGTTCAGCCGGATTACGGGCACCCTATCGTGGTGCGCAGCTTCTTTCCTTATATATCGGATATGAGTTTCGTCGCACTTAGCGATGATGATGAGGCACTTGAAGCCGCATCACGGAATAACCCGAGCTGGGGATCGAAGTTTTTTGTGGACTATCCAGAGATTCGGGAGCTAAATGTTCCGGTTATCAATATTGGACCATACGGACTTGATGCCCACAAACGCTATGAGCGGATGGAAATCGATTACTCGCTAAAAATCGTCCCTAATTTGACGAATGAAGTAATCAAGAACGTGCTGGCAAAATAATAAGGAAGGTACCTTCAGAGGAGGAGGCACCTTCCTTATTATTCATAT
This sequence comes from Mesobacillus subterraneus, assembly GCF_003937825.1. Classification (GTDB taxonomy): domain Bacteria; phylum Bacillota; class Bacilli; order Bacillales; family Cytobacillaceae; genus Mesobacillus; species Mesobacillus subterraneus. The sequence continues at coordinate 2,351 of NZ_RSFW01000028.1, read as the reverse complement.
CCTCTTGTTTTTACGTTTTTTTCTTATTACTATATAGTTCAGTGGAAATATATTATAGTAATCATTAAAATAGACATAATGAGACTGAGTAAAGGAAAGGCTGATTTCAATTGGAAGAAAACTCTAATTTTATTAAAACGATCATTAAGGAAGATTTGGAGAGCGGCAAGCGCAATAAAGTCGTGACACGTTTCCCTCCAGAACCAAACGGATACCTACATATCGGTCACGCTAAATCCATTGTTATTAACTTCGGACTTGCTGATGAATTCGGCGGCACGACAAATCTCCGCTTCGATGACACGAACCCATTGAAGGAAGATCAGGAATACGTCGATGCCATCAAGGAAGATGTGGAATGGCTTGGATATGAATGGGATGGCCTGTTCTTCGCTTCTGATTACTTCGATGAGATGTACAATCGCGCTGTCTTGTTGATCAAAAAGGGATTAGCCTATGTGGATGACCTGTCTGCTGACGAAATCCGCGAGTACCGCGGCACACTCTCCGAGCCAGGAAAGGAAAGCCCGTACCGTAATCGTTCTGTCGAAGAGAACCTCGAGCTGTTCGAACGCATGAAAAACTGTGAGTTCGCTAATGGTGAAAAGGTTCTGCGCGCGAAGATCGACATGTCATCGCCGAATATCAATCTGCGTGACCCTGTCATCTACCGCATCGCCCATGCCACTCATCACAACACAGGCGACAAATGGTGCATCTATCCAATGTATGCATTCGCACACCCGCTTGAGGATGCCATCGAAGGGGTTACCCACAGCTTATGCACAACGGAATTCGAAGACCAGCGTCCGCTTTATGACTGGGTTGTCCGTGAGTGTGAAATGGAAGCAACACCACAGCAGATTGAATTTGGCCGTCTGAACCTGACAAATACCGTCATGAGCAAGCGCAAACTGAAGCAGCTTGTGGAAGAAAAATATGTTGATGGCTGGGATGACCCTCGCCTGCCGACAATCTCCGGATTGAGAAGACGCGGCTTCACAGCTGAAGCGATCCGTGAATTCGTAAAAGCAGCAGGAGTATCAAAAGGCTACTCAACGGTTGACGCGCAAATGCTTGAGCACTTCGTTCGTGAGGACCTTAAATTGAAGGCTCCGCGCACGATGGGTGTCCTTCGTCCGCTGAAGGTCGTCATCACGAACTATCCAGAAGGCGAAGTAGAGTGGCTGGATGCAGAAATCAATCCTGAAAATCCGGAAATGGGCACACGCAAAATCCCATTCTCCCGCGAGATTTATGTGGAACAGGACGATTTCATGGAAAATCCTCCTGCTAAATACTTCCGTCTATTCCCTGGCAATGAAGTTCGCCTGAAGCACGCCTACTTCATCAAGTGCAATGAAGTGATCAAGGATGACAACGGTGAAGTTGTCGAGCTTCGCTGCACATACGATCCGGAAACGAAGAGCGGCACCGGCTTCACAGGCCGCAAGGTAAAAGGAACCCTTCACTGGGTAGACGCAACACATGCCCTGCATGCAGAGTTCCGCCTATACGAGCCACTGATTCTGGACGAAGAAGCGGAAAGCGAAGATGAAGCAGAGAACAAATCATTCCTGGATCAAGTGAATGAAAAATCTCTTGAAATCCTGAATGGCTTCATTGAGCCAAACATGAAGGACTCACAGCCGCAGGACAAATTCCAGTTCTTCCGTCACGGCTACTTCAACGTCGATCCAAAGCACACAACAGAAGACAAGCTCGTCTTCAACCGCATCGTCTCGCTGAAGAGCTCGTTTAAGCTTTAAAATGTGGATAAAGTGCCTCCCCGAATGTTTTCGGGGAGGTTTTTTGTGGATTGGGGATTGGATGTGGATAGGTGGATGTCTGGTTAAAGTTCGGACAGCTTTGGGGCAATCATGAAGCTGTTTTCGCTCCCCCATCGGATTTTGTCCGAAGGCGTGCCAACTTCGGACATTTTCACTGCTTCTCCATGGGATTTTGTCCGAAGTCCTATCAACTTCGGACATTTCCAGTGCTTCTCCACCGGATTTTGTCCGAAGGCATGCCATCTTCGGACATTTTCACTGCTTCTCCATCGAATTTTGTCCGAAGTCCTGCTAACTTCGGACATTTCCCCTGCTCCTCCATCGGATTTTGTCCGAAGACATGCCATCTTCGGACATTTTCACTGCTCCTACACCGGATTTTGTCCGAAGTCCTATCAACTTCGGACATTTTCACTGCTTCTCCACCGGATTTTGTCCAAAGGCATGCCACCTTCGGACATTTCCACTGCTCCTAGACCGAATTTTGTCCGAAGACATGCCATCTTCGGACATTTTCACTGCCTCCTCCACCGGATTTTGTCCGAAGTCCTGCTAACTTCG
>NZ_RSFW01000027.1 GCF_003937825.1 Mesobacillus subterraneus | reverse complement strand
TATGACTTCGGACAAAATGATCGGCGGAGGCGCTCAAAATGTCCGAAGATGGTATGACTTCGGACAAAATGATCGGCGGAGGCGCTCAAAATGTCCGAAGATGGTATGACTTTGGACAAAATGATTGGCGGAGGCGCTCAAAATGTCAGAAGATGATATGACTTCGGACAAAATGATTGGCGGAGGCGCTCAAAATGTCCGACCTCGCCACGATTCAAACAACTCCGCCTGCTTAACTCAATAAACAGCCTTCAAATTAAGCGTCCACTCTACCAGAAGATCCCTCAGTTCACGGTCTCCTGATCATAAGTCCAACAAAAATACTACTCTTCCATTCCATTTCTCAAAAATCTTTTCAAAGGCGGTCTAAAAAAGCCAAAGGCTCGTATACATGTTAGTACAAACTGTCTTTGGAGGGATTTATATGTCAAAAAATAAAAAGGCTGTGGTCGTTACAGCTGCTACATTGGCAACTACGGTATTCCTGTCAGGCTGCGGACTTTTCGGGGGCGAGGAGAAGAAGAAGATTGATCCGCCTCAGGATGTCACGTTCATGGAAGATGGGGAGAAGCTGGACGAGAATGTTACGACCGATGTTGATCAGGATGGGAAGGAAGCAGTTGAGGCTTCTGTCCAGACAGAACTGTATTTGATTGATAAGAACGGCTATGTAGTCTCTCAAACGATGGCTCTTCCTAAAACGGAGAGTGTTGCCAAGCAGGCGCTTGAACATCTTGTGGCGAACGGACCAGTACAGGAGATGCTTCCTAACGGCTTCCGGGCCGTCCTTCCAGCTGATACACAGGTGACAGTGAACATTAAAGACGGCACAGCTACGGTTGATTTTTCAAAGGAATTCGCTACCTACCAGAAAGAGGATGAGAAGCGCATTCTCCAGGCTGTGACATGGACGCTTACGCAATTCGATACGATTGACAATGTGAAGCTTCAGATGAACGGCACGCCACTTGAGGCAATGCCAGTGAACGGTACACCGATTGGCGAAGAATTGAGCCGTGCGGACGGCATTAACGTCGATCATACAGATGTCGTCGATATCACGAATACAAAAGCAGTTACGGTTTACTATATTGGCGGCGAAGAGGGAGAATATTACTATGTTCCAGTGACGCGCCGTGTCAGCAATGAATTCAAGGACAACATCACGGCTATCGTCAATGAGCTTGTTGAGGGTCCTGCCTATGCTTCCAACCTGATTTCGGATTTCCAATCAGACGTGAAACTGCTTGATACGCCGAAGATCGAGGATGGAAAGGTTACGCTGAACTTTAACGAATCCATCTACGGAAGCTTTGAGGAAAAGATGGTCTCCGAGCACCTGTTGAATTCGCTTGTACTGTCGCTGACTGAACAGCCAGGAGTCGAAAGTGTCGCTTTGACAGTAAAAGGTGAGGCGGATGTCCTGACAGAAAAGGGCGATAAGCTTTCCGAGCCGGTCACAAGACCTGAAAAAGTGAACACAGGTAGTTTTTAATAGCGAGATTTTGTTATACTAAATAATGACATGTAAAGAGGCAGGCATTCAGCTGCCTCTTATTTATTGTGACATGCAGGCAGGTCAGATGAATCAATCTGCCTTTCTCATGCTAAGGAGGAAAAAACATGCGATTTGATGGGCGAGAACCTTTACAATTAAGACCGATACATATTGAAACTGATTATTTAAAGCATCCTGAAGGCTCTGTGCTGATTTCTGTAGGAGATACGAAGGTGATCTGCACAGCCAGTATAGAGGACCGGGTTCCTCCGTTCATGCGCGGAGAAGGAAAGGGATGGATCACAGCCGAGTACTCGATGCTTCCTCGTGCAACAGAACAGCGGAATATCAGGGAAGCGGCCAAAGGCAAAATTACCGGCAGAACGATGGAAATTCAGCGTCTGATCGGCAGGGCCTTAAGAGCTGTCGTCAATCTCGAGGCGATTGGCGAGCGTACAGTATGGGTAGATTGCGACGTCATCCAGGCAGATGGGGGAACACGCACGGCTTCAATTACTGGTGCATTTGTGGCAATGGCAATGGCACTTGAAAAGCTAAGCAAGCAGAAAAAGCTTTCGGATTATCCAGTAACAGATTTCCTTGCTGCGACAAGCGTCGGAATATTGAAATCCGGTGAGGCTGTAGTAGATTTAAATTATGTGGAGGATTCAGCTGCACATGTCGATATGAATGTCGTGATGACGGGAAATGGGGAATTTGTGGAGCTGCAGGGAACGGGAGAGGAAGCGACTTTTTCCTATAGCCAGCTGCAAGAGCTGTTAAAGGCTGCACAGGATGGAATTTCTGAGCTATTTGAGAAACAAAAGGAAGCCCTGGGTGAAGAACTGGCAGCCAAAATCGATGGTGCAAAAAAGAGATAGGGAGAGATCTCAAAGATGGATACGGTGATTATCGCAACGAAAAATAGAGGCAAAGCGAAGGAATTCGAAAAGCTTTTTTTGCCTAAAGGTCTTACGGTGAAAACACTGCTTGATTTTCCGGAACTTGAAGACGTTGAGGAGACCGGTACAACTTTTGAGGAAAATGCCATCCTAAAGGCGGAGGCGATTTCAAAAGTTTTGGGTGTTCGTGTGATCGCGGATGATTCAGGGCTGGAAGTTGATGCCCTTGAAGGCCGGCCTGGAGTCTATTCGGCACGTTACGCAGGTCCTGAAAAAAATGATGAAAACAATATCGACAAAGTTCTTGAAGAGCTGCAGCATGTGCCAGAAAGCAAGAAAACTGCAAGATTTTGCTGTGCTCTGGCAATGGCTGAGCCTGGAAAAGATACGTTGACAGTCTTCGGCACATGCGAAGGCAGAATCCTGAATGAGCGCAGAGGAACGAACGGCTTTGGCTACGATCCGATTTTCTTTGTGGATGCAGAAAGCAAAACAATGGCAGAGTTATCTTCAGAAGAAAAAAACTCAATCAGCCATCGTGCGAATGCTATCCTAAAACTAGAGCAGGCACTCAAGGATCGGTGAAAGCGATGAAAAGAGTGCTGATTGTCGGTGACAGCCACGGTTCAACCGAAATGCTTGAGAAAATATATGGGCTGCATGGGAAAGATATGGATTTGATGATTCATTGCGGCGATTCAGAACTAAAGGAAAATGATGAAGCAATCAAACATTTTAAGTCAGTCAAAGGGAATTGCGATTTCTATGGGGATTTCCCTGATGTCGATCTTCATGTTGTAGATGGAGTTAAGATTTTAGTGACACATGGACATTTATACTCTGTGAAGTCTACCCTTGTCAACTTATACTATAAGGCTAAAGAACTGCAGGCAGATGTTGTTTGCTTTGGGCATTCACATGTTTTGGGGGCAGAGATGGTCGATGATGTATTATTCATCAATCCGGGCAGCATCCGGCTTCCTCGTGGAAGAAGCGAGAGGACCTATGTCATCCTTGAACTGGACAATGGAAATGCGACACTGAAGGTCTATGACTACGATGCTGGTGAAATCACAGGACTGAAGCAGGAGTTTTCACTTCACAAAAACAATTGAAACCACTATAATATTTTTCTGAGGGCAGGTTATGCCTCCCTCAGAAAAAGTTTTTGTTTTTCTATTGACATATAGTTATTTGGCTAATATAATAAATCTTGTCTTTAAAAAACAAACATGTCCCAGTAGCTCAGTTGGATAGAGCATACGCCTTCTAAGCGTACGGTCGGGAGTTCGAATCTCTCCTGGGACGCCATTAGACTACATACCTTAACTCACCTTATCGCAAGGTGAGTTTTTTTTGTGTGTTTTAAATCCAAAATAGAAAAAAATTTTATTTTTTATAAATGTGAATATATCAACAATGTAAGCGGATTCAAATTGCTTAACAAATCTAAATTATCAAATAATTTAAAAAAAGACTGTTGACGAGGCGAAAAATTGGGCGTAAGATAATCCTCAAATAAAAAAACAAGTCTTGCAGACACAGTTTTATATCAATAATCGCATTGTGTAAAATTGTATTTTTTTAAACCTTAATTTTATTCAATTAAAGCGTCTAATCATTAAAGGAGTGTTGATGGTGCCCGATCAGTGGATCTACTTAAATGGCGAATTTGTCACCAAGGAAAATGCTAAAGTTTCGGTATATGATCATGGATTTTTATACGGAGACGGTATTTTTGAAGGAATTCGGGTATACAGCGGCAATATTTTCAGGATGGAAGAGCATATGGACCGGCTGTACCGTTCCGCTAAATCCATCATGCTCAACATGCCTCACTCCAAAGAGGAGTTCACAGACCTGATTGTTGAAACGGTGGAACGAAATCAATTAAGGGATGCCTACATCCGGGTTGTCGTGTCAAGAGGAGTAGGAGATCTGGGGTTGGATCCTTATAAGTGTCAGAACTCGAATGTGGTAATCATTGTTGAGCCGCTTGCAATCTTTCCAAAGGAATTGTATGAACGGGGACTTGAAATCGTGACGGTGGCGACCAGAAGGAACAGGCCAGATGTTTTAAGTCCAAAAGTTAAGTCCCTTAATTATTTGAACAATGTCCTTGTCAGGATTGAGGCACACCTTGCCAATGTCAGTGAGGCCCTCATGCTGAATGACCAGGGATATGTTGCAGAAGGATCTGCAGATAATGTCTTCATCGTCAGGGGTAACACTTTCCTGACGCCGCCCGGATATGTAGGGGCGCTGGAAGGAATCACAAGGAATGCCGTGATCGAAATCGCCAGGGAGCTTGGATATGAGATGAAGGAGGAACCGTTTACCCGCCATGATGTTTATACAGCTGACGAAGTGTTCCTGACCGGAACAGCCGCGGAAGTGATTGCAGTTGTGAAGGTAGATGGAAGAGTCATCGGTGAGGGTGTTCCAGGAAAGCATACCCAGAACATCCTGCGAGAGTTCCGTGCAAGAGTCGTCGCTGAAGGGGTTCAGGTTTTTAAGGAGAAAGCTCATCAAGTAAGCTAATTTAATAGGGATAAAGTGAGGACAGGGACAAGTAATTCCATGCGACCAGCATGCACAGAGAGCCGGGGTGCTGAGAACCGGTGATGCCGCATGGAATGAACTCACCCTGGAGCACCAGTTTGAAAGGAATCCTAGTAAAGCTGGTCGAGTGGGTGGCACTCGTTATCAAAACCGGCAGCAAACGCTGTCACGAGCGCACGCAATTACGCGTGAAGAAGGGTGGTACCGTGGAACAGGAGACAAAGCCTATTCCATCCCTTTGCCTGGCAAACCCAGGCATATGGAGATGGAGTGGGCTTTTTATTTTTGAAAAAAATGCGGGAGGTTCGATAAATGGAAGCAGCCTTGAAGGAAACGAAGGCGAAAACGAGTGTATTAAGCGGTGCGGATTTGCTGCTTAAATCTTTGGAAAAGGAAAATGTCGAAGTCATTTTTGGATATCCAGGAGGGGCTGTCCTTCCGATTTACGACAAACTCTATGATTCGAAAATCCTTCATGTCCTGCCAAGGCATGAACAGGGAGGAATTCATGCAGCAGAAGGATATGCCAGGATCAGCGGCAAACCGGGAGTGGTGATCGCGACTTCAGGTCCCGGAGCAACCAATATCATCACCGGACTTGCAGATGCGATGATGGATTCCCTGCCGCTCGTAGTTTTCACCGGCCAGGTGGCGACGGGGGTGATCGGGACCGATGCCTTCCAGGAGGCTGACATTCTTGGCATCACTACTCCAATCACAAAATACAACTATCAAGTCCGTGATACAAAGGATATTCCCAGAGTCATCAAAGAGGCCTTTTATATTGCCACTAGCGGCAGGCCCGGCCCGGTCGTAATCGATTTCCCGAAGGACCTTGCAGCTGCGATTTCAGAAGAACCTGCTGATCAGGCTATCCATCTTCCGGGTTACCAGCCGACAACCGAGCCGAATTTTCTTCAGGTAAGAAAACTGGCCGAAGCGGTCAGCAGGGCGAAGAGGCCGGTCATACTCGCCGGTGCAGGTGTCCTTCATGCAAGGGCGGCAGGTTTTTTAAAAGAGTATGCTGAGCAGCAGTCACTGCCTGTTGTACACACATTATTGGGTCTGGGAGGATTTCCGGCCGGACATGAACTTTTCCTGGGGATGGCGGGGATGCATGGATGTTATACAGCGAATATGGCGCTCTATGAATGTGACCTTTTAATCAATATCGGAGCACGGTTCGATGACAGGCTAACCGGCAATCTGAAGCATTTTGCGCCTCATGCGGCTGTTGCTCATATCGACATCGATCCGGCTGAAATTGGCAAGAACGTCCCAACACAGATTCCGGTTGTTGGCGATGCAGGGCAAGCACTTAGGCAGCTGATCAGCCTGGGAGGCGCACTTCCAAAGCATGATGAATGGCTGGAAAAATTATCAGCCTGGAAACAAGATTTTCCTTATCATTATGAAAGCGGCTCAGCACTCAAACCTCAAAAGGTCATGGAGCTGCTGTTTGAGAAAACGTCAGGTGATGCAATCGTTGTAACCGATGTTGGCCAGCATCAGATGTGGGCCGCTCAATATTATCCATTGAACAATCCTGATCGATGGGTGACATCAGGAGGACTCGGAACCATGGGCTTCGGCCTGCCGGCAAGTATCGGAGCACAGCTTGCGGATCCGGCGTCAAGAGTCATCGCAGTCCTTGGAGACGGCGGATTCCAAATGTCAACACAGGAACTGGCGGTGATTGCAGAGTTCCAGCTCCCGGTCAAGATTGCCATTTTCAATAATAAAGCACTTGGAATGGTAAGGCAGTGGCAGGAAATCTTTTATGACGCCAGGTATTCCCACAGCAGGAATCCTGTCCAGCCTTCCTTCGTCAAATTGGCAGAAGCATACGGCATAAAAGGGTTTGAAATACGGACAGAAGCAGAGGCACATTCGATTCTGGATGAAGTGCTGAATGACAATGAACCTGTGCTGCTGGATTTCAGGGTCGATGGAGAGGAAAACGTCTATCCGATGATCGCTCCAGGAAAAGGCATTCACGAAATGGTAGGTGTGAAGAAATGAAAAGGATCATCACGATGACGGTATTGAACCGGCCTGGAGTCCTCAACAGGATTACCAATCTTTTTACGAAAAGGAATTATAATATCGAGAGCATTTCTGTCGGGCTTACAGAGCAGGAGGGAGTTTCCCGGATCACATGCGTAGTCCACGTGGAGAACGACGGGATGGTAGAACAAATCACAAAGCAGCTGAACAAACAAATTGACGTGCTGAAAGTGGCGGATATCAGCGATCAGGCAATCGTCGCCCGTGAACTGCTCCTTCTAAAGGTGCCTGTCCTCCCTCATAATCGCCCGGAGATCTATTCGATCATCGAGCCTTTCAGGGCATCGGTCATTGATGTCAGCAAGGACAGCATTATCATCCAGTTGACAGGAGAAACAGAAAAGATCGAGGCTTTCATCGATTTGATTAAACCATATGGAATAAGAGAAATGGCGCGGACGGGGACCACAGCGTTCCCAAGAGGAAACCAGCGTGCCACCCAGCAAAAATCACTAACATTTGTATAAAAAAATTCATTTTGAAAGGGAGAGCGAACATGGCGAAAATGTACTATAACGGAGATGCAAATGAGGCTTATTTTAACGGAAAGAGAGTAGCGGTAGTAGGGTACGGTTCGCAGGGGCATGCCCATGCGCAGAATCTTCGTGACAGCGGGGTTGATGTGGTAGTCGGTTTAAGGACTGGAAAGTCTTGGGAGCAGGCGGAGCAGGACGGTTTTGAAGTGAAAGCGGTAGGCGAGGCAGTGGCTGGTTCTGATGTTGTCATGATCCTTCTGCCGGATGAAAGGCAAACTTCCGTATACAAAAACGAGATTGAGCCGAATTTGACAGACCAGGCATTGATGTTCGCTCATGGCTTCAATGTACATTTTGGTCAAATTGTTCCACCTGAAAGCTGTGATGTACTGCTTGTCGCTCCAAAGGGGCCTGGACATCTCGTCAGAAGGACCTATCAGGAAGGAGCTGGAGTTCCGGCGTTGTTCGCGATCCATCAGGATGTATCCGGTCAGGCGAGGGAACTTGCACTCGCTTATGCAAAGGCGATCGGAGCATTAAGAGCAGGAGCACTTGAAACAACCTTCAAAGAAGAAACGGAAACGGATTTATTCGGTGAACAGGCAGTCTTATGCGGCGGACTGACTTCGCTCGTGAAGGCAGGCTTTGAAACGCTTGTCGAGGCAGGGTACCAGCCAGAGCTTGCGTATTTTGAAACGATGCATGAACTGAAACTGATTGTTGATTTGATGTATGAAGGCGGTCTTGAAGGTATGCGATACTCTATTTCTGATACTGCACAGTGGGGAGATTTTGTCAGCGGGCCGAGAGTCGTCAACGATCAAGTGAAGCAGGAAATGAAGAAGGTGCTCGCAGATATCCAGGAAGGCACTTTCGCAAAAGGCTGGATTGCAGAAAACGAAAACAACAGACCTCAATTCAATGCCATCAATGAAAAAGAGAATGCCCACCAGATTGAAGAGGTGGGAAGAGAACTGCGGAAAATGATGCCGTTTGTCAACAAACAAAAGCAGAGAGAAGTGGCTGCAAGTGCGAAGAATTAAAATCTTTGATACGACATTACGGGATGGAGAACAGTCAGCCGGGGTCAATCTCAATTTTTCAGAGAAGCTGGAAATCGCAAGGCAGCTAGAGAGACTGAACGTCGACATCATCGAGGCCGGATTTCCAGCCGCTTCAAAGGGCGACTTTGCATCGGTGGCGGAAATATCCCGCCAAATCCAGGGCTGCTCGGTAACCGGGCTTGCCCGCTCGGTCGCAGGTGATATCGATGCAGCCTGGGACGCGTTAAGATTCGGTGCCGAACCAAGGCTGCACTTATTCATTGCGACCTCTCCGATCCACAGAAAATTTAAGCTGAAGCAGACAAAGAATGAAGTGATCGAAACGGCAGTAAGGACAGTGAAATATGCGGCGGCAAGATTTCCTGTCATCCAGTGGTCAGCAGAAGATGCCTGCCGGACAGAGCTGGATTTCCTGGCAGAGATCGTTGAAGAAGTCATCAAGGCAGGGGCCAAAGTCATTAATATTCCTGATACGGTTGGATATATATCACCGCAGGAATATGGGCATATTTTTCACTATTTACATGAACATGTTCCGTCCATCCATAAAGTCGAGTTATCCGCACATTGCCATGATGATCTTGGCATGTCGATCGCGAATTCGCTTGCGGCTGTATCAGCTGGTGCAGCTCAGGTAGAGGGAACGATCAATGGGATCGGCGAACGGGCTGGCAATGCCGCACTGGAGGAGTTCGCGGTTGCACTCCATATCCGCAAAGATTTTTACCAGGCCGAAACGAGGATGAACCTGAAGGAAATCAGCAGAACAAGCAGCCTTGTCAGCAAGTTGACGGGGATGGCGGTCCCGGCAAATAAAGCGGTCGTCGGGAGGAATGCCTTCGCGCATGAATCAGGAATCCATCAGGATGGGGTTTTAAAAGAGAAAACAACCTATGAAATTATTTCTCCAGAGCTTGTTGGGCTTCAGAATAATTCAATGGTACTTGGGAAGCATTCAGGCAGACACGCCTTCCGCAACCGACTGAATGAAATTGGCCTCATCGTACCTGAAGAAGAGATTAATCATTTATTCGCTGTTTTTAAAGAACTGGCAGACCGGAAAAAGGAAATGACCGACGAGGATCTTGCAGCGATCATCCTGGAGGAGAAGCTATCAAGGGAGCAGCAGTATTACCGCCTTGATTCGATCCAGGTACAATACGGAACGAACCAGGTGCCGACTGCGACAGTAACGCTCCATCGGGGCGGCAGTGAAAAAATTCAGGAGGCCTCAACCGGATCTGGAAGTATCGAAGCTTTATATAATACGCTGGAAAAATGCATGAAGGAAAGAGCTAGTTTGCTTGATTACAGAATCCAGTCCGTCGGTGCAGGCAGGGATGCTCTTGCCCAGGTTTATGTGAAGCTCGAATTCGGCGGCATTGAAACAAGCGGCAGGGGGCTTGCCCAGGACGTCCTTGAAGCGTCAGCAAAAGCTTACCTGAACGCGGTCAACAGAGTGCTGTATATAGAAGAAACGAAGAAGATGGCAGTCAATGGCTAACAAAAATCGATAAAAAACCGGAGGCGAATAATATGGAAAAAAGGATTGCAGTCCTTCCAGGCGATGGGGTAGGCAAGGAAGTAACTAGGGGGGCAGTCAGTATCCTCGAGGCAGCAGGCGAGCTATTTGGCCATAAGTTCCATTTTTCATATGGAGCAATCGGTGGCGAGGCAATCGATGATCACGGCACTCCGCTGCCTGAGCATACCCTTAATTTGTGCAAGACAAGTGATGCCGTCCTGTTAGGGGCAGTTGGCGGACCGAAGTGGGACCGCCTGCCTGGACATATCCGCCCTGAAAAAGGCTTGCTTAAGATCAGGAAGGAGCTCGGGCTCTATGCGAACGTCCGGCCTGTCCAATATTATTCTAGCATTTCTGGTGTGTCGCCCTTGCGTAAGGACGTCGTTGAGGGAGTCGATATGGTGGTTGTCAGGGAATTGACTGGCGGGCTTTATTTCGGGAAACCTAGCGAAAGGACGTTCCAAAAGGGAGAGGCTGCCGCAGTAGATACGCTGTTTTACCAGAAGAAAGAGATTGAGAGAGTCATTCGTTATGCATTCGAATTGGCATCCACCCGGAAAGGGAAGGTTACATCAGTTGATAAGGCCAATGTCCTGGAATCCAGCCGGATGTGGCGTGAAACGGCAGAAGAAGTTGCGAAGGAATATCCAGGAGTGCAGCTGGAGCATATGCTTGTCGATAATGCGGCAATGCAGCTGATCAAAAATCCACGCCAGTTTGATGTGCTGGTCACGGAGAATATGTTTGGCGATATTTTAAGCGATGAGGCTTCCGTATTGACCGGATCTCTTGGAATGCTGCCATCTGCCAGTGTTTCCGAGGAAGGTCCGTATCTATATGAACCAATCCATGGTTCGGCGCCAGACATTGCCGGAATGGACGCTGCCAATCCAATTGCGATGATTCTTTCGGCTGCGATGATGCTAAGAATGTCCTTCGGTTTGTATGCAGAAGCAGAAGCCATTGAAAACGCGGTTAAGCAAGTCCTGGATGCTGGCAGCAGAACACGGGATATCGCCTTATTCGGCAGCGGAACGGTCTCCACTTCTGCAATGATCGAAGAAATCAAAGCAGCCCTGCTGGATAATGAAGCAATCTACAACATTATGGGCGCTTACGCGTGATAACATTGACTTTTTAACATGAAAGGGGAGGGTACGATTGGGGAAAACGATTATAGAAAAAATATGGGAAAACCATGTCGTTCATCAGGAAGAAGGCAAACCAGACCTCCTGTACATTGATTTGCATCTCATTCACGAGGTTACCTCCCCTCAGGCTTTTTCGGGGTTGAGGGTTAAGTCTCGTAATGTCCGGAGACCGGACCTGACCTTCGCGACAATGGATCATAATGTTCCGACTGTGAACCGTCAGCAGATTGACGATCCGGTTGCGAAAAACCAGATGGATACGTTAAGGAGCAATTGCCAGGAATTTGGCATTCAGCTTGCTGACCTCGATAGTCCCGACCAGGGTATTGTCCATGTCATCGGTCCCGAGCTGGGATTGACCAAACCTGGCATGACGATCGTCTGCGGGGACAGTCACACGTCAACGCACGGTGCTTTCGGTTCGCTGGCATTCGGCATTGGCACGAGTGAGGTTGAGCATGTGCTTGCGACACAGACCCTCTGGCAGGGGAAGCCTAAAACGTTGAAAATTGAGGTTTCTGGCTCTTTGGGTCCAGGGGTAGGTGCTAAAGATGTCATTTTATCGATTATCAGCGAGCATGGAGTTAAATTCGGCACTGGATATGTGATCGAATTTTGCGGAGAGGTCATCAAGAGCATGTCGATGGAGGAGAGGATGACGATCTGCAATATGTCGATTGAAGGAGGGGCGAAAGCTTCAATCGTCGCACCTGATGATAAAACCTTTGCCTACTTGAATGGAAGGAAGTATGTTCCGGAGGGAGATGCTTTCCTGGATTCAATCCTTGACTGGAAACAGCTTTCCTCAGATGAAGATGCTGTTCATGACATGGTGATTGAAATTGACGGAAACAAAATCGCTCCGATGGTCAGCTGGGGAACGAATCCTTCAATGACCGCCCCGGTATCTGGAAGGGTTCCTTACTTGCATGAATGTAGCACCGAAACTGAAAAGAAATCCCTTCAACGGGCATTGGACTATATGGGACTTCAAGAAGGTCAGCCCATTACGGATATTAAGGTTACCAAAGTTTTCATTGGTTCCTGTACCAATTCAAGGCTGGAGGATCTCCGTGCTGCTTCGGAAGTGGTCAAAGGGAATAAAGTCGCTCCTGGCGTACAGGCAATTGTTGTTCCTGGCTCTCAGAATGTTAAAAAAGCAGCTGAAGCCGAAGGTCTGGCCCAGATTTTTATTGAGGCTGGATTTGAGTGGAGGGAATCAGGCTGCAGCATGTGCCTGAGCATGAATGCGGATGTTGTAGGACCGAAGGAACATTGTGCATCCACCTCAAACCGTAACTTTGAAGGCAGGCAGGGAGCAGGTGCCCGCACGCACCTGGTCAGCCCGGCAATGGCCGCAGCGGCAGCATTGCAAGGCTGCTTTGTAGATGTCAGGAGCCTGGCTGGAGTGGAAGTATAGCAGGCAGAAAGGAGCAAATCATGTCTAGTTTTAAAGAACTTACCGGCAAAGCTGTAGCCCTTGACCGGACCAATGTGGACACCGATCAAATCATCCCGAAGCAATTTTTGAAACGAATCGAGAAGACGGGGTTCGGCCAGTACCTTTTTTACGACTGGCGCTACAAACCAGATGGCGAGCTGAATGAGGACTTTGAGTTAAATCAGGTCCAGAACCAGGGAGCTTCAATCCTGATCGCCAACGAAAATTTCGGCTGCGGTTCATCCAGGGAGCACGCACCCTGGGCACTGCAGGATTATGGATTTAACGTAATCATCGCTCCTTCTTTTGCGGATATCTTCTATCAAAACTGTCTCAAGAACGGTATCCTTCCGATTGTGTTAAGTGAAGCAGAAGTAACATACTTATTGAAGGAAGCAGCAACTCAGCCGTACAAACTGACCGTATCATTGGAACAGAAATGTGTCTGTGACAAGGATGGATTCCACGCATCATTTGAAATCAGTCCATACTGGTATAATATGCTTTTGAACGGCTGGGATGAAATCGAACTGACACTGCAGCTCGAAGGACGGATCACGGAATATGAAGAGAAGTTTAAGAAGAGAGACCAAGCCAGCGCTTAGGGACTATTCAAAAAAGGTGTAACCGATGTTCGTATTTTTAAAACTAAGGGCTCTGTTGCAGCACAATGTTGATATTAACACCTGTTGATTATAGTGGAAGGCGAAGCGCCTGGAACATAAATCAACAGTCAAATATTAAAAAAACAAAACAAAAAACAAAAAGATTCACAGGCCAAGCTTGTGAATCTTTTTGTTTTTCTCTAAATTCGTGCTAAACTTTCAAAAAGGTTATTTCGTGTCGATTATTGTATTTTTATTGAACTATTTTAATAAGGCGGTATGTGTATGAAAAAACGGGATTCGGAAAAAAACAATGTGATCCTGTTTCCCGGTCTGGAAAAGCGCCTTTTGGAGAAGGGCCTGGATTACTTAAAAGAGAAAAAATACAGGGATGCAATCCACTATCTGGAGCAGGCTCTTAGGCATGACCCAGAGAACAGCGATATTTTTGTCGGCCTTGTCCTCGCCAACTATGAAGCTGGGAACATTAAACAGGCAAAAGAGATTGCTTCAGAGATGCTGCGAAGCGGACTGGGCGACTACATCCAGGTGATCGATCTGTATCTCATGATCCTTGTCCAGTTGAATGAGTACAATGAAATTGTTTCTACTATAGAAGCGCTCCTTGAGGAACGGGAAATACCTGCAGAGAAGCATGAACATTTTATCCGGATGCTTGAATTCGGCAAACGCATGCAGGAAGGAAAAGTAGAACCTGAAATGCTGGAGCCTTTTGAAGAGGAACCAGGAATGGAAGATCAGGTGCTTGACTTATTCTCCTATACTGACCCGAACGATCAGGTCATGGTGGCGGCAAAACTTGCGAGAGAAAACATCCGCCCGTATAAAATGGAAATAACCGAGTACATAGCTTCAAGCGAAGGGCATCCATTCCTGAAGACAATGCTGCTAAATATATTGAAGGAACAGGAATTCGGAGATGAAATCGCCGTGGAAAAGTTTGGCTGGGAAGAAGCATTCGTTCCCGCCAGTCTGCCAGAACTGAAGGAATATATTGAGAACAGCGGCATCCTTCAGCTATTAAGCGGGGAAATCGAGAACGAAGACCCTGTCCTTTATGAAAATGTCCAGAGCCTGGTCGAGCGATACTTCTTTTTGGTTTATCCATTCAGGCTTCCGGCAGGACGGGCTGAAGCATGGGCGGCAGCCTGCCATTTCATTGCAAACGAGTATTATGGCTTTGATGATTCGCTTGACTCATTTGCTGAAGTGTATGGCAGCTCGAAAGAAGAAGCAGAACAGGTTCTAGGCTTTATCAGGAGGCTAGAAGAAATTTCTTACCCGATAATATAGTCCAATCTGTTGAAACGAAATGAACCTGTGTTATAATGTAGTGGTTGTATTATGTAAAAATCATTCTATTTTACATTTAATCTGGAATATTGCTTGGTTAACAAGAGTATTCATCGTCGAATGAAAATGACAATAGATTATTGTTGGAGGGAACTGTATGTCTGCAAAGGTAGAAAAAAGAGAAGGGAACCAAGCGGTTCTAACAATTGAAGTAGATGCAGAAAAAGTCAATCAAGGTCTTGACGCTGCATTCCAAAAAGTCGTTAAGCAAATTAACGTACCAGGATTCCGTAAAGGGAAAATGCCTCGCCAAATGTTCGAAAAGCGTTTCGGCGTAGAGTCTTTATATCAAGATGCTATTGATATCCTGCTCCCAGAAGCATACGCAAACGCAATCGAAGAAACTGCTATCGAGCCAGTTGACCGCCCTGAAATTGACGTAGAACAATTCGAAAAGGGCAAAAGCATGGTCTTCAAGGCAACTGTAACAGTTAAACCAGAAGTGAAGCTTGGCGAATACAAAGGATTAGAAGTTGAAGCATTCGACACAAACGTAACAGATGAAGAAGTAGACAACGAAGTAAAATCAATGCAAGAAAAACAAGCTGAGCTTGTTGTTAAAGAAGAAGGCACTGCTGAAAACGGCGACACTGTTGTTATCGATTTCGAAGGTTTCGTTGATGGCGAAGCATTCGAAGGCGGAAAAGCTGAAAACTACTCACTTGAGCTTGGTTCAGGTTCATTCATCCCTGGATTCGAAGAGCAGCTGGTTGGAACTGCTACTGGCGAAGAAAAGGATGTAGAAGTTTCTTTCCCGGAGGAGTATCATGCAGCTGAACTTGCTGGTAAGCCTGCAACTTTCAAAGTGAAGGTTCATGAAATCAAAGGAAAAGAACTTCCGGCTCTTGACGACGAGTTCGCTAAAGACGCTGACGAAGAAGTAGAAACTTTGGATGAACTTAAGGCTAAGATCAAAGATCGCCTGGCTCACGACAAAGCACACCAAAAAGAGCATTTCGTTCGTGACACTGTCGTAGAAAAAGCGGCTGCTAACGCTGAAATCGAAGTACCTGACGCAATGATCGATACTGAAATCGACCGTATGGTAAATGAGTTCGAGCAGCGCCTTCAAATGCAAGGCATGAACCTTGAACTTTACTACCAGTTCTCAGGACAAGATGAGGCTGCGCTTCGCGGACAAATGAAAGAAGAAGCAGCAACACGCGTTCGTGTGAACCTTACTCTTGAAGCAATTGCGAAAGCTGAAAACATCGAAGTATCCGATGAAGAAGTGAGCGCAGAGCTTGATAAAATGGCTGAAATGTACAACATGACAGCTGATCAAATCAAAGCTGCCCTTGGCGGAAGCCTTGATGGAATCAAAGGCGATCTTCAACTGAAAAAAGCAGTTGATTTCCTTGTAGAAAACAGCAAATCTGTTGCATAATATTAGAAAAGCGTAAGCGCCTTGGTCAGCCCCGACAAGCACTGGAGGGCCGCCCGGTGAAGTCGTTCTTTGACTTCACCGGGCGGACCGAAGTGACTCGAGGGGCTAGGCGCTGTAGCTAGACATTTCTCGAAGTGAATTTTATACTTAGTTTATAAGATAGAAACAAGGCGCGAGATCTTCGTGCCTTGTTTTCTACAATTAACACATATAAAACAATATACATACATAATTTTTTAGCAATTTCATATATGCCGATTTAATGGCATGATTTATGGTTAAGATGATTTAAGTACATATTTTTTTCACCGGTTCATAAGCACGAAACTGTCGATGTCAAGGGTTATTATTTCCTGTACCTTGGCAAAATGTGATACAATGCAATACATACCTGCTCGAAGCAGCAGAAAAAACCGTTACTTAACCTTTCGTTTCGTTTGCTTATGAATCGCAGCTTTATATATTGTTTAGAAGTTCTCAAGGGGTGAAGGCATTGTTCAAATTTAATGATGAAAAGGGACAGCTGAAATGTTCTTTCTGCGGCAAGACGCAGGATCAGGTCCGCAAATTGGTAGCAGGGCCGGGCGTCTATATCTGTGACGAGTGTATTGAATTATGCACGGAAATAGTCGAAGAAGAACTGGGCACTGAAGAAGAAGTAGAGTTCAAGGATGTTCCAAAACCATTGGAAATCCGAGATATCCTTAATGAGTACGTAATCGGCCAGGACCAGGCGAAGAAAAACCTGTCCGTTGCGGTTTACAATCACTATAAGCGAATCAACTCTAACAGCAAAATCGATGATGTAGAACTTTCAAAAAGTAACATCGCGATGATCGGGCCTACAGGAAGCGGTAAAACCTTGCTGGCTCAAACGCTTGCCCGCATTCTAAATGTACCGTTCGCGATTGCGGATGCTACTTCATTGACTGAAGCTGGTTATGTTGGTGAAGACGTAGAAAATATCCTGCTGAAATTAATTCAGTCAGCCGACTATGATGTTGAGAAAGCTGAAAAAGGGATTATCTATATTGATGAAATCGATAAGATCGCCAGAAAATCCGAAAATCCATCGATTACACGAGATGTTTCCGGTGAAGGCGTACAGCAGGCCCTTCTGAAAATTCTTGAAGGTACGGTTGCGAGTGTTCCTCCTCAGGGTGGAAGAAAGCATCCTCATCAGGAATTCATCCAAATCGATACAACGAATATCCTGTTCATTTGCGGCGGAGCATTCGATGGAATCGAGCAAATCATCAAACGCCGCCTGGGCCAAAAAGTAATTGGCTTCGGATCGGATAAAAAAGAGGAAGAAATCGATAAGAAGGAACTGCTGTCGAAGGTCCTTCCTGAAGACTTATTGAAATTCGGTTTGATCCCTGAATTCATCGGCCGTCTGCCGGTCATCGCCAGCCTGACTCCGCTTGACGAAGAAGCGCTGGTTGAAATCCTGACAAAGCCGAAGAATGCTCTTGTGAAGCAATATCAGAAAATGCTTGAGCTTGATGATGTCGAGCTTGAGTTTGAAGATGATGCTTTAATCGAGATCGCCAAAAAGGCGATTGAGCGCAAGACAGGAGCGCGCGGACTTCGTTCAATCATCGAGGGCATCATGCTGGATGTCATGTTCGACCTTCCATCACGTGAAGATATCGTTAAATGTGTCATCACGAAGGAAACTGTCGAAAACAGCATGCCGCCAAAGCTTGTGCTTGAAGATGGAACCGTCCTTAAAGATGAAAGAAACTCAGCATAATACCCGAAAGCCCGGTGTTCACACCGGGCTTTTTTTGTCATTTAATTTTATAATCGGCTGGTTAATTTCCTGATTTTGAAGGGTGATTTTTTCAAAATTCGAGTGTAGAAGTCCGACATTTCAATGGGAAAATTCACTTGAAAATATTGTTTATTCCAACAGAGTCAGGGGGATACTAGGGGAAAGCAAATAGTATCAACTTACGGGAGGGAATGTACATTGAGTTGGACGGGAATCGCCTTGTTTATACAGCTGTTCTTTGGAATCATCATTGGGCTGTATTTCTGGAATCTACTAAGGAATCAACGGACGCAGAAGGTATCGATCGATCGGGAATCCAGAAAGGAAATGGAGCAATTAAGAAAAATGAGATCGGTGTCCCTGAGTGAACCTTTAGCTGAAAAAGTCAGGCCATCCAGTTTTAAAGACATTGTCGGGCAGGAAGATGGAATCAAGGCACTGAAAGCCGCATTATGTGGACCAAATCCACAGCACGTAATCATCTACGGGCCTCCCGGCGTTGGGAAAACTGCTGCGGCCAGGCTTGTTTTGGAGGAAGCGAAGCAGAATCCTAAATCCCCTTTTAAGACTTCTTCAGTATTTGTTGAGTTGGACGCGACGACAGCCCGATTCGATGAAAGAGGAATTGCCGATCCGCTGATTGGCTCTGTCCATGACCCAATCTACCAGGGGGCAGGCGCGATGGGGCAGGCAGGCATTCCCCAGCCGAAACAAGGTGCGGTGACCAATGCGCATGGCGGCGTATTGTTCATTGATGAAATTGGTGAGCTGCATCCAATCCAAATGAACAAGCTGCTAAAGGTGCTGGAAGACCGCAAAGTATTTTTAGAAAGCGCTTATTATAATGAAGAAAACGCACAAATTCCCAGCCATATCCATGACATTTTTAAAAATGGGCTGCCTGCTGACTTCAGGCTTGTTGGCGCAACGACAAGAACCCCTAGTGAAATCCCTCCTGCCATCCGATCAAGATGCATGGAAGTATTTTTCCGTGAATTGACCCAGGAGGAAATCTCGGCAGTGGCAAGGAATGCGGCTGAGAAGGTTGAATTGAAAATGAGCGAGAAGGCAGTCGAAATCCTGTCCAACTATGCCCGCAATGGGCGTGAAGCGGTAAATATGGTCCAAATTGCTGCGGGCTTAGCGATTACAGATGATCGGTCTTATATTAAGGAAGAAGAAATCGAATGGGTCGTCCACTCAAGCCAGCTGACACCAAGGATGGAGCGCAGGATCAACGAGAAATCAGCAGTTGGACTCGTAAACGGCCTGGCTGTATATGGCCCCAACACCGGAGCGCTTCTTGAAATCGAAGTGACGGTCATTAAAGCAAAGGACAAGGGTTCAATCAATATAACCGGGATCGTCGATGAAGAGAGCATTGGCGGCCAGGGTAAGTCAATCCGCAGGAAAAGTATGGCGAGAGGCTCTATTGAGAACGTCATCACCGTTCTTCGTTCCATGGGTGTTCCAGCGGATGAATTTGATATCCATGTCAATTTTCCGGGGGGCACCCCCATCGATGGACCTTCTGCAGGGATTGCTATGGCAACCGGCATCTACTCTGCCATCTATAAAATCCCTATGGACAATACCGTGGCCATGACTGGTGAAATCAGTATCCATGGAAACGTAAAACCGATCGGGGGAGTATACCCGAAAGTAAAGGCAGCGAAAAAGGCCGGAGCAAAGAAAGTCATCATTCCAAAAGAAAACGTCCAGACCATCTTGAATGAAATCACAGGTATCGAAATTATTCCTGTCACCCATCTGGATGAAGTCTTCGAGATCGCCCTGTTAAAAGAGCATCCAAGAGAACAAATCATCAAGGCAGCGGCCGATTTGACCAAAAAAGAAACAAGCTGACACATCAAAGACAAGATAAACGGTTAAGGCAGACAGGAAAGTGCAACCACAAACTCTGATCGAAAAAAAGAACGCGGGCCGCGTTCTTTTTTTCATGAAGGTTTATTGTTCTTTTAAAAAGGAAAAGAGGCAAATAACAAGGGTATTTGCAAGACTTAAGTTATCTGGTGTAAATAGTCTTCACACCCAACTGGATGCTGACATATTTTCAGCATGTTTTCAGGATACTAAGCATTGTAGGCGAAACGCTCTTGATATTAGACACTTGAAAATAAATACGATAGAATTGAACAACAAAGTATTATATGCTAATGGAATGAGACAAAGCATGTTGGAGGTGCAATGCCATGGCGAATAAAAATGAGTATGCAGTCCCTCTTTTACCATTGCGCGGGCTGCTTGTATACCCGACAATGGTCCTTCATTTAGATGTGGGCCGTGATAAATCGGTACAGGCACTGGAAAAGGCTATGGTGGACGATCATTTGATTTATCTTACCACCCAAAAGGATATTTCCATAGATGAACCTGGCGAGGAAGACTTGTACCAAATGGGTACACTGACTCGCGTCAAGCAGATGCTGAAGCTCCCGAACGGTACGATCCGCGTATTGGTTGAGGGCTTGTCTAGGGCTGAAATCCTCGAGATCTTTGATGAGAATGACCATTTCTCCTGCAAGGTCAGGACGTATGAAGACAAGGAATCAAAAGATGTCGAAGATGAAGCATTAATGCGGACAATGCTCGAGTATTTTGAACAATACATAAAAATGTCCAAGAAGATTTCTGCGGAAACGTATGCATCCGTGTCTGATATCGAGGAGCCGGGAAGGATGGCTGATATCATCGCATCCCATCTCCCGCTCAAGCTTAAGGAAAAGCAGGAAATCCTTGAAACGATCGAGATCAAAGACCGGATGAATCGTGTCATTGAAATCATCCATAACGAAAAAGAAGTGCTTGGCCTGGAGAAGAAAATCGGCCAGCGCGTCAAACGTTCTATGGAGCGCACCCAGAAAGAATATTACCTGCGCGAGCAAATGAAGGCGATCCAAAAAGAGCTTGGTGAAAAAGAAGGTAAGACGGGGGAGATTTCCGAGCTTACCGAAAAAATCGAGCTTGCCGGAATGCCTGAACATGTGAAGGAAACGGCGATGAAAGAGCTTGACCGTTACGAAAAAGTGCCGACAACGTCTGCCGAGAGCGCAGTGATCAGGAACTACATCGAATGGCTCGTTTCTTTGCCTTGGTCGAAGGCGACCGAGGATGACCTTGATATCAACAAGGCGGAGAAAATCCTCGATAAGGATCATTACGGCCTTGAAAAAGTGAAGGAAAGGGTCCTTGAATACCTCGCCGTCCAAAAGCTGACGAACTCTTTGAAAGGACCTATCCTGTGTCTTGCAGGACCTCCGGGAGTTGGTAAAACAAGTCTGGCCAGATCGATTGCAAAGTCCCTGAACCGCAACTTTGTCAGGGTTTCCTTAGGCGGGGTGCGCGATGAATCAGAAATTCGCGGGCATCGACGCACTTATGTCGGGGCGATGCCAGGCCGGATCATCCAGGGCATGAAAAAAGCAGCGACAATCAACCCTGTATTCCTGCTTGATGAAATCGATAAGATGTCAAGCGATTTCCGCGGCGATCCCTCAGCGGCCATGCTTGAGGTGCTGGACCCTGAACAAAATCATAACTTCAGCGACCATTACATTGAAGAGACGTATGATCTTTCAAAAGTAATGTTCATCGCTACAGCCAATAATCTTTCAACTGTCCCAGGGCCATTGCTCGACAGGATGGAAATCATCAATATTGCCGGCTATACTGAGCTTGAAAAGCTCCATATCGCCAGGGACCATTTGCTTCCAAGGCAAATCAAGGATCATGGTCTGTCTAAATCACAGCTTCAGATGAAGGATGACGCGATCACGAAGCTCATCCGATACTATACACGGGAGTCTGGTGTTCGTTCCCTCGAGAGGCAGCTTGCCTCCATCTGCCGGAAGACGGCCAAAATCGTTGTATCGGGTGAGAAAAAGCGCGTGATTGTCAGCGAGAAAAATGTGGAAGACTTCCTTGGCAAGACAAAATACAGATACGGCCAGGCGGAGCTTGAAGACCAGGTGGGTGTTGCCACGGGCCTTGCTTATACAACGGTCGGAGGCGATACGCTGCAAATAGAAGTGTCGCTGTCACCAGGTAAAGGCAAGCTAGTGCTCACAGGTAAACTGGGAGATGTCATGAAGGAATCGGCCCAGGCGGCATTCAGTTATGTCCGCTCAAAAGCAAGTGACCTCGGAATCGATCCGGACTTCCATGAAAAGAATGATATCCACATTCACGTGCCAGAGGGAGCGGTTCCAAAGGACGGCCCTTCTGCGGGAATTACCATTGCTACAGCTCTTGTCTCTGCTTTGTCTGGAAAGCCGATTCGCAGAGAAGTAGGAATGACAGGAGAAATTACCTTACGAGGACGAGTGTTGCCAATCGGCGGCCTTAAGGAAAAATCCTTGAGCGCCCACAGGGCAGGCCTCACAAAGGTAATTTGCCCGAAGGATAATGAAAAGGATATCGATGATATACCAGAAAGTGTACGTAAGGAGCTTGAATTTGTGTTAGTTTCTCATGTTGATGAAGTATTGAAACACGCTCTTGCCAGTGGTGATTCTCAATGAAAGTAAACAGTGCAGAGATCGTCATCAGTGCGGTCAGGCCGGCCCAATATCCGGAAGGCAACCTTCCTGAATTTGCCTTGGCCGGTCGTTCGAACGTTGGTAAGTCCTCTTTTATTAATAAAATGCTGAACAGAAAGGCGCTTGCCAGGACTTCCTCAAAGCCCGGCAAGACGCAAACTCTTAACTTCTTCCTCATCAACGAAATGCTTTATTTTGTTGATGTTCCAGGCTATGGTTATGCCAAGGTTTCCAAGAAGGAACGCGAAGCCTGGGGGAAAATGATTGAAACCTACATTACTTCAAGGGAACAATTAAAAGCAATGCTTCTGATTGTTGACTTGAGGCATCCGCCGTCCGCAGACGATGTCATGATGTACGATTTCCTTAAACATTACGGAATTCCTGTCATCATCATCGCTACAAAGGCGGATAAAATCCCTAAGTCCAAGTGGCAAAAGCACTTGAAAATAACGAAAGAGACCCTTGATCTCGACCCGGACGATTCAGTCATCCTTTTCTCTTCTGAAACTGGAGAAGGAAAAGACAAGGCCTGGTCCATCATGGGAAGTTTCATGAAATGAAAAAATCCCGCACCGTAGACGAAACGGTGCGGGATTTTTATTTCTTTTTGAAAAATAATAGATATATTCCTATGATGACCAAGACTGCCGGCCAAAATCTCCACGCAGTCGCGACGCCATTTTCCAGGAGGCCAAGCCAGTTTGTGAGTCGGTCATAAAAAAGGAGCAGCCCTGCCAGGACAAGGAAGAGTACGCCATGAAACAAACCATTTCCCGTTTTCTGATAGCGCAGCAGAAATCCGAGGGCGATAATTAAGATAAAGGCGCCCAAGTGATCTGGCCATAGCGCGAACTTATTGACGACATGAAAATGCACTCCGAATCCTACGAGGATGACACCCGGGAAGATTGCCTCGTAATCCCTTCCCCAATATCCCTGTACCAGGAAGGCGGCACCGATGATGATCATCAATGTCGGCCATGTAAAGAATTGGCTGAACAGCGGGATGTTTTCCTGCTGAAGGTAAAAATAAATCCCGAATCCGATCAGGATCATGCCAGGTATAATTCTCTGATTTTTCATACTTTCACCACTTCCAATAAGGCTCACTTGAATTAACGGACAAACTTTGATAATGTACATTAGGGAGTATGTTTATTTGTTATTTAGATAGTCTAAACAGTAAATAAACAGATTGACGAACTTATTTATATTAATGCTTCTATATATATGATTTTTCAATAGTTGTTCACATTTACAACGTAAAAAGTAAAAAAACGTCATGTATAATTGCCTTAGCCAATTATGCAATTTCTAATGTGGGGGTGTCAATTAAAAATGCATATTATTGTAGTCGGTCTTAACTATAAAACTGCCCCTGTCGAAATCCGTGAAAGATTGACATTCAACGAGGCGACTCTCGGGGAAGCCATGAGTGCCCTTCAGCAAAAGAAGAGCATTCTTGAGAATGTCATCGTTTCAACATGCAACCGTACAGAAATCTACGCTGTCGTTGACCAGCTTCATACCGGCAGATATTACATTAAAGAATTTTTATCTGAATGGTTCGGGATTCCTCAGTCTGAATTCACGCCATTCCTGTTCATCTATGAGCAGGACGGTGCAATTGAACACCTATTCAAAGTATCTTGCGGGCTGAACTCCATGATTCTTGGTGAAACCCAGATTCTTGGACAGGTTCGTTCCAGCTTCATGCTTGGACTGGGACGGAATACAACTGGAACAGTGTTTAACCAGCTGTTCAAGCAGGCGGTCACTTTAGCAAAGCGCGGTCATTCGGAAACGGATATCGGTGCGAATGCTGTATCAGTCAGCTATGCAGCCGTTGAGCTTGCAAAGAAAATTTTCGGCTCTCTTGATCAGAAGCATGTCCTGATTCTTGGAGCTGGCAAGATGGGCGAGCTTGCAATCCAGAACCTCCACGCCAATGGAGCGAAAAAGGTTACGGTCATCAACCGTACTTATCAAAAGGCCGAGGATCTGGCCAACCGCTTCTCTGGAAATGCAAGGACTCTTGATGAACTTCAAAACGCCCTCTCTGATGCGGATATCCTGATTAGCTCAACAGGCGCCAAGGATTTTGTTGTCACGAAGGAAATGATGGTAAAGGTCGAGCAGAAGCGTAAAGGCAAACCATTGTTCATGGTTGATATTGCAGTCCCTCGTGACCTTGATCCAGAAATTGCGACACTGGAAAATATCTTCCTTTATGACATCGATGATCTTGAAGGCATCGTGGAAGCGAATCTGCAGGAACGCCAGAAAGCAGCAGAAAAAATCCTGATCATGATCGAAGGCGAAATCGTCCAGTTCAAGCAATGGCTGGGCACACTTGGTGTCGTACCAGTTATTTCTGCGTTGCGTGTGAAAGCACTTGCGATCCAGGAAGAGACGATGAACAGCATCGAACGAAAGCTCCCGCATCTTTCAGATCGGGATCGAAAAGTCTTGAACAAACATACAAAGAGTATCATCAACCAGCTTCTGAAGGATCCGATTCTCCAGGCGAAAGAGCTTGCTGCCGGACCTGATGCTGAAGAAGCGCTAGACCTATTCGTCAAGATCTTCAATATCGAACAGCTTGTTGCTGAACAAGAAGGAATCAAAACAGCTGAATCAAAGCAGGTCAGAGTTCCTTCGCCTCAGGCTTCCTTTCAGCCGTAAGAGAGGTTTTGCGTATGGTTGATTTATATATTACCCGACTGCATGAAATCACGATCGTTTTCTATGCAGCCAGCGTGCTCTTATACTTTATCGACTTTCTTAACAGTAACCGGAGGGTAAACCAAACTGCCTTCTGGTTACTTGCATTTGTATGGCTATTTCAGACCGTGTTCTTGCTCTACTATATGGTCGACAAAGGCCGGTTCCCTGTCTTGACCCTCTTTGAAGGGCTTTACTTTTATGCATGGGTGCTTGTAACGCTCTCGCTGGCGATCAACAAGCTGCTAAAAGTAGATTTCATCGTGTTTTTCACAAATGTGCTCGGCTTCATAATCATGGCGATCCACACATTCGCTCCAGTTCATTATGATTCCGAGGTCATGTCCGAACAGATGATTTCCGAGTTGCTGCTAATCCATATCACCATGGCGATCCTATCGTACGGGGCATTTTCCATATCATTCGTCTTTTCACTGCTTTACCTGATTCAGTATGACCTTTTAAAGCGGAAAAAATGGGGAAAGCTGTTACGGAGAATCTCGGATCTTTCTAGATTGGACTATTGGTCTTACATACTGAACGTCATAGGTGTCCCGTTGCTGATTCTCAGTTTGATCCTTGGGCTGCAGTGGGCATGGATCAAGGTTCCTGACCTGATGTGGTACGATGCCAAGCTGATTGGCTCATTCATCGTCCTTGCTGTCTACAGCATCTATCTGTATTTGCGGGTCGGCAAAGAGATGTATGGGAAGTCACTCGCGCTTTGGAACATCGGGTCCTTCCTGGTGGTATTAATCAACTTCTTTCTTTTCGGAAAATTATCATCTTTCCATTTTTGGTATCAATAAATAGGAGGCTGTCATGAGAAAAATTATTGTTGGCTCTAGACGGAGCAAGCTTGCGTTAACACAAACAAATTGGGTAATCCAGCAATTGAAAAAGCTTGGAGCTCCCTTTGAGTTTGAAGTAAAGGAAATCGTCACAAAAGGAGATAAAATCCTAGATGTAACCCTATCAAAAGTTGGCGGCAAGGGGCTTTTTGTAAAGGAAATCGAGCAGGCGATGCTTGATAAGGAAATCGATATGGCTGTCCACAGCATGAAGGATATGCCTGCAGTGCTTCCAGAGGGCTTGGTCATCGGCTCCATACCTGAGAGGGAAGACCACAGAGATGTCCTGATTTCAAACGGGCATGTCGGTTTCAATGACCTAAAACCAGGTTCAGTCATTGGCACAAGCAGCCTTCGCAGGAGTGCACAGCTTTTGGCAAGACGTCCTGACCTCGAGATGAAATGGATCAGAGGCAATATTGATACGCGAATTTCCAAGCTGGAAACAGAAGGCTACGATGGAATCATCCTGGCGGCTGCCGGCTTGAAGCGCATGGGCTGGGCAAGCGATACAGTGACTGAGTTCATTGATGAGGATGTATGTGTACCGGCAGTAGGCCAGGGCGCGCTATCCATTGAGTGCCGCGGCGACGACACTGAGCTTCTTCAGCTTCTAGAAAAGTTCACGTCCCCTGAGACAAGTGCAGCAGTCAGGGCAGAAAGAGCATTTCTTCACAAGATGGAGGGTGGCTGCCAGGTACCGATCGCTGGATATGCGTATATTAATGAGCAGGAAGAGATTGTCTTGACTGCACTAGTCGGTTCACCTGATGGAAAGACCATCATTAGGGAGCAGGTCACAGGAACGAATCCGGAGGAACTTGGCGAGCTAGCGGCTGACAAACTGATCAGCCAGGGTGCCAAGGATCTGATTGACCGGGTTAAGCAGGAGCTTGAAGGTGAATGATTCCGTCACGCCCGCTGCAAAATAAAACGGTTATGATTCCAAGGGGAAAGGCACACGCTAAGCCTTTCTCCGAATTGGTTGCCAGGTATGGAGGGATTCCGGTGGAAATCCCTCTAATTGCCTTTCGTCCTGTTGCAGCAACAGAAGGGCTTCGGCACAAACTGAACAATTTACATACATACGACTGGATCATTTTTACCAGCAATGTAACGGTAGAAACGCTATTCTCTTTTATAAAAGATAACCAGGGTGAGATGCCGAGAATTGCTGTGATCGGCGAAAAAACGAAAGAAGTTCTTGATATCATCGGGCAGAAGGTGGATTTCGTCCCAGGGGAATACGTGGCGGAAGGGTTTGTCGAAGAATTCCTGCCTCTTGTCCGCCAGGAGGAAAGGATCCTCATTCCTAAAGGGAACCTTGCGAGGGACTATATCTCAAGAGCCCTTATGGCGAAGGGCGCGGTAGTCGAAGAGTTAATCGTCTATGAAACGTACCTGCCGGATGAAAGCCGTGATAAGCTGGTTCAGATGCTAAGTGAACGAAGTCTTGATATACTTACATTTACAAGCCCTTCAACGATCGATCATTTCATGGAAATCGTTGAAGGCCATGAATTAACCGACAGGCTCAGTGATTGTATCATTGCCTGCATAGGGCCTGTTTCAAAAAGGAAGGCAGAGGACCGGGGCTTAAAGGTCCATGCCATGCCGGAAAAATATACAGTGGAAGAGATGCTGAAAAGCATATCCCATTACATACAGGAGGGTAATCCATGAAACATCTCGAATTCAGCCGTCATCGCCGTCTTCGCCAGTCAGCGAATATGCGCGCACTGGTACGCGAAAACTATCTTCACACAGAAGACTTGATCTATCCGCTTTTTATCGTGGAAGGAGAAAACGTCAAGAATGAAGTCTCTTCCATGCCAGGAGTCTATCATTTATCGCTGGATAACCTGAAAGAAGAAATGACGGAAGTAGAAGCGTTAGGCATCAAATCTGTTCTGTTGTTCGGCGTGCCGAATGAGAAAGACGAAGTAGGCTGCCAGGCGTACCATGACCATGGCATCGTCCAGGAAGCAATCCGAGTGATTAAGAAAGACTTCCCTGAAATGGTTGTCATCGCCGACACTTGCCTGTGTGAATACACAAGCCATGGACACTGTGGCGTCATCGAAGACGGCAAGGTGCTGAACGACCCGTCCCTTGAATTGCTTGGAAAGACAGCAGTAAGCCAGGCAAAAGCAGGTGCAGATATCATCGCACCTTCCAATATGATGGACGGCTTTGTAACAGCAATCCGTTTTGCGTTGGATGAAGCAGGCTACCATGATGTACCGATCATGTCCTACGCGGTAAAATATTCATCTGCATTTTACGGTCCATTCCGCGAAGCAGCTGAGAGCACACCGCAGTTCGGCGACCGCAAATCCTACCAGATGGATCCTGCAAACCGTATCGAAGCGATGCGCGAAGCAGAATCCGATGTCATGGAAGGTGCTGACTTCCTGATCGTCAAGCCGGGCATGCCATATCTGGATATCGTCCGTGATGTCAAAAACAACTTCAACCTGCCAGTTGTCATCTACAACGTCAGCGGTGAATACTCCATGGTCAAAGCGGCTGCGCAAAATGGCTGGATCGACGAAAGAAGCATTGTCATGGAAATGCTGACAGGTATGAAGCGCGCTGGCTCAGACCTGATCATCACCTACCATGCAAAGGATGCAGCACGCTGGCTCAAGGAACAGTAACCGGTATATTAAATTAGGAATGGGGGATCATCATGCGCTCTTATGATAAATCGATTGAAGCATTCAAAGAAGCGAAGGAGTTATTGCCAGGCGGAGTCAACAGTCCTGTCCGCGCTTTCAAATCCGTTAATATGGACCCGATTTTCATGGAAAAGGGGAAGGGTTCCAAAATCTATGATATTGACGGCAATGAATATATTGATTATGTATTGTCCTGGGGACCGCTGATTCTTGGCCACACGAACGACAAGGTGGTTGAAGGAATCAAGAAGGTAGCTGAACTGGGCACAAGCTTCGGTGCTCCGACACTAGTGGAAAACGAGCTTGCACAACTGGTCATCGACCGTGTGCCATCCATAGAAATGGTGAGAATGGTATCTTCCGGTACGGAAGCAACGATGAGTGCGTTGCGCCTTGCGAGAGGCTATACCGGCAGGAACAAGATTCTTAAGTTTGAAGGCTGCTACCACGGACACGGTGATTCACTGCTGATCAAAGCCGGTTCAGGCGTCGCGACGCTTGGCTTGCCAGACAGCCCTGGTGTTCCGGAAGGCGTTGCTAAAAACACCATCACAGTACCTTACAATGATCTTGAGAGCGTTCATTACGCGTTTGAACAGTTCGGTGATGATATTGCCGGTGTAATCGTTGAACCGGTTGCCGGCAACATGGGCGTCGTCCCTCCTGTAACAGGATTCCTGGAAGGACTCCGCGAAATCACAACACAATACGGAACAGTTCTGATTTTCGATGAAGTCATGACAGGCTTCCGTGTAGGATATAACTGTGCGCAAGGCTACTACAATGTCACTCCGGACCTCACTTGCCTTGGAAAAGTAATTGGCGGAGGACTCCCTGTAGGAGCTTACGGCGGTAAAAGAGAAATCATGGAACAAATCGCTCCAAGCGGACCGATCTACCAGGCCGGTACCCTTTCCGGGAACCCGCTGGCGATGACAGCTGGTCTGGAAACATTGAAGCAGCTGACACCTGAAACATACAAAGAATTCGAACGCAAAGCAGATATCCTTGAAGCCGGACTGAAAGAAGCGGCAGAGAAATACGGAATCCCGCACACCATCAACCGCGCAGGCTCGATGATCGGCATCTTCTTCACAAATGAAAATGTCATCAACTACGATGTCGCGAAAAGGTCAAACCTGGAATTCTTCGCTGCGTACTACCGTGAAATGGCAAACGAAGGCGTCTTCCTTCCACCATCACAATTCGAAGGCCTGTTCCTGTCAACAGCCCACACAGACGAAGACCTGCAAAAAACAATCCAGGCAGCCGAAAAAGCATTCGCCAAGCTGCAGGATAAATAAATTAATTTATGAAGACACTCTCTGCTGCCAGAGAGTGTCTTTATTTTTATTTATTGGAGGAAAAGGACGTACTTTCAGTTGACCGTTCTGAAGATGCATTGTGTTCGGATTGATACTTGGCTAGTTGCTGTATAAACGTCTCCTGTTCGGACAAAATCACGGGGCGAAGCTATTAAAATGTCCGAAGATGGCATGACTTCGGACAAAATTTAGTGATGATGCCGCGAAAATGTCCGAAGATGGCATGACTTCGGACAAAATCATGCGATGATACCGTGAAAATGTCCGAAGATGGCATGACTTCGGACAAAATCCCGCGATGATGCCGTTAAAATGTCCGAAGATGGCATGACTTCGGACAAAATCATCCGGTGTTGCCGTGAAAATGTCCGAAGGTGGCATGACTTCGGACAAAATCCCGCGATGATGCCGCGAAAATGTCCGAAGTCACAATTCAATTAAGAATTACATCCGTTCTCCATCCTCCTTTTTTATGTTCTAAATTATCATAAAAGCAAATATAGACTCATAAAGTGTTAATGACATAGTGATTTTACGCGTAAGGAATGAAAGGAGGAGTCGCTTTGTCTCAGGGGAATCAATCGTGCTTGCGATTTTCATTAGAAGAGTCAGTATGGTTTCAAAGAGGACAGGAAGTCGCGGAGCTTGTCTCGATTTCACTCGATCCGAATATAACCATCCAGGAAAATGAGCAATATGTATCCATTCGCGGATCGCTGGAGTTGACTGGGGAATATACATGCCATGAACAGCAGCAGGAAAATCAAGAGGAGCAAATCCCGGCTCTAAAGTTTGTCCATTCTGTCATGGAGAGAGACCAAGGAGTTTATGAATTCCTGCATCGTTTTCCGGTGGATATCACGATTCCGAAAAACCGCATTGAAAGTGTCTACGACATTGATATCACGGTCGAAGGGTTCGATTATGTTTTTCCGGAAGCAGACCGTCTGAAGCTGAACGCTGATCTTGCCATTACCGGATTATACGGCGAGCAGCAGCACGAGGCCGAGCAGGAAGCTGACAGTGAAGAAGCAGAAGAGCTGGAGATCAGCTACAGGGAAGAGGCTACAGCAGAGGTAGATGCAAACAGTGATGATGCCGGCGAAGCTGAACAGCCAGACTTCCCGGAAGCTCCGGCCTATTCATTTGTCCAGCAAAACGAGACATTGAATGAACAGGAAGAGCAAGATTCGTATGTGGAAGAATTATATGCACCTTTCCGGGCAGAGGCAAAGAAAACAGCCGCTGCTGAAGAACAAGCTGAACCAGTACTGCAGGAGCAGCGGGAAAACCAGGCAGTTCCTGAGTATGCTTTAAGTGATTTCCGAAGCGAGCAGATGCCTGCTCAAGAAGTTGAAGTGGAAGAAGAAGTTGAGCTTGAGGTGGTGGAGGAGCAGCCACAGGCAGAAAACATTCCTGCTGATGTAGAGGAAGCAGAAGAAGAAAGTTCATCATCTCCTCAAGCTTTGTTTAAAAAGAAGAAGCCGAACATGAAGCAGGGCATTTCGATTGCAGAGTTTTTGGCGAGAAAAGATGAAGAAGCGGAAGTGGCAAAAATAAGGGTATGCATCGTCCAGGCAGGCGATACGATTCAATCCATTTCCGAACGCTATGATGTCCCTGTGCAGCAGCTGCTCCGTGTGAACCACCTGAGCATCGATCATCAGGTGCAAGAGGGCCAGGTCCTATACGTTCCAGGAGTAGCCGTTCACCAGTAATAATGAAAGAAAGGCTGCAAGTTATAAAATGGGCCTAATATCGTTACAATCTATGGGAAAAGTTAGCAACGCCTTGTCCAAAGGGAGCTGGTTGTCAGGGCCAGCTTGGCTGCTGGCCGGGATTGCTGTAGCTTTTAGAATGGGCAGGTGTACCGCACCTGCCTTCCTTTATTTTGCAAGAAGTTCAGAAAGTAGGCGAGTGATCATATGGATGATCGCAATTTTTTAAAAGAAGAAGCGGAAGTGCTGAAGCAATATCCGATCGAGCCTTATTTTGCCGAAGACTTTGGTAAAGTAAAAAAAGTCTATACCAATTCGGGGGCGTTCGCATTAAAGAAAATCCATCCGTATGAGGGAACGGATTTCATCAAGCATATCCAGCATCTATACCAGAGGGGTTATAACAGGATTGTTCCTGTTTATCCTGCAAACGATGGACGGTACGCGGTTTTGCATAATAAATCGCTGTATTACTTGATGCCCTGGATGCCGAATTCGCTAAAGGAGGACCAATCCGAACGGCAGAAGCAGCTGTTTCGGGAATTGGCCAGAATGCATACATTGTCCGTCAAGGAAATGGAAATCAGTCCGGAAGTGAAAGAAGAGCACTACAATCAGACCTTAAAAGAATGGGAAAAGGAAGAAGAGTTTGTAAATGGCTTCCTTGAAACATGTGAAAACAGAGTATATATGTCTCCTTTTGAACTGACTTTTTGTCTCTATTACATCCAAATCCGCCAGGCCATCCAGTTCGCCAAGCAAAAGCTTGAAAGCTGGAAGGAAATAACCAAGGAACAAAAGAAGACGAGGACCGTGACGCTGCATGGGAAGGTTTCTCCGGAACACTTCTTGTTCGACGAAAGGGGCTACGGCTATTTCGTCAATTTCGAGAAAGCTCGGAAGGGTTCACCTATCCAGGATTTGCTGCCGTTCCTGGCCAGGTCATTGAAGACCCAGCCGAAATACGGGGATGATGTCATCGACTGGATTAATGTCTATTTTAAGTATTTTCCTTTCAGGGATGATGAAATGCAATTGTTCATGAGCTATCTCGCGTTCCCTTCAGGAATCATCCGTGTTGCGGAAACCTATCATCAGCGGAAGAAGGAAGTGGATGAAAGGAAGTTCGTCCAGAAGCTTCAGAGGCAGTACTGGCTTTTGAGCAATACAGGTTATGTCGTGACCAAAATGGATGAGATCGAGCGCCAAAAACAGCAGGCGAAACAGGAAGGAGCCCAGAGCTAAACGATGCTCTAAGGGCTCCTTAAATGATTTCGAACTTAATTGCCAGTGCAATGATGATGAACAATGCCAGCAGGAAGACATCAAATGTGGTAGGAAAGAATAGGGTTCGGATCCCCTGGAATACGCAAAAAGGAATGATCAATTGTACGCATACCGCGCGTGCCGTTCTCGCCCACCTCGGGAGTGTATACGGATTATACCTTCTTCTCTTCATCGCCATCCCTCCAAACAATCAGGTTCCCTTTTTTCATTCTATGAGTGATTGGCCTAAAATGTGCCTTATATTGGCACACTATGGCATGGAAAGTATAAAATATTAAAAAATAGGAAATGATGATTGACGTCATTCCCCTTTTTTGGGTAGTATAACTAATATACAAAAATCCTCATATAGTCAAAGCTTTGACAGGGAAGAGTACATGTGCGCCCAGCTTGAAGAGAGGAAGGCCAGTAGCTGAGAGGTCTTCTAGGCTGAACCATGGAAGGTCGCCCTTGAGCATCGCCTGGGAACGGAAGGTTCTTCCCAGTAACAGGCGACGGTGAAGAGCCGTTATCCAGATTTGAGCCAGCAAGGGTTTTTGTATTGCTGGGAAAAAAGGTGGTACCGCGAACATACTCCATTCGTCCTTTTATGGCGAATGGAGTTTTTTATTTTTACTTAGAAGAACCGTGAATGGAGGATTTAACATGGAAGAGAATTTATCAATGCCGACGAAATATGATCCGGCGTCGATTGAACAAGGACGCTATGAATGGTGGATCAACGGGAAGTTCTTTGAAGCGAAGGATGATGAAACGAAGAAGCCTTACACAATCGTCATCCCGCCGCCAAACGTAACAGGAAAGCTGCACCTTGGCCATGCGTGGGATACAGCTCTTCAGGATATCCTTACTCGCATGAAGAGGATGCAGGGTTACGATGTACTTTGGCTTCCGGGAATGGACCACGCGGGCATTGCTACCCAGGCTAAGGTTGACGAAAAGCTGCGCAGCCAGGGGATCAACCGCTACGACCTCGGACGTGAAAAGTTTTTGGAAGAATCTTGGAAATGGAAAGAAGAATATGCCCAGCATATCCGCACGCAATGGTCAAAGCTTGGCCTTGGTCTTGATTACAGCCGTGAGCGCTTCACGCTTGATGAAGGACTTTCCAAGGCGGTTAAGGAAGTTTTCGTTTCTCTTTACCGTAAAGGCCTGATCTATCGCGGTGAATACATCATTAACTGGGACCCGGCCGCTAAAACGGCTTTATCTGACATCGAGGTTATCCATAAAGACGTCCAGGGTGCTTTTTACCACATGAGATATCCTTTAGCAGATGGCAGCGGCCATATCGAGATCGCGACGACAAGACCGGAAACGATGCTTGGCGATACTGCGGTTGCCGTCCATCCTGAAGATGACCGTTACAAACATTTAATCGGTAAAACAGTCATCCTTCCAATCGTTGGCCGTGAGATTCCGATTGTAGGCGACGATTATGTTGATATGGAATTTGGTTCAGGTGCTGTTAAAATCACACCTGCTCATGACCCTAATGATTTTGAAATTGGCAACCGCCACAATCTTGAAAGAGTCCTTGTCATGAACGAGGATGGCTCGATGAACGCGAAGGCCGGCAAGTACCAGGGCATGGATCGATTCGAGTGCCGCAAACAAATTGTTAAGGATCTTCAGGAGGAAGGCGTACTGTTCAAGATTGAAGAGCATATGCATTCTGTTGGGCATTCAGAGCGAAGCGGAGCAGTTGTTGAGCCATACCTGTCAACACAATGGTTCGTTAAAATGCAGCCGCTCGCTGACAAAGCAATCGCCCTTCAAAGTCAGGAAGACAAGGTTAACTTTGTTCCTGACCGCTTCGAAAACACGTATATGCGCTGGATGGAGAACATCCGCGACTGGTGTATTTCCCGCCAGCTATGGTGGGGCCACCGCATTCCTGCCTGGTATCATAAAGAAACAGGCGAGGTTCACGTAGACCATGAGCCGCCGGCTGACATCGAGAACTGGGGACAGGACAATGACGTTCTTGACACATGGTTCAGTTCAGCGTTGTGGCCATTCTCGACAATGGGCTGGCCAAACGAAGAAGCAGCTGATTACAAGCGTTACTACCCTACTGATGCACTCGTTACGGGATATGATATCATCTTCTTCTGGGTATCAAGGATGATTTTCCAGGGTCTTGAGTTCACAGGACAGCGTCCATTCAAGGATGTCCTCATCCACGGACTTGTTCGTGCTGAGGACGGCCGCAAGATGAGCAAGTCATTGGGCAATGGTGTTGACCCGATGGATGTCATCGACAAATATGGAGCTGACTCGCTTCGCTACTTCCTGACAACAGGAAGCTCACCGGGGCAGGACCTTCGCTACAGCACAGAGAAGGTTGAAGCGACTTGGAACTTCGCGAATAAAATCTGGAACGCATCTCGTTTTGCACTGATGAATATGAACGGCCTGAAATATGAGGAAATCGATTTAAGCGGCGAGAAATCCGTTGCTGACAAGTGGATTTTGACAAGGCTGAATGAAACGATTGAAACTGTCACAAGGCTGTCTGATCGTTATGAATTCGGTGAAGTCGGCAGAGCGCTTTACAATTTCATCTGGGATGACCTGTGCGACTGGTACATCGAAATGGCGAAGCTACCGCTCTACGGCGAAGATGAAGCAGCCAAGAAGACGACAAGATCCATCCTTGCTTATGTTCTTGATAACACGATGCGCCTGCTTCACCCATTCATGCCATTCATTACCGAAGAAATCTGGCAGAACCTTCCTCACCAGGGAGAGTCAATCACAGTTGCAAGCTGGCCGCAGGTTGATGCTGCTTTGACAGATAAAGAAGCCGCAGAAGACATGAAATTGCTTGTTGAAGTCATCCGCTCAGTAAGGAATATCCGCTCTGAGGTGAACACACCTCTAAGCAAGAAGGTTGATATGTTCCTGAAGGCGAAGGATGCCAAGACACAGAGCATGCTTGAAAATAACCGCGGATACATCGTTCGCTTCTGTAATCCGGAAAACCTTGAAATCGGTCTTGAAATAAACGCGCCTGAAAAAGCGATGACAGCCGTCGCCACAGGCCTGGAAATCATCATGCCGCTTGAAGGGCTGATCAACATCGATGAAGAAATCGCCCGTCTTCAAAAGGAAAAAGAGAAGCTGGATAAAGAGGTTGAGCGCGTCCAGAAGAAGCTCGCCAACGAAGGCTTCGTGAAAAAAGCTCCTGAGAAAGTTATTGAAGAAGAGCGTGCGAAGGAAAAAGACTATTCAGAAAAAAGAGCAGCAGTTGAAGCTCGTATAAATGAATTAAGAAACTAATAGCAATAAAAAAAGGGAAGGCGAACCATTTCTGGTTCGTCTTCCGCTTGAATTGAGGTGTAAAACATGTTTGATACATATGAACATGCAATTGACTGGATTCATGCAAGGCTAAGGCTTGGGATCAAACCGGGCCTAACGAGAATGGAATGGATGCTCGAAAGGCTGGGTCATCCTGAAAGACAAATTAAAACGATCCATGTCGGCGGAACGAATGGGAAAGGCTCGACTGTCACCTTCCTGCGCTCGATCCTTCAGTCAGCCGGATATCGGGTTGGCACTTTTACTTCTCCATATTTTGAGCAATTCAATGAGCGAATCAGCATCAATGGTCAGCCCATCAGCGACCAGGAATTGATCGAGCTGACGAATGTCATCAAGCCTCTGGCAGATGAATTGGACAAGACTGAGCTTGGCGGCCCGACTGAATTTGAAGTCATTACCGCCATGTCGATGTATTATTTTGCAAAAATGTCGCCTGTTGATGTGGTCATTTATGAGGTAGGACTTGGCGGCCGCTTTGATTCAACCAATGTGATCCATCCGCTGTTATCCATCATCACAAGCATCGGACTCGACCATACAGCGATCCTTGGTGATACATACGGCGAGATTGCCTTTGAGAAAGCCGGGATCATCAAAAACGGCGTCAGTGTCATTACTGGCGTGAAACAGGCAGAAGCACTCGAAGTTATCCGGAAAAAAGCAAGGGAAAGCAGGTCACCGATGTACCAGCTTGGTGAAGATTTCTCAACAGGTTCCAGAGAGTCCTTAAAAAATGGGGAACAATTTTCGTTCTCCAGCCTGTTCGGCAAGGTGGAAAGCCTGCAAACCTCGATGATCGGTTCCCATCAGATAGATAACGCAGCATGTGCAGTGATGGCCTGTCAGGTGCTGAAGAATTATTACTCCTTCATCATTGACGAATCCAATATCCGTGATGGGCTTATACAAGCGTATTGGCCAGGCCGTCTGGAGGTTTTAAGTGAGTCTCCTTATATTTTGATCGACGGAGCTCACAATGAAGAAGGGATAAATGCCCTGGCCAGTGAAATTAATTCTCGATTTGCCGATAAAAAGGTTAACATTCTTTTTGCTGCTCTAAAGGATAAGAAATTGGACAGGATGATTGCGACTTTGGATAAAGTAGCCGATCAGCTGACCTTTACTACCTTCGATTTCCCGCGGGCAGCGACAGCCGAAGAATT
The DNA here is from genome assembly GCF_003937825.1 of Mesobacillus subterraneus. GTDB lineage: Bacteria > Bacillota > Bacilli > Bacillales > Cytobacillaceae > Mesobacillus > Mesobacillus subterraneus. Next base: position 35,815 of record NZ_RSFW01000027.1, on the reverse strand, counting down.
AGCTGAAATCGGGATCGTTCAAAACAGCTTTGCAGAGGATTATAAAGGCTTTTTAAAAGAGAAACTGAATAAGCTGCAAAATAACGAGGTACTTATTGTCACTGGCTCCCTCTACTTCCTGTCAGAAGCGAAGCCAGTTATTGCAAATTTACTGGAAAAATAAATGAGAAAATTATGACATTGTACAAAAAGTTTGCTAAAATATTTTAAAAAGTAAGACTTTTTTCCTATTTGAGGAGGTGGGTAGATGAATAACAATCCAATCGTAAAAAAAGCCATTTGGTTTGCGTGGCTATTGGTCGTTCCTGTCGGCATCTGGGTGACTTTTCAAGTCTATCCACCTGAGTCCAACATATCTCTATCGGATGTTATTCCATTTCTCATTCTGATGTCAGTGGTGGCCGCCATGCCACTGGTTGTCAACAATACACCCATCTTCCTGATCCAGTGGGTTTCGCTGGCGGTATTCTTAAAATATGGTATCTTCATAGAGATGATTTTAATGCAGGTTTCCGTGTTGACGCTGTTGGTCAGGCTAAGGATTCCTAAGGCAGATGCATATAAATTTCCACTGAACTCGTTAATGTTCTTTATTGTTTCCCTGGCAAGCGGCTTAATATTTTACGCTTTGGGCGGAACACATGGTGAACACCTGGCGGATGAACCATATTATATCCTTTTGGGGGTTGTTTATGGAGTCAGTAATTTCGGAATAAATACCATCTTGCTCGTTTTCATCCAGGCGTTCTTATTTAAATTGAAACCACCGTATTTCGGAAAGGACTTTATTTGGGAGACAGTCACCACTTTGATTACGTTCCCAATTGGATTTGTGCTTTATGAATTAAGCCGGGAAATGGGTGCAATCTCCTTACTGTTTGTAGGGATTCCATTTGCAAGCCTTTCTATCATTCTCAGTCTCTATTATTCCAGCGACAATGTGAACAAGTTTTTACAGAATGCCGCAGAAATCGGACACCAGCTGGCTGAAAGGCTGAAAGCGGACGAAGTGCTTGACCTTTTTGTCCAGAAGCTGATTGAGATGCTGCCTGTAGATTATGCCTATATTATGGATGTGGTCGATGAGAAGGAATTGCGATTGATCCATAAGATTGAATATGGGGAAATGTTGGAGCCTGTCTCAGCACCCCTGAATAAAGGGGAAGGGATCAGCGGACTGGTTTGGGCAGAGAAAAAGCCTGTACTCTTCCATTCCAAAAAAGAGTGGAAACATATCAATTCCGGCTATATGCCTCCAAGAGTGGAGAGCATTCTGAGCGTTCCGATCGTCCGGCACAACCAGGTAACGGGTGTACTGGTCCTTGCTGCAAATAAAAAAAGGGCATTTGAAAAGTCACAGCTAATGATTGTCGATATTCTGTGCTCCCATTTTGCAGTGGCTGTCGAGAATGCAAGGCACCATGAAAAAACAAAGGAAAACAGTGAGCGTTGTGCACTGACTGGACTATTTAATTACCGTTATTTTGAAAACATGCTGACTACGGAATTTGAGAAATTACAAAAAGGCGAGAGAGACTTGATGTCCTTGATTCTGCTCGATATTGACCATTTCAAGTCAGTAAACGATACATATGGCCATCAAAGCGGGAATGAGATTTTATGCGAGCTGGCCGTACGCTTGAATAATCGGATTGACCAGATTGGAACAGTGGCCCGTTACGGTGGAGAAGAATTCGTCATTCTCCTGCCGGATATGAGGAAAGGCAATGCCCTTCAACTTGCCGAGCAGATCAGGCTCCTCATCGCAAACGAACCATTCACATTGCTGCAGGCAATGGATGACGAAGGAAAACTGTTGAAGGTTAACATTACAGTTTCCATCGGTGTGGCAACCGCGCCACAGGACGCAGATGACTCCCTCGCTTTGATCAGGCATGCCGACCGGGCGTTATACGTCGGCGCTAAGCGAGCAGGCCGGAACAGGGTCGCTGAATATGTGAAATAAAAATGGCTGGCCCGGTTGGGCCAGCCATTTTATTAATATTTGACTTCAATTCCTTTTTCAGGGTTAATGAACCATTCTTCATCAAGCGGGCTTGGACAACTTTTTGAGTTACCGGATGGAAACGGATTATACTCTACTAGTTTGTCGTTTTCGGTGTAATAAGTATTCCCGTAAACACAAAATGTAGAGTTGCCATTAAGAGATGGATTATCCAATCGAGATGAAAAGATTGCGTCCCCATGAACCACGATGGTATCGGTACCTTTTAAGCTTACCTTATCCTTAAAAAAGGCATCTCCGGTTACAGTAAGACTGTTTTTACCTCTTAGGTCTATGCTTCTTTCAAAATAAGTAGATTCTTTATATAACTTAGGCGGATAATTTCCAATCATTTCGATTGAATTATTCTCATTGATGGCAAAGCTGCTTTTCAACGGTGCATCTTCACCATGTCTTGTCAGAGAGTTTTTGGTAATGGTCACCGTGCCAGAAAGAGTCTTGGACTCTTTTTCTATCCGTCCCACACTAGTAAATTCCACGATGATTTTTTTATCGAGTGGTAATGTATAAGAGTTAAGGGTAACAGCATATGAATTGGGATTTTCTACAACATTAGAGAGATTTCTATTTGCCTCAAGGTTCTTTTTCAAAAAATCGAAAAAGTAATCATCATACACAGGTATATTCCTATTCTTTTTACCATTTTTGTTTATACCTTTTGTCGCTTCTTCTACTGCCTCATCTGCTTTAATATTCGAATTCTTAACGATATTTGCTAACAATGCTTCGTAATGTGCAACCCCCATCTCCGCAAGGTCCGTTGCCCTATTTACTTCATCGGTCTTATTGAATTGTTTTCTGGCTGACAGGGCCATACCGCTGAGGGACAAGGCAAAGGTAAAGGTGATCGTGATGATCAGCAAAACCAGGACAAGCGCATAGCCTTTTTCATTTTTCACCATCACGATTCCCTCCTAATATCTTTTGATCATGGTTTCCGTTTCATATGTTTGGCCCCTTTTATCCTTCAGGGTGATCGAGATGGATAAAGGGTACTTGGATTTTATTACTTTTGCTCCTGTGAAAGTCTCTGGTTCTGGATAGCCTGCTTTGATTTGTAATTCATAATTGGCATCACCAAGAATAGCTTCGGTACCATTTACTTGGATGTGAGCGATTTGCTCAGCGGCATTGTATGTGATCTGATATTCATCGTACTTTAAGTGATGCCGTTTGATTGTTGCAATGATCAGGTTAGCATTCTGGTCCATGCTGTTTTTAGTTGAAATTTGGTTATAGTTTTTATTGAATCCGAAGAATACCCCATAAATGAGGGCCGAAGCGATAAAAAGGATGGAAATGGCCGCAAGGAGTTCATATAATGTCAGTCCACGTTCGTCTTTCATCTTCTCACCTTCTTATGTATGTAAAAGTTTTTGATGAGCTTTCAGGGTTGTCCAAGTTCTCTACAGACACTTTTACGCGGATTAATCCCTCGACACTATTTGTAAAATCAGCCGATATTCTAAGTGAAGTATCTATAGGATTGTCCAAAAGCATTGATAGTTCATTCTGATTTAGTGAACATGGAAGGCTGGCACAACCATTATTGACCAGGATATTTCTAGTAAGCTTTAGTTCTATTAAATTTACCATCTGTTGTGCTGTTTGGGTTGTATTTATTTTATCTTCATTTTTATTCACAAATAAGGCAGATTGTGAGAAAAATCCTGCAAAAGAAGTAAGCACGATGACAAGCAGCACGATTGACAGCAAAACTTCCAGCAAAGTCAAACCTTTCTGATTATACAACTTTTTACCCACGACTTTCCTCCTTAATCTATTAAATCTTTTGGTTTTATTATACAATATAAAAGAGTGGAATTTGTCATTTTATAAGTAAATAGTCTGATAGAGTAGAGAAAAATTATCGAAAAATGATGTAAAAATTTAGCGGATGAAAGAGGTAGCATAAACATCCTGCAATCTTAAACAATCAATAATTTTATCTCCGGGAGGGGTTAGAGTGCAAATGCACAAAATCTTAAAAATATCGCTCATTGTCCTGGCGTTTTCATTGTTTATCTATAGTCTCACCTATTTTGGCGCTTCGGCAAAAGGCTCCCAGGCTGCGGATGCTGTTGGGTATTCTGACATGACCTATATTGGAGGCACAAATGTCTCCAACAAAACTAAGGATGAAGCAAGGGTATTGCTGGAGACACAATGGAGTGAATGGGCTGCAAAAGCGGAGATAGAACTGAATTATAAAGAGCAAAGTTATCTAGCAAGTGCAGCAGCAAACCTCACCTTTCTGACGGAAGAAACCATAAAATCAGCGATTGACGGTCAAAAAAATGATCTTCGGATAGCTGTAGATAACTTGGATAAAGTTTTACCTGAGACAATAATGGACCGATTGAATCATGCCGAACTGGAACGAGATTTAGCTGCTGCGATAAGCCGTTTAGATGAAAAGATCTCCATTAATCTGAATTCCTATCTTCCTGAAGAAGAGAGGATTAAAATTTCTTCAGCCGTCGTTCGACTGGAAGACGAAAACGAGGAGATCCTGGCTTTTGTTAAATCGGTTCCGTCTATCGAGCTGGCACCGGAAAAGCCATTTTCACTGGGAGCTTTCGTTGAAGAAATGAAAGTTGACCAGTTTTCCGACCTTACATATAACAAAATTGCTTCTGCGATCTATCAGTCGGTTCTGCCTACAAATTTCATCATTTCTGAAAGACATATCAGCTCGCAGCTGCCGACTTATGCAGAGCCCGGCTTCGAAGCAAAAGTCCGTTTTAACAGGAATTTGGATCTTGTTTTCATAAATCCCAATACAACTCCATATACATTTGAATTCAACTTTAATGAAACAGAATTAGTGGTTGTGCTCAAGGGAGCACCGTTGTTATACCAATACAGTATCCATACTGATGGCAAGCAAGAGTTTAAGCCAAGAACCATTAAGCAATATTCACCATTACAAGAATCTGGGGAAAAATCAGTAGAAGTAGAAGGATCACCAGGTTCGATAGTGAAGGTAATTCGTGAGACCCGCAACGATAAAGGAGAACTCCTAAAGACAGAATTATTGTCAGAGGATTTTTATCCACCAGTCCACCGGGTGGAGGTTCACCCATTAATGGCAGTTGTCCAAAAAACAACCGGCGGGTCTGAGGGAGATGGTACCGTTGATTTACCGGGAGCAGGTGAAGAACCATCTGATTCACAGAACAGCCAAAACGATGCTGCTCCACCTGTCAAGGATGGTAATGGACCCGAAGAAGAAGCGGGTCAAGAGGATGATGGCGGTCTTTATGGTAAACCAAATGAAGAACCCAAATAAGCCAAGCTGGAAGTGAGTAGTGATGAGACAAATGAGAAAGAGACTTGGCGACTTATTAGTTGAAACAGGTCTGCTGACAGAAGAACAGCTCCAAGCAACTTTGGCCGAGAAAGCCGGTGGCCAAAAGCTTGGTGATGCACTACTGCAAAGAGGGCTTATAACGGAGCAGCAGCTGATTGAAGTTCTGGAATTCCAGCTTGGAATCCCTCATATCAGTTTATATCGTTATCCTTTTGATACAAAGCTATTTAACCTCATACCGAAGGAGACTGCGAAACGCAACCTGGTCATTCCGTTGAAAAAAGAAGGGGAAAAGTTATTCGTTGCAATGGCAGACCCGATGGATTTTTTCACTGTCGATGATCTCAGGCTGTCAACTGGCTTCCATATTGAAACAGCAATTGCAACCAAGGATGATATTATCCGGGCAATCAACAAATATTACGACAACAATGAAGGCTTTGAAGATTTAATAGGCATTCATAATCCTGTATTGGAAACGATCCAGGAAGATAACTTGACTGAAGCAGATTCTCCCATTATTAGGCTGGTGAATCAATTATTATCCAATGCGTCTGCCAACAAGGCGAGTGACATCCATATAGATCCACAGGAAACAAAGGTCATCATTCGCTACCGGATCGACGGCATTCTCCGTGTGGAACGGGTTCTGCCTAAACATATGCAAAGTGTGCTGATTGCCAGAATTAAAATTATGGCGAACCTGGATATAACGGAAAATCGGATTCCGCAGGACGGCAGAATCAAGGTAAATCTTGATTTCCATCCAATTGACCTCCGAGTCTCTACGCTGCCAACCGTTTTTGGTGAAAAGGTGGTCATGCGAATCCTTGATATGGGCAGTACATTGAATGATATCGAAAAATTGGGTTTTAACAAACCAAACCTGGATTGTTTTACAAGCATGATTGCTAAACCGAATGGAATCGTCCTCATTACTGGTCCAACCGGTTCAGGTAAATCATCTACTTTGTATGCCGCACTGAACAAACTAAATAGTGAAGAGGTTAACATCATTACGATTGAGGACCCGGTTGAATATCAAATTGAAGGAATAAATCAAATTCAGGTTAATCCTAATGTAGGTATGACCTTTGCGGCTGGCCTGCGGTCCATCCTCAGGCAGGACCCAAACATCATTATGGTTGGGGAGATTCGTGATAAAGAGACGGTTGAGGTTGCCGTAAGGGCCTCTCTGACAGGACACCTCGTTCTCAGTACTATGCATACGAATGATGCCCTTAGCTCTGTAACAAGACTGCTTGATATGGGCGTTGAGCCATTCCTGGTGGCCTCTTCTTTAAGCGGAGTGGTTGCCCAAAGGCTAGTACGGAAAGTATGCCGTGACTGCGCAGAGGCAAAGGTCCCTTCAAAACGCGAAATTGATATCTTTTCTAAAAGAGGCCTCTCAATTGAAACTGTCTGGAAGGGAAGGGGCTGTTCATCCTGCAATATGACTGGCTACAGAGGGCGGTTGGCGATCCATGAAGTATTACCGGTAGACAATGAACTCCGAACCGCGATCATGAATGAAGAGCCTGTAACAGTTTTAAGGGAGATTGCTATAAGAAATAAAACGATTTTCCTGATTGACGACGGTTTGCTTAAAGTTAAGCAGGGACTCACCACAACTGAAGAAGTTTTAAGAGTTGCCATAACAGAATAAGCGGGGAGTTAGCATGAAAGAGAAAATTGAGGATTTGCTGAGGTCTGGCTTCGAGCTTAAGGCTTCAGATATACATATATCTGTTGGGGTTCCGCCAGTTATGAGGATCAATGGGGAATTGAAAAAATGCGGGACGGATTCCATCACACCGGTTGAAGTAGAAGGCATGGCAAAGGCCATCGTGCCGGAAAAATCCTGGGACGTGTTCAAATCAAACGGAGAACTGGACTTCTCGTACGGCATTCCAGGGATATCCCGTTTCAGGGTGAACGCATACCATCAAAGAGGATGTGTATCCCTGGCAATTCGGATTGTTCCTACAAGGATTCCCTCACTAGAGGAGCTTGGATTGCCGGATATCTTGAAAAAAATCGCCGAAAAACCTCAGGGTCTCGTCCTTGTGACTGGACCGACTGGAAGCGGGAAATCAACGACCCTGGCATCAGTGATTCAGTATATGAATAATACAATGAGAAAGCATATTGTCACACTGGAGGACCCAATCGAGTATTTGCATAAGCATGGAAACAGCATTATCGATCAGCGTGAGATCGGGTTGGACACCAATAATTTCTCGAATGGATTGCGCGCAGCTCTCAGGCAGGATCCGGATGTCATCCTTGTCGGGGAGCTGCGGGATCTGGACACGATCCAGACCGCAATCACGGCAGCAGAAACGGGGCATCTTGTTCTTGGAACACTTCATACATCAAGCGCACCTGCGACAATAAATAGAATAATAGATGTTTTCCCACCAGGCCAGCAGGCGCAGATTCGGATTCAGCTCGCTTCTGTACTTGTTTCAGTCCTATCCCAACGGCTTTTTCCCACGGTGGATAAAAAAGGCCGCAGAAGTGCAACGGAAATTTTAATCAATAATCCTGCCGTTGCCAACTTGATTAGAAATGAAAAAATCCATCAAATTATCAGTATTATGCAGACTTCGAGAATTCATGGTATGCACACGCTGGAAATGGATATTAAGGAGCTGGTCCAGAGAGGAATCATTTCGAGGGAAGCTGCTGAACCATATTTGCTGGAGAAGATGGTGTAAAATGGCTCGATTCAAATATTCCGGCCGAGACCGGACAAAAAAACGTTCAGGAACCATTACAGCCGGCTCCAAACGTGAAGCATTGGAAAAACTTCGTGAAGAAGGAATCAGGACGACAGAGATCATCGAAGTGCCAGAAACATGGCTTACGAAAGACATTACAATTGGGAATCCTGTTAAGCTCCAGCATCTGGTCATATACCTGAGACAATCCGCTACTCTGTTAAAAGCAGGGGTCTCAGTAGTGGAATCCACTAAAATTTTAGCTAAACAAACAGACAGCAAGCCGTTGAAGAAGGCCTTGCAGGCAATTGAAGCGGAACTTCGCGAAGGGGTCCAGTTATCGGAAGCATCCTCCAAACATAGCAAAATCTTTTCTTCCATGTACATCAATATGGTGAAGGCAGGAGAAGCAGGCGGAAACATGGATGAGACCCTGGAACGGTTAGCTGAACACTATGAGAAACAGCATAACACCCGCCAAAAGGTCATCGCGGCAATTAGTTATCCTGCCGTCATCGCAATGCTCGCAATTCTAGTGGTCATCTTTTTATTAGTATCGATAGTCCCAACATTTGTGAGCATGTTTGAGGACTTCGGCGGGGAACTGCCGGCAATTACTAAGTTTGTCCTGGCTTCAAGCGAGTTCATGCAAACATACTGGTGGCTCATCCTGTTATTAATGCTGGCAATGGCAGTTGGCCTCGCATCAATGAAGAAGAACAAACAGACAAAATATTATCTTGATTATGCGCTTTTAAGGATGCCGATCTTCGGCAAAATGATGCAAAAAGCAGTGCTTGCAAGGATGACAAGAACGCTGAGCTCCCTTTTTTCCAGCTCTGTCCCGATTCTACAGGCACTTTCCATTGTCGAGAATGTAGTGGAGAACGAAGTTGTTGGGAGAGTCGTTCGTGAATCGCGTGATGCGCTCGAGGTAGGACAGTCAATGACTGGTCCAATGAAAGCTCATTGGGCATTCCCGCCGCTTGTTACCCAGATGATTGCAATCGGGGAAGAAACAGGCTCACTTGATGCCATGCTCGGCAAGGTGGCAGATTTCTATGAAAAAGAAGTCGAAACAAGCACGGACCAGTTAAAATCATTGATCGAACCAATCATGATTGTCATCCTCGCCGGCCTCGTCGGCACCATCGTTACCTCGATCATGATCCCGATGTTCGACATCTTCAATCATGTTAATTAATTTCTGGCAAAAAAAGACAAGTCTCTACACATTTCTGATAGGAAATTACCAATCTATCATTTATAATATGGATAGATATATATTCCAATAGTCATGGGTAAAAATAACTATAAAGGAGCGATTCAAATGTTCAAAGCTATTAAGAAAAAATTGAAAGACCAGAGAGGTTTGACACTGGTTGAACTGTTAGCTGTGGTGGTAATTTTGGGGATTATTGCTGCAATTGCTGTGCCTAGTATTGGAAACATCATTGAAAAGTCTAAAACGGATGCACATAAAAGTACGGCGCTGCAGATGATTAATGCAGCCAGACTTGCAGTAACTAATAATGATTCGGAGGTTATATCTTTTAGTGATGTTACGGAAAATAATACGACTACAAAAAAGGCGACAGTTAAGCTAAGTGCATTAGAAAGTCATGGTTACATAGATAATATTGTTAATCCTAGTGACAAATCCAACGGTTACAATAAAGAAACGAGTTTAGTAGTTGTAACTAAAGGCGCAGATGGGAAACTAACTTATAAGGTAACTCTTAAACCAACTACAGGATCTGCATATGTGGATGGGAAATCGCCAGAAGACCTCTAAAGGGAGGAATTTCAATTAATACCTTAACCCATATAGGGATTTTTCTACTATACGGCCTCACCCTAGGCTCCTTCTACAACGTAGTAGGCCTCCGGGTGCCTGAAGGGAAATCAATTGTTGCTCCAAGGTCTTCATGCCCGAAGTGTGGGCATCAGCTCCGTGCGATTGAATTGATTCCGGTCGTTTCATACTTACTTCAAAGGGGGAAGTGCCGCCAGTGCAAGGTCGGCATTTCGCCCGTTTATCCTTTTTTTGAGCTATTGACGGGTGTCTTGTTTGCGGCAACATATCTTCTGATTGGCTGGAATGGTGAATTGGTCATTGCCCTTACGCTGATTTCCTTGTTGGTCATCATTACGGTCTCTGATCTTGCTTATATGCTGATCCCTGATAAGGTTCTGCTTGTTTTTGGTGTACTTTTTTTAATTGAGCGTTTTTTACTTCCTCTGTCTCCATGGTGGGATTCCCTCACAGGGGCTGCCGCTGGATTTTTGATTCTCTTATTCATTGCCATCATCAGCAAGGGTGGCATGGGGGGCGGCGATATTAAGCTGTTTGCGGTCATCGGCTTTGCTGTTGGTTTCAAAATGATGCTGCTATCCTTCTTTTTTGCTACCTTTTTTGGCGCCTTCTTTGGAATTGCCGCCCTTCTGCTTGGTTTCGTAAAAAGAAAGCAAGCCATTCCATTTGGCCCGTTCATCGCAATAGGCACGCTAACGGCCTACTTTTTTGGAGAGAAGATCTTAAGCTGGTATCTTCAATTATTCATGCTTAGCTAACTAGAATGCTATCAATCCAAGGTTTGTGGTTGACTCAAAAAATCCATTCCATAAACAGTCATAATGTAAGGAGTATCAATCATGGCATTTTCCTTATTTTCCAGCAGGAACAAAATTGTCAACATTGTCATTAACGACCACTCAATCCGTTTTATGGAGCTGAAGCAAAAGAATCCAATCCTCCCCAGCCATTTTGGCGAGAGATACTTACCTCGTGGAATTATTGTAGATGGCAAAATCCAAGACTTTGATACGCTCTCGAATATCCTCGATGAATGTATTGCAGAGTGGAAAATAGCCAAAAGAGAAATCCGCTTTACTGTGCCAGATTCTCTTGTCATGATCAGGAAGGTTTCGATTCCAGCCGATATTAAGGAAGATGAAATCCACGGCTATTTGTATTTAGAACTGGGTTCGACTATTCACTTGCCTTTTGAAGATCCTGTTTTTGATACAGTGCCACTGGGCACGGAGAACAACAAACAGGAAGTTCTTTTATTTGCCGCTCCTGAAAAATACATATTTGAGTTTGAAGATTTGTTTAAAAGTGTCAAGCTAAAGCCAATTGCAGCCGATATCTCCCCTTTATCGATTTATCGACTCTATCACTATAGTGACATGGCAGTAAATAATGAAGTGCTGCTTTCTGTTCAGTTCGATCTCGATGGTGTAAGTTTGTGCATCTTTGAAAATCACATTCCTGTTTTCATGCGCCATATTCCGGGTGGCCTGAACGAAAAATGGAAGCTTTCACGAATTCACGCTGATCAATCTGACCAGGAACTTGTTTATGAAGGCGAATCAGCCGATATTATGTTCCAGCTTGAAGAGGTTTACCGGGATATCGCAAAGTTGATGGACTTTTACCGCTACTCAATGACGCAGGGGCAGAAAGAAGTAACACGGATTCTTGTGAATGGAGACCATCCGATGCTGGAAAGGGTTCATAGCGATATGGAGGCTCGTTTTGGCATCCCATTAGCTGCAATTAAAATAAACGCTGGACCAGATAAAGAAGTATTGCCAAATGCATTCCACCTTGCATTGGGTCTTGGTTTGAAAGAGGTGTAATAATGCTGGTTGAAATTAATCTTTTACCTAAGAAAGAGCATAGGAAATCTTCTCAGCTTATTATTGCCTTTATTCTATTTTTGCTTTTTGCAGGCATGCTTACAGGTGTTTATCTTCAGGGCAGCAACTATTCTGGAAAAATGAAATCTTTAGACCATCAAATCGAAGTTTTACAAAAGTTGAACACTGCCCAGCAGGAGAAATTGGCTGCTGACAATGCGGGGAACTCCATGGTCAAGCTTCAGGCTGCAGTTCAGTGGGCAGAACAATACCCAATGGATGCAGTTCCGTTATTGCAGGGAGTTATTTCATTACTGCCAGAACGAGGCTTCATCCAGAATTTTGAATACAACACCGCAGATTCTATCCTGGTGACAATTCAGTACGATGCTTCCAGGGAGGCAGCCTACTACCTTAGTTCCTTGAAGCAAGCGGATTGGGTTCAGGATGCTGAGTTATTAAGTATTGTTGCTGCTGAGTTGGAAGAGGAAGCAGCAGTGAATGGAAATAGTCAAAATTCTGATGAAAAAACCCTTCCGCGATACAGTGCCGTTTACAAGATTACTTACGATCAGGATGTACTCAAAGACAAAAAAAGAGGAGGAAATGAATCATGAACCTCCGTATAGACAAAAAGGAACTGATCATCCTGGTCGCTTCTGCCATTGTCATTGCTGCTATCTATGCATTAGCCTATTTTTTCTATATAGCTCCTATTAAGTCAAGCCTATCCATAAAGGAAAACCAATTGAAAATGGAGCAGCAGCTTAATGAAGCATTGGAAACGAAGCTGGCTTCAGCTGAAGCCAGCGATTTTAGCAGTGCTGGAGAGCTTCAGAAGAAACTACCTGTCGACCCATTGGTTGAGCAAATGGTCCTTGACCTGGAAAAAGCGGAGGTCATATCCAACAGTTTCATTTCCTCTGTCGAATTCAATTTTGGTGAGCATGCAACAATTGCAGACCAGTATGCAGACACTTCAGACGGTCAGCAGTCTGAAATATCTGAGTCGGGTGAACCAGAAACTCAAATTGACACTGAGGAGTCTGGACCTTCAGCTCAACAAACCGAGTTAATGATTCCAGAGGGACTCGCAAATTTTACGGCATCGATAATTGTACGTGCAGATGATTATTTTGGTCTGGAAAAATTCATACAAACGCTGGAGTCTTTACAGCGGATTGTGGCTGTCAACTCGATTTCTTTTACTGGAGCAGATGAAATCTTCACCTTAACAGATGAAGAGGACCAAATAGAAATGACACTTACAATTCATGCATTTTATCTCCCGATGCTAAAAGATTTGCAAGAGTTCAACCCGAAAATCGAAACCCCAACCCCAGCCAACAAACGTAACCCATTCCCGACCTTCGGCGATTATTTTGATGATAATGTGTCAGAAGAAGATGAGGATGGCCAAAACGACGGTAATTAATCTAGTAAAAAAATTGACGAAAGCATTCTATAACAAGACGACAAAAGTCTTGTTATTTTTTTTTGCCGGTATGATAGGATGAAGCAAAACCGGAACGGGCAGGGGAGGTACAAGCATTGGACAAGCAGGGCAAGACGATCACAATCAAGATTAATGGCAAGGACCGGCCGCTTATGGATGAGAGGGAAAGCGGGAGTGCTGCTGCAGAAAAATCTCCAAAAGATGAAATCAAAAGCAATGTATATCCTATTAATATTGGCCAGGAAAATAAGAGCAAGGTTTACCCGATTGACAGGGATGAAGCGATAAAGGAAACAGCTGCAGCCCAGGAACAGGCGGAGGATCACTTTGACTGGATTTTACCGGATCCAGTTGAGGAGGAAATTGTCAAAGAATACAAGGTCGCGCCGAAGCAGCCGAAAAAGCAGAAGAAAAAGGGAATCGGGATTTCGGTCTGGAATACGAAAATCAAACGGAACAACCGTCTTTTTACGACGATTTTTGTGACGGTCTTTTTTGCTGTTCTGCTGGGGACGGCATTTGGCGTGACGATTCTTAAGTTTGTCACCGCAGATTCCCAGGCGGTTACCCCTGTATCAACCCCACCGGCAGCGGCACCTTCAGAGGAGAAGCCAGCTGCCGGAAGCGAGTCAGTGGAACTTAAGCCCATCTCCGTTTTCATCATTCAAAATGGGATTTGGGGGACAGAGGAAGCAGCTAAAGAAGGATTGAATTTGCTTACTGGGCAGGGGGTTAAGGGGGAATTGTTTCCTGTGAATGGTAAGTTCGCTGTCTATGTGGGAACAGCAGGCAGCATTGAGGCTGCGAAACAGCAGGCAAAAGTGCTCGAAGCCAAAGGGGTCAAGGTCTTTGCGAAGCCTTTTGAAATTCCGGGTGGAACAGCAGCCGGTTTGACTGCAGATGAAGCAAAATTTTTGCAGCCAGCTCCGGAAATCTACTCGATTTTGATTGACGGGGGTGGGGCATCTCCTGAAGCAGTGAAAAAAGTGGAGGAATACCACACGATGATAAGCAAGATTGCAGATAAAAATGTCAAGGACAAGTCGGTGCTTAAAGCGAAGGCAAGCATCGAAAGGGCGAGCGGAACATTCCTCAGCTACCAAAAAACAAAAGATGCAAACCAGCTGGCTGAGATGGAAAGTGGACTGCTGTCATTCCTTGCTGCCTATCAATCGATTGGCAAGTAATGTTGCAATCAAAGCTAACTGAATATTTTCCGGGAAATTGAACAAATTAACAGAGCCTTCGGCAATTTATGCCAGGCTCTGATTTTTTTCGCCAGATGAATGGCTAAAGATTGTTACACTGGTTTAATTCTGATACGATTAGCTTGTATCTCCCTAAGATGCAAATACAAAAGAAAGGTGATTTTATGCAACGCCTCATTTTAGCCTCTTCTTCTCCACGGCGAAAAGAACTTCTTGAAAACCTCCGCTTGGAATTTGAAATCTCGAGCAGTGATGCAGATGAAAGCTTTAGCGAAGATTTGAGTCCTTCTGAAGCAGTGATGGAACTTGCTTCAAGAAAGTCTCGAACTGTTGCACAGCATTATCCAGGGTGTTTTGTGATTGGCTCTGACACTGTCGTTGTCCATGAAGGAATGATCCTTGGGAAGCCTGAAAGCGGACAAGAAGCCTTAAAGATGCTCCACAAACTGTCTGGAAACACTCATTCCGTGTATACCGGAGTATCAATCATCTCCCCTGAGAAGGAAACGCGTTTCTATGAAAAAACAGATGTGACGTTCTGGAATTTGTCAGACGAAGAAATTGACACCTATATAAAGAGCGGTGAACCATTCGATAAGGCAGGCGGGTACGGAATCCAGGGATTCGGCAGTATGCTTGTCAAGGAAATCAGTGGGGATTATTATACAGTTGTTGGCCTGCCTGTATCCAGGCTTGTCAGGGAATTAAGAAAAATCGGTTACATCCTTCCTTATTAAAAGAAAAACCACAGAAACTTCTTCTACACTTTCCTCGTCATAATTAATTGACCGGGAGGAAGTATATTGTCTACACAATCATTGATGATCAGAGATTATCCGCAAAACGAGCGGCCGAGGGAACGGTTTGTGCAAAATGGTCCCCAGAGCCTCTCAAATCATGAATTATTAGCCCTTTTGTTAGGGTCGGGATCGCGAGAGGAGTCCGTACTGCAGCTCGCCAACCGCATGCTGTCCCAGTTCGAGGGACTTCGTTTATTGAAGGATGCTACCCTCGAGGAATTGACTCAGATAAAAGGAATTGGCAAGGCGAAAGCAATCCATGTCCTCGCCGCAGTTGAAATTGGCAGGCG
Organism: Mesobacillus subterraneus; assembly: GCF_003937825.1. Lineage (GTDB taxonomy): Bacteria > Bacillota > Bacilli > Bacillales > Cytobacillaceae > Mesobacillus > Mesobacillus subterraneus. The sequence continues at coordinate 20,354 of NZ_RSFW01000027.1, read as the reverse complement.
CATCGCCAATCATACCCTTGATGAACGGTATGTCATCCGCTCTCCGGAGGACGGAGCAAAATACCTGATGAATGATATGAGATTCCTTACGCAGGAGCATTTCATCTGCCTTTATTTGAACACCAAGAATCAGGTCATCCATAAACAGACGATTTTCATCGGCAGCCTGAATGCTTCCATTGTCCATCCTCGGGAAGTGTTCAAAGAGGCTGTCCGCCGGTCTGCAGCATCCGTCATCTGCTTGCACAACCACCCTTCAGGTGACCCTACTCCGAGCAGGGAGGATATTGAGGTCACAAAGCGGCTCGCAGAAGCGGGAAAAATTGTCGGAATTGAATTGCTGGACCATTTGATCATTGGTGAAAATAAATATGTTAGTTTGAAGGAAAAAGGGTATGTATGATACTAGGATTTTGATTGACGTTGAGATATAATATAATTTATGATTTTTGCGGACAATCTTAAGTTTTTGTCAAAAGATCTGCTATTAACAATCATCTTACTTTGTAAATAGATTGCCTGTTCTTTATTGATTTTTTGCTGAGAGAGGGAGATACAAATTATGTTTGGAATCGGAACAAGAGACCTGGGAATCGACCTGGGTACTGCGAATACACTCGTTTACGTAAAGGGAAAAGGAATCGTCTTAAGAGAACCATCCGTCGTGGCGCTCCAGACTGACACGAAGAATATCGTTGCTGTCGGCAATGATGCGAAAAACATGATTGGCCGTACACCAGGGAATGTCGTGGCGCTGAGACCGATGAAGGATGGCGTCATCGCGGATTACGAAACAACAGCGACGATGATGAAGTACTACATCAAGCAGGCGACGAAAAATAAAGGTTGGTTCGCTGGAAAGCCTTATGTAATGGTCTGTGTGCCTTCCGGAATCACGGCTGTTGAGGAACGCGCGGTCATTGACGCGACCCGCCAGGCTGGTGCAAGGGACGCATTTACGATTGAGGAACCGTTTGCAGCAGCGATCGGTGCGAACCTTCCTGTTTGGGAACCAACGGGCAGCATGGTAGTTGACATCGGTGGCGGAACAACAGAAGTCGCAATCATTTCACTTGGCGGAATCGTTACTTCCCAGTCTGTGCGTATTGCCGGGGATGAAATGGATGATGCGATCATCAATTACATCCGCAAGACGTATAACCTGATGATCGGTGAAAGAACAGCTGAAACGATCAAAATGGAAGTAGGTTCTGCAGGGGACGCTGACGGAATTGAAAATATGGAAATCCGCGGACGTGACCTGCTGACAGGACTGCCGAAGACAATTGAAATAACTGCAGAGGAAATTGCAAAAGCATTGCATGACACAGTTTATGCGATTGTCGATGCGGTGAAGCTGACACTTGAGAAAACCCCGCCGGAACTGGCTTCAGATATTATGGACCGAGGAATCGTCCTGACAGGCGGAGGGGCTCTTTTGCGCAATTTGGACAAAGTCATCAGCGAAGAAACGAAAATGCCGGTGTTGATTGCCGAAGATCCGCTTGACTGTGTCGCAATTGGAACAGGCAAGGCTTTGGATCACATTGATCTATTCAAGAGCAAAGCAAAAGAATCCAGATAAGGAGCAGAAGGGAAGCGGGAGTAATCCAACTTCCCTCCTCTTCTGTCATCATATATTTCAGATTAGAGGTGTAAATCATGCCACAGTTCTTTTTAAATAAACGCCTGATAATGCTGCTTGTGAGCATTATAGTCCTCGTGGCATTGATTGGTTTTTCTTTAAGGGAAAGGGAAGAATTGACATGGCCCGAAAAGTTTGTCAAAGACTCCACGAGCTGGGTGCAATCCCTTGTATCAAGGCCGGCTAATTATATTGCAGGTGTGGTTGAAAACCTTCAAGACTTGCAAAATACATATCAGGAAAATAAAGAATTGAAGAAACGCGTTGATGATATGGCTCGCCTTGAAGCAAAGGTTTACTCGCTTGAAAAAGAAAACGAGGAGCTCCAGGAGATCTTGGATAAACAAGAATCACTTGCAGACTATGAACCAATCCAGGCAGTCAGGATCGCGAGAAGTCCTGAACGGTGGAACGAACTGATCGTCATCAATAAAGGCACGGCAAATGGCGTAGAAAAAAACATGGCTGTGATTACAGCGAAAGGCCTGATCGGAAAAGTAAAAAGCACTACACCATTTTCAGCTACCGTGCAGCTGGTGAGCTCGATCGATCCGACCAACCGGATTTCAGCCATCCTGCAGGCAGAAGAGCCGCTTTATGGAACGATCGAAGGCTATGACAAGAAAAATGAGCTGCTTTTGCTAAAAGGTCTTCCGTATGACGCGAAGGTGGAGAAAGGCCAAAATGTCGTGACGACGGGAATGGGCGGCATTTTCCCTAAAGACCTGCCAATTGGCAAGGTGGTAAAGGTCGTACCTGATGAATTCGGCCTGAATCAAACAGCCTATATCAAACCGGAAGCGAATCTTTATGACGTTGAACATGTGATGGTCGTAAAGAAATCGATGATTTCGGTCGATCTTGAAGAAAGCTTAAAAGATAGCGAAGGTGAGGAGGAAGGCAATTGATCCGTTTCCTGCTGCCTGCACTATTTGCTTTTTTGTTTATCCTGGAAAGTTTGTTTGTCGAACTTATTCCAGCTGAATTATTCAATAGTGACCGCATCCTTGCGCCACACTTCCTGATGGCCGGCATTTTGTTTTTGACGGCCTATCTCAGTCCCAAGCATGGCATCATTTACGGTTTGATCTTCGGTTTCCTTTTTGATGTTGTGTACACTGAAATCATTGGAATCTATCTGTTCGTGTTCCCTTTCATTGCCTATCTGTTCGCGAACATGATCAGAGTGCTGCAGACCAATATCCTGGTTGTTTCGATTTTATCTCTGGCGGGCATTGCGCTTTTGGAAATCGGAGTCTATCAACTGATGCTGCTGATAAAAATTACTGACCTGGACTTTTCGACCTATGTTAAAATAAGACTAGTCCCGACACTCATCCTGAATCTGGCATTTATCATCCTGGCAGCATACCCATTCAAAAAACAGTTCGAGAAGGCTTCGGACCGGCTTAGGAACGATTAAAAATAATCAATGTTGCCTATTCAAATAGAGGATTTTGACGGATGATTGTCGAATTTCATTGTATGAAAGAATTATTTTACAGCAGACTAGTGTCTAGCTACAGCGCCGTAAGTCTCAAAGGCTGCTGAACTGCCCCAGCCGGAATCCCATTTCCTGCCGGAGCCGTTCGATGCGCTCGCGCTTTTCTTATGAGGTGAACATCCAGTATGAAGAAAACACAAAATGTGACGATAAAAGGGACAAAAGATGGACTGACACTCCATTTGAGTGATACATGCTCCTACGATGAATTGAAAAAAGAGCTCGACAGGAAGCTTTCCAATTCATCACGTGTCCAGGAGGAGCAGCAGCTTCTTTCGGTGAAGGTCAAGGTAGGGAACAGGTACCTGACGAAAGAGCAGGCGGAAGAACTAAAGGATCTGATCCGCCAGAAACGAAATCTGATCGTGGATGATTTGGAGACGAATGTGATCACGAAGGAGGAAGCGGAACGTCTTCGACAGGAAACGGAAATCGTGCCTGTTGCCAAAGTGATCCGTTCCGGCCAGGTCCTCGAAATAACGGGCGATTTGCTCCTGGTTGGCGATGTTAATCCAGGAGGGACCGTCAAGGCGACAGGGAATATTTTCATTATGGGTGCCTTGAAAGGAATTGCCCATGCCGGCTCTGGGGGCAACAAAGAGGCCGTCATTGCTGCTTCAGTCATGAAGCCTTCGCAGCTGCGGATCAGCGATTGCATCAACCGCGCACCTGAAGAAGTCCCGGAGGACGAGAATCGTGTCATGGAATGCGCGTACATATCTGACAATCAGCAGATTGTCGTTGATAGATTACAAGTTTTAATGAAAAAAAGACCTAGTTTGACTAGATTTGAAGGAGGCCTCTAAAGTGGGAGAAGCGATTGTAGTTACATCCGGAAAAGGCGGAGTCGGCAAAACGACAACTTCTGCTAATATTGGTACAGCACTGGCCCTTCAAGGCAAAAGAGTCTGCCTTGTCGATACAGATATCGGCCTGCGAAACCTCGACGTTGTCATGGGGCTGGAAAATCGTATCATCTATGACCTTGTCGATGTGATTGAAGGCAGATGCAAAATCCATCAGGCTCTTGTAAAAGATAAACGCTTCGATGACCATCTTTACTTGCTTCCTGCTGCCCAGACCAGCGATAAAACAGCGGTCCAGCCGGAACAAATGAGGAAATTGGTGAATGAACTGAAGCAGGATTATGATTATATCATCATCGACTGCCCGGCTGGAATCGAGCAAGGCTATAAAAATGCCGTTGCCGGTGCGGACAAGGCGATTGTCGTCACGACTCCGGAGGTTTCTGCTGTAAGGGATGCTGACCGGATTATTGGCCTGCTTGAAAAAGAAGAAAATGTGGAATCACCAAAGCTGGTGATTAACCGGATCCGCAGCCACATGATGAAAAATGGCGATATGCTGGATGTCGATGAAATCACCACTCATCTTTCGATCGATTTGATTGGCATCGTCGCCGATGATGATGAAGTCATCAAAGCTTCAAACCACGGTGAGCCGATTGCGCTCAATCCGAACAGCAAGGCATCGATCGCCTACAGGAACATTGCCAGAAGAATTCTCGGGGAATCTGTTCCATTGCAACAGCTGGATACTGAAGACAAAGGCGTTTTCTCGAAGATCAAGAAGTTCTTCGGAGTTCGCTGATTATAGGAAAAAGCGTATATCCAAGATGCGTCATGCATCTCTGGCTCTGCGCTTTTTTTAGTTCTGTCATTCTATCCATTCTTTCTAGTCATACTCTCGTTGGACAGGTCATAAACTTGTACTACTTAGAGTACATGGGGAATGGTGGGATTGGATGAGCTCTAGAGCGGATGATGTTCGGAAGAGGATGTTACGGAAGAAGAAAGAGCGGGAAAGAATGCATAAAATGAGTCATGGCCGTTTTTTATCGCAGGAAGAAGAGAAACATGGCTTTGACAGGATTCCTTCCTATGATTTTGGTCCAGGGGAAGGCGGCCATCCATTGTTTAAAAAGGAAGTCTTTTTATTCAAAATCCTTGCATCGGCCTGTCTTGTGCTGATAGTGGCGATTATCTTCAGGAGTCCTTCTGAAAAGGCGGAGACGATCCAGGGATATGTGAAGCACACGATGGAACAGGAATTCCAATTTGCGGCTGTGTCGGATTGGTATCAGGAGCAGTTTGGCAAGCCGCTGGCGCTGCTGCCCGCGAAGAATGCGGGGGGGGAGAGCGACCAGGAAAATGCTTCAGAGAGCACTGAGTATGCGCTGCCTGCCTCCGGAAAAATCCTTGAGGACTTTGGCGATAATGGCCAGAGGATTACGATTGAAACTGGAAAAGGAGCCGAGGTCGAAGCGATGAATGAAGGGCTTGTCCATTTTGTCGGCATGAAGGAAGGGTTCGGCAAAACCGTTATCGTCCAGCATGCAGACAAGAGTGAAACTTGGTATGGGAACCTCGATGGAATTGATGTGAATTTGTATGAATATATCTCCAAAGGCACAAAGGTTGGAACGGCGATGGACAGCGCGGATGGAACGAAAGGTTCCTTTTACTTCGCGATTAAAAAAGGGGATGACTTCATTGATCCCGTCCAGGTGATCAAGTTTGAATAAACCCCTTGAATTATTGCGGAAAATTCATATCCATCCTCTGCTGTGGGTGGTCATCGCCCTTGCTGTCGCTACGGCGCATTTCATAGAGCTGATGATGGTGCTGCTGATTATTTTTGTTCATGAAATGGGACATGGTGCTGCAGCCTCTTTTTTTTCGTGGAGAATCAAGAAAATTGCTTTGCTGCCATTTGGCGGAGTGGCGGAGATGGATGAGCACGGGAATCGTCCGTTAAAAGAAGAGCTGATTGTCGTACTGGCAGGACCCCTGCAGCATGTATGGCTGATCGCTCTCTCCTACCTGCTGTTTTTAGCAGGTTTCGTTCCCGAGAAATGGCACACGCTGTTCATTGAATACAATTTGATGGTTTTATTTTTTAATCTGCTGCCGATCTGGCCGCTGGATGGAGGAAAGCTTCTGTTCGTTCTCCTTTCCATGAAGTCAGCCTTCCAGGAAGCGCATCTTCGGACCTTATATTTTTCAGCGGGAGCACTCCTCCTATTCTCAGTGATCCTGCTGGTGCTCGCTCCGCTGACTTTGAATATCTGGGTGATTATCGGTTTCCTGGCATTCTCGCTTTATTTTGAATGGAAGCAAAGGCGATATACATTCATGCGCTTTTTAATGGAGAGGCATTACGGGAAGGAAATGGATTTCAGAGAGTTGAAACCCATCAACGCAGCAGAAAATGACATGGTAGGCCATGTTCTTGAGAAATTCCATCGCGGCTGCAAACACCCCATCATCGTTAAAAAGCAGAATGGCAAAGAAATGGTCATGGACGAGAATGAATTGCTCCATGCGTTTTTCAGTGAGAAGCTGTTGACGGCGAAGATAGGAGATTTGCTTTACACCTATTAAAATAGGATAATGAATGCAGCGTGAAGCTTCTTTCACGCTGCATTTTTTTGCGAGTAGGGAGAAAAATGAATCAATTAATCATCAATACAAACTCCAGGGAAAGACGCTTCGCACTGATCAAAAACGGCGAAGTGGAGAAAATCTATATCGAACAGCCGAGTCAGCAATCGCTGGTGGGAAATATCTATCTTGGAGTCGTCGAAAAGGTGATTCCGGGAATGAATGCGGCCTTCGTCAATATCGGAGAGAAGGACAACGCTTTCCTGCCAAAAGATAAACTTGCCTCTTATAACGTATCTCAGGATGAGAATAAAAAAAACCGGCCGATTTCCTCTTTTGTCCATCAAGGTGAAAAGCTCCTGGTCCAGGTTGAAAAAGACGCCGCCGGGACAAAAGGAGCGAGGTTGACAGGGATCATAGAAATTCAGGGTGAACATCTTGTATATATGCCAAAAGGCAACTATATTGCCATTTCCAAAAAAGCGGAAACTTCCGAAATGAGGAACAAATGGCGGGAATTCGCCAAACAGGTGAAAAATGCAGATGAAGGGCTGATTTTCAGGACGGAAAGCCTGAGCCAGACAGAAGTCGTCATCACTGAGGAATTAGAACAGCATCGAAATCAATATGATGAAATGCTAAGAGCCTCCTCAGCGATGAAAAAGCCGGGCATCGTCTACAGCCGGGATTATTTTTTTGAGCAGGCAGCAGGCGCGCTGATTCTTCTGGAAGAAGGCACCGTCATAACAGATAGCCTAGAGTTCAAGAAGAGAATCGAGTCTCATCTCCAGACTGCTCAGACAATTGAATTTTACAATGGAAAGGAAAATATCTTTTCCTTTTATAAAATAGAGCAGGAAATTGAGCGACTGTTAAAGAGGATTGTTTGGCTGGACAAAGGAGCGTATTTGGTCATCGACCAGGCCGAAGCGATGACGGTGATCGATGTAAATACCGGCAAGTTTTCGGGGAATAAGGACCTGCATGATACTGTCGTCAAAACGAATGTGAATGCGGCTGTTGAAGCAGCGAGGCAAATCCGGCTCAGGGACGCAGCAGGCATCATACTGATAGACTTCATCGATATGCAGGGTCAAAAGGAGCGCGATAAAGTCTTAAAAGCAGTTCAAAAAGAGCTTCAGCATGACGAGCGTCGTACCAGGATCGTTGGATTTACCGAGTTGGGAATCCTGCAATTGACCAGGAAGAAAACGAAACATTCGCTGGCAGAGACACTGACCGAAAAATGCAAGGCATGCGGAGGATCCGGCAGGGTGGTCAGCTCCGAAACCGTTGCCTACCGACTTGAGCGTGAACTGTGGGAATATAAGAATTCCGATCACGAAGAACTTCGAGTCGCCGCGACTCCGGAAGTCATTCACCATTTTTCCGGTCAGAAGGATATCCATAAATTGAGGCTTGAACAGGCACTCGGGTTTAAGATAAAATTCTCTCTGTCAGATGCGGACAGGCCACACTATGAAATCATCAAGGCTGGCGCTTCGGCTGAACACGGTTGAACCATGTCTGGCCATTAAAAGAACATCAATTATTATGTTGACACTTTCGCTCGGCATATGATAGTATTTTAATGTTATTGTTTGTAGCACCCGTGCTACAACCGCACACTTCAGGTATGTAAGCTTTGCGATTACGCAAACGCCTGCGGTCGGCGAGTCTGAGTCTAATGAGGAGGTGCACTGGAATGTACGCAATTATCGAAACTGGCGGCAAGCAAGTAAAGGTAGAAGCAGGACAAGCAATCTACATTGAAAAGCTAAACGCTGCTGAAGGCGAAACTGTAACTTTTGACAAGGTTCTTTTTGTAGGTGGCGAAGATGTTAAAGTTGGAAGCCCACTAGTTGAAGGCGCAACTGTAACAGCTAAGGTTGAAAAGAACGGCCGTCAAAAGAAAATCATCGTTTTCAAGTACAAGGCGAAAAAGAACAATCGTAAGAAGCAAGGTCATCGTCAGCCTTACACTAAAGTTGTGATCGAAAAGATCAACGCTTAATAAAGGCGGATTGTCATGATTCGTGCTACGATTAATCGTACAAAATCCGGAAGCATCCAATCGTTTACGATCAGCGGCCACGCCGGGTTTGCTGCCCATGGGAGCGATATCGTCTGTGCAGGCGTTTCTGCCGTATCGTTCGGGACAGTGAATTCGATCATTTCTTTGACAGGAATCACTCCTGACATTGAACAAGGAGCAGATGGATTTCTCCGCTGTGACATCCCGGACAATTTGCCTGAGGAGACACAGGAGAAAATACAATTGCTGCTTGAAGGCATGGTTGTCTCTTTGCAGACGATGGAGAAAGATTACGGAAAGCACATAAAATTAACCTTCAAAAAGTAGGAGGTGGAACAAATGTTAAGATTAGATCTTCAATTCTTCGCTTCTAAGAAGGGTGTAGGTTCAACTAAGAACGGACGTGACTCAATCGCAAAGCGTCTTGGCGCTAAGCGTGCAGATGGTCAATTCGTAACTGGTGGTTCTATCCTTTACCGTCAGCGCGGAACTAAAATCTACCCAGGTGTAAACGTGGGTAAAGGTGGAGATGACACTCTATTCGCTAAGGTTGACGGCGTCGTTAAATTCGAACGTCTTGGCCGTGACCGCAAGCAAGTAAGTGTTTATCCAGCAGCTCAAGAAGCGTAAGCTAAAGAGAAGCCCTAACCACTGCGGTTAGGGTTTTCTTGTTTTTGAAACCAATATACATAATTTACTTACGAAGAACGGCTTTTTTGTTATACTTACACCAAGCAGTCTTAGGAGTAGGAGTATGTCTATGAAAAAAGAGTGGGACACAATCGAGGTTTTGCGCCATGCGCGCCATGATTGGATGAACAAGCTTCAATTAATTAAAGGCAATCTATCGCTGAACAAAGTAGATCGGGCTAAAGATATCATTGAAGAAATTATCATGGAAGCCAGGCAGGATGCAAAGCTATCCAATTTACATCTTCCTCAGTTTGCCTCTACATTGTTAACCTGCAATTGGGAGAATCGTCATTTTCAATTGGAATATGAGGTAATGGACTCCCAGAACTTCCACAGATTAGATGACCAGCTGCTGACAGGCTGGACAGAGCGGCTTTTTGATACACTGGATTCTTCCGTTGAACAATACCAAGAAAATCATCTTTCCGTAACGATCGATCCCCAGGAAAAAGGAATCGGGTTCTTTTTTGATTTTAGCGGGATAATAAATAATAAAAAGCGCTTGGAAAGCTTCCTGGAAGACCAGCCTTGTGAAAACATGAAGGTCTTTTCAGATGGCGTGGTCGATGGAGAATTGACAATAGAAGTTTTTATGGAATCTCTATAGGGAAACATAAAACATGATAACAAATATCAGACAGGTGGTAATGACATAATGTTTGTCGATCAGGTAAAAATTTATGTAAAAGGCGGGGACGGCGGCGATGGAATGGTCGCTTTCCGCCGTGAAAAATATGTGCCAAAGGGCGGGCCTGCCGGCGGCGACGGAGGCAACGGAGCGAACGTTGTGTTCCAGGTTGAAGAAGGCTTGCGTACATTGATGGATTTCAGGTACCAGCGCCACTTCAAAGCACCGCGCGGCGAGCACGGGATGTCCAAGAACCAGCATGGTAAAAATTCGAAGGATATGATCGTCAAGGTTCCTCCTGGAACTATTGTATCCGATGCGGAAACAGGCGCTGTTATCGCGGATTTGGTGGAACATGGCCAGCAGGCTGTCATCGCCAGGGGCGGACGTGGCGGCCGGGGGAACTCCCGTTTCGCGACTCCTGCCAATCCGGCGCCAGAGCTGTCCGAAAAAGGGGAGCCTGGCCAGGAGCGGGAAATCATCATGGAGCTGAAGCTGCTTGCGGATGTAGGGCTGGTCGGTTTTCCGAGCGTCGGAAAATCAACGTTGTTGTCTGTTGTATCAGCAGCAAGGCCGAAGATTGCTGAATACCATTTTACGACGATCGCTCCAAATTTAGGCATGGTCGAAACAGAAGATGGCCGAAGCTTTGTTCTTGCAGATCTGCCTGGTCTTATTGAAGGGGCACACTCCGGAGTAGGTTTGGGGCATCAATTCCTTCGTCATATCGAGCGTACTCGCGTCATCATCCACGTGATTGATATGGCCGCGACTGAAGGTAGAGACCCTTATGAAGATTATCTGACGATCAATAATGAATTAAAGGAATATAACCTGAGGCTGACGGAAAGACCTCAAGTTATCGTTGCCAATAAGATGGACATGCCGGATGCCGAAGAAAATCTGAGTGTGTTCAAGGAGAAGCTGGGCAATGAGCATCCAATCTTCCCGATTTCTGCCGTAACGAGGTCAGGTCTTCGTGAATTATTATTCGCCGTGGCCGACCTAATCGAGCAAACTCCGGAATTCCCGATTATTGATGAGGCGGAACTGGAAAAAGAGGAAAACCGAGTCATGTATAAGCATGAAAAGGCCGAACAGGAATTCCAGATTACCCGTGAATCGGATGGAACCTTTGTTATTTCCGGTGACAGCATTGAAAGACTGTTCAAGATGACAGACTTTTCAAGGGAAGAGTCAATCAGGAGATTTGCTCGCCAAATGCGCGGTATGGGCATTGATGATGCATTGAGAGAAAGAGGAGCGAAAGACGGCGATACCGTCAAACTTCTTGAGTATGAATTTGAGTTTGTTGAATAACGTAACAAAAGGAAAGAAATCTGTTACGACGGGAAAGGAGGGTCGATTAGCCCCAAACAGGCTAATCGGCCTTCATCTTTAAGATTGAGTTAGCTTTCTGTTGGGGTGATGGAGTATGAAGCAAAATCAGGATCAGAAGTTTTACCTCGTTCGTGAAGACGTCTTGCCTGAGGCGATGAAAAAGACACTCGAAGCAAAAGAGATGATTGAGCGAGGAAAGGCTGAGTCTGTCTGGGACGCAGTTCAGCGAGTTGACTTAAGCCGCAGTGCTTTTTACAAATATCGGGATACTGTGTTTCCATTCCATACTGTGGTAAAAGAACGGATCATTACGCTGTTTTTTCAGCTTGAGGACCGTTCAGGCACGCTGTCAGAGCTGCTCGGCACTGTTGCGGCTACCGGATGCAATGTATTGACAATCCATCAGACCATCCCCCTTCAGGGCAGAGCAAACGTAACGCTGAGCCTGAATGTCTCCGAGATGAAAGTGGAGATGGATGAAATGCTGGCAAAGCTGAAGCGGCTTGAATTTGTGGAAAAAGTAGAAGTGCTCGGTTCAGGAGCCTAATAAAAGAGATAGTCTGCAGCAGGGGGAGGAAGTAGCTTGAAAATTGGATATCTTGGCCCAAAAGCGACATTTACTGACTTTGCAGCACGGCAGTTGTTTCCGGAAGGTGAGAGAATTCCTTTTGTGAGTATTCCAGAATGCATGGATGCTGCTGCATCAGGTGAAATTCATGCGGCAATCGTACCGTTGGAAAATTCGATTGAAGGCTCGGTCAATATTACGATTGATTATCTGGTCCATGAGTCGAATCTGAAAATCATTGGAGAAGCCGTCGTGCCGATCAGGCAGCATTTGCTCGTACACCCTGCAAACCAGGACAATTGGATGCATGCTGAAGGAATATACAGCCATCCACACGCTCTTGCCCAGTGCCATAAATTTTTACATAAGGAATTCAAAGGTGTAATGCTTGAGAACATGGCTTCTACAGCGGCAGCAGCGAAATACGTCAAAGACCGTCCCGGAGAGAAAATCGCTGCCATTGCGAACAGTCTGGCTGCAGAAGAGTATGGCTTATTCATAGCCAGAGAGAACATTCACGATTACAGCTATAACCACACCGTTTTCGCTGTACTTGCACAGGAAGGGCATAATGTTTCATTTGCAAAGGCCGATGAACCAAAAACGACCTTGATGGTTACCTTGCCTTCCGACCAGGCAGGCGCTTTGCATCAGGTCCTGTCCGCCTTTTCATGGCGCAAGCTAAACCTGTCAAAAATTGAATCCCGCCCAATGAAAACAGGCCTTGGGAATTATTTTTTCATCATTGATATTAATCTTGAAATCGATGATGTATTGATTCCGGGAGCGATTGCCGAGCTCGAGGCCTTAGGCTGCGGCGTCAAGCTGCTCGGCAGTTATCACAGTCGAAAATTATAAAAAGGTCCATCCTCGGGGATGGACCTTTTCTATTGCTCCAGATTTATGAGAAAATTTGCTTTCCGCAATGCTTCCTCGGCCTGATTCAGTGCTTTTTCGGACGATGCTGTGATGGTATGCAAATGAATACCATCTGTCAGCTCAGACAAATAAGATGCCTTCGTTTTGCGGATTTTTTCCATGAACTGCTTTACTTCCAGACGATTCGAGACCATGATGGAAGCTGTCAAATCCCCGTAGACTGGATGCTCGATTTTGACATCCTTAACTGTCACTCCATGATCGACAAGAAGAATCAGCTCTTCCTCGGTCCTTTCCGGACTATGGGAGCAGGCGATGATCCGTTCCGCAGAAGCTGGATGGGAAGCGTGCATATATAGGTACCCCTGACTCGTCGCAATGATGGGCTCGTTCCTCGCCTTCAACAGGGTAATATCGCCAACGATGACCTGTCTGCTGACATTGGTAATGGATGCAAGCTCACTTCCGGTGATCGGCTCCCTGCTTTCCTGCAAGCGTTTCAGGATGTACGCCCGGCGTTCATCACCAAGGATTTTGGTCGTTTCCTTCATAAATCCGATCTCTCCTTCACTTCTTCATTCGTGAATTTTACCATAACTACTTCGAAAGTTAAAATGCTGATACCTGCACGGTCAGGTCAGCCAATATTTTCCCAAGATCTTCCGCATCCTTATCGGTCGTAAATCTCCCGAATGAGATTCTGAAAAATTCTTTGGCTGCTTTCCCTTCTATACCCATGGCGGTCATCGTTTTTGCTGGTGAAAGCATACCGGTGTGACAGGCTGTGCCGGTGGAAATGGCATATCCTCGGCGATTGCATTCAAGCAGGACGAGCTGGCCTTCCACACCTATAATCCCCATTCCTAAAATGCCAGGCAGCTGTTCCTCCCCTTCGGAACCAAACATACGGAACCTGTCCTTTGAATTCGAAAGGGAAGCGAGAAGGGTGGACCTGAGCGCTTTCAGTCTTTTTGCTTCTTCAGGCAGGGTGAGATGGACCTTTTGGGCGGCTGAAGTCATCGCTGCGATTCCAGGGACATTGACTGTGCCCGGCCGGAACCCTTTTTCATGTACGGTTCCTTCAATGAAAGGCTGCCAGGCAACCCGCGGATTGATATACGCCACGCCAGTGCCCTTTGGTCCGTAAAACTTATGTCCAGATATCGAAAGGGCATCAACCGAGCCCGCAATGCCAGCGATGGAAATCTTGCCAAACGTTTGGACACAATCGGTGTGGATAAAGATTTGCTTGTCTCGGCAAAAGTCGGCGATCTTTTTTATAGGCTGAACGGTGCCGACTTCGGAATTGCCATGATGTATTGAAACAAGCACCGTTTCCTCCTTTACGGCAGCTAAAAAGCTTTCAAAATCAACCAGCCCTTTTTCATCCAGAGGAAGGTAAGTAACCTCCCAACCTTCTCGCTCAAGCTTTTTCATCAGGTTGAAGACGGAAGAATGCTCAGCAAGTGTGGTAATGATATGATTCCCATTCTTTCTGGCAGCTGACAGCAGTGCCATGATCCCAAGGAAATTGGATTCTGAACCCCCGCTTGAAAAATAGATACCGGCACTGTCTACGCCGAGCATGCGCGCAAATTCCTCCCGGCAGCTCTCCAGGAGATTGGCCGATGTGCTTCCAGTTTCATGAAGGCTCTGGCTGTTCCCAAAATAATCAGTGGAAGCCTTAACAAAAATATCCGCAGCCTCAGGGTCAAGCGGACATGTAGCCGCATAATCAAAATATTTCATTTGTACTCTCCTGTTTGTGGTTTGGTATTTTAACAATTCGGGATCAATTGCCTTTTGGCGGATAGAAATTACGAACTTCTATCGGTCCTGACAATCAGTCAGATAAAAGTTCTTGTCAACAGTGTAAAACTGTGTAAATATATATGTCAAGACACCTGTTAATCCAGGAGGCTATAAAACTATGAAGCATGCAGATGTTATCATTATTGGCAGTGGGATTGCCGCGTTGCAGCTCGCCAATAAATTAGCAAAGAATATAAATGTGATGATTCTCACAAAGAAAGATTTGAGAACAGGAAACTCCTATATGGCGCAGGGAGGGGTAGCGGCTGCAATGGCTCCCGGCGATGATTTCTATTTACATTATCTTGATACGCTTGAAGCAGGCGCCCACCATAATAACGCTGAAGCTGTGCTGGAAATGACCAAGAGTGCTCCAAAGCTGATTAAAGATTTATGGGAGGGCGGCTGCACATTTGATGAAGACAGCAATGGATCCTTGCTGCTGGGAATGGAAGGTGCCCACAGCAGGAATAGAATCATCCACAGTGGCGGGGATGCAACAGGGAAGCATATGGTTGACCACTTGCTTTCTAAATTTGATGGGAACATTTCGGTGAAGCCGTCTGTCTTTGTCTATGAACTGCTTTTAAATAAAGAAAAGAATACATGTATCGGTGTAAAAGCAAAGCACCCGGATGGCAGGAATGATGTTTATCTTGCCCCGCATATCGTGGTTGCCACTGGTGGTTGCGGGCAGCTCTACTCATTTACCTCAAATGCCGAAACCGCGACAGGGGATGGAATGGCGCTTGCCTACAGAGCGGGTGCGATGCTTGCGGATATGGAGTTTGTCCAATTCCATCCAACCCTATTATATTTAGAGGGGAAGACCAGAGGGCTGATATCAGAAGCCGTTAGGGGTGAAGGAGCAATCCTGGTAACTGCTGAAGGGAAGCGAATCATGGATGGTGTTCATCCTCTGAAAGATCTCGCACCCCGGCATATTGTTTCGCAGACGATTTATGACTACTTACGTAAAGGAACACAGATTTATTTGGATATTACGCCAGTTTCCGACTTCAGTTCACGATTCCCGACGATCAGCGAGTTGTGCCGCAAACATGGGATCGACCTAAAAGAGGGACTGATTCCCGTCGTGCCTGGCAGCCACTTCATCATGGGGGGGATCAAGACAGATTTGCATGGCCGTACAAATATCAATGGTCTTTATGCAATTGGCGAAGCTGCTTGTACGGGAATCCACGGAGCGAACAGGCTGGCAAGCAATTCCCTGCTTGAAGGGATGTTCGTAGGAGGGAAGCTGGCTGATTGGATTAACCAGCAGCTGGGGGGAAAAGTGGATACCTACTATACTGCGCAAAATGCCAAGGTATTTCATGATATGGAATTGCCCGATGCTGATGTTCTGAAAAAGGCAATGATGGATCGAGCCGGGATTGTTAGGACCAGGGAAGCCCTCGTACATCAAAAGGATTGGCTAGCAAAATATGGTCTGGAAGAATGGCTGGAAGCTTCGCTTGATCATCTCGGAACAGACGAGATAGACCGGGTGTTCATGTATATAACGGCCTGGTTGATCACAGAGGCAGCATTTCAAAGAACCGAAAGCCGGGGCGGGCATTACAGGGAAGACTTTCCTCATGAAGATCCTTATAACTGGATGAAAAGACAAATCATCCATCAACGAAAAACAGTAAAGGATGGGAAGCATGAATACAATCAAATTGCGTTTGCTACTTGAACAATTTTTTATTGAAGATATTGGGGACCGCGATGTAACAAGTGAATTGATTTTCGGCAATGAAAGCCGTGGATCCTTAGTCTTGATCGCAAAAGCAGATGGTATCTTCTGCGGGGAGCAAATCATCCATACAGGTTTCAGGTTGATGGATGAAAACAGTCTGGCAGACATCAAGGTAAAGGATGGGGAGAAAGTTAAGTGCGGACAGGAGCTTGCCGTGATCTCCGGCAAGGTGTCCGCATTATTGAAAGCAGAAAGGGTTGTTCTTAATCTAATCCAGCGGATGAGCGGGATCGCGACGAAGACTAGTGAAGCTGTAGCGGTATTGGACAGTACAAAAACAAGGATTTGCGATACGCGGAAAACGACACCAGGTTTGCGCATGCTGGAAAAATACGCGGTACGCTGCGGCGGAGGCTTTAACCATCGTTATGGCTTATATGATGCGGTCATGATCAAGGATAACCATATCGCTTTCGCTGGATCGATCAGCAACGCTGTTCATGCTGTGAGAGCCAGCCTTGGACATATGGTAAAGGCCGAAGTGGAAATCGAAACGAAAGACCAGCTTCTAGAAGCAATTGAAGCGAGGGTTGACTGTATCATGTTCGATAACAGGACACCGGAAGAAATTGCCGAATGGATCAGTCTAGTGCCGAAAGGAATTTTAACCGAGGCATCAGGCGGAATTACACTTGAGAACCTGAATAGCTACCGCAATTGCGGGGTGGATTATATTTCACTTGGCTTCCTGACACACTCGGTGAAGTCATTGGATATCAGCGCGAAGGTCGTTGCAGAAAAGGAAGGAGATGTTTCAAATGAATATTTTGGAGTCGCTAGAATCTAAAAACAGGATGCTTCCTGAAAAATATCGCAATATGTCAGTTGATGAACTTGAAAATCTGGTAAGGGACATAAAAGCGAAAATGGGAAAGAAGCTGTTTATCCCGGGCCATCATTATCAGAAGGATGAAGTCATCCAATTCGCTGACGCGACTGGTGATTCTTTAAAGCTTGCGCAACTGTCAGCGGATAATAAGGATGCTGAGCATATTGTTTTTTGCGGTGTCCATTTCATGGCCGAAACTGCGGATATTTTAACCACTGAGAACCAGAGAGTATATCTGCCTGATATGAGGGCGGGCTGCTCAATGGCGGATATGGCTGATATTTATCAGACTGAGAGGGCATGGGAATTCCTCCAGGTGCTTTTTGGTGACACCATTCTTCCGCTTACTTATGTAAATTCTACAGCAGCGATCAAATCATTCGTCGGTGCAAATGGAGGTGCTACCGTAACATCTTCCAATGCCGAAAAGATGGTACGCTGGGCTTTTTCGCAAAAAGAGCGCCTGTTGTTCCTGCCTGACCAACATTTAGGAAGGAACACCGCTTTTAACATTGGAATCGGGCTTGATGAAATGGCCGTTTACAACCCAATTGAAAATATCCTGGAATTTGACGGCCCGTTAGAAAAAGTGAAAGTCATTCTTTGGAAGGGGCATTGCTCAGTCCATGAGAATTTTACCGTAGAAAATATTGCGGACGTGCGCAGGACGAACCCGGATATGAAAATTATTGTTCACCCTGAATGCCGGCGAGAAGTTGTAGCCCTTTCGGATATGGCGGGCTCGACGAATTACATCATCGAGGCAATCGAAGCCTCTCCTAAAGGTTCTGCCTGGGCAATCGGGACCGAAATGAATCTCGTCAATCGTCTCATTGCGCAGCATCCTGATAAACATATTGTTTCCCTTAACCCTCATATGTGCCCGTGCCTTACGATGAACAGAATCGACCTCCAGCACCTTGCCTGGAGCCTCGAATCCGTCATGGAAGGACAGGAAACCAATATCATAAAAGTAGATGAAAACACAGCAACAAATGCAAAGCTCGCATTAGAACGCATGCTGGAATTGTCATAATGTAAAGCTCTTTTCATAAACTTTGTAACTTTAGGCCTTCGATCCTGCTGGGATTGGGGGTTTTTGTTTTACAGAAAAAAATGGTTATAGCTTCGGACAGTATCCGATGGAGAAGCAGTGAAAATGTCCGAAGATGGCATGACTTCGGACAAAATCAGGTGGAGGGGCAGTGAAAATGTCCGAAGGTGGCATGACTTCGGACAAGATCCGGTGGAGGAGCAGTGAAAATGTCCGAAGATTGCAGGACTTCGGACAAAATCATGCGATGATGCCGTGAAAATGTCCGAAGATAGCAGGACTTCGGACAAAATCAGGTGGAGGAGCAGTGAAAATGTCCGAAGGTGGCATGCCTTCGGACAAAATCATGCGATGAGGCCGTGAAAATGTCCGAAGATAGCAGGACCTCGGACAAAATCCGGTGGAGAGGCAGTGAAAATGTCCGAAGATGACAGGACTTCAGACAAAATCAGGTGGAGAAGCAGTGAAAATGTCCGAAGATGGTTGCCTTCGGACAAATCAATAGAGAACCCACAGAAAGTGAACGGAATTACTTATGTTATACGAAAAGCAGTCATCAATCCGAAAACAGCTTAATGTAAAAATCCTTCTGCGCAGAGAAGGATTTTTTTATAAGGAAAAGCTTAATCTCCCGGGAAAAAACATATTTATTTAGATAGAAGCATAAGTTTTTTTTGAAGATTGTTAGCAATTTGCCCACACCAACATAGAATATATGGACTTATGCCATAGGAGGGAATCAGAGTGAAGATCCATATCGTACAGAAAGGGGATACTCTTTGGAAGATCGCCAAGAAGTACGGCGTGAACTTTGAAGAGCTGAAAAAGATGAACGCCCAGCTCAGCAACCCTGATATGATTATGCCCGGTATGAAAATAAAAGTTCCTACCACTGGAGGTACAGTAAAGAAAGAAGCTCCAATCACTGGTGGAACGCCTCAAGCAAAAATCAATATGGGTGGCAAAAAGGAAATGCCGATTGCCAAAGAGAAACCAATGCCTATTCCTGAAGTGAAAAAGGAAGCGCCGAAAGAGGCGCCAATCAAGGAAATGCCTAAACAAGAAGCACCTAAACCGGTTAAAAAAGAAGAACCTGTTAAACCATATACTCCTAAAATGCCAGTTCAAATCAAGCCGGAAATCGATATTAACAACTATTACATGATGAACATGGCGAATATGCAGCTTCCACCTCAGCCACAGCCGAAACCACAGCCAAAACCACTGCCTAAGGAACAGCCAAAAGCATTGCCTAAGGAACAGCCAAAAGCATTGCCGAAGACGCAGCCACAGCTCCCGCCAAAACCAGACAATATCTTCCCGGAAGTCAAGCCTGAAATCAAGCAGCCGATCAAGCCGCAAGTTAAACCTGAGGTGAAACCGCAGCTGCCGAAGGCTGAGGTCAAGCCAAAGTCGGAAATCAAGCCTGGTATCAAGATTGAAAAGAATGATTACATGGATGAAGCACCTTCCATGATGCCGTATGGTCAAGGGGGTTACCAGCAGCCGATGATCCCATACCCTTATGAATGCTATCCAGGTGCGCCATCCATGCATGGAGCAGGTTTTTACCCAGGAGCCCCACAGATGATGCCATATCCACAGGTACAGGGAGTATCGCAATATCCGGGAATGATGCCAAATATGCCATTGCCTGCAGAAGATATGGAATCATCCTCCTTTGCCCAAAATATGCCGGCGCAAGTTTCGCCTGAAATGACAGGTCCGACATTCCATGGTGTACCGATTTCACCGGTCTTGCCAGGGCCTGGATACTGTCCGCCATATGGCCATGGCTTTCCACAGCAAATGCCGTATATGCCACAGGTAGGCGGAATGATGCAAGATCAAATGCCAATGATGCCGCAGGTTGGTGGGATGCAGGATCAAATGCCGATGATGCCACAGGTAGGCGGGATGCAGGATCAAATGCCAATGATGCCTCAAGTTGGAGGGATGATGGATAACCAGTCTATGCCTCAGGTTGGTGGAATGATGGATGATGAATCATCAGAAATGCCGATGCCTCAAATGCCGCATGTTGCGGGAATGATGGAAAATCAAATGCCACAAGTAGGTGGGATGATGGATAACCCGATGGCACCTCAAATGCAAATGATGCCGCAAGTTGGCGGAATGATGCAGGGGCAGATGCCTCACCAAATGCCAATGATGCCGCAAGTCGGCGGAATGATGC
>NZ_RSFW01000026.1 GCF_003937825.1 Mesobacillus subterraneus | reverse complement strand
ACGCTTGTTTGTTTAGTTTTCAAAGAGCAATTTAGTTAGCACGTCGCCCGTAAGCGACTTTACTAATATATCATCCGGCGTTTTTCTTGTCAACATTTTTTAAGAAATGTTTTTGTGTGAAAAGCACTTTTGGAATTTTCAACCGTCAGCCGCGAAAATGTTTTTTGCTGTGTTCCGCAGCGACGGTTATTAATATACCAAGTAATTTTAAAATGGTCAATAGGTTTATTTGTTTTTTTACGATAGTTTTTCAGAGCCCTGATAATATCGATGGTAGATGCCTTGTCCTTTCGTTTCTACATTCACTACTGAAAGGATTTTCTTTTCAATCAAGTACTCTACAAGGATTCCAAGATCCACTGAATATGCTGAGAGCTCTGGATGGGACATCATTTCGTTAAAAGACCAATATTCTTTATCCTCCAGCACTTCTAGAAGATGCTGCGTACCAACCTTCGTTCTCTTATGGATTAAGAATTCACTTGCCAGGAATAAAAGCTCAAGCCGTTTTTCAATTGTCTCTTCGCTGCAAATCAATTCCTCATATAATTTATAGATTTCCGGCTCAATCTGTTTAACCTGATTCCATACGGTCACCTCCGGATGGAATCCACTCTCGATCACCGCTAATCTTGCCAAGTGATGAAGGGAGTGAACAACGTGGTTATAAGCATCAAGATAATTATAGTTGTCAAATAGCGCCTTACCGTCCAGATACCTTCTGATCAATTTGGCAAATTCGATTCCCATCTTGATCTTCCTGCCGAAAAACGGGAATTCTTTCAGCTCTTGCTTTAGATTGGCGATCCGTTCATTACGGTCGAAAATGATCTTCCCATTATATAGCCAATCAAATATTTTTTTGTTGTTGCCGATCAGGAGCCAATCATTTATTTGTTTCTCTGTCACAATATGCATGGCTGCTTTCTTATCATTATAGGAATAATGCTTAACGAAAACTGGATCATCGTTTTCTTTTACAATAATAAGCAAGATTACATCGAATGTATCGGTAGCAGCGATGGCCTTCTGCCTTTTCTCCACCATCACCACTCCTATTGTATTAGGCTGGCTTGCACGTTCCTGATAAATCGAACGAAGGATATCCTCCATAATAAATTCCTCCATTTGTTTGTTAGCATATATGTTCGACAATTATATAAAATCTCCTGCATTTCCTCTAGACAATTTTCGACATCCATTTGGACTTTTTATGATTATCTTGCCGCAAATGGTATGATATAGTTAGTTTTTAGGGAGGGAAATTGATGGCTAAATATTCAAGTAAAATAAATAAAATCCGGACCTTTGCCTTAAGCCTGATTTTCATAGGCTTCATTGTGATGTACGCTGGCATTTTCTTCCGCAATTCTCCATTGGTCATGACCATTTTCATGATTCTGGGATTGCTATTCATCATTGCCAGTACTGTTGTTTACTTCTGGATCGGGATGTTATCGACCAAAACAGTACAGGTTGTCTGTCCTAATTGCGGCAAAACGACCAAAATGCTCGGACGAGTGGATATTTGTATGTATTGCGATGAACCTTTAACACTCGATCCGAAACTTGAAGGTAAGGAATTCGATGAAAACTATAATCGAAAAAACGAAAATAGAACCCGGTCATAGGCCGGGTTCTATTTTTTCTTTTTAAAAAAAAAGAAAACTGATAGCCATGTGCCATCAGTCATTCATTAATGAACCTCTTTCGCCGAGCAATCCGGACAAGTTCCGTAAATCTCCATCCTGTGGTTGCCGACTTTGAATCCAGTCACATGGGAAGCCAGGTGTTCAACCTCATCAAGGCCAGGGTAATGGAAATCCACGATTTTCCCGCATTTTTCACAAATCACATGATAGTGATGGGAAGTCACGAAATCAAAACGACTTGATGCATCTCCATACGTAAGTTCCTTTACCAATCCAACTTCACGGAATACTCTCAGATTGTTATAAACTGTCGCAACGCTCATATTAGGGAACTTCCCTTCGAGAGCTTTATAGATCTCGTCTGCTGTAGGATGCGACATAGAGTTTATTAAATATTCGAGTATCGCATGACGTTGCGGAGTAATACGGACTCCAGTATCCTTCAAGGTATCCAGGGCTTCTTTTAACTGACTCTGTACCACCGCCATGCACCTCACTTTTCTTAAAATTATAATTCTTATTTTATAATGTTTATAAATAGTGTACTAAGACTATTCCATATTTGTCAATATTGGCACGTCACAAACATTCATAAATCGCTTATTCAGGTTATCCCTGGTGCAATGTTTGTTCCTTAGAACCCAGATGCATATTCACATATCTTGCCGCCACGAACAGGAAATCCGAGAGTCTGTTGAGGTAAGTCAGGACAAGTGGATTCACCTCTTCACCTAACCCTACCGCCTGTCGCTCAGCTCTTCTGGCAACGGTCCTGGCTACATGAAGGGCAGCGCCAACCTGAGATCCTCCTGGCAGAATGAAATTCGTCAATGGCGGGAGGGATGCATCCCAGGTGTCAATGGTCTTTTCCAGATCCTCTATGTCCTTCTGTTCAAAAATCCATTTCACTTCCTTGCCGGCAGGTGTTGCCAGCTCGGCACCAACATGGAATAAAACGGTCTGGATTTTATGGAAGATGGCCTGCATTTCTTCTTTCCCGTCGAAATATTCACCATTCAAATAACTCAGCGCAAGGCCAATCATTGAATTTGTTTCATCACATGTACCGTACGCTTCCACCCGTGCATCATTCTTGCTGACCCTTGTTCCATATATTAGCGAAGTCGTTCCTTTGTCACCTGTTTTCGTATATATCTTCATCTTCTAGTACCCCCTGTCCATGTCGATTACATTGATAAAATCAGTATTGTTTTTAATATATGTATGCAGATTATTCTTGAAAATTTCAAAAGATCTTGGCATATAGTTTTTCGTTAAACTTGAAATATGAGGGGTAACCGTGACATTATCCATATCCCAAAACGGATGCTTTTCCCCTAATGGCTCTGTATAGAAAACATCTAAATAAGCGTGTGCGATCTTTTTTTCCTGAAGTACAGCCAATAAAACATCATCCTTCACTAAATCACCGCGGCCGATATTCAAGAAAACGGCTGTATCCTTCATTTTTTCAAAATGGCTCTTATTAAGGAAGTGTTTGGTATCCTTGGTACTTGGCAGCACGGAAACGATAAAGTCGGCTTCTGGCAATGCAGCTTCGAAATTGTCCATTGTATAGATTTTGTCTGCCCAATCGGCCTGGCTGCCGCTCCGGTTCACACCGATAGTTCTCATATTAAAGGCTTTGGCCAATCGGGCGACTTCTCCGCCAATTGCCCCTATACCTAGAATGAGCAATGTCTTGCCGTACAATTCTCCCATTGGCAATTTCCGCTCCCAGGTGCGATTCTTCTCGTTCTCCCATAAGGTCTTCATTTGCTTGACATGCTGCAGCATCATGCCAATCGTGAACTCTGCCATCGGGATTTTATGGATCCCTCTAACGTTCGTCACCAATATATTACGCTTTTTGCATGCCTGGAATGGCATTTTATCCAACCCGGCTGACATGACCATAATCCATTTCAGCCTGTCAGCTTTAAAAATCAACTCTTCCGTCAAATCTTCTCCATATGTAACGAAAACCTCGGCTTCAAGGAACAACTCTTCCTTAATGCCTTTATGGAACTCAAACTCAACCTGCGGGAATTCATTTTTTATATCTTCCTGCAGCGACTCTGCGGCCAGGATGGAAGAATAAATCTTCATTGGATCAACTCCTTCGCTCTTTAGTGGTATTACTAATTGTATTAATTTTCACTCTTTTAAACAACTTACAAGCCTAAGAAACCATAAAAAAAGGCGGGCTGTTTTAGCCCGCTAAGTCGTTTGAGGAGGTATGCCCTAATACAATGATATTCACATATAGCGAAAATGAATGGACAGTAGCCTGTATTGGCAAAAATAGGCGGTAAATTCAGCCTTTTATTTTATAGAAGCCGGCAATCTCCTCACGGTATTCATCCAGAGAAGGTTCGTCCCGGAAATTGGACAGCATCCCCTGTATGACGGGCAGTCTTGGAGAATCCTTTCCTATTTCACTTTCAAGCACTTCCAATGACACCGTTAAATCTTCGCTGTTCTCCAATTCAGAGATCGCCTTCCTCATCCTGTTGATGACAGCAGAAACTCCATTTTTATTCTGCAGCAAAAACGCCTTCGTCTTCTTTAAAAGCTCTTCCATCTTTTCTTCTGTCGCTACAGGCGACTCACCCTTTAACCCTTCGACAATGGATTCAATTCTTCTGAGGATATATTCAACCAGTTCCCTGATATCAAACCCTTCCTGGATGAAGAGCAGCACCCTCATATAGGAATTGAAGAATCCTTCAAGCATGAGAGCTAAATCCCAAAGGTGCTTCTCGACCGCTTCCCCATAAATCGCCTTTAGGCTTTCCTGGTAAAACCGTTGGGCTTCGTAATATTTGCGAAGCATCAATTCTTTCACTTCTTCATTCAGCGGAATCGCCTGTTCCCGTGATTGCATGATAATGAACTCTTTGTGCTCGAGCATGGTGTTGAACAATGCCGTCAGCTGGCGGGCGAACTTTTCTCTTGGCGGCAAATTTTCGTGCTCATATACTTCCAGCTGCTTTTGGATGTGATCAAAATAATACTCAAGGATCGCGATCAACAGCGCGTCCTTGGATTTGAAGTATAAATAAAAAGCCCCCTTGGAAATCCCGCTTTCTGTAACGATCTCCTGTATCGAGGTGGATGCGAACCCTTTTGTCGCGTAGAGTTTGATCGCCGCTTCGATGATTGCTTTTTCTTTTTCCTTCACCATTATGCCTCCCGAATCGTGGTAATGACTGACTGGTCATAGTTTACCCTTATCCTATTACAGTTTGTCTGTATGGTCAAATCAGCAAAAAGACAGCCGATTTGGCTGTCTTAGACTATAAATTTTCTTTTATATAATCAAGCGCTTCTTCCACATGCCCCTTTACCTTGACCTTGCGCCATTCCTTGGCGAGTTTCCCTTCCTGATCGATGATAAATGTGGATCGCTCAATCCCCATGTACTCCTTGCCGAAATTCTTCTTCAAAGTCCATACTCCATAATCTTCCGCCACTTTATGATCTTCATCTGCCAGCAGCAGGAACGGCAGGCCATGCTTCTCGATGAATTTTTCATGCCTTGAGATTGGATCGGGGCTTACACCGAGAATAACTGCATTCAGACCCTCGAAGCTTTCGTGATGGTCCCTGAAATCACAGGCTTCCGTTGTACAGCCTGGCGTCATGTCTTTCGGGTAAAAGTAAAGCACGACGTTCTTCCCTTTCAAATCAGAAAGTCTGACTGTTTCCCCATTGCTGGCCTGAAGTTCAAACTGAGGTGCTTTTTCTCCAATTGCTAAAACCATATGTATCCCTCCAAAATGATTGCTGTTAGCAATAGCCTAACGAATTTCAGACTGGAATACAAATGGACAGCTTCATGTTTTCTTATGGTCAAAAACTGCCCTTGTCACAAACGCGGCTGGAATCGTATAACCGACAAGAGCTTCGATTACGGCAATCACCCGGCCGACTCCAATCGGCGCTATATCCCCGTATCCTACCGAGAAGAGCGTGATGGCGCTGAAGTACATGCTCGTTGCCATCCTCTCATACGAAGACGTACTAGGCCGCATGCTGATATCCGAAAGCACCCAGACCCCTTTCAAATCCAGCAAATAATAAAGCAGTCCGAAACCTGCCATGACAATGGCATAGATCAGTGCCAGGGTAATGAAATTCTCGAACGAAACTTGCTTGCCCTTGATTTTATGCGGAATGAATAATGTACGCAGGCTCAATAGTATCGCTGCAACAATCAGAACGACCGATAGATAAAATTGCATAACCCAGCCTCATTTCCTGCTTCTCTCACTTCAACTATACGCGCGTGAAATTGAGAGTATGCAAGCAAGTCCTCATGTCTCAAACCAAGTTGCAGCATTGATATGGCCAACGGGGAATAAAAGGGGTTCAACGGGGAATAAATTGCTTGCAAAGGGGAATATCTCGGTCCCAACGGGGAATATCCCATCCACAGAGGGCAATACCAGCTGTTTTCATGGCATCCCCTTGCAAAACATGCCCCTGCTGGTCTCTCCCGCAAAAAAACCGCAGCCAAGATGGCCGCGGTGCACAATAACTATCTAATTTCCTGCTCCTCTATATCTCTTCACGCCTTCGTTCCAGATGTACACGGACAGGCCGAAAAACGCGAGGCCCATGAAGGGTGTCAAAAATGAGTAGACGTACCACTCGTCCCGTCCGAGGAAGAATGCTGCCGGATAGACACCGACAAAGGCAAACGGCAGGACCCAGGTCAGGACAAACCGGATGACTTTGTTATAAATGTCCACCGGATAGCGACCGTAATTCCCGATGTTATACATCATCGGCATGATCGATGTCCTTGCATCCGCCCAGAAGCTGATGCAGGCAATCATCACGAATATGCCGGCATAGACAAGGACACCGCCTATCACAAGCACAATGAACAACAGCGGATCATACCAGTTCACTTCAAGACCGAGGCGGCTTCCAGCATAGAACATTACAGCCAGCCCGGTAATGGCTCCGAATAAGGACTCGAGTTCCATCCGCTCAAGGATGATCTGGAAAAGACTATGGATCGGACGTGTCAGGATCCTGTCCATCTCCCCTTTTACAATATACCTTTCATTGAAGTCCCATATATTGAAAAACGCCGAAAACAGCGCATATGGGACCAGGAAAAATCCATAAATAAAAATGATCTCATCCCGGTTCCAGCCATTCAGGAAATCAGTGTGAGCAAAAACGACAAGGATAAAAATCAGATTCACCGCCTGAAAAAGCAGATCCGAAAAAATCTCAACCACCAAGTCTGCCCGGTATTCAAGCCTTGTCTTCATATACTGGGCGACATACTGGAAAAACATTCGTACATAAAACATCTGTCACCCTCCCTGTATAATCAGCTGTTTTTTAGCGATGGACCAGAGGATCTGGATAGGGATGACCAAAATCAATACCCACGCCGCCTGAAGCAACAGCCCTTCCACTGCCTCGCTGCCGGTGAAGCCATTCGTAAAAATCATGCTTGGTATATAGCTGATCCCCTGGAACGGGAGATATTGCATGATTTCCTGCGACCACCCCGGGAAAAAGCTGATCGGCAGCAGCAATCCGGAAAACAGGTCAATCAGTACCCGCTTCGCGCGGATAAGGCCTGTATTATTATATAAGAAGAAAGTGGTGATTCCTGTCAGCAGGTTCAATTGTGTATTGATGAGAAAGCTCAGGACAATTGAGACTGCGAACATTCCCCAGGTCGCGGCATTCGCGGAGAACTCCAGCGGGAAAATCAAAGCGACAACCACCATTCCCGGCACGGAAAAGAAGAACAACCGGAAGATCCCTTCACCCAGTCCCTGCATCGTCTTCATTCCCAGGTAGCTGTATGGCCGGATCAGCTCAACTGCCACCTTTCCTTCCTTGATTTCCATCGCCATTTCACGGTCGATATTGTTAAAATAAAACGCCCTTGCCATCCAGGCGACCGCCACATACGTAGTCATCTGTACAGCGGACAAACCTTCAATTTCACTTTTCCCGCCATAGATGGCGTTCCAGAGGAAATAATATGCCCCGATGTTGATGCTGTAAATCAGGATACCTGTGTAGTAATTGGTCCTGTACGCAAGCATCATCAAAAAGCGGATGCGGATCATTTCAAGATATTTATCCATGGTGCATCATCCCTTTTTCATAAATGTTGCGGATGATTTCTTCCGTCGAAGGCTCGTTGATTTTCACATCCCGCACCTTATAGGCAGCGACAGTCCGGGCAATCACTTGAGAAATAACCTCGTCATCATCACCGGTTAGAGCAGTGAAGATCTGGTCTTTTTCATCCATTTCCCATTTTGCTCCCAAATCCTCCGTCAATGTCTGAAGTCTCGCCAGTTCGGCTCTTTCAAGGAACTCAAAGCTGATTTCCTTCCCCTCGCCCCACTTTTCCTTCAGGCTCCTAAGCGCACCATCGTAAATGATGTTTCCTTCATCGAGCATGATGACCCGTTCGCATAGTGCTTCGATATCCGTCAGGTCATGGGTCGTTAGCAAGATCGTCGTATTGTATTTTTCATTGATTTCCTTCAGGAACTCCCGGATTTTCAATTTGACGAGGACATCCAGTCCGATGGTCGGCTCATCAAGGAAAAGCAATGGCGGATTGTGAATCAGCGCAGCAGCAAGCTCACAGCGCATCCTCTGTCCCAGCGACAGCTTCCTTACGGGTTTATCCAGCAATGGTTCAATATCGAGCGTCTTGATGACATGGTCCATATGCTCGTTGTAATCTGCATCAGATACTTTGTATACTTTTTTCAACAGGCGGAACGATTCCTGGACGGCAATATCCCACCAGAGTTGGGAACGCTGCCCGAAGACAACCCCGATCGTCTGGACGAATCTTTCCCGTTCCTTATGGGGATTCATTCCATTCACCATGACCTGTCCAGAAGTCGGCGTCAGGATTCCTGTCAGCATCTTAATTGTCGTCGATTTACCTGCACCATTTTCACCGATATAGCCAACCATTTCCCCCTGCTTAACGGTAAAGTTGATGTCGTTCACGGCCGGCACAATCTTATAATTTCGCGTAAAAAGGTCACGGAAAGCCCCCGATAATCCGGGGCGGCTCGAATAAGCCTTGAATTCCTTCCGCAGCCCATTCACTTCAATGGCATTCATGTTGGTATCCTCCTTTAGTCACTCAAACAGTTTAGCCAATCATGACTGCTAAAACAACTGGTATGCCTGATTACCGCTGCAAGTTCAAGGGTAATTTAACCAGTGAACACTACTGCTTTCCGGCTGCTGATTTTTAAAAAGGAAAATGAGTAAACCCAATACAGTCTATACGAAATCAGGAGGCTTGCAATGAACAAGGAACTGATGCTTCAAAGCCATAGCCATAGGCCTTATCCACTCCCGAATTTAAAATGGATCATGACGCAGGAATGGCACCATACCTTGTTTGCGCATTGGCCTGTGCCATTATCGTTCCTAAAGGAGCACGTTCCTCACGAACTTGAAATTGACACCTTTGCTGACAGCGCGTGGATCGGAATCGTGCTCTTCCAGGTTAAAAATACACGCGGCCGGTTTACACCTGCCATTCCATTCTTGAGCTCCTATCTTGAAGTGAATGTACGGACATATGTAAGGTTCAGGGAAAGGACAGGAGTATATTTCTTTTCGCTCGATGCCAATCATTTACTGACAGTTATCGGAGCAAAACTGACATTCGGATTAAACTATAAACAGGCCAACATCACTTTCAGCCAAGCTGACGATTTTAAAATGGCATCAACCCGCCTTGGCACTGGAGCAAGACTGAAGGTGCGATACCAGCCCATTACCGGAGTGTTTTTTGCGAAGCCAGGAACCTTGGAACATTGGCTTACTGAAAGATATTGTCTGTGGACGAAACGAGGAAACCAGCTTGTCCGAGGGGATATCCATCACGCAAAATGGGAGCTTCAACGCGCACAGGCAGAACTCGAACAAGAAATGCTAATCCCTTTTGCCAATCAGCAGCTATCTACACAACCTCCGCTCCTTCATTACAACCAATACAAAAAGGCCTTTTTCTGGCCGCCAAAGCTGGAACTGCAGCACCTCAACAAAATGAACGAAAAGTGAAACAATCTGTAAAAAACAGAAATAATGATAAAATAGATAGGCAGTTACATATAGGAGGTTTTACGATGCAAAGAACCAATTCTGAACGCTTACATAATGAAGCACTCGAGCATATCGTCGGTGGGGTGAACAGTCCGTCGCGTTCATACAAGGCTGTAGGCGGAGGTGCTCCAGTCGTGATGGAGCGTGCCCAGGGAGCTTACTTCTGGGATGTGGACGGCAATCAATATATCGATTACCTGGCGGCTTACGGGCCGATCATTACGGGACATGCCCATCCGCATATTACAGAAGCCATCAAAAAGGCAGCTGAAACAGGCGTACTGTATGGCACACCTACCCCTCATGAAGTGAAGTTCGCCAAAATGCTGAAGGAAGCCATGCCGGCTCTTGATAAAGTAAGGTTCGTCAACTCCGGTACGGAAGCCGTGATGACGACGATTCGCGTGGCCCGTGCCTATACGGGCCGCGATAAGATCATCAAGTTCGCAGGCTGCTACCATGGCCATTCCGACCTTGTGCTGGTGGCTGCGGGTTCAGGCCCATCCACTCTTGGCACACCTGATTCAGCAGGCGTCCCTAAAAGCATCGCCCAGGAAGTCATTACGGTACCCTTTAATGATATCGAACCTTTCAAGGAGGCTCTCGCTAAATGGGGCGACCAGATTGCTGCTGTCCTAGTCGAGCCGATCGTTGGCAACTTCGGAATTGTCGAGCCAAAACCCGGCTTTTTAGAGGAAGTAAAGGAGCTGACCCGCCAGGCTGGATCACTGCTCATTTTTGATGAAGTCATCACAGCTTTCCGTTTCATGTATGGAGGAGCCCAGGACCTGCTTGGAATTACGCCTGACCTCACAGCCCTTGGCAAAATCATCGGCGGCGGTCTGCCGATTGGCGCATATGGCGGCCGAGCTGAAATCATGGAAAAAGTAGCGCCGTTAGGACCTGCCTACCAGGCCGGGACAATGGCCGGAAATCCTGCTTCAATTCTTTCAGGGATCGCCTGCCTAGAAGTGCTCAAGCAGGAAGGTGTGTACGAATACCTTGATCAACTTGGCGCGATGCTTGAAGAAGGAATCACCGAATCCGCAAGCAGACACGGCATTCAAATCACGATCAATCGATTGAAAGGTGCCCTTACGATCTATTTCACAAGTGAGAAGATCGAGAACTATGAGCAGGCAGAAAATACCGATGGGGAAATGTTCGCCCGCTTTTTCAACCTGATGCTGAAGCAGGGAATCAACCTCGCACCATCCAAATATGAAGCATGGTTTGTGACCATTGCGCATACACAGGAGGATGTCGAAGCCACCCTTCATGCAGTTGATCAGGCATTTTTTTCAATGGCAAATGAATAATTATACAAGTTTTTATACATAACAGACGCCTGCCTGGCGTCTGTTATTTTTTGGAACAGAAAATGAAACCGTTTACATTATTAGGTTTTTTATCCGAACAACCTCTATCCGGAAAATTACTCTATCCAAATTTCTGTATAATTAATTGATTTCTGAAAATTCTTATGATAAGATTGTGATTAATATTTTTAAAATCAGCCATTCAAATGGCCGCGCAAATCCCTGCTTTACAATCCCGTCCCATTGTTATACCCCCATGTACAAAGCTATCAAACGAACAACCAATAGATTATTTTTCAGGAGGTGAACCGGCTTAAAAGCACTCTTTATAAGCCGAATTTTATGACTACACAATGGAATCCTTCACAATTCAAAGACTTCTCAAGGTTTGAGCACGATGCCTGTGGAATCGTGGCCAGCGTTGAAAAAAAGAAAATCCCGACACGCGCGAATATTTTCCACTGTATTGACGGTCTTGTGACCATGAACCACCGCGCAGGCTTTATCAATGGTGAGGGCGATGGAGTCGGCGTCCATATTGATATCCCACGTGCTCTTTGGAAGGAAAAGCTGGCTGAAGCGGGATCGGACGCCAGTGCCGCAAACGCGGAGAATTTTGTCGTCGGACATGTTTTTATCACAAGGACGGAACAAGCGCAGACAATCCAGCAGGAGCTTGAAGCGAAGCTGTCACAGCAAAATATGAAACTCGTTTTTTCATCAGTAGATGTCACGGTTCCGGAAGCGCTCGGCCCGATTGCCATCCAGGAGAATCCGGTATTCTGGCAGTTTGCGTGCCTAGCGGATCAAACAGGCAAGGAGCTTTCCGGAAAGCTGTTTAATATGATCGTAGATTTTGAAAAAAACGAACAGGTACATGTGGCCTCCCTAAGCCAGCATCATGCTGTCTATAAGGTGATGGGAGCTGGAGACATCCTGCCGAAATACTATCATGACCTGGCAAGCCCGCTTGTGGCCTCAACCATGACACTTGGACACAACCGCTATTCGACTAACACTCTATCAAGCTTCTTCCGAGTGCAGCCGTTCAGCGTCCTCGGCCATAACGGCGAAATCAATACAATCGCAAGGCTGCGTGATGAGGCTCGAATGGTCAATGTCCCGCTTGTAAAAGACGGAAGTGACTCACAGGATTTGAGCCGTACACTTGAAACATTTATATGCCGCGATGGCTATTCATTGTTTGAGGCGATGGACATGATGTTCCCGCCGATCATCAATGAGATCAAAGCATACCCTGAACATTTGCAAGATTTATATACTTATATTCGCGAAGCCTGGGGCCATTTTGCCCAGGGGCCTGCCGGAATCATCTCCCGATTTGCAGACGAAGCTGTTTTCAGCGTCGACGCCCTTGGCCTTCGACCGCTCTGGATGGTTGAAACGGAAAGCTCTTACCTGTTCTCCTCAGAGCCAGGCATCATTTCTTCTGCCGAGTATACGGGTGAGCCGAAGCCATTGGCGCCAGGTGAAAAAGTCGGCCTGAAATGGAACGGAGACACCATCGAAGTGTTTGAAATGGAGCAATTCCAGGGCGAAGTCTACAAGCGTTTTTCACAGCGCCTCGACTTCAAGGATGCGCGCAACCGACTGGAAGGCGCAAAGCTTTCCAAAACGATCACAATGACGTATCCGGATAAAATCCATAACGGGCAATATAAAGCATTCGGCTGGGAGCGTGACCATGTCCAGCTGGTAGAACAGATGGCTGAAAAAGGGGCTGAGCCAATCCGTTCGCTTGGGCATGACGCTCCGCTAGCTGCAATGAATCCTGAACGCAGGAATATCACTGATTTTATCAAAGAAAGTGTTGCTGTCGTCACGAACCCGGCGATTGACCGTGACCGTGAAGCCGAGCATTTTTCAACGAGGACTGTTCTAGGCAAGCGCCCTTCCCTGTTTGGCAAAACAGAAACGGGAAATGTGGTGGAATTGCTGACTCCCCTCCTTATTGAAGGAAAAGCGGGCTATGAAGCTTCCCTTCAAACAGGCCAGCCTAGCATGGACCAGGTTATCCAGTGCTACCAGGATGAGAAACTGGCAGCATACCTGGAAACTGTTTTCACAAGTGAGGAAACGGTAAAAGAAGCACTTGAGAGGCTTGCAGCCAAAGCGATTGATGCTGTTAAGGACGGCAAGACATTGCTTGTGCTTGATGACGCAGTCGCCCATCAGGAAAACGCACTATGGCTTGACCCTCATCTTGTTGTGTCAGCAATCGACCAGGCACTTGTGAAAGAAGGTCTTCGCCGTGACTGCTCATTGCTGCTGCGTTCCGCTTCTTTGCGATCTTTGCACGACATCATTGTCGCCCTTGGACTTGGCGCAGACGCAGTCAGCCCATATTATATGTTCATTACGGTGCTTGATAAATCTGTAAAGCCGCTCGTTAATTTGTACAGCGCATTGACTAAGGGCCTTGAAAAGGTCATCTCGACGATTGGGATTCATGAATTGCGCGGATACGGCCGTTTATTCTCAGCAATCGGCCTGAACGATGAAGTCGCAGATTACTTAGTAGTCGTGAACTTCTTCGGCTCGAATGAACTAGCTTATAATTTTGAAGCAATGAAAGAAGATGCGGTTGCGAGAGCGAAAGATTTCCAGAATGAAAAAGAGCGGATCGGCAAGACGTTCCATCTCTTCCCTCGTATCTGGAAGGCGATTGGCGAGGTGGCTTCCACAGGAGATTACAGCGTTTACCGTGAGAAGATCTCCGAGCAGGAAGAAAGCAACCCGACAACGATCCGCCATTTAACAGGCTTGAAAAAGATGGATGCCGGAGTTTCACCTGCAGAAGTGGAAATTGGTGTAGGCGACCACAGCCTGCCATTCGTCATCGCTTCAATGTCATTCGGATCGCAGAACGAAATTGCCTTCCGTGCGTATGCAGAAGGCGCTGACCGCCTGAATATGATCAGCATGAACGGCGAGGGCGGCGAAATCAAGGATATGCTCGGCAAGTATCCTCGTACACGCGGCCAGCAGGTTGCTTCCGGCCGTTTCGGAGTGAACGCAGAGTTGCTGAACTCCTCCAACCTGCTTGAGATCAAGATTGGCCAGGGCGCCAAGCCTGGTGAAGGCGGACACTTGCCAGGATCAAAGGTAACAGCGAAAATCGCTGAAGCCAGGAATGCGACAATTGGTTCTGATTTGATTTCACCATCAAACAACCATGATATCTATTCCATCGAAGACCTGGCACAAATGATTCACGAGTTGAAAACAGCCAATGACCAGGCACGGGTTGCCGTTAAAGTTCCTGTTGTTCCGAATATCGGAACCATCGCTGTCGGCATTGCCAAGGCAGGAGCGGATATCATTACATTGAGCGGCTTCGATGGCGGCACAGGTGCGGCCCGTATCCACGCTTTGCAGTACGTCGGCCTGCCGGCGGAGATTGGAATCAAGGCGGCGCATAATGCCCTGCTTGAAGCCGGATTGCGCGACAATGTCGAGCTGTGGGCTGACGGCGGTGTCAAGAGCGCACAGGATGTCATTAAATTCATGCTTCTTGGAGCAAACCGTATCGGCTTCGGTACATTATCGATGCTTGCGATCGGCTGTACGACATGCCGCGGCTGCCATCTTGACACTTGCCATGTCGGCATCGCGACACAGATCGATTCAGAGGCACAGGCAAAGGAACATGGACTGCGCCGTTTCGTACCGCGACAGTTCGATCTTGCTGTACAGGGTATCATGAACCTGTTCACAGCTTTCGGAAACGAACTGAAGGCACTAGCTGCATCCGCCGGAATCAAGAATCTCCAGGAAGCAGTCGGAAGGTCAGACCTGTTGGAGCAAATCAAAGGAAAAGACTTGCTTGACTTGACCTACTTGCTGAAGCCGCTCGAAATCGGGCAGATCACGCACCAGAAAGAAGCAGCCGCTGCCATTACTTCTGCACAGCTCCAGGTTGCGGCCGGTGCAGAGTATCTTGATGCTGTCGACGAAGAGCTTCACCAGTCGCGTGAATTCCAGGCAGTAACCGCTGAACAGCGTGTCCTGGCAAGCCGGGTTTCATGCCACCGAGTCCGCGGTCGACTTGATGGTTCATACAGAAAGCTGCAGCCAGTATCACTCCGTTATAAGGGATCCATTCTCGGTAACGGACTGGGCGCTTACAATACAGACGGAATCAACATTGAAATTGATGGCGGCGGCCAGGACGGAGTCGGCAAGACATCATTCGGCGGCGCGATCATGATCGCCAAATCACCAGGCAAGGATGGCGGGTTCTACAATGGATCCGTCGGAAAAGGCTTCGGTTACGGAGCACAGAAAGGATTGCTGGCAGCACAGGGTAACGCCGACGCACGTGCAGGTATCCGTTTATCCGGAGCAGACATGATCATCGGCGGTCTTGTGAAGAAGCCAATCCCTGAGAAAGAGTTCGGTAACATTGGTACAAACGCCAATATCAAAGGCTTTGCCTTCGAATACATGACCAACGGCCGAGGACTTGTCCTCGGAGATGCGGGTCCATGGATTTGTGCAGGGATGACCGGCGGTGTCGTTTACTTAAGGCACCAGCCAGAGATGGGACTGACAACGCAGGCCATCTCCCGCCGTATCGCCAAAGGCGCCAAGGTCTCCATTGAGTCCCTTTCCGCCAAAGGAATCGCAGATGTAAAAGAGCTGCTGGGCAATTACATGGAAATGCTTAGACGCCACGATCAGGAAGACGAAGCAAAAGATCTGGCATTGCTGCTAGAGCATCCTGAAGATCATTTCGTTCAGGTCGTTCCGGTCAAAGAGCAGGCAGATCCAGCCGTTTCAACTGAATAATGCAAGATGGCCCCGTCGATGAGTGACGGGGCCATTTTTTTCTGATTTGGAATAAATTTCGATTTTAAGGAATATCTCCTTTATTTTCAGGAATAAAAGGAAATTTTAAGGAATATAATCAGTTTTTCAGGAATATCCATCATGAATTCAGGAATAACCGATATACATTCGTATAAACAATTCATTTTGTAAACACTTACATGAAAAATAGGCTTGGTTTTCGCTAATTTGCCGCTTGAACTTCTTGGTAATCCGTTGTATAGTACATAATTGTTTAGTTTTGAACAAAATAGTTTAAAGTATAAATTAATGAATGAGATTTTCTGTCTCTAATGAAAGGAATTTACTTCCCATGAAACTTGGTGCCCGCATTTTGAAAACGGGAATTGCCATCATTCTTGCTTTATTTTTATCGCATATTTTTGATCTTCCATCACCGGTCTTTGCCGGGATTGCTGCGATTTTTGCCCTGCAGCCAACCGTCTACCGCTCTTATCAATCTATTATTGAACATGTTCAGGGCAACCTGATCGGGGCCATTATCGCCGTTGTGTTTGTCATGGCGTTCGGCAACAGCATTTTCTTCATTGGTCTCGCTGCAGTCATCGTCATTACGTTGAACCTTAAGCTAAAGCTCGAGAATACGATTTCACTCTCTCTTGTGACCCTGATTGCGATCATGGAAACACCGGGTGATGATTTCATCATGTTTGCCCTGATCCGTTTCTCAACCATCATGCTGGGGGTTGTGTCAGCTTTTATCGTCAATCTCGTCTTCCTGCCGCCTAAGTATGAAAATAAACTGTTTTACAAGAGTTCTGTTTTATCAGAGGAAATTACGAAGTGGATCAGGCTGAGCACGCGGCACGCATCCGAGCACCAGCTGCTGAAGGCAGACATCGAAAAGCTTCGTGAAGGCATTATCAAGCTCGATCAGCTTTATATGATGTACAAGGAAGAACGTGATTATTTCAAGAATAACAAACTCGCAAAGTCACGGAAGCTCGTGATTTACAGACAGATGATTTCCACTGTGAAAAAATCGCTGGAAACCTTAAAAAGACTACACCGGTATGAAAATGAGTTCAACCAGATGCCAGTTGAATTCCAGGAAGTCATTCAGCACCAGCTTGACTGCCTGATTAGCCACCATGAGCAGGTCATGCTGAAGTTTGTCGGTAAAATCAGGCCAGAAGCGTCCTACATGGAAGGCGAAGTATGCCTGAACAAAAAACAGCTCTTCGACTTGTTCCTGATGCAAAAAAATGAGCTCGCCGAAACGAACAGCCAGATTCTTTACCATGTGATGCAGCTTGTATCGATCATCATGGAATACGGAGAACAGGTCGAGCACCTGGACACCCTCGTCACAAGCTTCCAGTCGTACCATAAGGACGATAGCAATGTGACAATTGAAAAAAATACGGAAATTTAAAAGCAGCTGGTTTTATCAGCTGCTTTTTTTGTTTGCATATAAAAATTAGTTTTTCATCCTTGGATCCAACGCATCCCTTAAGCCGTCTCCCATCAGGTTGAAGCCTAAAACGGTCAGCATGATGGCAAGCCCTGGGAAAATCATTGTCCACGGTGCCTGGATCATGAATTGCTTGGCGTCGGCCAGCATCTTTCCCCATTCCGGATTCGGTGCGTCTGCACCCAGACCCAGAAAGCCGAGCGCTGCTGCTTCAATGATCGCCGTGGCAATCGCAAGCGTGCCCTGGACGATGATTGGCGCCATACTGTTCGGAAGGATGTGCTGGAACAAAATCCTGCTGTCCTTCATCCCTACCGCCTTGGCAGCCATAATGTATTCCTCTTCTTTTACGCTAAGGACCCTTGAACGAATCAGCCTGCCGAAGTTCGGAATATTGATAATCGCAATTGCAATGAGCGCATTTCTAAGTGAAGGCCCTAATACAGCCACAATAGCAATTGCCAGCAGGATACTTGGGAATGCAAGCATGATATCGAAAATCCTGGAGATAAGAGAATCTACCCACTTTCCATAATAACCGGCAAGGATTCCAAGCAAGCATCCTACAATGATGGAACCCATGACCGCAAAGGTTCCTACCCATAAAGAAATCCGTGCTCCATATACAACCCTTGAAAAGATGTCCCGTCCAAAATCATCAGTACCAAACCAGTGGTCAGCAGATGGCGCCTGGAGACGGACCGACATTTTTTGATCATTGATGCCCTCAGGAGCAATTAGCGGCGCAAAGATCGCAAGCAAGATAAAAAATATGACGATTCCGGTACCTACCAGAGCTAATTTGTTCTTTTTGAAGCTATACCATGCTTCTGCCCAGGGAGATGTCACTTTTTCTTCTGCCTTTATGACAGGCGGCTGCATCTGTTTTTGTGTTGAAATTTCCATCTAAATCTCCCCTTTCATCACCGGTATTTGATCCTTGGATCAATAGCTGCGTACAGTAAATCAACGACAAGGTTGATGAGTACAAAGAGCAGGGCAATGATCAGGATGCCTGTCTGGATTACTGGATAGTCACGATAATTGATCGCCTCGTAAATATAACGGCCAATTCCTGGCCAGCTGAAGATCGTTTCTGTCAGGATCGCTCCGCCCAGCAGCAAGCCTGTCTGCAAACCGATAATAGTCAGAACGGGAATAATGGCATTTTTCAGGGAATGTTTATAGACAACCCAGAACATGCGCAATCCTTTTGCTCTTGCTGTCCTGATAAAATCAGAACGCATGACCTCAAGCATGGTCGAGCGTGTAATCCTCGCAATGATCGCCATCGGGATCGTCGCCAATGCCATTGCCGGCAGCACGAGGTGCTTCAGGACATCTAATAATTGGTCCGTACGCCCCTGAATAAGGGTATCGATGATGTAAAAATTCGTAATGGATTCAACAGGGTTCCGGACCTCTTCCCTGCCTGAAGTCGGCAGCCAGTCCAAATTTATTGCAAAAAGCCATTGCTCCATCAAACCAAGCCAGAAGATCGGCATGGAAACACCCACAAGCGCAAGAACCATAGCCGCATAGTCAAACCATGAGTTTTGGAACCAGGCACTGATGATTCCTGCATTCACACCAATGAAAATCGCAATCATCATTGCGACGAAGGAGAGTTCCATTGTCGCAGCAAGATATGGCCAGATTTCACTGCTGATTTCCGATTTCGTTCTCAAGGATTGTCCAAGATCACCGGTCAGCAAACCGCCCAGATAGTTAAAATATTGAATATACCAAGGCTGGTCGAGGCCCAGTTCTCTTGTTAAATCCGCAATCGCTTCCTTGGTCGCCAGCTGCCCGAGAATGACTTGGGCGGGATCGCCTGGGATTGCTCTGATCATAAAAAATACAATAAGTGAAAGGCCCAACAATACAGGAACTAGTGAAAATATCCTTCTGACAGAATAGGCAAACACCTTCCCACCTCTTTTCTTGATGCTTCATAGTTTAATAGTTGATAGATTTATTAGCAGCAGTTCGCAAGCATGTTAAATTCTTTATCAAAAAAAGGGAGAATGCATATGTTCTCCCTTTTCCTGATGCATTATTTTTTGAATTCAACCGTTGCAAGCTCGTCAGAACCTGTTGGATGTGCCTTGAATCCAGTTACGTCAGCTCTTCCTGCCAGGGCTGGCTCAGAGTGGATAAGCGGAATCCATGGAGCATCTTCTTTGATAAGGACTTGAGCTTCTTTATAAAGTTTTTCACGTTCTGCCTGATCGTTTGTAGATTGAGCTTTGATGAACAGATCATGTACTTCCTGGTTCTCGTAGCGAGCATAGTTATTGCTGTCGATGTTGTCCTGGTCTAATAGCACGTAAAGGAAGTTATCCGCGTCGCCATTGTCGCCAGTCCAGCCAAGCAAGAATGTATCTGCTTCGCCCATACGTGCTTTTTCAAGGTATGTTGCCCACTCGTAGGAAACGATTTTTGCCTTTACGCCAATATCAGCGAAGTCTTTCTGAATGGCTTCAGCCACTTTCTTTCCATCTGGCATATATGGTCTTGGAACTGGCATTGCCCACAGTTCAATTTCAAAACCATTCTCAAATCCTGCTTCCTTCAGAAGCTCTTTCGCTTTTTCAGGGTTATATTCATAATCTTTAACTGCATCATTATATCCCGCTACCGACTTTGGCATTGGATTGATGGCAGGTTCAGCTGCACCAGCATAGAATGCATCGATTAACGATTGCTTATTTACAGCATAGTTCAGAGCCTGACGTACTTTCTTCTCTTTAAGCGGTCCGCGTGTGTTCGTCAATCCAAGGTATGCTACGTTCAAAGAAGGACGATAGAAAGTCTGCAGATCCGGATTGCCCTCAATTGCTTCCACGTCACTGAAGTTCACGCCGTCAATGATGTCGACTTCTCCAGTGTTAAGAGCATTCAGTCGAGCAGAGTTTTCAGGGATTACACGGAAGATGACTTCATCCAGCTTTGGTAGTCCTTCTTTCCAGTAATCTTCGTTTTTCACCAATGTGACCCTGTCGTTTCTCTTCCATTCTTTGAACTTGAATGGTCCAGTACCAACTGGGTTTTCAATGAACTTATCTCCATGCTCCTTGACTGCATCTGGGCTTGCGATCCCGAATGGTGACATGGCAAGGTTTTTATAGAATGGAGCCAGAATACGGTTCAATGTGAATTCAACTGTATGCTCATCCACTGCTTTTACTTCCTTGATGACATCGCCAAATTGAGAGTTGTAGTAATAGAATTGCTCTTTGTTTCCTGCTTTCCAGCGCTCGAAGTTGAATACGACAGCCTCGGCGTTGAAATCAGTTCCATCATGGAATTTAACACCTTTACGAAGCTTTAATGTGTGTTTCAGGCCATCAGGAGATTCCTCCCAGCTCTCTGCAAGACCCGGGTTGATTTCTGTATCCTGCTCACCGAATTCGATGAGAGTTTCATAGATGTTTTTTGTTACCTTGAAAGCTTCACCTTCCGTTGTTACAGCTGGGTCAAGCGATGTAGAATCGCCACCGCGGCCAAATACAAGAGTTCCGCCAGACGATGATCCGCCGTCAGAACCAGACTCCCCGCCAGTTTTCTTGCCGCCGGATTCATTGCTGCAGCCGGCAAGCCCCAAGCTCAGGATGAGGATAAAAGCAAAAAACATTAATCCAAAACGCCTTTTCATATTCTTCCCCCTTGTTTTTTCGGACCAGTTTTATGTATTCCAGTCCATGTTATTTATCATCTATGCTGTTCTTCCTGCACACATTCCTGTCTGGAAAAGTTCAGTCCCAGCTTATCAGGAATACAGATGGCAGGCAGCAAAATGACCAGGTTCAATTTCCCGCAATTCGGGCCGATCCGTCTTACAAATCTCCATGCACTCCTTGCACCTTGTGTGGAAGGCGCATCCCTTAGGCGGGTTTGCCGGGCTTGGAATATCGCCCGTCAGCAGTTCCATCTCCCTCTTTACAGCTGGATCTGGAATCGGGACCGCCGAAAGCAAGGCTCTCGTATACGGGTGGAGCGGTTTTTCATAAAGACGGTCGGCATCTGTGATTTCTACCAGTCTTCCTAAGTACATCACACCGACTCGATCACTGATATGCTTTACTACCCCTAAATCATGGGCTATGAAAATATAAGTCAACTGAAATTCCTTTTGAAGGTCCTCCAGAAGATTCAATACTTGAGATTGGATCGATACATCCAGCGCAGACACAGGTTCATCG
This sequence comes from Mesobacillus subterraneus, assembly GCF_003937825.1. Lineage (GTDB taxonomy): Bacteria > Bacillota > Bacilli > Bacillales > Cytobacillaceae > Mesobacillus > Mesobacillus subterraneus. Next base: position 45,252 of record NZ_RSFW01000026.1, on the reverse strand, counting down.
GCAATGATGAGTTTAGGTCTGGTCATCAGGGCCCGGGCTATCCCGATCCGCTGCCGCTGTCCTCCGCTGAACTGATGTGGATACCTTTTGGCATGATAGCTGCTGAGGCCTACTACCTCCAGCATCTCATTCACCATTTGCTTGCGTTCCTTCTTCGTGCCGATTCCATGGACAATCAGCGGTTCCTCTAGGATTTTTTCGACAGTATGCCTTGGATTTAGCGATGCAAATGGATCCTGAAATACCATTTGCATATCCTTCCTTGTTTTCCGCATCTCATTGTCCGAAAGTGTGACGAGGTTCTTCCCTTCAAACACAACCTGGCCTTCTGTAGGATCAATCAGCCGCATGAGCATTCTTCCGGTGGTGGATTTCCCGCATCCCGACTCGCCAACCAGGCCGAGCGTCTCCCCTTTATTGACCCAGAAGCTTATATCATCAACGGCTTTCACGCTTCCTGTCTGTTTTCCCAGGACTCCTCCCGTTATCGGGAAATGCTTTTTCAGTCCATCAACTTTTAACAGTACTTCTGTCATCGGCTACCCCCTCCTTCTCATGCAGCAGGCAGCGGACAGCGTGACCCGGCCTTTCTGTTTCGTACAATTCCGGATTCTCGCTCCAGCATCTGTCCATGACAAATTCGCATCTGGCTGCAAAACGGCAGCCAGTAGTGATGGAACCTGGCTTAGGCACATTTCCCGGAATTGAGTAAAGCCGTTCTTTTTTGTCGCGGATATCCGGAATCGATTTAAGCAGGCCTAGCGTATATGGATGTTTCGGATTCTTGAAGATATCCTCCACAAGTCCTTCCTCAACGATTTTCCCGGCATACATGACGACGACTCGCTGACAAACCTCTGCCACGACTCCAAGGTCATGTGTAATCATGATAATGGCGGTATCTAGCTTTTCGTTCAAATCCTTCATTAGTGAAAGGATTTGTGCCTGTATCGTCACATCAAGAGCCGTAGTTGGCTCATCAGCAATCAACACTCGCGGATGGCAGCTAAGAGCCATTGCGATCATCACCCTCTGCCTCATTCCCCCAGAGAGCTGATGCGGATATTCCCTGATGATTTGCTCCGCCCGCGGAAGCCCGACAAGCTTCAGCATCTCTACAGCTTGCTGATAGGCCGTTTTTTTGCCTAGTTTCTTATGTATTTTCAGCGCTTCAACCAGCTGCTCGCCGATTGTGAAAAGCGGGTTAAGCGAAGTCATTGGCTCCTGGAAAATCATCGCCACTTCATTTCCGCGTATTTCACGCATCCTTTTTTCTGAGGCATGAACTAGATTTTCCCCATTAAGGAGGATTTCCCCGCCTGCGATTTTTCCTGGCGGCTGTGGTATGAGCTTCATGATGGATAAGGATGTTACGCTCTTTCCGCAACCTGACTCCCCAACAATTCCAAGAACCTCTCCCTTATTCACCGAAAAGCTGACGTCATCTACTGCAGGAATTTCACCATCCGATGTGATAAAGGATGTCCTTAAATTTTTCACTTCTAATACCGGAGCATGGACCACATTTCTACTCCTTTCCATTACCGAAATATTATTGCTGAATAAAAATCACATCTGTCTGTGTAAAACATTTTATATTAAATGTTATTAGTTAGTCTACTGATTTTTCTTAATTATTTAAATATAATAATAATTTAGAATAGTATTAGGCATTTGGTACTATATGTATGCCAGTCATCAATCTAGTATGTTATCCAGCAGAAAAACTCAATCGAAGCCTTCCTGGGCGTTGGTGACGAACAAAAAAATCCGGAGCGACATTTCGCTCCGGATTTTTTCCTCTTATTTAATTCTCCAGCTGCTGCACCTGGAACAGCCTGTAATAGCCACCCTGTTTGGCCATCAGTTGTTCATGGCTGCCGACTTCGCTAATTTCGCCATGTTCGATGACGACAATCCTGTCAGCATGGGTAATGGTGGATAGGCGGTGGGCCACCACAAAAGTAGTCCTGTCCTTCGCGAGCTTGTCGAGGGCTTCCTGGATCAAGTGCTCACTCTCCAGATCAAGCGCCGATGTTGCTTCATCAAGAATCAGGATTGGAGGGTTTTTCAGGAACACCCTTGCAATGGCAACACGCTGTTTCTGGCCACCGGAAAGTTTGACACCTCTTTCCCCGACTTTAGTATCATAGCCTTCAGACAGATTCATAATAAATTCGTGCGCATTCGCAGCCCTGGCTGCTTCGATTACTTCTTCATCGCTTGCTCCTGGCTTTCCTAACAGGATATTCGATTTTACCGATTCACTGAATAAAATATTATCCTGTGCAACCATGCCGATTTTATCGCGCAATGAACGCACCTTGAAGGAGCGGATGTCCTTCCCGTCGAGGAGGATTTGCCCCTCGGTCACATCGAAGAATCTCGGAATCAGGCTTACGAACGAAGACTTTCCGCCTCCGCTCATACCGACAAGGGCAATTGTTTCCCCTTTTCTTACATCAATGTTCAAGTTCTTCAGGACGGTTTCTCCTTCATCCTCATAGGCGAAGCTCACATCCTTGAAAGTGATGTCTCCATGTACCTGTTTAAGCTCGACTGCATCCTTTGAATCCTTGATATCGTACTTTTCATCCATGAATTCAAAGACACGGTCCATTGATGCGATCGACTGAGTCAGGGTCGTGGAGGAGTTCACCAAACGACGGAGCGGATTATACAGCCTGTCGATATAAGCAATGAATGCAGCCATTTCTCCAATGGTAAGATTGCCCTGCAAGACCTGATAACCGGAAAAACCGATCACCAGAAGCGGAGCGATGTCGGTGATTGTATTGACGACTGCAAACGCCTTGGCATTCCACCGGGTATGATCCAATGCCTTCGTTAAAAAATTCTTATTCTGGGTGTCAAATTGAGTCTGTTCATAATCTTCGATCGCAAAGCTTTTGATGACCGATATCCCGGCCACCCGCTCGTGCAGATAGCTCTGTACCTCTGCCAATGCCTGTGAACGTTTCCTTGTGAGGCTTCGGAGGTTTCCGAAAAAGTACCTGACCGAAAAAGCATAAAAAGGAAAGAGAATGAGTGACACAAAGGTCAACTGTACGTCCATCGTAAACATGATAGCGACTGCTATCAGAATCGTAGCAACGTCCAGCCACAGGTTCATCAAACCGGTCACCACAAAGGTTTTCGTCTGCTCAACGTCATTGATCATCCTTGAGATGACTTCCCCTGCCCTGGTATTGGAATAATATTTGTAGCTGAGCCGCTGCATATGGGTGAAAAGCCTGTCCCTGATATCATATAGAATCTTGCTTGCGGTCCATTGTGCAAAGTATTGACGGTAATATTCAATCGGCGGACGGAACACGACGAACACGACCACCATAATGCCCATGATCCATATAAGATTGTCTATTTTTTCATCCTTGCTCAACGCCTCATTGCCGATGATGTCATCGAGTACAAATTTTATCAATAATGGAATCATCAGCGGGATTGCGAATTTAAGAACCCCGATGATAATGGTGCCGATGATCTGCAGCCGGTATGGTTTGACAAATTTTAAATATCTTCTGATGCTGCCCAATTTTGTTCCCCCTCATGGAGCCTGGCCTTCTAAATACGAAACAAAAACCTGTTGAATCAATCAACAGGCTGAAACTTGTCTACCCTGGTTGGTTAACGGCGATACGTCAAATAACGCTCATAATAAATATCGATAAAGTCTGGAGCAAACGGACCCTTTCTTTGCCTGATCCAGCGCTTAAGCTTCTCGACATTATATTTCAGGATCTTATCAATCACATCAGGATACTGCATTTCTTTACGATGACGCTCATATTCATCTTCATCAAGTAAATTAAACGTCATATCAGGAAAAACCTTGATATCGAGATCATAGTCGATATATTTCAGCGCTTCTCCGTCAAAGATGAACGGAGAACTGATATTGCAATAATAATACACGCCATCTTCCCGGATCATGCCGATCACATTGAACCACAGCTGAGAATGGAAGTAACAGATCGCAGGCTCTCTTGTAATCCAAGTCCTGCCGTCTGACTCAGTCACGACTGTCCGGTCATTTCCGCCAATCACAAGATTCTGTGTTCCTTTTAAGACGGTGGTTTCTTCCCAGACTCGATGGATGTGCCCATTATGCTTATAACTATGGATTTGGACAGATTCACCTTCTATGGGTACGCCCATGTTCTTCTCCCCTACTTTCCTTTCCCGGAAACTTTGCAACCTATCAAATGATATTTATCTAGAAAAATCGAAAAACGACAAAAGGCAACAAAGAACGATTCCTATTTTTTATTATTATAACGGTTAACGAGAGAATTTAAAACAAAAGAGCCACCGATTTCCTCGATGGCTCATTAAAATTGCATAAATTTTTATAAAAATTCACTATATTCGACTGTTAACGGAAAGTCACAGCAAGCTCCTGATAAGTATGGATCACTTCCTCCGTCTGCTTCTCGAACATCCGGTGGATTTCCTTAAGCTCCTGCTTCTTCCTGTCTATTTCCAAGCGGACGTCTTCAAGCTCAGCACTTTGTTTAAGAGCATCAAGCTGCTTTTCAATCTCCTGGCACCGTTCTAATTCAGACTGCAGATAAAGAAGCTTTTCCATCGTTTGCATTTGTGTAGACACCAATTCGTTAAATTTATCCATGCTTTTCCACCGCCTGTAAAATTTATCTCCTTAAGTATTCTTGGATGGCGGATGAAATCCTTTGACTAGTTATGTAGAGGATTTGGAACCTTTGTCGAAAGAAATCAGATCTAGATTCAAAATAGCCCAATCATGAAATTGCCATAATTGAATCTTACAATGTGTACTTTTTCCGCTTCTCATCTTTTTTTGTTCATCATCTACCAGGCGGACACTTATCCCCTTTTGGTATGTAGCATTCTTATTCACTCGCTGCGACAGAATCACAAAGGAAAAGGCACTCTCCGAATAAAGAGTGCCTTCCTGTCAGCTAGCTTATTGCTGTTGACCAGAGTTTTGGCCTTTGCGAGCTTCAGCTTGCTGGTTTTGCTGGCGTACTTCTTGAGCGTTTGTTTCACTTGCGAATTCAGTACCGTATTGACCTTGTTGGCCAGCAGATTGAGCGTTTTGCTGTCTTACTTGTTGGATGTTAGTTCCCGCTTGAGATTGATTAGGTTGTTTTGCCATTGTTATCACCTCCACGAATAATAGATTAACCATCCGAGGAGGGAGATATCCGAACTTTTTTTACCAAATCAATCCAAAAACTACCCCTATACCAACAGGGATATTCCGCCATCCACAATGATTGTCTGTCCGCGGATCATGCTGGATTCGTCTTTTAAAAGGAACATGATGGCATTGATCATATCTTCAATTTCGACCATTCTGCCTGCAGGTGTTTTTTCCCTTGCCTCTGCGAGGAGCTCTTCCCTGTTCGGGAAATGTGTCAACGCTTCGGTATCGACTGCACCGCCTGAAACGGCATTGACCACGATGTTTTTACGGGCCAGTTCGACGGCCAGGTAACGCGTCAATGCTTCAAGGGCTGCTTTTGACACCCCGACCGTGGTGTAGTTTTCAAGATAGCGTATTGATCCCAGCGAGCTGATGCTGACGATTTTCCCTCCGCCGTTTCTTTCCATCAGCCTGGCCGCTTCCTGCGCACAGAAAAGCAGTGCCTTGCTGTTAATATTCATTGTCCAGTCCCAATGCGATTCCTCCAGCTCCATGGCTGGACGAAGCACACCAGATGCCGCGTTGTTGACAAAGATATCAAGCCGGCCGAATTCAGCATCAATTTGTTCGAACATCGCTTTGATTTTGCTGACATCGCCGACATTCGCTTTGATGACGAGAGCCTTTCTGCCGAGCGCTTCGATTTCGTCTGCGGTTTCCTGGGCAGCCTTTTTGCTGCGGGCATAATTGACCACAATATCGTACCCTTCTGTCGCCAGCCTGATGGCTGCCGCCTTGCCGATTCCCCTGCTGCTGCCTGTAATAAGTGCCACTTTTTGTGTCATGTGAAATTACTTCCTTTCGTTATCAAAGTCATGTTCTTCAAATTACTCTTATGTAAAAAATAGAGCTGACCAATTTTGTTTCATTTTAGCTTTTTCAGGTATATATGACAATAAGGACAAAATCCCCGTTGATAAAAAACAGCCATAATGAAAACACTAATCTTTAGATTGATCATTTTTGAAAGGATGATTCCTGATGTATGTAGGCCGCGATATGACTGAATTATCTATGATGTCTAAAACAGATTGGAAGGACAGCGAGCTTGCCTTTTTCCATCACTCTCTTCAGCAGATGGTCCCCTACCTGAATGTCGAAGGACAAACGATTCACAGGGAGATTGTTGAAGAAATCGAACGCAGGGGCGGCTTGAATCGCAATGAAGCGGATTACACTCACGGCACTAAAGTTAGCTACGACTAAATAGATACAAAGGCTGATAACCCCAGCGGTTAGTCAGCCTTTGTGAATTCCAGGTATTGTTTGAGCATTTTTTGGTACGGAACAGGAAAAGCATACTCCTGAATTTCATGTTGATTGACAAGCTTTAATTGTGGACTTTCATCAATCTCACCGGCAAATTGACCAGCAAATACATGAATGTTCCAAATCAGATGCGAGAAAACATGGCCGATTTCTCCTAATGATTCGTCAATCTTAGGACGGACTCCGTAACTCTCTTCAAAATGATCTGACAGCTGGTCACGCTGCCTTTGGAAATCAAGGCTCAGTTCAACTGTCGGGAACTCCCACAGATTTGCCAGCAATCCTGATTCCGGCCTTTTGCGGATCAGGATTCTCCCTTCACTATCTTTAAAAATCCCAGCCGCGAGCAGGATGCTTTTCTGCTTTTTCTTCTTGGTTTTAACAGGCAGTTCATTTTGTGCTCCTTCTTCAAATGCCTGACAATGTTCCCTTACCGGGCAAAGCAGGCAGGAAGGCGAGGTTGGGGTACAGATCAGGGCGCCAAGCTCCATCAAAGCCTGATTAAAATACGATGGGTTTTCTTGTGAAATCAGCTCTCTTACGGCTGCTTCAAATATTTTGCGGGAAGATGGTTTGGCGATATCATCCCAGATCAACAGGATACGTGACAAGACCCTCATGACGTTTCCGTCGACCGCAGGTTCTGGCTTGCCGTAAGCGATGCTCAGAATCGCACCAGCTGTGTATGGCCCCACTCCCTTCAAGGAAGAAATCCCTTCGGGTGAATCTGGAACCTTTCCGCCGTATTTTTCATGGACTTCCCTGACAGCGGATTGTAAATTACGGACTCGGGAATAATAACCAAGCCCTTCCCATGCCTTAAGGACCTTTTCTTCATCAGCATGTGCGAGCGCCTCTATCGTTGGAAAATTTTCCAAAAATCGATTAAAATAAGGGATGACAGTATCCACTCTTGTCTGCTGCAGCATGATTTCTGAAACCCACACTTTGTAAGGATCCTGGTCTTTTCTCCAGGGCAGGTCACGCTGTTCGCTTGCAAACCATCCTATCAAATCATCCTGAAAGGATTTTATATCCAATTTATCTACACTTTTCTTGATGTCCATTGCCACTTTTGTTCCTCCAGGTGTTAAACTTTCCGGAAATTTGGGAATATAATATTAACGCTTCTGCTTAATCGCCATGAAGCCAACACAATCTAGTCCGCCCGGCACAAAATCCTCGAGCCTGCCAAAAACAGAATGTGAACGTGATAGGCGGATTTTTTTCAATGCATGGTAGTGCGCCTCAGTCGGGACGTAAAATGATTCAACGAAGAGATTTCGCTGGTCTGACTCGCTGCAGGAAAACATATCTGCCTCGAATTCTGGAAGCATGGCTGAGATTTTCTCGATGGCCTCCTGATATTGGCCAAGCAGATTTTGCTTCACTTCATACTGCACAATCATTTGAATCATGTAAGACAGCTCCTTTTCGAAGATACAATCGCAAAGGGGTCTGATGGGTACAGCCCTTTAAACGTAAACTATTATTCAGAATGTGACAAGAACTTTTACCTGCCAAAAATTTTTCTGGCATGCAAGTCAAAATACGATAAAAAGGAGGCGGTTTCCATGGATACTGGAACCCACGTGGTAATGGGGTTCGCTCTTGGCGGCTTGGCCACACTTGACCCCGCTGTCAGCGAAAGCACCGCCACTGCGAGCAGCGTCCTAATCGCAACACTTGTCGGCTCACAGATCCCCGACATTGATACGGTATTAAAATTAAGGAACAATGCAGTATATATCCGAAATCATCGTGGCATTACCCATTCCATACCGGCAGTGCTGTTATGGCCGATTCTTATTGCTGGCGGCATTCACTTTTTTAATCCTGAAGCAAATCTGCTGCATTTATGGATTTGGACATTTATAGCCGTATTCCTCCATGTTTTTGTCGACATTTTCAATGCTTACGGAACCCAGGCGTTGAGGCCATTTTCGTCGAAATGGGTCGCATTGGGGGTAATCAACACGTTTGACCCGATTATTTTCGCTTTCCATGTCGTAGGATTGTTCCTGTGGGCTTTTGGGTTTCATCCAGGCCACACGTTCCTGGTCATCTACTCCATCCTGGTGTTCTATTACATTTACCGATTCATCATGAAGCACAGAGTCAGGAAGGCGGTCGAGCAGATGGTCCCGGATGCCACAGAGATCATCATTGCCCCGACAATGCGGCTCAACCACTGGCGGGTTGCTATCATGAATAAGCACCAGTTCTTTGTCGGACGCGGCCATAAGAGTCATGTCCGGATCCTGGACCAGTTCAATCGTGTCCCAGTACCTGAAACACCTGTGCTGGAAGCAGCAAAGAAAGACAAGAACCTTTCCGCGTTTCTCAGCTTTTCACCGGTCTACCGCTGGGAATGTGATGAATATGATGATTTCTATGAAGTCAGGTTTATTGACTTGCGCTACCGGAGCAATGGCCATTATCCATTTGTCGCCGTAGTGAATCTGAGCAAAGACCTGGAAATCCTGAGCTCTTATACCGGATGGATTTACAGTGAAGAAAAATTGCGGAAGAAATTAGAATTCATTCCTGGAGAAGGATAAAAAAATCCCCGTGGAGCACGGGGATTTTTTTCGTATTAATTCGGCTTATTCTGATCACCTTGTTCAAGTAAATGTTTATACTTTGGATTTCTGGCCACAAACTCATGAAGCTGGCCGCCATAATTCTCGATCCACTGGCGAACGACTTTCTCCGTCATTTCACTGCCCATATAATCATGTCCCGCTTTTGCGTAAGTCGCTTCAAAGTCGCCCCACAATAGCTCGACCCATGTCAGTGCCTGCTCATACGTAATACCGCTGTTCTTCTCCAGAAGCAGACTGGCTAGTCTTTCATGAATATCCTGCATGCTGATCACCCTTTGCCAATTTTTTATTTTGTTATGCAATGATTGCATTTATCGAATACTATAATTGCGTGCAGCTATTTTGGCATACACGTAATTTTACCCTTCACGGAGGCCAATATGCGAAATAAAGTAACCAACTTCCCGAACCAGAACAACAACAAGCTTGAAGGTGAACCGCGGGCAAAAGCTGAATACGCATCAAGAAGGGCTGACGGTACAATAAATACTCATCCACAGGAGAGAATGTACGCGTCATCACACCGTGAAGATGACACGACCGCAGCCATCAAAGACCATTAGAAACAAAGAGCAAAACCAGATATTACTTCTGGTTTTGCTCCATTTTAATCAATAAGGAAATCGGCAGAGCTTCTTCATTGCCTTCTCCGCCCAAACGAGCTCCCCAGGCAAAAACTCCATTCATATAATCAATTTTGAAATAGGAGCCTGGATCTCCATCGATTCCATAAATTTCACCTGGCTTAAAATCATCCGGATTCAGCATGTATGATTTCGCCATGGCGATTTTCCTCTCATAAACGGCAAGCTCACTCGCCATTCCCATTTGCTCGGCCTTTCTCGCTTTATCACGCAAGCTGGCGATTTCCTGGTTCAATTCATAATCAGACATCTCGCTGTAGCGTTTCTCTCTGCTCATCGTTTTTCACTCCTGGATTGTTCTCGCTTTCTTCAATCAAGCATTTAAGATATAACTAAATTATAGCATGTTATCTCAAGGAGGCTATCATGAAAACAATCATAGTGACTGGTGCCGGTACCGGCCTGGGCAAGGAACTCGCCCTGCTGCTGGCCAAACAAGGCTACCACATGATTTTGACAGGAAGAACTGAAGATAAGCTTAAAGAAGTCCAGACACATATCGAAAACTCTGGCGGCAGCTCGGACAGAGTGGTCCTGGACCTCAGAAATTTAGAGGACATTAAAGAAAAAGCATTGCTCATCAGCAAAAAGCATGACATATATGGACTCGTCAACAATGCAGGTGTCGGCCATTTCGGTCCGTTTTCCGCGATTTCTGATAAGGAAATAGAGGAAATGTTCCAGGCGAACGTCTTGGGGACAATCCATATGACCAAGGCCATCCTTCCATACCTCGAAAGGAACGAAGATGGGCTCGTCATGAATATTGTTTCGACTGCGGGGCTTCGCGGCAAAAAGAATGAAGCGGTCTATTGCGCCAGCAAATTTGCTGTCAGGGGATTCACTGAAAGTCTCCAAAAAGAATACGAAGATACCGGCATCCGCTTCGTTGCAGCTTATATGGGGGGCATGAATACTCCATTTTGGGAAAAAAGCGATCATGTTTCAGACCCTTCGAGGCTGCGTTCCTCCGCAGAAGTAGCGGACATCATCATGAACAACCTGGAAAAAAACGAAATCATCATTGAATCGAAAAAGTCATGACGCTCTGTCATGACTTTTCTTTCATCTATTCTTCATTCTCCTTCTCGGAAATGAATTCGTCAATCATCTCCATCGGGAAGCCTTTACGATATAGAGCCATCTTCAGTTTCTGTCTGTATTCATGGACAGGAAGCTTACTGTATTTATGATGAAGCTTTTCTCCCTGAAGCCGGAGGGCGTCCATTTCATCATCTTCTTCTTTTTCAATTTGAGTTTCGTCAATAGCTGCACGAATGATGGAAAACGAATATCCCTTCCGCTGCAGCATTTGTTCAATTTTTTGCTTAAGGATTCTCGAAGAATCTTTTTTGTTTTTTTGAGCGTATTTTTCGGTCAGTTTAATCGCTTTTTCCAATTGATCGTCAGAAGAAACCTCTTCGATGACTGAGGAAATGAGGTTCGGAGCGATGCCTTTTTCCTTCAGCTCCAATTGAATGACCCCTGCTCCTTTGTCCGTTGTATTCAACTTTGTACGGACAAAAGCTCTTGCAAATTCTTCATCATTCAGGAATTTGAATTCATATAATTTATGGACGGCTTCTTTGATGACGGGTTCTGCTATTTCTTTTTTCTTCAGATACTCCCAGACCTCTGCTTCTGAGCGCATCCGATGGGCCAAATAATTAATGGCCGTATTATAGGCCTTGCGTATATCATCCTGGAAAAGCATTTCTGTCACTGAAAGGTCATCCAGCTCCATACCTTTCTTCAGACTATATTTGATCAATACATCCTCGTCCACACTGAAGGCATATTCTTCCCCGCGGCCGCTGTCAGTAAAAACACTATATCGATTCTTGTTATGTTTTTGGACGGAGATTTTTGTGATAACTGGCATGTTTTTCACCTCTACTGAAACTTTAACACATCCATAGGAGGTTTATCATTTGAAAAGGAGTACTATATAAACAAGATAGATCCTTGAGGAGGGTTTCCCTTGAAAATAGCCATTACTGGAGGCACAGGTCTAGTCGGAGAAGCATTGAGCAGAGAATTGATTGAAAAAGGCCATGAAGTGTACATTCTAACAAGGAATACGAATGGCCTAAATAGCAGTTCTAACCCCAGGTACATTCAGTGGTTAAATTCCGGGGACCAGCCAGAAAAAGAGCTTGCAGGAATCGAGGCGATCGTGAATCTTGCCGGCGCAACAATCAACAGCAGATGGACAGATGAATATAAACGGAAAATCCTTGAGAGCCGATTGCAGGCAGCCTCTGAAGTAAAAAAGATCATGGAATTACTCCCGGTCAAGCCAAGGGTTTTGGTCAATGCCAGCGCTGTTGGTTATTATGGAACTTCAACGATCGAAGAATTCACTGAGCAATCACCACCCGGCCATGATTTTCTCGCTGAAACGGTCCAACACTGGGAAGCGGCAGCAAGTGAAGCACAAGCTCTCGGAGTCAGAATCGTTCTCTGCCGATTCGGAGTCATCCTTGATCGGAAGGCCGGCGCACTCCCGCGGATCGCGCTTCCTTACAATCTGTTCGCAGGCGGAAAAATTGGCTCAGGCAATCAATGGCTGTCATGGATTCATATCGAGGATGTCATTGGCGGTGTTCTTTTTGCAATTGAGAACACCGATTTGGAGGGACCAGTTAATTTCTCTGCTCCCTCCCCTGTGACAATGGATGAATTCGGAAAAGTATTATCACAAATCATGAAACGTCCTCACTGGCTGCCTGTCCCTTCCTTCGCATTGAAAATACTGCTTGGTGAAATGAGTATCCTTGTATTGGAGGGACAGCAAGCACTTCCTGAGAAACTTTTAAAGGCCGGATACCCTTTTCGTTACCCTGATCTGAGAGACGCACTCCAAGACATTTTCAGCAATTAATCCTGTTTAATCCTGATTAAGAAGGAAATACTGGTAAAGTAAATCATTTTGAAAGGGTGGGCAACCATGGACAAGAAGAAAAGGGATAAAACAAAAAGCACATTATCCAGCATGCAGGAAGTTACATACAGCCATGAATTCAAGAAGGCTGACAGAGCTGGCGGCTACACAAATGGAAAGAGATATTAGGCATTAAGAAGCCGCTTTTGACAGACCATATGAGTACGGAAATGAAATTTTCCGTACTTTTTCATTTTAAAAGGCCTTTACTACTTTGAAAGGGGTTTTTTCGAATGGGACGAGCACATGGACATAAAACACGAGACCGCAATAAAGCATCACTGCCTCAGGTTCCTAAAAACATGAAGTCAGATGGCATCGACGTGGAATTCGACAGAGACCTGGCAGATCATGACGACCTTGAAGCAATGGCAAGATCAAAAGCAGCGGATGAGCGTGCGAAGAAACGAAGAAAGTAACCCTTAATGCAAGCAAAAAGCAGAATCCACATTCGGATTCTGCTTTTTTGCTTGCATAAGGGGCGGGAGAAATAATCATCAGTTAGATAAGGGGAGTTCTTTGTGAACTTTTTCACTAACTTTTGATATCTTTACTATACTCCCTTTTATTCTTCTTAACAATACACTTCACCAAAAGTTCATTTTTCAGTTATCCACAAGAATGTGAATATTGTTAATAAAATTCCGCATCGCTTGTTATACATTGGGTTTGTTCAATACCTCTATTCTCTGTGGATAATGTGTATAAGTCTGTGGAATACTCGAAACATCATAGTTTATCCTGTTAATAACTGTGAGGATAAATAACCGCGATAATATTTACCCTTTTTTAATAGACAGCAAACTTTTCTTATTAAAAATAAATTTCCCTTGCAGGAGAAATACTAACTTTATATCCAACATGGAGGGATCATCATGGCAAGAAGAAACAAAATCCTGGTGCCAGAAGCCAGGAGAGCATTGGATGATTTGAAAGCCCAGGTAGCAGGTACGATGAAAGCTGAGGATGCTAAATTCGAGACTGCAAGGGAGCTTGGAGTGCCGCTGAAAAATGGCTATAATGGCGGACTGACAACACGAGAAGCAGGAAAAGTGGGAGGCAGACTAGGCGGCGGCATGGTGCGCGAACTTGTGAGAATGGCACAGGAAAACCTCCGTAAGCAGTAAAGACTAAGAAAACCATGCTTTAGCTGTTGACATCTGCTGGAAAATGAATTACAATAAGTAAGCTTCGCCAATAGAAGTAACTTGAAACACATCGACTATAACAATAATGGCGTTCTGCTTATATTTTTTGGTAACAACTTATTCACACTGGATCGGCTTCGGAGCCGTAAGGATGCAAGAGAGGTAGGGCTTGCGTCGTTTAGGTTTAAAATGATCAAGTGGAATTTTTACCGCGGCAAAAGTTTATAATGGATGACTTATATACATCTTGTGGAGTAGCAAGTTACTTGAAAGCGAACCGGATCCGGTTCGCTTTTTCTATTTGGTCGAATTATCTATGCAGCACTCCCCACGGTCAACCCATATTTCTCGCCATAAATAAAGGTCCAGCACACTTTAATGTGCCGGACCTTTACATTAATAGCTTCCAAAAAATGCTTTGAATGAATGGATAGTCACTTGGCGATTTAAATGCGCGAGCGATGTGGTAAGCGGAATTCCTTTCGGGCAAACCTCTACACAGTTCTGGGAATTCCCACATGTAGTGATTCCTCCTTCACCCATGATTGCCTCTATTCGCTCTTCCTTGTGCATGGCACCAGTAGGATGGGCATTGAATAACCTCACCTGGGATAACGGAGCAGGCCCCATGAATGGAGACTGGTGGTTGACGTTCGGACATGCTTCAAGACAGCACCCACAAGTCATGCACTTTGAAAGTTCATATGCCCATTGCCTCGTTTTTTCAGCCATCCTCGGTCCTGGGCCCAAATCATGTGTCCCATCAATTGGTATCCATGCTTTCACCTTTTTTAAAGAGTCAAACATCCGCTGTCGATCGACCACCAAATCCCGCACAACAGGGAATGTGCTTAGAGGTTCTATTCTGATCGGCTGTTCCAGCTGGTCAATTAACGTGGAGCAGGCTTGTCTGGGTTTGCCATTGATGACCATTGAACAGGACCCGCATACTTCCTCCAAGCACACCGACTCCCAAATGACAGGTGTCGTTCCTTCCCCATTTCGATTCACAGGGTGCTTTTGTACTTCCATTAAAGCTGAAATGATATTCATATTTGTACGATATGGTACATAAAACTCCTCATGATAAGGAGCCGAGGCTGCATCCTTTTGCCTTCTTATAATTAAATGGATTTTGTCATGAGATGGCATGATTACTTAACTCCCTTCTTGGATTTGGTGTAGTCACGTTTTCTTGGTGCAATCAGCGACACATCCACTTCCTCATAAAAAAGTTCTGGCAGCTTCGTATTGGTGTTAAAACTCGCCATGGTAGTCTTCAGCCACTCATCGTCATTCCTGTCGGGAAACTCAGGTTTGTAATGAGCTCCACGGCTTTCGTTCCTCTGGTATGCCCCGAGTGTAATGACATGCGCTAAATTGATCATGCCTTCCAGCTGTCTTGTGAAAGAAGCTCCTGAATTGCTCCATTTTGCTGTATCCTCAATGTTGATGTTGCGATAGCGTTCTTTGAATTCATGTAATTTTTCATATGTCATTTTCAACTTTTTATTTTCACGGACAACTGTTACATTTGCCGTCATCAGCTCTCCAAGCTCTTTATGGAGAAGATAGGCATTCTCTTTGCCATCCATTTTGAGAATGGATTCGAACTTGGTCTTATCTTCTCTGGCAAATTGATCAAAGAAGCTGGTTGAAATGGAATCGACCGATTTATCCAATCCAAGCACGTATTCAAGGGCAGACGGACCGGCAACCATGCCTCCGTAGACAGCCGAAAGGAGTGAATTTGCGCCAAGACGGTTGGCTCCATGCTGTGAATAATCACATTCGCCCGCCGCAAACAGACCAGGTATATTCGTCCTTTGCTGATAATCCACCCACAGTCCGCCCATTGAATAATGGACCGCAGGGAAAATTTTCATTGGAACTTTACGCGGGTCATCCCCCATGAATTTTTCATAGATCTCCATAATCCCTCCAAGCTTGATATCGAGCTGGCGGGAGTTTATATGTGACAGATCCAGAAATACTTTATTCTCTCCGTCAATTCCAAGCTTTTGGTTCACACAGACATCGAATATTTCACGGGTAGCAATATCGCGGGGAACCAAATTCCCGTATGCGGGATATTTCTCTTCAAGGAAGTACCACGGCTTTCCATCTTTATAAGTCCAGACCCGCCCCCCTTCTCCACGTGCGGATTCACTCATTAACCGGTTTTTATCATCTCCTGGAATTGCTGTAGGATGGATTTGAATGAATTCTCCATTTGCATACAGAGCGCCTTGTTCATATAGGCGCGCTGCAGCGTACCCAGTATTGATGGTCGAATTCGTGGACTTGCCAAAAATCAGTCCTGGCCCACCTGTGGCAATGATGACAGCATCGGCACTGAATGCCTTCATCTCCATGGTCCGGAGATTTTGTGCTGTAATTCCACGACAAACGCCTGCGTCATCAAGAATAGCTGAAACAAATTCCCAATTTTCATATTTCGTTACCAGACCTTGAGCTTCAAAACTGCGAACCTGTTCATCCAGGGCATAAAGAAGCTGCTGTCCGGTAGTAGCCCCCGCAAAGGCCGTTCGATGATGTTGTGTCCCGCCAAATCTCCTGAAATCAAGCAGCCCTTCAGGTGTCCGGTTAAACATGACACCCATTCGGTCAAACATATGGATGATTTTTGGGGCAGCTTCGCACATTGCCTTTACAGGTGGCTGATTGGCTAAAAAGTCCCCCCCATAAACTGAATCATCAAAATGCTCCCACGGGGAGTCATTCTCTCCTTTTGTGTTGACTGCTCCATTAATTCCACCCTGCGCACAAACGGAATGTGACCTTTTCACTGGAACGATCGAGAACAAGTCCACCATCGTTCCCCTTTCAGCGATTTTTATTGCCGCCATCAGGCCTGCCAGCCCGCCGCCTACGATCACGATTCTTCCCTTACTCATATGAATGCCCTCCTATCCATCTATTAAGCAAATGCCAAGATTGCACGTACTCCAATTATGGACAGTACGACAAACAGCCCAAGTGTAATGTATGCAGAAACCTTCTGTGATTTTGGTGAAACAGTTATGCCCCATGTAATCAGGAATGTCCAGATTCCATTCGCGAAATGATATACTGCTGAAACAATGCCAATGATGTAAAAAATTAAAGAAATCGGGTTATCGACAATATTGGCCATCAAATGATAGTTCGCATCTACCCCAAAAAACTCTACCTGAATTTTCGTTTCCCAGATATGCCATGTCACAAAAATAAAGGTAATGACACCCGTGATCCTTTGCAACAAGAACTTCCAATTCCGTGTATATCCATACCTGCCAACATTGTTCTTAGCCTGAAAGGCAATGTAAATCCCGTATATTGCATGGAAGTACATAGGTATAAAAATAATGAAAGCTTCAAGGAAGTATTTAAAAGGCAGATTAACCATGATTCCTGCCGCCGTATTATAAGCCTCCTGTCCCCATGTCGCTGTATAATTCACAAATAGATGAACCGTCAAGAACACCCCAACCGGAATGATTCCTGACAGCGAGTGTAACTTACGATAAAGATGCTGATTCTTTCTTAGCTCCATTAAAAACTCTCTCCTTACCTGCAGATTGTTTTATACAAACAGGATTTCTCTTTCCTCTTTTCTGGCCATCAATTCTTTGCCTGCAATGCCCGGATGAGTCATCTCGAATGGATTGAGAATAAGGTCTAGGTCCTCCTTCGATAACACTCCCCGTTCTAAAACGATGTCACGGACAGGTCTATTACCCGTAATTGCTTCCCGTGCAATAGAAGCCGCCATTTCATAACCGACATGCGGGTTGATGGCTGTTATGACTCCAACACTATTATTCACGTACGCTTCCAGTGTATCTGTATTCGCCGTGACACCGCTCAGACAATATTCGCGGAAAACTGCGAAGACATTCGTCATGATTTTAATGGATTGCAAGAGGTTGAATACGATAACCGGCTCCATTACATTCAATTCAAATTGTCCAGCTTCTGAAGCCATACTGATGGTTAAGTCATTGCCGACAACCTGGAAGGCACTCTGATTCAGAACCTCTGCCATAACAGGATTGACTTTGCCTGGCATTATGGATGAACCGGGTTGACGCGCAGGCAAATTGATCTCTCCGAAGCCACAGCGCGGTCCAGATGTCATCATCCTTAAATCATTGGCCACCTTTGACATGTTCAACATACAGACCTTTAAGGCTGCCGAGACTTCAATATAGCAATCTGTATTCTGGGTACCGTCCACTAAATTTTCTGATCCTGTTAATGGCAAGCCGCTGAATTGGATGAGATAGCCCACAGCCTTCTCAATGTATACAGGGTCCGCGTTCAACCCCGTACCTACGGCGGTTGCTCCCATATTCACTTCATATAGATGGTCTCTTGTAGCCTTGATTCTCTTAATATCTCTTTTTAGCACTCTTGCATAAGCAGCAAATTCCTGTCCGAGTCGAATTGGAACAGCATCCTGAAGATGCGTCCGGCCCATTTTTATGACTCCCTCAAACTCTTTTGCCTTTGACATAAATTCTTCGTGAAGCTCTTCCATTACCACAAGCAAACTCTCCAATGTAGCCAATGTTGATAAATGGATGGCGGTTGGAAAAGAATCATTAGTAGATTGAGACATGTTCACATGGGAATTGGGGCTGATGATTTTATAGTTTCCCTTTTCTTCACCGAGCAGTTCAAGTGCTCTGTTCGCTATCACTTCATTGGTATTCATATTGATGGAAGTGCCAGCGCCGCCTTGAATCGGGTCCACGATGAATTGATCATGGAGTTTCCCACTGATTACCTCATCTGCGGCCAAGGCAATCACCTCTGCCAGCTTCCTGTTGAGTTGGCTAGTATCGGCATTCGCAAGGGCTGCCGCCTTTTTTACGATTGCCATGGCTTTGATGAGAGAGTCATCAATCCGGGATCCTGTAATGGGGAAGTTTTCAATGGCACGTGCTGTTTGGACACCATAATATGCATCCTTTGGAATCAATTTTTCACCTAAAAAATCTTTTTCCACTCTGAAATGTTCATTCATTTCATCCATCTCCATTTCAATAATTGTGAGCAGCCGCTGTAAACCCCAGCGGCTGCTAAATGTTTTGTTGATCTTATAGGACAATGGTGCTCAAAAGAATCCCGATTCCAACTGCCCCGATTGTTGCAACCAGTCCAGGAACCATAAAGCTATGGTTCAAGATATATTTGCCGATACGCGTTGTTCCAGTTCTGTCAAAGTTGATAGCGGCTACCACCGTTGGATAGTTCGGGATGAAGAAATATCCGTTAACTGCCGGGAACATTGCGATCAAAAGTGCAGGATTGATTCCAAGTGTTATTCCGAGCGGCATTAAAGTGCGGACAGTTGCTGCCTGGCTGTACAGAAGAATGGAGAGAGCAAATAGTGCAATCGCAAACAACCAAGGAGCTGCAGTGACCAAGTCAGATATCGAACCAGAGATCAGCCCCATATTTCCCTGGAAGAATGTATCACCCATCCACGCAATTCCGAAGATTGCTACTACAGCAGCAGCTCCTGCTTTAAAGACGCTTCCTGATACAATTTCTTCTACTTTAGGTTTTGCAAAAATAATGATCATTGCCGCAATCGTCAGCATGACAATCTCAATCGCCGCTGGCATGCTCATTCGTGTAAATACGCCTTCGATTTCCCATCCGGGCCGCAGTTCCTGGAAAGAACCAAGAATAACAACCAGAACGGCTGCCAATAAGAATAGGATGACCGATAGTTTTGCACCCTGGTTAGGAACAAAGGTCTTTTTATCCTTCTTGATAGGAGCAAGACCCTCTTCCAGACGTTTTAAATATTCAGCGTCCATGTTCAGTTCCTTGCCCATTTTACTTGCAACGAATGCAGCTGCCATACACGCAAGGAAGGTGGAAGGAACACAGATCAACAGGATTTGCATTAACGTAATATTGAAGTCTGCGAGAAGTGCCAGCAATGCTACTGTTGCGGCTGAAATCGGACTGGCTGTGATTGCCTGCTGTGAGGCAATCACAGCAATCGACATCGGACGTTCAGGACGGATGCCTGATTCTCTTGAAACCTCCGCAATAACCGGCAATACAGAGTAAGCTACATGGCCGGTACCTGCACAGAAAGTAAAGATATACGTTACCATCGGTGCGATGAATGTGATCCATTTAGGGTTTTTCCGTAATGCCTTTTCTGCTAGGTAAACAAGGTACTCCATTCCGCCGGCTGCCTGCAATGCACCAGCGGCAGTAATGACGGCCAAAATCATCAGCATGACATCAATTGGCGCTGAAGTTGGCTGAAGTCCAAAGCCAAAGACGAGGATTCCAAGCCCGACGCCCCCCATAACCCCTAGACCGACGCCGCCAAGACGGGCACCTATGAAGATGCATATCAATACAATTAAAAATTGAATCCAGAACATGATTGATTACCTCCTCGGTAATGTTTTTAGTTGGT
Source organism: Mesobacillus subterraneus (assembly GCF_003937825.1). GTDB lineage: Bacteria > Bacillota > Bacilli > Bacillales > Cytobacillaceae > Mesobacillus > Mesobacillus subterraneus. Next base: position 24,978 of record NZ_RSFW01000026.1, on the reverse strand, counting down.
GTTCATCCATCATTTCATTCCTGTTATTTCCGTGGACACCTGCTTTCTATCTATTTGTGAAATATTTCACATTAGAAACGATTGATTGATTACCCTTCACCGCAACTATACAATTCGACCTACCAAAAACTACAAAAAGTAACAAGTTCGTTTTGGTTCTTAATAATTTTGTCATAATTCATTTCAGGCTCGGCATTTATGTTCGATTACAATAAAATGTGATAAGCTCGTAAAATAAGAAACTCAGGATTTTTCTTCCAACATAGAATGAAGCTAAAGGATGTGCCGTGATGAAAGAAAGGCTGTTAATTTATCTGGTGATCGCCCTCGCTGTTCCTATTGGAGGAGAGATGAAATTTTATCCTTTCGAGGGTGACATGAGGGTCAGTTTAGGAACTCCTGTCTTTTTCTTCATTTTATTGTGGTCCCGTAAATTGAACCCGCTTCTTGCTGGTCTCGTTTCAGGATCGTCAGTAGTGGCTTTTCGAAGTGCTTTATATATGCTTGTCGAAGATCCTTCGCTGCATGGCCAAATATTTCTCCTGCACTTCCCAGTCTTCTTTTATTATCTGACTTTTGCATTATTTTTCTATTTCTTCAAGATTTACAGACTATACAGCACACCATTTTTAGTTGGCCTCCTTGGGGTAATGATTGAAATCATTTCAAGTATGGCTGAAATTTTTGTACGTTCCTTTTTTTCCAACATTCCAATCACTGCGAACACTTTCATTACTATTGGAATCATAGCCATTATCCGCAGCTTTTTTGTTTTGGGGTTCTTTAATATTTTTGTCATCAGGGAAGCACGTCTGGCCGAAGAACAGCAGCGCAAACGAAATGAGCAGATACTTTTGCTGATATCCAATCTCTACGTGGAAATGATTCAGTTAAAAAAGACTATGAAAAATGCCGAAACGGTTACGGCTGATTGCTATGGCTTCTATCGCACGCTCAAAAGCCTTGATTATAATGACTTTGCCAAAAATGCTTTGCAAATTGCAGGAGAAATGCATGAAATCAAGAAGGACAACCAGAGGATTTATGCTGGTCTATCAAAGTTAATGGACAAGGAAAACTTGAGCGACTTTATGGATATCAGTGAAATCGTAAATGTTGTTGTGACCTGCAATACTCGATATAGCAGCTCACTTGGCAAATCAGTTGAATTAAGAAGTGATATTTCAGGCACACATCCTCCTTACCATACCTTCATGCTGTTATCTGTGATTAATAATCTGGTCTCAAACGCGGTTGAATCCATTGTGGATACAGGGGTGATCATGCTGAAGGTTTGCAGGAATGAGGATAGGATTATCATTCAAATAGAAGACAACGGACCTGGAATTGGCGGCAGGAATAGGCCTTTGATCTTCGAACCTGGCTTTACTACAAAATTTGATTTTGCTGGCGCTGCCTCAAATGGGATTGGGCTTTCCCATGTGAAAAATGTAATTGATCACTTAGATGGCAGTATTGAACTTGAACAGGAAAATAACAATCAAGAATTCGGCACCATTTTCACAATTAAACTGCCCGTTACTAGTTTAAGCGAAAAGAGAGGGTGAGTTCAGATGAGATTTTTTATTGTGGATGATTCATCATCTATCAGGGCAATGCTTTCAAATATTATTGAAGACGAGGAACTTGGCACAGTTGAGGGCGAGGCTGAAGATGGTTCAGAAGTGTATGCTGATGTTCTGGAAGCAAAAAATATTGATATACTGTTAATCGATTTGTTGATGCCAAACAGGGATGGCATTGAAACCATCAGAGAGATTGGCCCCTCATTCAAGGGGAAGATCATTATGATATCGCAAGTTGAATCAAAAGAGATCATTGGTGAGTCCTATAGCCTGGGGGTCGAATACTATATAACAAAGCCAATTAATTCGATTGAAGTAACGAGTGTCATAAAAAAGGTCAGTGAGCACATGCTTCTGGAAAAGTCACTTCATGATATCCATAAGACACTAAATGTGCTGCCTAACTTTCAGCAAAAATCCACGAAAACACCCAACAGCCTCTCCATTGTTCCCTCTGGTAAAAATATTCTTATGGAACTGGGAATTGTAGGTGAAAGCGGCTATAAAGACCTCTTGGACCTCATAAGCATCCTCTATGATTATGAGAAAAAAGGAATAAGGGAAACCCCTGCCCTGAAGGAACTATTCGAAGAGTCGGTGTACAAACGTCTGGGGAGGAATATCTCTCCGGCTGAAGTCAAAAAAGAAACAAAGGCTGGAGAACAGCGAGTCAGAAGGGCAATCATGCAGTCACTGGAACATATCGCATCACTTGGACTACTGGATTACTCAAATCCCAAGTTCGAACATTATTCTGCTACTTTCTTTGACTATACACAAGTCCGGATGAAAATGATGGAATTGGAAGGAAAGACAGAAATCTGTACAATTCCCCCTCGTTCCAACATTAAAAAATTCCTGCAGGCACTTTATATGGAGTCCCGGATGAATATCCGATAGTCACTTTGTATCAGGTCTTAAATATTCCTGAATAAACACAAAAAGCCTAGATCATTTTTCTAGGCTTCTTTGACAATGATTTCCGGTAGGTCAATCCGAGGTTCCTCTTCTGTTGGAGTTTTTTTCTTTGAGGGCAGGATCACCGTGACTTCCGTGCCGACTCCTGGTTCACTTTTATATGAAATGGTTCCACCCATGGCTTCGATAATCTTGATGGAAACAGATGTCCCGAGGCCAGTGCCTTTGTCTTTTGTTGTGTAGAATAATGTTCCTAGCCTGGCGAGCTGCTCACTGTCCATTCCTTTCCCTGTATCGGAAACGACAATATAGGAATAGTCTCCGGCTGAAGCCTGGCTGATTACGACCTCCCCGCCTTCATCGGTTGCTTCTATTCCATTTTTAATGATATTGACGAGGGCCTGTTTCAGCTGATTGCGATCTGTCTTCACATACACACCCCATTCCAGCTGGACATTCACCTGGACTCCCTCTTTCGCGGCGAAGGCTTCGAGCAACAAAGTGACTTCTGTCAGAAGTTTCGCCAGTTCCGCATCCTCCAATTTCTCAAACTGCGGCTTTGCAAAGTTCAGATAGTCATTGATAATCGATTCTGCCCTGCCAAGTTCAGTCAACACAAGGCTGAGATAATAATAATTGTCCCCTTTTTCCTGTTTGTGCATCATCTGCAGGAATCCTTTGACCACTGTCAGCGGATTGCGGATTTCATGAGCAATGGATGCAGCCAGCTCTCCCAATGTATTCAGTTTTTCTGCCCGCAGGATTTCCTTCCTCATCATTTCTTTTTCAATCAATGATTCATTGAGAATGACTGCAACCCACACAGCAAACACCTGTATCGCACCAAATATTGCTACATTCATCATGATCCGGTTTGTATCTTCAGCAGTTGCCTCATTGATAATGATATTGGCCACGAGAATCACCAGCATGACAAACGTAGGCCAAAAGCCGACGAAAACCGCTGTTCTTATCCTTTTCTTTGCATCGAACTTCCAAAACTTTTTCATGAAGAGGGAAGGAACGATCGTAGCCAGAAAACCACTTGCGTACCCAAGCAAAAGGTCTCCTCCCATGAAACTCCTGGTTGCCAGATACGACACCAACACCATCCCGCCTGCAATCGGACCGCCATAAAGGAAGGCCAGCACTAAAGGAACGTATCTCAGGTCCCAAAACAAGCCGCCTTCTTCGTATGAAAACACAAGTGACAAAAAGACGGAAATACTTTGGAACACGCCGCATAGATAAGGGGATTTCCTGATATTCTTATTCTCAAAAAAGAGACTCTGGATAAACACAGGCATCAGGATAATCAATACATTTAACAGGAGTTTCTCGGCGAGCATCTTATCTTCTCCAATCGAAGAAATTATAAAGCAGAATGGCCTTACTTAAAGACCGAACGAATGACTCGTAGCATGCAACCTTCTTCCCTATAAAAATACGACAAAGTTTTCATGTTATCCTCTATTCCCCGGGAAATTTGTCATAAAAGAACAAAAATCGCAAGCGCCCTGGTCAGCCCCACAAAAACGCTACATCGAAGGGCAACGGGGGCAACCACGCTAAATAAAAATAGAGAAGCCCAGGGGCCTCCCTATGTGTTCATCAATTGTTTCTTTTCCAGCTGGCTCGTATAAAGGCTGTGGTAAAAGCCTTTTTGTTCAAGGAGCTCCTCATGGCTTCCTTTTTCAATGATTTGCCCGCTATCGATGACGATGATTTGATCTGCGCTCTTAATCGTGTTCAATCGGTGGGCAATGATAAAGCTCGTTCTTCCTTTAAGCAGTTTCTGAAGAGCTTCCTGTATTTTAAGTTCTGTTATCGTATCGATGCTGCTAGTCGCTTCATCCAGGATCAGGATCGATGGGTCTGCAAGTATGGCCCTGGCGATTGACAACAGCTGTTTTTGCCCCTGGCTGATGCCGGCATCATCCTGGCTTAATTCGGTATCATAGCCTGCAGGCATTCTTGTGATGAAGGAATGGGCATTCGCTGCCCTGGCTGCCTGCTCGACTTCTTCATCTGTTGCATCGAGCCTACCGTAGCGGATATTATCCCTGATACTGCCCTGAAAAAGGAATGAATCCTGAAGGACAAAAGCCATTTGCATCCTCAGGCTCCGGCGGGTGATGCTCCTGCTGTCTGTATCATCAATCAGGATTATTCCGCTATCCGGTTCGTAAAAGCGTGAAATCAAATTAATAATGGTAGATTTCCCTGCACCGGTCGGTCCTACCAGTGCGACACTTTGGCCAGGTTCAGCTATAAATGACAGGTTTGATACCGTATCCCCGCCTTTCTCATAGGAAAAGGAAACACCCTTGAACTCTACCTTCCCTTTTATGTCTGGCAAGGCAGCAGCATCCTTCTCATCAATGGCTTCCTCGTCTGTATCAATAATATCAAATACCCTGTCAGCACCTGCTACCGCTGACAGCAAGGTGTTGAATTGATTGGATAGATCATTCAGTGGTCTTGTGAACTGTCGTGAGTATTCCGTGAAGATGACGATTGTCCCAATGGAAACATATCCATTGAGTGCAAAATAGCCTCCTACTGCTGCGACGAGCGTGAAACTCAGGTTGTTGAGCATATTCATCAACTTGGGAATGAAGCCGGTAAACGTCTGGGCCCAATATCCGGATTGCTTCAGCTGCTCATTTTTGACCCGGAATTCTTCTATAACCTTAGGCTCTTGTGAAAAAGACTTTATGATTTTCTGACCGGAAATGGTCTCTTCAATATAACCATTCATTTCTCCAAGCCTTCGCTGCTGCTCCTTGTACAGCCTTCCTGTTCGGCTGGTAATCCACTTCATCCCTAGGAACATCAATGGCACAATGATCATAGTCACCAGTGTGAGCAGCGGGCTCAGCCAAATCATAACAACCAGAGTGCCAACCAAAGTCAGCAAGCTCGAAAATATCTGGATGACCGAGGAATTCAACGTTGCACTTACATTTTCGATGTCATTGGTGACCCTGCTCATCAGTTCACCATGCTGCCGTTTATTGAAAAAATCAATCGGCAGCTTATGGAAATGGGTAAACAGCTGTTTCCTCATCGTATATACAGTCTGCTGGGCAATTCCAATCATCCAATAGCTTTGCAGCCACAAAGAAATGGAGTGCAGGCCATAGACAGCTGCAAGCCCCACCAGCAGCCAGATAAAACCGTCGGTCGACGCTGCAGCGAAATACTCATCAATCCCCCAGCCTATCAAGAATGGTCCAAGCAGGCCAAGGGCAGAACTTGCAACAACCATTAGAAGGACAAGGATCATCAGGCTTTTGTGGTCCGCAAGATACGACCATATTCTCAGGATTGTTTTTCCCAGGCCACTCGTGCTGGTTCTTTGCTTACCGGATGTTTTTGCTTTTTGCTTTTTTAACATCCTGCCTTCACCTCCCCAAACTGGGATTGGTAAATAGCCTGATAAAGGGTGGAGGTTTTCAATAATGAATCATGGTCTCCAGAATCAATCAAGGTGCCATCGTCCAGCAGAAGGATTTTATCCGCTTCTTTTGCCGTGCTTATTTTTTGTGTGATGATGACAGTTGTACATTTATATTTGCTTAAAGCTTCTAGCAGCTTTGCTTCCGTATTCAAATCGAGCGCACTCGTACTGTCATCAAGCAGAAGGATTTTAGGATTTTTGATCAGCGCCCGCGCAATTGATAAGCGCTGCTTTTGCCCCCCTGAAAGATTCACACCTTTTTGACCTAGAAGCGTATCGTACTGGTTTGGCAGCTTCATGATTGTTTCATGGATCTGCGCGCTTGCAGCTGCCTCGACCATTTCTTCATATGTAGCATCCTCTTTGCCCCAAGCGAGGTTCTCCTTGATCGAGCCAGTGAATAACATCGCTTCCTGCGGCACATAGCCTATTCCTTCCCTTAATCTCTTTAGCTTCATTGCTTTTATGTCCTGGCCATCAATTCGCACTACCCCGTCCGTAACATCATAAAGTCTGGGAATAAGCTGGAACATCGACGTCTTTCCTGCACCTGTAGCTCCCAGTACCGCAACCGTTTCTCCTGCCCGGATGCTAAAGGATAAATCCTGGAGAATCGGAATTGACATATTTGGAAATGTAAAAGATACGTTTTCAAATTCAATTTTCCCGTCTGTGATCCTGTTTTCTTTGCGGCTTTCAGCGGTATCCTGAAGATCAATTTCCTCATTAAGCACATCGGTGACGCGTTCTGCTGAGGCTTTGGCACGTGATAACACCATGATGATCCACGAAAACATTGAAAAAGCATTTGTGATTCTTGCGGCATAGTTGACGATCGCTACGACTTCACCAACAGAAGCCGTCCCAGTCTGGACCTCTATTTTTCCAAACCAGAGGACAGCGATGATGGTTAAATTCATGAACAGCAGTAAGACTGGAATGGTCACCTCTGTCACTCTCAGGGCATATACCGTTTTGTCCCTAAGGTTATCGTTGGCTGTTTCAAATCTTGTACCTTCATGGTTCCCCCTGGCAAAAGCCTTGATCAGTCTCATGCCGACAAGGTTTTCGCGCATGACGCCATTTACTTTGTCCAGCCGCTTCTGGACAGTTTTGAATAGGCCAGCCGCCTTGGTCATAATCCAGATAAGGAATAATAAAAGAGGCGGGATGATGATAAAAAACGCAATCGCCAGTTTGAAATTGACAAGCATCGCCATGACGATCCCCCCAATGACAAGGAGCGGCGCCCGCATGGCGATTCTCAGGCTCATGAATAAGGTATTCTGCAGCTGTGTTACATCATTCGTGATCCTGGTAATCAGTGAAGATGAGGGAAAACTGCTGAAATTCGCAAACGAAAAAGCCTGGACCTTGGCAAAGAGCTTCTCGCGCAAATCATATCCAAAGCTCTGGCCTGCATGGGCTGCAATGAAGGAATTGGTTATGCCTGACGCAAACGCCAGGAAGGAAAGCCCGAGCATGACACCGCCCCACTTTATTACAGTGTCGAGATCCCCTGCGACGATTCCATCATCGATAATCTTTGCCATCAGCAGCGGCTGAACCAGTTCGACCGCCAGTTCAACAAGCATCAAGCACAACGCAGCCACAATTGGGATGCGGTAGGGTTTTACAAACGAAAAAATAGTCATGAAGACAAGCCTCCCAGTTGAAACCACCTGAAATTATTTCGACCTTCGAATTTTATATCTTCTATAATACCTCTTTTGATGAATTTTTTGAATTGAAAGATAAAGGAATTGAAAAAAAAACTTAAGCTATTAATTAATCCGGTATGTCAAATTAGTATATGAAATTGAGCAAATATATTTTAGACATTTTTCTTTTCTGATGGGTTCGAAATGTCTATTAAATCTTTTTTAATAGACATTTTTATCTTATGAGCGCTATAAAATGTCTATTAAACTCTTTATATTGGACATTTTACCTCGTCCCAGCTTTTCTAGGCATGTAAAAAACCGGCTGCTGATTTGCAGCCGGCCTTCCTGGTTAGGAGTTCTGGACTAAATGGTCCTTCAACTGGTCTCTCAAAGCGCGTTTGAGGAACTTGCCGACGGATGTTTTCGGTATTTCCTCCATGAACACGACGTCATCTGGCAGCCACCACTTGGCGAACTGTGGTGCGATAAAGTCGAGCAGTTCCTGCTTATCTACCTTATTTTTATAAGGCTCTTTCAAGACGACGCAGGCAATCGGACGTTCCTGCCATTGCTGATGGGGTACGGCAACGACGCTGGCCTCAAATACGGCTTCGTGTGCCATTAAGGCGTTCTCGAGGTCGACTGATGAAATCCATTCCCCGCCGCTTTTGATCAGATCCTTCGTCCTGTCGACGAGCTTGATAACACCCTCTTCGTCCACCGTCGCAACATCACCGGTGTACAGCCAGCCATCGCGGAAGGCATCTGCAGAACGCTCATCCTTGTAATACTCATCGGCAATCCATGGTCCGCGGAGAAGGAGTTCTCCCATTTCCTCGCCATCCCACTTCACTTCGCCATTTCCGCCTATGACTTTCATTTCAAGCCCTGGCACAAGGAGCCCCTGCTTTGAGCGAATGTCGAGAATCTCTTCTTCATCCAGTCCTGCCTGGTAACTTTTCAGGCGGGAGACCGTCGCAAGCGGGGTCGTCTCGGTCATCCCATATGCATGCAGGAAAGGAATTTTGTATTTCGTTTCAAACGCCTTGATCATTCCGCGCGGGGCAGCAGACCCTCCGCAGACAATCGACCTCAAGGAGGACGTATCGTAGCTTCCTTTTTCAAGTTCATTTAACAAACCGAGCCAAATCGTTGGCACACCCGCGGTAAAAGTAACCTTTTCCTGCTCAATCAGCTCAGCCAGAAGGGCAGGAGTGAACAGTGGTCCTGGGAGAACCTGTGTGGAGCCGAACCACGTTGCCGCAAATGGCATTCCCCATGCATTGGCATGGAACATTGGCACCACTGGCAGGACAACGTCTGTTTCGGATAGGGCAGCTGTATCGGCCAGTCCGAATGCAAAGCTGTGCAGGACAATGCCTCTATGCGAGTAGACCACGCCCTTTGGGTTCCCTGTCGTAGCGGAAGTATAGCACATTCCTGCTGGATCATTTTCGTCAATATCCTTGACGAATTCAAACTCAGGGCTTGCCTCACGGAGCAATTCTTCATATGAATAAACTGGTTCAAGTGTCGTTTCCGGAAGTTCATTTTTGTCGGTCATGATGATGTACGCTTCAACTGTTTTAAAGTTGTCTTTGCAGCGTTCAATCAGCGGAATCAAGTCTTCATCAACCAGCATCACCTTATCTTCGGCATGGTTCACAATATAAGAGACATGCTCTGGTGACAGGCGGATATTGATGGTGTGAAGGACAGCTCCCATTCCGGGTGCTGCGAAATAGACTTCGAGATGGCGGTGGTGGTTCCAGGCAAATGTACCCACTCTGTCGCCCTTCTCAACCCCAAGCTTCTCCAATGCGCTTGCAAGCCGGCGTGTTCGTTCACCAATCTCCTTATAAGTGAATCGGTGAATACCCGATAGCGTCCTGGACACTACCTGCTTTTTCGGGAAAAACTTTTCTGCTCTTTCCAATAGTGATCCTACTGTCAATGGAACATTCATCATACCGACATTTCCCCTTCCGCTTTATAAAAATAGTAACCTTGTTTATTTAATTTTTCCTGCTGCCCGCACTAAGCCATTCTTTCAAAATCTCTTCGGTTTGTTCTCCTTTTTCCGGTGGGCTTATTCCCTCTTTTGCTTCCAGGTCTCCATGCATTTTAATTTGGCCACCCGGCAGGACGAAATCCTTTTCGCTCCAGTAAGGATAATGAGCCAGCTCTCCCGCTTCAAGGACAGGCGTGAGGCAGCAGTCCACCGTCATGCCAAATTTGGCCCACTCTGATAATGTTTTGCTTTTAAACAAATGGACCAGTTCGCGATAGATAGGATTCGTTTCCTCAGGCCGTGAGTAATGAGCCTGCAGCCAATCCTCCCTGCCATTAGCCTGGCAAAAATTGTGCCAGAACTTCGGTTCCAGAGCTCCAAGGCTGACATAGCGTCCGTCCTTCGTTTCATACAGGCCATACCCGATTACGGTTCCGTTCAGCACAGAAACCCCATGCTGATAGCCTGTTTCTCTTTCGATCAGGACATGGTTCGCCATCAATGACGCCATGCTGTCAGCAATGGAAAGGCAATGATAGCTGCCCTCGCCCGTTCTGGCTCTTGCCACTAGGGCGGCAAGAATCCGCTCGCTCGCCGCCATTCCGCCAAGATAATCTGAAAAAGTATGGGATGGGTGGACCGGCCTGCCGCTGGAATCCTTCATCTGGGCAAGCGCTCCGCTCAAGCTCATATAATTCAGGTCATGACTTCCGAAACTGGCCATATCCCCGTCCTTTCCGTAGCCTGTAACCGAACAGTAGACGATACCCGGGTTCCACTTTTTCACATCTTCATAGCCAAGTCCGAGCTTTTCCATTACTCCCGGCCTGAACCCTTCCACTGCTACATCTGCTCTGGAAAGCAAGTCGAGGGCAAGCATTTTCCCTTCTTCATGCTTGAGATTGATGACGATGCTTTTTTTGCCGCGGTTATGAGCTTCGAAGACGTACCCTTCTCCCGTATTCCTCGCAGGGTCTCCTTCGGGCGCTTCGACCTTGATGATTTCTGCTCTCAGTTCTGCCAGCCTCAAAGTCGCGAATGGTCCCGGTATATAATTTGTGAAGTCAATAATCTTGATTCCGTCTAACATAATTGATAATCCTTTCTAGGACGGCTGCCCTTTTGAAAACAGTTCTTCCATTTGCTTTCTAAGCATGAACTTCTGGATTTTCCCGCTTGCATTCCTAGGGAGTGCCTCCACAAACAGGTATTTTCGCGGCCGCTTGTAGTTGGCAAGGCTGGCGCTGTTCCTGCACCATTCATCGAGTTCTTCATCTGTCACTTGTGGGTCTTTTTTTACAACAAAAGCGGTGACCGTCTCACCCCAGCGGTCATCCGGCTGGCCGACAATTGCCACATCCAGGACGCCTTCATGGGCATGAAGCACATCTTCTACTTCACGCGGATAGATGTTTTCGCCGCCACTGATAATCATGTCATCCACCCTGTCCTTCACCCACAGATAACCTTCTTCATCCAGGTATCCGATATCCCCTGAATGATACCAGCCTTTGTACATCGCTTTTTCAGTTGCCTTTTCCCGATTGAAATAGCCTGACATCATGCATGGACCCTGGACAATGATTTCGCCGCTTTCGCCAGGCGGCATGACATCCTCCGGATCGGAAGGACCATCCTCGTTCGGTCTTACGATCCTGATTTCATGGTTTAAGCAAGCCTGCCCTGCAGCACCTGCTTTGGTCAGCTGGTCTTCCTCGGAAAGGAAAGTGATGGCTGGTCCCATCTCCGTCATCCCGTACGCCTGGACGAGCTTAATCCCCAACTGGTCATGGCAGGCGTGAACAAGCGATGGTGCCATTGGAGCCGCACCATACAGGCCCAGCTTCAGGCTTTCGATATTATAGTCTTCCAGTTTCTCCTGAAGAATCATGTTCCACATCGTCGGCGCTGCGAAGAATTTCGTAATTTTTTCAGAGTCTATCAATTCCAGTACCTTCTTCGGTACAAACTGGTGAAGAATGACATTTCTTCCGCCAACATGGACCCTCGGAAGGAATGCACAATGGAGTTCTGCACAGTGGAACATCGGTGCTGTCACGAGGCCAACATCCTGCGCGCCCAGCTTTGTGGAACCGATGACGATCAGGCTCTGCTCCACCATATTTCTGTGCTTGTGCAGGACACCTTTTGGGCGGCCTGTCGTCCCGCTCGTATACATGATCGCGTACAAATCGTTTTCATCTACCTTTATCTCAACCGGTGCCGAATCGGCGTTTTGCACTTTTTCATGATAGCTTTGGGCATAATCCGGAGTATCCTCGTCGATGTACCAAAAGGCGATTTGCGGAAAGCGGCTTTCGATGGACGAGATGACCGGCTCCACCGCTTTTTCAAAAAGAACCACCTTCGGCTTGGCGTCACTGAGGATAAAAGCGACCTCTTCCCCCATCAGCCTGAAGTTGATTGGATTGAAAACCGCTCCGATTTTTGCACAGGCAAAGAAGGCTGTCCCCAATTCCTCGGTGTTGAACGTGAAAGTCGACACCCGGTCTCCCTTCCTCACGCCTTCTGCCAGCAGCGCATTGGCCAGCCTGTTCACCTCATCATTCCATTCACTATACGTAAAGCGGACATTTTTGCGGACATCATAGAGAGCTTCCTTGTTCGGGAATTTCATTACCGTCAGGTCAAAAATTTTGCCGATCGTTGTGCTCATTTACATTCCTCCTATTGGTAAAAATGTCTCTGTGCTGCTTTACCTCATGGATGTGTGTTCCCTCTTACTAGATTGATAGTTTAATAATATTTTTTCGCCTGGCTGAAGGGTGTTGGTGACCATTTTCATCTGCATGGTTCGATTTTAGGGCGCCAATAGCCTTCATTGGTGACCTCTTTTTCCGCTTCAGACGTTTTTTGGGCGCCAATAGGCTTCATTGGTGACCTCTTTTTCCGCTTCGGGCGTTTTTGGGACGCCAATAGGCTTCATTGGTGACCTTTTTTTGCGATTCGGGCGTTTTTTGGGCGCCAATAGCCCGCATTTCAATCCAATCTCTCAATAATGGTTGCGTTTGCCATGCCGTGTCCTTCACACATTGTCTGCAGGCCATAGCGTCCACCTGTGCGCTCGAGTTCGTGCATCATTGAAATCATCAGGCGGGCACCGCTCGCTCCAAGTGGATGGCCCAGGGCGATGGCTCCTCCGTTCGGGTTCAGTCTTTCCGGATCGGCGCCTGTTTCCTTCAACCATGCCATCGGGACAGGGGCAAAGGCTTCGTTGACTTCAAACACGTCAATGTCTTCGATCTTAAGTCCAGCTTTTTTCAGTGCTTTTTCCGTCGCCGGAATTGGCCCTGTCAGCATCAGGGTTGGATCGGATCCGACCACGACTCTTGTGTGGACCTTGAAGCGAGGTTTCAATCCAAGCTCCTCAGCTTTTTCGCGGCTCATCAGAAGAATGGCTCCTGCACCATCGCTAATCTGGCTCGAGTTGCCGGCATGGATGACGCCATCTTCCTTGAAGACTGTTTTCAGACCAGCAAGTACTTCAGGTGTCGTCCCTTCTCTCGGACCGGAGTCTTCTGACAGCCATGTTTTTTCACCATTTTCGAGAGTGACCTCAATTGGCATGATCTCTTTTTTAAAATAACCCTCTGCCTGGGCCCTGAGAGCACGGCGGTGGCTTTCGGCTGAGAACTCATCCAATTCTGAGCGAGTGAAACCATATTTCTCAGCAATCCGCTCTGCCGAAATGCCTTGATGGATCATTTCATACTTCTCTCTTAGCTTAGGGCTAAAGGGATCAGCCTGCTGGTAATTGGAGCCCATCGGGACACGGGTCATATTTTCCACACCGCCAGCAATGACGACATCCATGTCACCCGCCAAAATCGCCTGGGCAGCAAAATGGACTGCCTGCTGGCTCGATCCGCACTGGCGATCAAGTGTGACCCCAGGCACTTCAATCGGGAATCCGGCAGTCAATGCCGCAACCCTGGCAATATCCCCCGCTTGCTCTCCACTCTGGGTCACGCAGCCGAAAATCACATCCTCAACAAGACTGGCATCGATTCCTGCTCGCTTTACCACCTCTTCCAGTACCATCGCACCCAGCTCATCTGACCGGATCTCCTTTAATAACCCTTTCCTCCTGCCAACTGGCGTCCTGACAGCCTCGATTATCACAACTTCTCGCATTTCCATCTTCCTTTCTGTTAACCGGCATCTGCAAATGATTCTTCTATTCTATAATCCAAGGTTTTTCGCAATGATTGTTTTCATGATTTCGTTCGTCCCGGCATAGATGCTGGCAACCGGTATATCGCGGAACCTTCTCGCAATCTCGTATTCTTCCATGTAGCCGTAGCCGCCATGCAGCTGCATGCATTCCAAGGCAATTTTTCGCGCGCTGTCTGTCAGCTTCCACTTTGCCATCGAAACTTTCGTGACGATGTCTTTCCCTTCGATATGCTCGGCAATCAGCTGGTCGAGGAAGGCTCTTCCCATTTCAATTTCCGTCGCCATCTCAACAATCTTGAACTGGGTGTTCTGAAACTTGCTGACCGGCTTCCCAAACGCTTCCCGGCTCTTCACATAGTCAATCGTCTGTTTCAGCATGACTTCTGAGGCTGTTTGTGCGGCAATCGCGACAAGCAGACGTTCTTGCTGAAGCTTTTCCATCAGGTAAAGGAAACCCTTCCCTTCTTCACCAAGCAGGTTTTCCTTAGGGACTCGGCAATCCTCAAAAATCAATTCAGCTGTGTCCTGGCAGTGCAGTCCCACTTTGTTCAGCTTCCGTCCACGTGAAAAACCTGGTGCATCCCGCTCGACGACAAGGAGGCTCACTCCTTTATGCTTCGGGTTTGCCTTTGGATCGGTTTTACATGCGACGACAATCAGGTCTGACTGGATCCCATTCGTGATGAAGGTCTTTTGGCCATTCAAGATGTAATGGTCACCATCGAGGACAGCCGTTGTCTGGATGTTAGCAAGATCCGACCCGGTTCCAGGCTCGGTCATCGCAATCGCGGTGATGATTTCACCTGTCGTGCATTTTGGCAGCCAGCGCTTCTTCTGCTCCTCTGTTCCATACGCAGTGATATAGGGCACGACGATGTCATTATGAAGCCCTACGCCAACAAGTCCTGAACCAACCCGCTCCAGTTCTTCATTGATGACAACAGCGAAACCCCAATCCACCTCACTGCCGCCGTATTCCTCATCGATATCCGGGCACAGATAGCCTTGCTCGCCCATCTTCTCCCAGAAGGAGCGCGGAATCATCCGCTCCTCCTCCCAATGATCGTAAAAAGGATAAGCTTCCTTTTCTAAAAATTTTCGTAAAGACCTGCGGAAAATCTCATGGTCATCCGTTAAATAAGGGTGCTTCATTCTTGTACCTCCCCTTCCTCTTACAGCTTCACTTCATTCAGTTTCTGGCGCAGCTGGTATTTGAGGATTTTTCCAGAGGCATTCCTCGGGAGTGCTTCCTCGATAAAAATTCTCCGCGGCACCTTATATCCCGCCAGTTTTTGGCGGCAGAAAGCTTTAAGCTCCTGCTCATCAACGACTGCCCCTTGCTTTGGCACGATCACGGCTGATACGGCTTCACCCCAGACTTCATCTGGAAGTCCGATGATGGCTGCCTCCAGGACGGATGGGTGTTCATAAAGAACTTCCTCCACTTCAATGGAGTACACATTTTCCCCTCCGGAAATGATCATGTCCTTTTTCCGGTCGACCAATGTGATGAAGCCTTCTTCATCAATCGTAGCCAGATCGCCTGTATACAGCCAGCCATCTTTGATTGTTTTCGCCGTCTCCTCCAGTTTTTTGTAGTATTCCTTCATGATGGACTCCCCCTTGATGACAAATTCCCCGACTGCACCTGGTTTGATGTCCTTCCCTTCTTCATCGACCACTCTTGCTTCGGTCAGGAATGCGGCCTTGCCGCCTTTGCCAAGATGATTTTTATGTCCATCAGGTCCCAGGAGGATTCCGCCTGGCCCGGCTTCTGTCAGCCCGCACAGATTGTAGAACTGGTCTGTCCTGAACAGCTCCATGCTTTTGCGGACAAGCTCTGGAGCCATTGGTGCAGCGCCATAGCCGCATCTTTTTATCGAAGAAAGGTCGTAATCGGAAGCATTCGGCACCTGCAGCATAAAGTTATACATCGCCGGCACGCCGAAGAAGTGAGTGATTTCATGCTCCTGAATCGCTTCGAGTGTTTTTACCGGATGGAAGTCACGGTGGATGATATGTGTTGCCCCGAGGACCACACCGGAAATCAGGAACAGATTAAGCTGTGCCGAATGGAACAGCGGGGCGATATGGAGAAACCGCTCCTCCTGGTTGATTCCCATGCTGATCATCATCGTCAGGCCGACATTGAACACCCGCTTATGGTCGAATAAAGCTCCTTTTGGTTTCCCGGTCGTTCCTGATGTATATAAGATTTCAAGGTCATCATGATCTCCGACCTCGACTTGCGGATTATCCGTGTTTGCCGTTAACACACTATTGAACGAATGATGCCCGACCGTTGTCGGTGTGCCGGTTGTGATCACATGCAAGACCTGTGTCCCTTCCCGGGCGGATGTAATGATATCCTCGAATTCCTCATCACAAACAACTATTACAGTGCCAGACTGTTCGAGTATGTAATGGACCTCAGAAGCTGTAAGTCGAAAATTCACCGGGACGATGACAGCACCAATTTTAGCTGCCGCAAAAAAAGCAAAAACGAACTGATCCGAGTTTTTCATCATCAAAGCCAGTTTTTCGCCTTTTACGATACCCATATTGAGCAATCCATGAGCCAGCCTGTTCACTTCCTCATTAAACTGACGGTAATTATACTTCCTTCCCTCACACTCAATTGCCAGTTTCTCCGGTGTTTTCCTTGCATTCTGTGCTAAAAAAGAACCAATATCCATACTCGACTTCCCCCTTGCATTCATTTTGGAAACGCATACATATTTCTATATGCAATAATTATGCCAATTTTCCGAAAAAGAGAAATGCATTTGTACGAACATCTGAGAAAGTTTTCTCAGTGATGAGTGTCCAATTTCTGGATACTCATTTTGGACAGTAATACAACTGGGGAGACCGGAATAACGAGAGATGTAGACGGACAGTAAAATCAGTTGCTCCCCATTTCTTGTCCGTCACGTCCACTGCTAGTCTTCATGTTTATTTCCGTAACGCTTCAAAATTGAATACACGAGATGAAAAATCAATGGAACCAGAAATCCTAAACCGGCAGCTGGTATTTTTTTATTTTTTCGTAAAGACCGGAGCGGCTGATGCCAAGCAGTCTGGCAGCCTGTGCTTTGTTGCCGTTCGTTTGGGAGAGTGCTTTTTTGATCGCACCCAGTTCTGCGTCTTCGGCAAGGCTGACTTTGGGTTCAAACTTGTTGGGAATCTGCGAGATTAAATAGTCAGGCAGATCTTCGAGCTGGATTTTTCCATGCTCGGCAAAGGTCATGGCGCGTTCGAGGACATTCCGAAGTTCACGGACATTTCCCGGCCAATCGTAGCGCAGCAATGCTGTTTTGGAATCAGGCGAAATCCCGGTGATGCTCGTTCCCAGCATCGAATTCAACTCTTTCATCAGACCATTGATCAAGTGTTCAACATCATGGACCCGCTCCCTCAGAGGTGGAATGTTCAGGGAGATGACGTTCAGCCGGTAGTACAGGTCTTCCCTGAATTCTCCTTGCTTGACCATATCTTCAAGGTTCCGGTTCGTTGCGGCAACGATCCGGACATCGACCTTCACCCTGACATTTCCGCCTACCCGGTAAAATTCCCGCTCCTGCAGGACCCGAAGCAGTTTTGCCTGGAGGGCAAGGGACATATCGCCAATTTCGTCGAGGAAAAGTGTGCCTCCATTTGCAAGATCGAATTTCCCGATTTTCCCGCGCTGCTTCGCTCCGGTAAAGGCACCTTCTTCATAACCGAAGAATTCAGATTCCAGCAGATCCTCCGGAATGGCGGCGCAATTTACGACGACAAATTTGCCATCGGTACGGGCGCTGCTGTTGTGAATCGCGTGGGCGAACAGTTCTTTCCCGGTGCCGCTTTCCCCGCGGATCAGGACGGTGGATCGGCCCCTTGCTGCTTTGGCTGCACTCTTCTTTAATTTTTCCATATAAGGATCCTCGGTGAAAATATGCTCCCAAGTAAACCTTGCAGACTCGGATTTTTTCAATTGCTGATGATAGAAGCTTGCCTTATTCTCGGCCTTCTGCAGCTTTTTGAACAGCTCGCTGACCTCGTTCAGCTGGCGAAACATTACCTTGCCAATCGCCCCGATGACCTTGTCTTCTTTTTTGATTGGAATACGGTGGACGATATATTTAATTCCGTTCAGCTCGTGAAAATCACTGACTTCAGCTGTTTCTGACTTGAAGACTTTGCCCAGCTCCAGCTGAGGCAGCACTTCTTCCACCGGCTTATGCAATACGTCGGATTTTTCAAGGTTGAACAGTTCCAGCATCGGCGGGCTTACCATCGTCACTTTCTTACTTTCATCGGCCATGAGGATCCCATCGTAGGCATTCTCGAGTGCTGCTTCGATCGTCAGCTTCAGCTTTTTGACCGATTCGAGCTCCTCCGCCATCTTTTCCACTTCAGATAGGTCCTGGAATAACAGGATTTTTCCTTGCTCATGGGTGACGGTTTCATAGGAAGAAATATGGAGGATGGACTTGAATTCCTCATAATGATAATGATGAAGTGCAGTCCCTTCGTTCAGCAAGCCAGGAAACACTTCCCCGAGCTGCCTGTTTAAAATTGAATCCACCAGGCGGCCGCTGATTTTTGAAAAAGCATCATTGGCGTAGATGATTTCCATCTGCCCATTCGTCATCAGAACACCTATATTGGAATTCTTCAGGATCGTTTCGAGTTGGTCTTTCAGTGTGCTGGCCGCTTTCAGCAGGGCGACAACCATATCCGTTTTTGTCAGCAGACCGATCACCTTGTCACCCTCATCAAGCACGACTCCTGTCCCAACCTTGCTCGTTTTGACGATCTCCTCAATTTTACGAAAAGGAGTATCCACCCTGATCGACCTTACTTCCTTCTTTATGTATGGTTGGATCTTTGAGGCAAGGGAATGACCATCCATGATCATCTGATAAAGCCCGCTCCTTGTAAAAATACCATGGAGGTTGCGGTCGCCATCAGTTACCGGCAGCAAGTTCCACTTTTTCTCTTTGAAAAGGAGAATTGCCTCTTCAAGCGTAGTCTCTTTCGTAATTAAGCAGTCAATTGGCGTTACAATATCCTTGAACCTGAGCAACCTATCCCTCCTCTCTGTATAAATATCTGAATATTCAATCTCATATCATTCATTATAAAGCACGTTTCCTTTATTGAACATAAAAAACCTGCTCCGAATTCGGAGCAGGTTTGAAACTTACCGAGGAATGGTCAGCTTCTGGCCGACCATCAGATATTTTGCCGGGTCGAGATTATTGGCTTTTACGATTGCATCAATCGTAGTCCCGTATTTCACGCTGATTTTCCAGAGAGTGTCACCGCTGACCACTGTATGGATGACAGGCTGGACAGCCGGCGGTTCTGGATTCGTCGCTTCAGACGGAATCGTAATCTTTTGTCCAATGTACAAGTGCTTTGCTGGATCAAGATTGTTTGCCTTGACGATGGCATCAATGGTTGTGCCATACTTTTGGGCAATTTTCCAAAGGGTGTCCCCTGATTGGACCGTGTGGATGACAGGGTCACGCACTGGTTCAGGTGAACCTGCTGCAGGCACCTTCAGTTTTTGCCCAATATACAAGTACTTATTTGGATCAAGATTATTCAATCTTACAATTTCAGAAATGGTCGTGTTGAACTTAGCTGCGATTTTCCACAGAGTATCCCCGCTGACCACAGTGTATTCAGTCGTGTTTGGAATATTTGGTGCAGTCGTTTCAACGACAAGTTCCACATCACTTGCATTGATTGTCCCTGATACACCTTCCTTAACAAGGACGTGGTATTTTCCAGATTCAATCGTTTCAGATATCAACGGGAAGGTATCACCTTTTACGGCAGTATAGCCCTGTCCCATTGGGTCAATGGAAAGGCTCGCTGTATCCGTAATGACCCTGACTCGTTTTTCAGGCTGAAGTGCTTTAATTTCATATCCGCCTTCATATTTTACAGTGTCCGTAAAAGTGATGTAACCAGAATTTGCTCCCTCAATGACCTGAACTTTTATGAAGTAGTTCCCGTTTACCGCTTTGCCTCCCATAAAGTCGGTTCCGTTCCATTCAAGGGTATGGGTTCCCGCTGGGAAGGTCTGTTCGTTGACGACTTTATTTACATGAGCGCCTGCTGCATTGGCAATAAAAATGGACAGCTTAGCTGGTTCTGCAAGTGTAAACTGGCCGGATGCCTTATCATTCACACCGTCGCCATCCGGACTGATGGTATCAGAGTGGAAGACGGCATTCGTGACGACTTGTTGCAGTCTCCATTGTGGGATATCATAATCGCTGTCCTTAATTGTCACGGTGCCTGCTTTTATTCCGGATGGAGTAGTTGCAGGATAATTGAAGGCCGTTTCAATATATTTGAAATGGATTTCATAGCTGCCATCCTGGACGATCCTGCCCATTTTATCCGTACCATTCCAGCTCACTGAATGGCTGCCAGGCAACAGCTTCGTTTTACTTCCTGTATAAATTTCGGCTCCATTCTGCCAGATGACCAGCTGAACTTCAGCGGGACGATTCAGGTTGAAAGGTATCTTGACTGTTGATGCGCCGCCATATGCTGGTGAGAAAACGGCAGGATTCACAGATACCTGGTCAATCACCGGTTTTGGATTGGGTTCTGAGACAACTGTCAGTTTTCCTAGCGGGTAACCGCTCAACTGGTTGTAGCCCTGGTCTGTCATATAAGCCTTCAGCTGGTATTCCCCTGCAGGCAATGGAGTTTTCTTCGTATCATCCCATGGCACCCAGTCCACCTTGTGAACCGTTTTATAATCCATGGTAGAAAGATTGATCTTCGTCTGGACACCATTGCCTACCGCTAAAATATACCCTCGTGTTGGCTCGCTTGTTTTCAGCTCAAAAGAAACATACCCAGGCACGCTGTTTCCCTGGTACGCAACCGTTCCAGTTGACTGGCTGAATGATGTGATTTCTGCCATTGCCGATGCGAATTGCGGGCATGATATGATCACAGCCAACAGTAATAGTATGAAAATTCTAAAAACTTTTGTTGTCACTCTCGTTGTCCCCTGTTCTCTTAAAATGTTATATTGCAAAAATATCATATTCTTTTTCAGGGTTTTCAACAACGCGAAATTATTTCCAAGGAATCATAAAAAAACCCTTCCTGTAAAAGGAAAGGGCTTATAGTATGAGTTACTTCGGCTGCATCCGGATTGCACCGTCCAGGCGAATTGTTTCACCGTTTAACATTGTATTTGTGATAATGCTTTCTGCAAGCTGCGCATATTCCTCCGGGAAACCCAGCCGCTGCGGGAATGGCACCATTTTACCGAGGGAATCCCTTGCATCAGCTGGCAGGGAATCGAACATTGGAGTATGGAATAAACCCGGAGCAATCGTCATGACTCTGATTCCATACGAAGCAAGTTCACGTGCTATCGGCAGCGTCATGCCGACAACCCCGCCTTTCGAGGCACTGTAAGCTGCCTGGCCAATCTGCCCCTCAAAAGCAGCAACCGAGGCAGTATTAATGATCACACCACGCTCTCCGGCTTCATTCGGCTCGTTTTTGGACATTTGCTCAGCAGCAAGCCTGATCACATTGAAAGTGCCGATCAGGTTAATTGAAATCACCTTTGAGAACATATCCAGTGAATGAATTCCTTTGCGGGAAAGCAGTTTTGCCGCGATGCCAATACCGGCGCAGTTAACAACCGTATTAACTGAACCGAAGGTCTCGATTGCTTTATTGACCGAAGTCGAGACCTCTTCCTCACTCGCAACATCTGTTTTTAAAAATACCGCCTGTTCACCTAGCTCTTCAACGAGAGAGCGGCCGCGTTCTTCAGACAGATCGAGAATCGCAGCCTTGCCTCCATTCTTCACTATGCGTCTGACCGTTGCTTCACCCAGACCAGATGCTCCACCCGTTACAATCGCCCTTGCTTCATTCATTTTCATAAGTAAGACCTCCACTTTTCATAGATTCTTACATATATATGAAGCAAGAATCGTGCCAAACCCGATTCACTTGAAAAATAAGGGTGACCGACAGGAGTGTGTACAGAATCTGGACAGTTTTTTAAAAATCCGGACACATTCCTGCTGAAAAAATGCAGAGCCTGTGGCCCTGCATCTGAGTTTCCTATTAAGCTGCATTCCGTTTTGCCCGGCGCTTCAGCATCAATTCCTCCAGTGCACCTGAGCCGAAGATTACCCCGGATACGATGAAAATCAGCCCCAGGAGATGCGAAGACGTGATACTTTCTCCCAGGAAAATGGCTGCGAACAAGATGGAGAGGAACGTATTCAAGTTAAGGAAAATCGACGCCTCAGCAGGTCCCGCCTGGCCAATGGCATAATTGTACAGCATATGTCCAATTGCGGTGGCAAAGACAGCCGATGCGAAAAATATACTCCACAATCCAAAAGTGCCGCTCCCTAAACTGGACAAACCGTTAGGCTCCTTCCAGAGTCCGATGATAAACAATAGCACGGAACCGAAGACAAGCATATAGCCTGTCAACAGACGGGGGTCAAGGGTTTTTGCTGCCTTCGAGATGATAATAAAACTGATCGCCTGTGAAAGAATCGACAGGAATATATAAAAATCACCGAGCGACATCCCGGATATCCCTGTGCTGCCTGCCAGCACCGTCAAGGTTACCCCTATCCCTCCGAAAATAAAGCCAAGCGTCCGTACGAATGTAAGCTTTTTGCCGAGAAATAAGATGGCCATCAAGGCGGTCAGCAATGGTCCCAAACCGAGGATCAAGCCTCCATTGACTGCAGAGGTTTCAGTCAAACCAACGCCCAGAAAGAGATGATGCCCCGTGACATTCAGGAGTCCTCCTCCTATTATATAGGTCCATTCTTTCCGGGATGGCAGCCGAACTTTTTTAAAGAAATAAAGAATGATAAAAACCGAGACTCCCGCCGTGAAGACACGGAGTGAAGTAATTGTGATCGGCGGAAAGTTCCCGACAATTACCTTCAATGCCGTTACATTCAGCCCCCACAGAATCATAGTACCGGCCAGAATCAGATATATTCTAAGGTTATTCATGTTGTATCCTTCTTTCATTTAAACGATTAAAGCATACCTATCATTCTACTCCTTTTTTATAAAAGGGCAAGAGAAAGCAATTCCATGTATTTTCCACCCGAAATAATATGTACCAAAAACAAAGGATAATTGGAGCAGTTATTTTCGTATCTTTTTCATAGCTTGCTAGGTGAAAAGAACGGTTTATGATAAATTCCTCCAAAAACCGACAAAAAGAGGTTTAAAATTCAGAATGCTATTCCTGAAAGCTCCAATAACGCTTTGAAAGGAGGTGAAAGGATGCACTTCCGAAAACTGATCATTACTGGTTTCATTGCTGGTGCTGTCATGCTGGTGCCTGACCTTGCTTTTGCAGAAAAAGGGAACAATGCCGGAAAGTCTGAACAGGTTGCATTGCCAGATAAGGCGGTAAATGGCCTGCCAGGAGAAAAATCTCCTAATAGACAACAGCAGGTAAAGAAACCCGAGGTCCAAATGCAGGTACAAAAGAAGCCTGTAAACCAAAGGCCTGTCCAGGCAAAACCTCCAACAAATCCTGCTGACGCAGCAAAGTCCAATGGGAAAGCACCATCCATTAAGAAAAATGAAAAAGCAGCCCAGCCTTCGAAGGCTACACGAGTCAGTAAGGCGAAGCCTAATCAGCCAAAAAAGACAACAAAAACCAGCAATAAAAGTGCTTTAAAATCCATACATAATGAGGTTGAATACGCAACAAATACAACGCGTATCACACCTGGATTGAAGGATAAGGTTGAGCTGCAAAAGGACTCCACTGTGACACCAGTCATTGAAAAGAAGACTGTCACAGTGTCGCCAGTCATAAAACCTTCTCATGAGAAGAAAGATCATCAGGAATCATCATCCAAAAATGAGGGATATCCAAAAGGCGATAACCTGCCTAATCCTCCTTCACGCTCGAAGGCTTCAGGGGGGCCTTCCGGTGACAGGACAAGCTTTGGAAATACAAGCACGTCATTCACTGATAAGTGGTTCATCTGGAACGAGTCATACTACTTAACTCTCATCCAGCCGTACACGTCACGAATTGTTATATACCGAAGCCAGTGGGTCAATGCCCCTCCTTCACCGCCGCCCCTCCAGGCTCCTGATTTTTTAACGTATTCCGCAGCATAAGCCACGGGCACGATACTAAATTAGGGAGCGAATTTGAAAATGAATAATACATTTAATGGAACGAAAGTTGTTAAGTCATTTATTTTAGCGGGAGTATTGTCGGTCGGAGTGCTTACAGGAGGCCAGTTCACACAAGCTGCAGGTCCTGAAAAAGTAAAGGTTGAGCAAACTCATAAAGCAAAATCTGTAAAGGTGCAAACTGCAGATACTAAAAAGCCGTCTGTAAAAGCAAAACCTGCAGTTCCAGCAAAGCCAGCTGCCAAAGCTGAGCCAAAAGCAGCACCAAAAGCTGAAAAGAATGAAAAGGCAGTGAAAGAAAAAGCAGCTAAATCACAGGCTAGCATCTATGCAAGCGAGACTGCCAAAAAGCACGCTGCACCAAATGCAGCTGTTCATGGAAAAGCAGCTTCAGCTCCAGTTGAGGAAGTACCAGCTGAAGAAACAGTTACTCTTGAACCAGTGGTTGAAGAAGTAGAAGTTGTTGAACTCGAGCCAATCGTGGAAGAAACGGACTCCGAAGAAACTGTTGAACTTGAAAGTGATGTAGCTGCAAAGCCAGAAGAAGAGGATGAGAAACCTGAGCTTGATACTAATGTAAAAAAGGAAGATGAAGAAGACGAAGAAGATTCAGACACTGAAAACATCGACCTTAACACAGATGCAACTGTGAAACCAGAAGATGAGGAAGACAATGACTCTGAATCTGAAGAAATCAAGCTTGATAAAGATGCAACAATCAAGACTGAAGAAGATGAGGATGCAGATGAAGAAGAGGAAACTGATGAAAAAGTAAACCCTTCTGCTGCTAACAAAATCAATTCTCAGGCTTATGAGCATGCAAGCGAAACAGCTAAAGAAAACGCTGCTCCTGGTTCAGCTGTCCTTGCTGTAGAGGCTGCTGAAGAAGAAGTTGTTGAAGAAGACGTGACTGAAGAAGACGCTATTGAAGAAGACGCTACTGAAGAAGACGCTACTGAA
>NZ_RSFW01000025.1 GCF_003937825.1 Mesobacillus subterraneus | reverse complement strand
GGCACCCATCGGCTTTATTGGTGACCTCTTTTTCGGATATCCTGATTTTGAGGGCACCCATCGGCTTTATTAGTGACCTCTTTTTCGGAAATCCTTATTTTGAGGGCACCCATTGGCTTCAATTACTCCGAAACACAGCCAAATCACCAACACAAAAAAACAGCGGGCTCCATCACGCCCGCTGTCGCTGCTGCTGCTACTTTCCAGTAATCAATTTCACTGTTTTTTCGATAACAGCTGAAACGCCGTCTGCAAGTGTTTTTCCGAGCGATGAAAAGAGGTTGAATGCTTTCATTTCTTCCAGCTTTTTTCGTTTTTGTTCGAGGTCATGGCTGGAGACGTCATTGCCCAGGATTGCGCTTTTGTAGGTTCCGTCTTCCTCTTCCTTTATGCTGAAGGCACTTTTGAATTCTGGGTCGTCGTACCCTTTCATTTTATGAATTCCTTCGTTTGCCTGCTGCATGCCGAACAATACGGAAATGAACATCAAGGATGCAAGCATGAAGCTTTTAAGCATGAACATTTTCATCTCAATCACCTTGCCATTTTTTTAGTAGAAGTTAGTGTGCAGGTGCGTCGACCTGCTCTGCCTGCCAGTAAAATTCACTGAAAACATCAGCGAGGGCTTCTGCGGACCTGTTCAATTCTTCGAATGTGTTGTCGACTCCGCCGAATTCTATCAATAATGCATTTCCGGATAGATCCTGATTGAATTTCCCATTGGTCGAAGCTCCCTTTTTCTCAATGATCCCCCGGCTTAATCCCTTTCCGTACTTTTGATCAAGGAGATTATGCAATTCGCGTGCAAGCGCCAGGTTCTTCTCGTAATTTGCGTTTTCACCGCCAATGACGAACGCCAGCTTGGCGTATGGCTTTCCGTTTATCTGGATGGTGGTTTTATCTTTTCGATAGCCATCACGGTGGATATCGATAAAATACTGCAGATTCCGGTCACCGGCCATTGCAGCTTCGACGACTGGCCGAGATTCCTGATAGGCCTTTCCAAATCCCAGTCCCTTCTTGCTTAAGTTGGCCATCACATCAGTCTTGTCGACAGTCGTACCGATCCCCCGTTTCTCAAGGGCTGATTTAAGATGGTCACCAACTTTCGTGACATTCACCTGAGAATGATAGGCTTTGTTTGGGTCTGTGACACCTTTCAAATACGGAAGATAGGATTCTCTGGTGTGAGTAAAATAGATATACACCGCTTTCCGGTCTCCGGTGGAGGATGGCGGGGCAGCACCAGCTCCCTCCCCGTCCGGAGCAGCTGGCAGGTTCTCTGTATTTTGCAGCGCCGCTTCCTTTTCTGCCTCCATTACTTCGATTGGAGGGGCAGATTCCATCGGCATGTTCGTATAGTTCGTTCCTTCGCCCGCAACCAGAATTTTACCGTCAAAAAGAGAGAAGCCCGGAAGCTCCCTGCCAAGCAAGCTTCTTGGGTCATCCAGATTGATATTAGTAGAAAGCTTGAACATGACATTGGATAGCTTAGGTGCTTGATAATCCTTTGGCAGAGCCTGCAGGAACTGATGGTTTTCCCAGCCCATCAAACTGAAAAGCAGCTGGCCATTCAAGTGTGTTGCGGCCTGGTTAACTGAATCGGAGGTGATTCGGTATTCAGGCCGGAGCGAGGTCATCGCTCCGCTTATCGAAAAAATTCCAATGAGAAAGAACACAAATGCTAGTGCGGCTTTTACGACATGAGTCCCTTGGACAGCTACGATTAATCCTGATCTTTTATTGAATCTCATTGTTCCACCTCTCTGCGCAAGTCTAGTAAATGTTATGACTTTGCTAGAGAAGATAGAACCTCGAATCTATTCGTAACGATTTTGAAATAAACTTAATGTGTATACATCCCGGTATTATCCTGGTCAATACTTGAATGCAGGGCGGAATTAAGACCGCTCGCTATTAAATTTGCCATATCGTCTATGAAAACATCCACTTCTTTAGGAGTCACCATCAGGTTATGTCCCAGCGGCGAGAGCACTTCGTAGATCAGCTTCCGTTTTTCTTCATCTTCTAAAGTGCCAATCATACCGAGGAAGGTTTGACGCTGCTCAGGTTCTGGCAGGTCTTCTTCTGTCAGCTTCGTCCTTTTCCCAAAGCTCATCCCCGCCGGT
Source organism: Mesobacillus subterraneus (assembly GCF_003937825.1). Lineage (GTDB taxonomy): Bacteria > Bacillota > Bacilli > Bacillales > Cytobacillaceae > Mesobacillus > Mesobacillus subterraneus. The sequence continues at coordinate 76,793 of NZ_RSFW01000025.1, read as the reverse complement.
ACGAGTGAGCGGGATGGCTTTCCGCCTTCCCGCATTTCCTTGCCAAAATGCTTCAAGATGAAATCAATCGTATCGCTTGTGATGGAAACTGCATCGACCACGGTTGGAACTCCAACGGCAATTACCGGAATTCCCAATGTTTCCTTGCTGATTTCTTTGCGTTTATTCCCTACTCCAGAACCAGGATGGATCCCAGTATCGGAAATTTGGATCGTCGAGTTGACCCTTTCAATCGAACGGGAAGCAAGCGCATCGATCGCGATGACAAAATCAGGCTTGGTCTTTTCCACAACACCAAAGATGATGTCCGATGTTTCAATACCAGTCAATCCCATTACTCCAGGGGCCAGCGCACTGACAGGACGGTAGCCCTCGTCGACATGTTCCGGCTGCAGCTCGAACAGGTGACGGGTCACCAATAAATTCTCACATACCAGAGGGCCGAGAGCATCTGGCGTCACATTCCAGTTGCCTAAGCCGACAACGAGGCATGATGCGTCTTCATTGATACCGACCTGTTTTAAAAAATGGGCGAATTCGCTGGCAAATACTTTTTCTACTTTTCCCTGCAGCTCGGTGTCCTGCTGGCGGATGCCGACAACTTCAATTGTCAAATACTGTCCCTGTTTTTTGCCAAGATTCTTTGCACCTTCTGCTGTGACTTCGACCAGTGACACTTTTATATCATTTTCTTCTTTTTCTTTTATGATGACGCCTTCAATTTGTGAGAGATTTTGCTCGGCATGTACGGTCGCAGCCTGGTCGGCAAGCACCATCTCCCTGGCTTCCACAGCCAGGTCAGTCCTGATTGAATACATGCTCAAGTCTACGGATTCCTTCATTGTCGCATTCCTCCAACTACAGTTTGGCTGCTAAACAGCATACTATTGCCTATCTTTTCCTTTTACATAAAAAAACATTCACGTTACACTGTACTTAAATTCAAGCAGAGTATTGCATTATTACCCCCTGTTTGATAAAATATCATTTGTTCTTAATAAATAAGAAATGTACTGGAAATGTCGAGTTCCATAAAATCTCGATGCTTTTTAGGAGGTGAACGGAATGCCAAACATTAAATCTGCAATCAAACGTGTGAAAACTAGTGAAGCGAGCAAAGCTCACAACATGACAGTTAAATCTTCAATGCGTACAGCAGTTAAAAAAGCTGAAGCAGCGGTCGTGAACAACGATACTGAAGCAAAAGCTTCTTTCGCTCAAGCAGCTAGCAAGCTTGATAAAGCAGCAGCTAAAGGCCTTATCCACAAAAACGCAGCTGCCCGCAAAAAAGCCCGTTTAATGAAAAAATTAAATGCTAACGGCTAATTTTTATACTGCTAACAAAAAAACGACCCATCAGGTCGTTTTTTTTTTGCTTATGTACTTCTCATTTCCTCCCATTGATCTGGAACAGAATCATTTCGATCAGCATTTCCTTTTTCATGCCGCCTGTTTTCATTTGATAATCTGCATCCGCAAGAAGCTTGATGATTCTGGTCAGTTCTTCGTCGGAAAATGAACCTGCCTGGCCTGCAGCCAATTTAACCCGGAATGGATGTACCTTCAATGTCCCGGCAATTTGCTGCTGTCCATAACCTTTGCGCGCCAGTTCCTTCACCTGGTAGATCAACCTGAATTGTCCGGTAATCACTGAAAGGATTTTGATTGGTTCTTCATTCTGTTTTAACAGGTCATAATATATCCTTAATGCACCTTCCACATTTCGGTGAACAATTTTATCGACCAGGGAAAAAATATTTTGCTCAAGCGATCGCGCAGTAAGTCGGTCGACAATCTCTTTGTCAATTGGCTGGTTTTCACCAGCATAAAGTGCCAGCTTGTCAATTTCCGAAGTCAGCATGAACAGGTTTGTGCCGGCGAGCGATATCAGCAGCTCGATTGCGTCCTGGTCTATCACAGTCCCATTCGCTTGCGCCCGTTCTTTTACCCAGGATTTGATTTCCTGTTCAGAAAGCTTCTTCGCTTCAATGACTGTTGCATTTCGTTTAAGCTCTTTAGTAACTTTTTTCCGTTCGTCCAGTTTTTCGTATGGCGCGGAAAAAACGACGATTGAATACGGCGCAGGCTGTGTGAGGTATTCTTCCAGCTTTGCGAGATTATGCTCTACTTTGCCTTTCGACTTTTCCGATGTCAAAAAGACCGGGTTCTGCAGGATGACCAGCCGCTTTTCTCCCATGAAAGGAAACGTTTCAGCATCTTCAAGGGCTGCTTCAATCGGAGTTTCTTCAAGGTCGTATACTGAAAAATTAAAGTCCTTTTCTTCTTCATCCAGCACATTGTCCACTAATAATTGCTTTGTTTCGTTAATTAAAAAAGTTTCTGTCCCGTACATTAAATAAACAGGCTCGACCTGTTTTTTGCTGATTTTCTTCCAAATGTCCAATACCACTGTCTTCCGCTCCGTTCAATACAGTTTTGCCATATACTTATCGTAAAGAAGCTTGGACATTTTGACAAGCATTCTAAGGGAATTAGCTCCGCCTAACCGGGCCAATTCCCCTATTTATAATGAACGCTGCGATACAAGGCCTAGGATACTTTTATCACAGCGGTGCATCGTAATAAGATTATTTTAGCCGCAAGCGGGAAAAGTATATGTGTCAAGTCTTGCTAATTGGATTCAGGGTACTTGCAGAGCCGAGCAGCAAAATAAGGCATGAGAGAACACTGGATTTTTTAATTTGAATCGCTTATACTATTTAAGAACTAATAGGGGGGATTGACTGTGAATCAATTCGAAGAAAATGTACAAAGCAATCGCAATGACGCTGTTGACGCAGGTGTTGGATTCATTGTTTCTTTTGGATTCTTTGCAACATTGTTCATTATTGCGACAGTCGTGCAGTTAATCGGGAGTTAATCACGGCTACATAGGATAAAGTTACGGAGACTGCATTTAATAAATGCAGTCTCTTTTCATGTTTTAGTGATTTTTTTGGGGAGAGACCATTCGCTCTTTGCTATATATACTATGGAATCTGATGTGAAAAGGTTCCTGATTTGCCTTTAAATTTATACATGACCGCTCCTTGTCGGTCAGTACGGTAAATCCTCGTACCGCGCTCGTCAAGCCTGTTGACCACTTCTTCACCTGGATGACCATATCTGTTTCTCTCTCCCACAGAAATGACAGCATAATCAGGAGTGATCTGATCGATGAAGAGATCTGAACTTGAGTATTTGCTGCCATGATGGCCCACCTTGAGGACATCAATGTCAAGGCCGCCGACATTCTCTACCAAGATTCTTTCCCCGGCCTGCCCTAGGTCCCCTGTGAACAGCCATTTCAATCCGCCAAACTCGGCATATAGCACAATGGATTGATCATTGCGGTCCCCTGTCGTTGAGGCCGGGTTCAGTGTCATGAACTTTCCATCATTTGTCTGCCACCCTGTTCCTCTGCCAGCAAAATAGACAGCTGTCCCTTCCATGACGGCGTTTTTCACAATCTCCTGCTCCAGCTGTGTCCGTTCCTTTATTCGCGGAAGAATCAGCTGTTTGACATTTATTTCTTTGAACACTGCTTTAGCACCGCCTATATGGTCTGCATCCCCGTGTGTCAAAATCAATTTATCGAGGGTATGAATTCCTTCACTTTTCAAAAATGGCACGACAATATTCTTGCCGGGATCGTACTCTGTTTTTCTTTGCTGCCAATCTTCTCTTCCAAAAGAAGTGACACCTCCAGTATCTATGAGGTAATTTCCCTGGTTAAATGGCATTTTGATGAGTATACTGTCCCCTTGCCCAACGTCCAAAAAAACGATTTTTCCATATGGATTGATATAGGGGAGCGATAATTGAATAATCAGGGGAATAAACGGTAGCGCCATTAGCCATACAGGAAGTTTTTTCTTTGGCACAATGGATCTTTCCCATAGAAGGAAAAATACCGGAATCAGCACAATCTGTATAATCAGCAGCATTGGATGGAGCTTTCCGATGATAATAGTGGAGAAAGGAAATCCAGCGAGTAGTGAAGCTGATGTATTAACCAGGTCAACGACGGTTTCGAGAATGGAAAAATACATCTGAGGCAGGAACCCCATAAATGCGAAGAAGATATAAGTAACCAGCAACCAGGGCAGAAGGAGTAAGGAAAAAAGCGGCACAAAGAGAAGGTTGGCGAAAATCGAAATGGCTGACAGCTCATAAAACGAATAAAGGATGACGGGAAGGCTCGCAAGCTGGGCTATAAAAGATGCTGCAGCCGTTTGGTTTATTAAAGAAGTGAAAGCTGAAAAGATCCTGGAAGATGAAAGCACGAGGGAAAAACTGACTGAAAAAGAAAGCTGGAACCCTATATTATAAATTATTGAAGGCTGGTAAAAAGTCATCAGTATAAACGCTATCGAGACAGCATCCAGCGGAGTCAGCCTCAGGTTAAAGCGACGGGCGCCAATGATCAGCATCAGCATCGCAGCCGCCCTAAGCACGGGTGGTGCAAGCCCAGTAACAACCGCATAAATAGGGAGTAAAACCAGGAGGATCACCTCAGTCCTCTCTCTGGTGATCCCGGCGCGAATCAGAATGTAGTAGCCCATCCCTGCCAGCAATCCGACATGCAAGCCAGAAATAGCAAGTAAATGGACAATGCCGATTTTCTGATAGTCCCTCTCTGTATCAGGCATGAAGAGTTCCCTCTCGCCAAAAATCAGGGCAGCGGCTAGTGCGGCAGTCTCTGGCGGAAATTCCGCCTTAATTTCAGCGACTTCTTTTTGCCGGAATTCTTTCAACTTCATAATCAGACTGCCTGTCTGTTTTCGGCATGTTTCCAGGTCAATATGATCCACGTTAAAGATCCAGGTGATTTTGTTTTTTTGAAGGTAGCTTTTATAGTCAAAGGCATTGGGGTTGCGAGCTGTTGGAGGAATATCGAGGGTTCCTGTTGCCTTGCAAGCAGCACCAGGCGTTACTAAAGTTTCTATCGATTTGGAATCTTTCAATGTTCTGATTCTGTGCCTGATGGCTACTTTTTCGCCCGCAGGCAATAGTTTTGCAGTGGCCGTAAGGGAATCTCCATCAGTCTTGATTTCATCGTGAAAATAAATAAAGAATTGCGTTTCTGTCCCGTTAAAGTGAGTTTCAAGTTTCTCATTCTCTTTACTGCCGATAAAAAGGAACAGCAGGTAACAGGCAGTCAAAATTACAAGGCCAGACTTCCTGAATTTACCCTGTTTGCTTAAAAAGAGGATTGCCAAAAAGGTCAATCCCCCATAGAGCAGATTGCTTTCAAATACGCTTAAAAGCGCCAATACAGAGATCGCTGCAAAGTAGATCAGCTTTCCCCTGATACTTACATTCCCGCCTGATCTCATTTTTGTTTGTCCTTTACGGTCTTATTTGGTTATGTGAACGACCTCTACATCCCTCAGGAACGTATCATTGTATTTATTCGGATAGGCACTGCGGTAGACAATTCTTTTGATCCCTGATTGTGCGAGTGTCTTGGAGCATTTTTCACAAGGTTCATGAGTCACGAACGCTGTAGCTCCTTTCAACAGCCCTCTGTCAGCATGGAGGACTGCGTTTTCTTCCGCGTGGAGCGTCCTGATGCATCTGCCCTGTTCATTGATCAGGCAGCCGATATCTTCACAGTGGTCATGGCCATGGATGGAGCCATTATACCCTGTTGAAACGATATGCTTGTCTTTCACGATGACGCAGCCCACATGCAGCCTTGGGCATGTAGAACGCGTTCCGACTTCTTCTGCTATATCCAAAAAATACTCATCCCAACTTTTCCTTCCCATGCCGGTCTCTCCCTTCTCAAAGCCCATGTATGTATATATACATAATTTTAATCTTTTCAGGAGAAGAGTTCAATTTGAATGCTGCTACTTTACTGAAATCAGATCCTTCAATTTTTCAAAGGTCTTTTCGCCAATGCCGCTGATCTCCTTCAGATCCTCTATTTTTTTGAAAGGTCCGTTCGTTTCACGGTATTTAATAATGGCTTCAGCCTTTGAGGGACCTATTCCAGGCAATGTTTCCAGTACATCCTTTCCCGCAGTATTCAGGTTCACCGTATCCTTTCCTTGAGGCTGGCCACCCGTGGATTGCGTCACGGCCTCAACCACCTGTTCCCCCATCCTTGGAACGTAAACAACCATTTCATCATGCACATGCATAGCGAAATTGAGGGTTGCCGGGTCTGCTTCTTTTGTGAGTCCTCCAGCAAGCTGAATCAAGTCCACTACCCTGTCCCCTTCCTGGACCTGATATACACCCGGATTTGCAACAGCTCCCTTGATATCTGCCATAAGGATAATGGGCAGTTTCTCTTCATTTTCGATTTTCCCCATGGGCTGAGTCTCCTCCTCAGTTACCATCGCTAAAAGGTCATCATCACTTTCTGTTATTTCATTTCCACTCTCAAAGGATGAATACAGAAAAAATAAAACAGCAGCTATTCCTGCAATGACATAAAATTTCTGTTCCTTGATCCATTCCACAAACGGTCAACACCTTTCACATGTCATAATCTAAATTTTAAAAACATAAGGATATAGGAGAATAAAAGTATGAAGGAGGGAAGGGTTATGAAAATAGGGATTATTGGCACAGGGAATATGGGGAGAATTCTCGCCGAAGCTCTGATTGATGGGAATGCCGTTTCCCCTTCTTCAATGTTGATTACCAATAGAACAGTAGAAAAAGCTTTGGAGATTCAAAAAATATATCCTGAAATATCTGTCGGTAAAAATGCCATCGAAGTGGCCGAAAACTCTGATGCCATTTTCATCTGTGTAAAACCGCACCAAGTCCTGGGACTGCTGGAAACGATTCGTCCAGTTCTGACAAGGGAAAAATGCGTCATCTCGATCACCAGCCCAATCAGGGTGGATCAAATCGAGCAAATTGTGGATTGTTCTGTCATGAGAGTCATTCCGAGCATCACGAACAGGGCCCTTGCAGGCGTATCATTGTTCACATATGGAGATCGGTGCGCACAAGAGTGGAAGGAAATATTAACTGCGCTGTTTGAAAAGGTCTCTGTACCACTTGAAATAGAGGAGAATATTACAAGGGTGTCTTCGGATATCGTCAGCTGTGGTCCTGCTTTCTTCAGTCACCTTGTTCAAAGCTTCATAGCCGCCGCTGTGAAAGAAACAGAAATTGACCGGGAGACAGCCACAAAACTGGCAAGCGAGATGCTGATCGGGCTGGGAGAGTTGTTAAGCCAGCATCACTATACGTTGCCGACATTACAGGAAAAGGTTTGTGTCAAGGGCGGGATTACGGGAGAAGGCATCAAGGTCCTCGATAGTGAAACAGGGGATATGTTCGAAAAGATCTTCCAGGCTACTCACAGGAAATTCGATGATGAGCGAAAAAAAATTGAGGAGCAATTCGGTCATTAATAGGATTCTCCAAGCCCCTTCTATTTCCTGCTCCTTAAATGTGACAATTCAGTTAACAAAAAAGAGGCTGCCGAGGTCAAAGCTATGACCTTTACAGCCTCTTTCGTTTTTATTCTTTCCTCATCGCAAAAAAGATCCGTTCTGCATTTTGTCCGGGGGCTTCCATCTTGTAATCGCCAGTAATCTCTATTTGTTTAAAACCTGACTGTTCCAATAACTTTTGATATACATCTATTGGATATGTACGCTGGAAGTGGAGTTCATCCACCCGATCATATTTACCAGATTCATCGAGGACGAAAAACGTCAGCTCATGTTCGACACTGTGCTGTTTTTCCCCTTTGAAGCTGTTCCAGATATATGTGATTTCTTCATCGTCCCATGTAAAGGTGGCATCGGCAAAGATATAATCCATTTTATAGACCGAGTGCACATCGAACAGGAACAGGCCGCCTTTTTTCAAGAGGCGATATACGCCTTCAAAGGTTTTCTGAACTGCCTGTTCGTCTTCCAGATAATTGAGAGAGTCACAGAAGATGCCAACAAAATCATACTCCCCTAAATCCTCTAGCTCCGTCATATCCTGCTGGAAGAATTGGATGGGCAACGAAAGACCTTGTGCTTTTGACTGGGCGACTGAAAGCATGTCTGGAGACAAATCTGCACCCGTCACATCATATCCTTTTTGAGCAAACCTGACAGAAAGCTCCCCGGTCCCGCATGCAAGATCAAGGAGCTTCATTCCGTCAATGTGAAATTTTTCTTTGTATGCTTCAACCATCCTGACCCATTCATCATATGGGACATCCTGCATGAGCTGGTCATACAAATAAGCAAAACGTTCGTAAGACATTAGTTAAGCTCGCTTTGGACATTTTCGATTGGAGCATCTCCCCACAGGCGCTCGAGGTTATAATAACTCCGTTCTTCTTTGTGGAAGACGTGGACGACCACATCCCCGATATCAATCAACACCCATCTTGCTTCATCAAAGCCTTCCATGCGCTTCAGGTCATAGCCCTGCTCCAATGCTTTTTCCCTGATTTCACGCGCAATCGCCTGAACCTGTTTATCAGAGTTTCCGTGGCAGATGACAAAATAATCGGCAATCAGGGAAATCCCCTTCATATTCAGGACCATAATATCTTCTGCTCTTTTATCGTCTGCTGCTTTTACTGCTGTCATCAATAGTTCGCGCTCACTCATTAAATCACCCTCCTGTATTTGTAACAATGCTGTTATATGCGTTGAATGTATCTGGAAAGACCGGCTGGTTTTTCTTCATTAAAAATTGAATCGTATTTTTCATCGATTGGATCAACGCCCTGTCCAAATCCTCTTCCGCCATCTTTCTTACTTCTTCTACCCCCGGAAAATGCCGGCCTGGCTCAATATAATCTGCCAGGTAAATGACTTTGTCAAGAAGCGTCATGCCAACCCTTCCCGAAGTATGATAACGAATCGCATCAAGGACTTCCTCATCCTTGATTCCCGCCTCGATTTCAGCAAGGTAGGCACCGACTGGAGCATGCCAGAGCTCGCTGTTGTACTCAAGCAGAATCGGTGGCATGTTTTGTTCTTCAATGATTTGCTTCATCTCATCCTTCGGCCTGAATTTTGCATAATCATGGAAAATGGCTGCCAGCTCTGCCTTTTTGGTATCTGCTCCGTATTTCTCAGCAAGCCTGATGGCCGTTTCCATAACGCCAAGTGTATGTTGATACCGATGCTCCGTCAGCTGGGGTTTAACCAGCAGAAGTGCCTGTTCACGATCCATATAAACCATGCTCCTCTATATATTCCCTGACCGGGTCAGGCAGCAGATAGCGGATGCTTCTGCCTGCCTTGACTCTTTCTCTTATCATGCTGGATGAGATATCCATCTGCGGTGTCTCTGTATATAGAATATCATATGGAGTTTCATCCTTGTATGATGGCCTGCTGACACCGATGAATTTGACCATTTTCAACAATCGGTCGATGTTCTGCCATTTCGGCAAATATTCAACCATGTCTCCGCCAATGATAAAGTGGAAGTCATGTTCTTTATACATATCTTTCAATAATTTCATCGTTTCATACGTATAAGATGGACCGCTGCGCTCCAGTTCCACTTTCTCGATCCTGAACGCAGGATTGCCCTCGATGGCTAACTCAATCATGGCAAGACGGGCAGTGTTGCTGATTGGCTCAGCCACACTTTTATGCGGCGGTACCTGGTTCGGCATGAACCACACCTCATCCAGTCCACGTGCATGGAGAACTTCATTCGCAATGACTAAATGCCCGGTATGCGGCGGGTTGAAGGTTCCGCCCAATATACCAATCTTTTTCAAAGAGGCACCTCCTCAGGTTTTTTACCTTGGAAGAACGATTTGCTTATTCTCGCGTGATTCCTTGTAAAGGACAATGGTATTGCCGATTACCTGGACGAGTTCCGCTTTAGCGCCTCGTGACAGCTGCTCAGCTACTGTATCTTTGTCGTCCTCGCAGTTTTGGAGAATGCTCACTTTGATCAATTCCCTCGCCTCAAGAACATCTGCGATTTGCTTGATCATATTATCATTTACCCCACCTTTGCCGACTTGAAAAATTGGATTAAGGTGATGGGCTTTCGATCTTAAAAAACGTTTTTGCTTGCCTGTTAACATGTGTTACCCTCCTAAATGTCTTAAAACATTGGCTCTCATTCGATTCGTGTCAGGAAAAATGCCTGTCCATTTTTCAAACGCCAGTGCTCCCTGGAATACAAACATTTCTATGCCGTTTTGGATCATTGCTCCCTTGCCGGAAGCTTCTTTTAATAACTTTGTTTGACTTGGGTTATAGATAATGTCACTGACCAGGGCATCACAGTTGATGTTTGCCATAGAAAGTGGCGTTGAATCTATGTCAGGAAACATGCCGATTGAAGTGGTCTGGATGATTAACTGATAGGCAGCCAAATCCCTTTCAGCGGTCTCCCTGTCGAGCAACTTCGACTGGACCTTATAAGGACATGAGCTGATCAGCTCCTCTGCCTTCAGCTGCGTTCGATTGTACAGGTCAATTGAATGGATTCCAGCCTGAGCCAGCGAGAAATAAATGGCTCGAGCAGCTCCACCCGCACCAATAATCAAAGCTGATCTTGATTCAAGATCAGCAATCACAGATTCCAGCCCTTTTACAAACCCTGGGCCATCAGTATTATAGCCAATGAGATGGCCATTCTCGTTTTTCACCGTATTGACAGCACCGATCGCTTCTGCCAGGGGATCGATTTTATCAAGGAAGGACATAATCTCCGTTTTATGCGGAATTGTCACATTGAAACCGCTGGCACCGATCGCCTTCAGCCCTTTAACAGCTGTCTCCAGATCACCCTGCATTACATGGAATGGCAGGTAGACAGCATCGATATCATATAGTGAAAATAAGTCATTGTGCATGGCAGGAGACATAGAATGGGCGATTGGGTCACCCATCACACCGAACAATTTTTTCATGTATCTCCCGCCCTTCACGATTTATTTGGCAAATATTTATATTAGTGATCTTCGTAGCAGCACATGTACTCCCTTAGGAACATGCGCAGCAATTTTCGCTCCTGCTTCGTTCACTGTGATCCATCCAAGCCCTGAAAAAACAACATCGGTTTTCGCTTCCTTGATGGTGAATTCATGGCGGACAAGTTCAGGGAATTCATCCATCTGTTCGCGGCGAGGCGGAGTGAGCAATTCACCCGCATGGTTCTTGTAGAGCTCATCCGCGTTCTCCAGTTTTGTTCGATGGATGTTAATTTCATTCGGTACATAGCAGGGGAAGGACCTTCTGCCGCCGGAAATATAATCGAACCTTGCCAATCCCCCGAAAAACAGCGTCTGTCTTTCATTCAACTGGTATACCTTTGGCTTGATTTCTTTTTTCGGCGTAATGTATTTCAAGTCTCGCTTGTCCACATAGTGTGCCATTTGATGGTGATTGATGATTCCTGGTGTATCGACAATCGCCTTGCCGTCCTCCAACGGAATCTCGATCATGTCCAGCGTGGTTCCCGGGAAATGGGAGGTCGTAATGACATCTCCTTCTCCGGTCACTTCCTTGATGATTCTATTGATAAAAGTTGATTTCCCTACATTTGTACAGCCTACAATATAAACATCTTTGCCATTTCGATATTCATCGATGGCCGCAGCAGCCTCTGAAATGTTGAATCCCTTCGATGCGCTGACAAGGAACACGTCAATCGGATTCAAGCCCAATTCCCTTGATTCCTTTTTCATCCAATCGATCAGCTTGCGATGCTTGACCGATTTTGGAACGAGGTCTGCCTTGTTGCCAATCAGCAGCACCGGGTTTTTTCCGGCGAACCGCTGGATTCCTGGCAGCCAGCTTCCATTGAAATCGAAGATATCAACAATCTTCACAATCAGGGCATCCCTTTTGCCAAGTTCATTCAATATTTTCAGGAAATCATCGTCCGTAAGACTGACATCCTGGATCTCATTGTAATTCTTTAGCCTGAAACATCTCTGGCATACAACAACCTCTTTTTCAAGTGAAGATGGAGGGGCATATCCCAACTCTTCTGGATGTTCAGTCTGTATCTTCACTCCACAGCCTGTGCAGATAAATTGTTCACTCAAATCTTAGTCCTCCCAATTCAGCTTGCCTTGTTTCCTGAACCAATTCAGGATCCTTCTTTCAATTTTCCTGTTGAATCTCGTCACAAACCCGTCCGTCTGGGCCACCGGGACGACAAGGATCGTGTGGAAGCCGCTCCTGTTGCCGCCAAGGACATCCGTCAGCACCTGGTCACCAATGACTACCGTTTCATCTTTTCGCAGCCCCATTTGCTTCAGGGCTTTGTTAAATGCACGGGTCATTGGCTTTCTTGCCATAAATATAAAGGGAATCTGAAGAGGATCGGAAAATGCCCTGACCCTTTTCTCATTATTATTGGAAACAATCGTCACAAGTATTTCATTTTTCCTCATATCATCAAACCACTCGATCAGCTTTGGAGTCGCAGAAGGACGGTCCCATTCCACGAGTGTATTGTCAAGATCCGTGATAATACCCTTGATGCCTTTTTCCTTCAAGCTTTGCGGCTGGATATCAAAAATGCTTTTCACATACTGGTCTGGCAAAAAATGCTTTAGCAATTTCTTTACACCTCATTAATTTAATTCCTATCATAACGTTAACATCATACCCAATTTCATCCTCGTATTCAAAACAAACATTCAAATAGAGGAAAAATAAAGAGATTTTCACTGGAGAGTCGACAAAACCCCTTGCGATTAGAAGGAATGCAAGAATCTTTTAAAATATTCAAAAAAACTTTTCGACAAAATCCAGCGTTTTCCATATCTGTGGATAACCTTATACACAAAATACACACTGATTCTATTACTAATATCCCATTTATAAACAAAATAATCACAGGTTATCCACCGGAGATTGTGGATAATTAGAACAGTTGTTCTTAAAGTTTCATTCTGATAGAGTAAGGGTAGAACAAAATTAACTTACAATTATATGCAATTCACAACTGATTTAGAAGTATCCTTTTGGGGGTGAATGACTGGAATGCGTAAACTTTCAGACGAGCTGTTGATCGAATCCTATTTCAAAGCAAGAGAATTAAATTTAAGCTATGAGTTTATTCGTTTGATTGAAACGGAAATTCACAGGCGGTCATTATCTAACCGAATTAAAGTATCATCCTGACAGCCCACTAAAAGGGCTTTTTTTTTTGCCTTTAAAAGCAGTTTTGTTTAGCAGAAGCTAGGCAATACAAAAAGAGAAAAGGCACAGATCAATCTGCGCCCTGTTTGTCAGGCCTGTCCTGTTAAAGTACCGATCGGTTCTCCATATTTAATGTGATATGGCGGCTTGATTTCAGGCAGGAGAGTAATCGTGTCTTTTTCAAAGAGCATCACAATTGTCGAGCCAAATGTGAAGTAAGCCAGCTGTTCACCCTTCTCGAGCTTTTCACCTTTGTGGGTGGTTTCAATTGAATTGACAAACATCGCTCCGACCTTCACTACCGCAGCCATTCCTTTACTATGCCTTATTTCAGTAATTTTCCTGTAGTTTTTCGAAAGCGGGTAGTTTCCATAGGCCAGCCCCATTTTATTGACTGGATATGACTTCTTCCCTAATGTCCACTGTTTTACCACTTCACCGTTCAAAGGACTGTGTATCTGGTGGTAATGGCTGGGGCTGAGGTAAAAAATCATATAAGTTCCTTCTTCATACCTGGCCATCGCTTCATCATCACCCAGCATCTCGGCAATCGAGTATACCTTGCCTTTAACCGTGATGCTTTTGTCGGCTGCAATGCGGCCAATCTCTTCAATGACAGAGTCCACCGGGCTAACTACTGACATAGGATCCTGATCAATGCTCCTGGCCCCTTCCTTCAGGTTCCTTATAAAAAATTCATGAAGGCTGTTGTATTCCTGGATCGGTTTTTCCATCTCATCCTGATTGATTTTATATGTTTTCGCAAACGAGGGAATAATCACTTTGCTTCTCTCTGATTTTGCGAATCGATGCAAGATAGCAGATGACCATCTCCCATTCGTCAACTCTATGAGCATTCGGTAAATCCTTTCAATCAATGCCAATACCTCCGATTAACTTTACTATTTTAGAATGGTACCTAACTTGTCCTGACCTCTAATTTCTTCATATAATGCAAATATTTCGAAAAGTATTCAAAAGTTATCTTTACGAAAAAGCATATTCAGCTTAGAATTATATATTATTATATAATAACCCAAGGTGCCAGTCCCCTTTTTACATGAGGAGTGAAATCATGTTTTTACAAGATGTGCTTGACTCGACTGTCAAGAAACTAAAATCACAAACTGCCAATGTGCTGACGCTCGCCAATCTTTCATTAGGCGGCTTTGCGATCATTGTTGGCTTTAACGGCTATTTGAACCTGAGCCTTTTGCTGATTTTCATTGCCGCCCTGGCTGACCGATTTGATGGGATGGTGGCCAGAAAGTTCAATATCGAATCCGAGCTGGGGAAGCAGCTGGATTCCATGAGTGATATTATATCATTTGGCGTAGCGCCTGCACTATTAATTTATCAGGGAATTTTATTTGAGTTCGGTGCTCCTGGTGCGTTCTTTGTCGTCTTTTATATTGGCTGCGGAGCATTCCGCCTGGCAAGGTTCAATATAACGGAGAGTAACGGATACTTCACTGGTCTGCCGATCACAGCAGCTGGTGTACTGGCAACGCTAAGCTTCCTCGCGCTTCCTTATATCCCGCCGCAAAGCTTCCTTTTCATCATGATTTTCCTGAGCTTATTGATGATCAGTCCATTCAAATTGAAGAAAGTATAAGAAAACCCAGCCTCCCAGAGCTGGGTTTTCTGTTATTAAAATATAACCTTCTAAGATGCTACTCGGTCAATGCGAGGAATTCTTCTACATCTTCTACGCACATGGATACTGCTTTTTTCCAGAAGTCCTTTTTGGTCAGGTCGACGTTGAGGTGCTTTTGCGCGAGATCTTCTACAGTCATGGAAGCTGAATCCTTCAGTAGCGCGATATACTTTTCTTCATATCCCTTTCCATCTTCCTGGGCCATGGCATAAATGCCAAGCGAGAACAAGTATCCGAACGTATACGGGAAGTTATAGAAAGGTACTCCTGTGATGAAGAAATGCAGTTTTGATGCCCAGAATAGCGGATGATACCCATCAAGAGAATCACCGTAAGCTTCTTTTTGGGCATTTTCCATCAGTTCACACAATCTCTCCGCATTTACTACACCCTGCTTGCGTTCTTCATAGAATTTTGTCTCAAATAAGTATCTCGCATGAATATTCATCAGAAGTGCAACGGAACGCTGAATTTTGTCCTCCAGGAGGCTTAGTTTTTCTTCTTTTGTCTGGGAGTTTTTCAAAGATGCATCCGAAACGATCATTTCCGCGAAAGTGGATGCCGTTTCGGCAACATTCATCGCATAGTTTCGGTTCAGCAGGTGCAAATCTCTCATCGCATACGTATGGAAACCATGTCCCAGCTCATGGGCGAGCGTGGAAACATTCGATGGTGTGCCAGAGTACGTCATGAAGATTCGTGACTGACTGCTCTCCGGGAAGAAAGTATGGAATCCGCCTGGAGCCTTTCCAGGGCGATCTTCTGCTTCAATCCACTTGTCCTCAAAGGCCATTTTTGCAAAGTCAGCCATTTCCTTGCCAAACTGCGCAAAATTATCAACGATGAAATCGGCGCCTTCCTGATAGGACATTTTTGATTCTGTGCTGCCAATTGGCGCATCAAGGTCATACCAGCTAAGCTTTTCTAGCCCCAGCAGTTTTGCCTTGCGGTTGAGGAATTCAACAAATGGTTTCTTGTGTTCAGAAATAACACTCCACATGGCATCCAGTGTTTCTTTTTGCATCCTGTTAATTTCAAGAGGCTCTTTCAATGCATCCTCCCAACCTCGCAGCTTATATACATTTAACCTGAACCCTGCTAGGTGATTGAGGGTTTTTGAATAAAAATCCTCTTTCTCTCCCCATGCTTTTTCCCATTCTGTAAAAATTTCTTTGCGTACTGAACGGTCTGCATCCGACAGCTTATTGGCCGCCTGCCCGACTGATAATTTTTCAACCTTAAAATTTATTTTCGTATTGCTGACAAGAAGGTCGTACATCTGGCCCCAGCCATGATAGCCATCGACGCTCAATGCATTGATTGCTGATTCTTCTTTTTCGGATAGTCTTTCAGCAGCCCGGTCGCGGCGTTCTGTCAGGACGAATCGCAATTCCTTCAACAGCCCTTCCTGTACAAGCTCTTCCCAGACATCATCTGAAAATCCGGCAAGCTTCTGGTCGAAAATAGTCAACGCTGTTTGCAGGGAGGCGCTCAGCTCCGTTACAGCGGACCTTAACTGCCCTGCCTTTTTATCTTCAGTATTTTGGGCATTTAGACAGCTCACAAATGCACCCGCCTGTCTGACTTTTCTTGCAGCACCATCAAACATGTCCACGAGACTGGTGAGACGTGATCCTTCCCCCGCCTGGCCGGACGGCTGCCAGTCCTCGACTTCCTTTTGAAATACTCCAATTTCTTCGCCAGCTGATCTGAGGTGTGCCGCAAATTCCGGGGAATTGCTCCCTCCTTCAAAAAAAACATCCAAATCCCAAACTTCTGAGTATGTAGTTGACATAAAAGTTTCCCCCTTTTTTTCTATTTCCTTATTATAAAGTTATTTTTCGAAAATTTCTATTTTTCAGAGGGAGGAATTCAAAAAGAAAGGCTCATCCCGGCTGGCGAGATAAGCCCATTCATTTTATCCGCAAAAGTACCACCATCCGCCGAATATAAGGACAATTACCAGCAGGATGATGAATAGCGCAAACCATGCACCACTTCCGCCATAATAGCCCGGATAGCATCCATAAGGGCCAGCGTATGGGGGAAAGTAACCGTAAGGCATACTCTCACACTCCTTTTCCGTATCCTATTATCAGGATATGGGATTCTGTCCATTTTGGTTTGGGCACTCCGAAAAATTTCGCAGCTTGCTTGTATAAGGTAAAATAATAGGCAAATGCACAGATTTTTCAAACTTATCATGTATGATAAACTCATTCAATAGGTAAGGAGTTTTTTAGATATGGCAACCATTTTGCTAGTTGATGATGAAACAAGGATGCTTGATTTGCTGTCGCTGTACCTCACTCCATTAGGTCATAAATGTTTCAAGATCACCTCGGCGCTCGACGCAATCCGTTTTCTTGAAGAACAGCAGGCAGACCTTGTCCTGCTTGATGTCATGATGCCGGAGATGGATGGCTGGGAGGCTTGCCGGGAAATCCGGAAACATTGGGATATCCCGATCATCATGCTCACTGCAATGAGTGAAAAGCCCGACATTGTAAAAGGATTAAAAATGGGCGCAGATGACTATGTTACGAAGCCTTTCGATGAAGGTGAACTGGTTGCGAGAATCGAAGCAGTCCTTCGAAGGCAATCCGGCAAATCCCCGCTCATTGCTTTCAAAGGATTGAACTTGAATGCGGATTCATTCGAATTGCAGTACAACGGAACAACCATTCCTCTTACTCCGAAAGAATTTTCCCTGCTCCAGCTTTTCCTGCAGAACCGGAATAAAGTCTTTACCAGGGAGCATTTGATCTCAACGATCTGGGGATACGGTGTGGGAACTGAAGACCGTACAATTGATTCACATGTCCGTAATTTAAGAGATAAACTGAGAAAAGCCGGCTTTGCAGCCGATGAATATTTGACTACCGTCTGGGGCGTCGGCTACAAATGGCTGGAATAACCAGCTTTACAGGCAAATTAAGTTTCATTCATATTTCTCTGGATAAAAAGAAATAATAGTGACGTCACTTTCGGACAGGAGGAATGATGAGTGGAAAATCTATACGAACGCCTTGGAGGACAAGAGTCAATATCGAAAGTTGTGGATGTTTTTTACGACAAGGTTTTGGCAGATGAATCAGTCAATCACTTTTTCAAGGATACGGATATGGAGAAACAGCGGCGCCACCAGTCATTGTTTATCAGCTGGGCACTTGGCGGTCCAAACCAGTATTCCGGAAAGAGCATGGAAAAGGCCCACAAAGGCATGAACCTGAATGATGAACACTTTGGGGCGATCGCCAATCACCTTGCCTCAAGCTTAAGGGAATTCGATGTTCATGATAAGGACATCAATGAAGTACTTGAGAAATTGACAGGAATGAAGGAAGATATTTTGTATAAATAATAGCCTAAAGGAAAAAGGAGAGGATGCCCTCTCCTTTTCTATTTGTTCAGTTGTTTTGGCAGGTTTTGAAGGAAGGAGATCATCAAGGTCATCCCTTCCCTGGTTTCTTTTTGCGTAACGGCCTTCATTAGCTGCATGGAAGACAACGGTTCTTTCCCCTTCGTTTCTTCCTGTGCATGATGGAAGGCGGTGAGCATGCCATCGACGAGATCGATAGCGCCAAGCTGCACAAAGGAATCCGCCAGTTCGACACCTTTGATGGCCTTTTCGGCCATATCCGTAACCATCGGACCAGTCATGGCTCCCTTCATGGCAGCCGCCATATCTGCAAGCTGCAATAAAGATTTAAGCACACCGCTCTCTTCCATTCGTTTAACTTCCATCAGCGTTCTCTCGAGGTTCTCGGCCACTTCAGGAAGGGTCTTCAGCAATGAAAGAGTTTCCGGCTGAAGGATGTCATCCGCCATCTCAACCATCTTCACACCAGTTTCAGCGATCGTTGAGACCATTTCCCCCGTAACTGCATTCATGGCTGCATTGGTGAAGCCCACGAGTTTATGTTGTTCAGCATTCTGTGCTTGAGGTGTTTCTGTAGCCATCTCAACCACCCCCTCTATAAAATCCCTTTGGCATTTAACCAGTAAAGCTCATTGTAAACAGCTTTGAACCAGTGCAGCAGGTCAGAAGTTTCTGCAGGCTGCGGAGGATTGTTGTAATCGAATGTGATCATGCTTGCATCTTCCAGGCTGTTTTCAAGGAAGCAAGCCACCTTGCCATTGTACACAGCTGTTTCAGGGCGTCCTGATAGCCTGCTGATGATGTTGGCAACAAGTGATTCAGATTGATAGTGAGCAGTTGATCCAGCTTTACTGATTGGAAGGTTGGTTGCATCACCAATCACATACACATCATCCTGGCCAATCATTTTCAATGTTGTGCGGTTTGTTGGGATGAAGCCTGATTCATCGCCAATTCCTGAATCGATGACGGCTTTCGCACCCGTATGAGCAGGAATCGTAATCAGCATGTCATAATCGTGTTCTGACCCATCCATCGTAATGGCGACTTTGCGTTTAGGATCGACTTCCTCAAGGTTGAAGAATGTTTCATATTTAATATCACGCTTTTCGAACTGTGGCAGGCCCCACTCTGCTACTGGAACCAATGAGTGGATCCGTCCGATCGGATAAGCATACTTGATCTCAATATCTTTTCTTCTGCCATTCTTGCGGTAATAGTCATCGAGCATCAATGCCAATTCAAGCGGTGCAGCTGGGCATTTATGCGGAACATCGATGGTAATCAGGATTTTCCCCTTTTCCATTGCTGCAAGATCATCACGAAGCCGTTCTGCCCCTTCAAGGGTATAGAAGTTATGAGCACCCTCCCTCAATCCTGGGACGCTGTCAAAGTCAGGATGCGAGCCGGTCGCAACCACAAGATAGTCATATTGATACTGTCTCTTGCCCTTGACTGTTTTCTTCTCGGCATCGATTTTTTCAACATCATCATAAACGAGGTTTACATGTCTGTGTACAAGTGTCTCCTGTTTTCTGATGAAATGCTCAGAAGGCTTTTCATTAAAGGCAATGAATAAGTATCCCGGCTGATAAATATGCTTTTCTGTATTTGAAATCAACGTAATTTCGACTTCGCGATTTTTGATTTCGTTTCCCAGCTGCCTTGCAAGCTTGTTGGCGACCATTGTGCCAGCGCTTCCGGCTCCAAGAATGACGATTCTTTTTGTCATTTGATCCACACCTCTTTACTGGATTCTTTGTTGAAGGCTGTTCTTGCCATCAGCCTTGCTAGCTCATTATTTCACTTTACGAACCGCAATCTTGAATTCATCGCCTTCATTCTCAAGATAGGCAATTTCGTGCCCCATTTTATTCACCCATTCAGGGATATCGACAGCTGACCCTTTATCTGTGGAAAGGACTTCCACTACATCGCCCACCTGTGCTGTTTTGATTCCTTTTACCAATTCCATTAGTGGTCCAGGGCAATATGCTCCTCTTGCATCGATTGATTTTGTTACTTGTACGTTTGTCATCGCTTTTTCCTCCTGTTTACTGAAGATTTATGATAAAATAAGTAAAGAATTTTTTATTTTGCATGAAGCAGAAGAGCCTGAATGGCCTGCACGCCGATTGGCTTTTCCTGCTTCTGCAGCATTACATTGTAATAACAGTTGCTCCCTGTGTCATTCCCAGGAATTTCGTAACCCCGATCACTCCATCGAACACATCGATCATGTCTTCTTCCTGCCAATCCATGATATCCATTGCGAGTGCGCACCCGTAAATGTTCAGTTCACCCATATCCTTGCCTTCCTGCAGCAAAGAATCGAACAGAGGAATTTTCTTCGCCAGCATTTCCTTTCCAATTGTTCCAGTGATGAAGTCTGCATTTTCAAAGCTGTCTTTACGGAATGATTTCAACGCATTCATTGTGACAAATACATTAACCGTCATGCCTGACATTGATGCCACCGAACCTACAAGTGCTCCCGCATGCAGCTTTTCAAGATCTTCAGATAATAAGATTACCGCTAGAGATGGTGCTTGCTGTTCCATAATGTATTTCCTCCTATATAATCGAATGATTTACCTTACACTTAAATTATACCTATACCCCTATATCTATGTCTGTTTCTTTTATGTGAACGTTCTTCGTCTAAAAAGTGACAAAACCAGATGGTCACATAGTTTACCTTTGCTTTTTTAAACACTATTCTGTTTCAAATTTTCACAGGAAAATATTTAGTCGGACAGACACAATCTTACCCCTTCAGACATAGGAATTTATTATAGGCGAAAGCCTTACTAAGCGGGGGTGGAAACATGTCTGGCATACTAACAGCACTCGGATATCTCGTCAAAGAAGTGATCCTTCTTGTTTCGTATGTTAAAAACAACGCATTTCCTCAACCGTTATCTGCTGCCGATGAACGAAAGTATTTAAGGTTGATGGCAAATGGCGATCCACACGCAAGGAATATGCTGATTGAACATAATCTCAGGCTTGTGGCCCATATCGTAAAAAAGTTCGAGAATACCGGTGAGGATTCAGAGGATTTGATTTCAATCGGAACAATCGGCCTGATCAAGGCGATTGAAAGTTATTCGGAGGGAAAAGGCACCAAACTCGCCACCTACGCGGCAAGGTGTATTGAAAACGAAATCCTGATGCATCTCCGCGCTCTCAAAAAGACGAAAAAGGATGTTTCATTGCACGACCCCATCGGCCAGGATAAAGAAGGAAACGAAATTTCACTGATTGACGTCCTGAAATCCGAATCCGAGGATGTAATCGATACCATCCAGCTCAATATGGAGCTTGAAAAGGTAAAGGAATATATTGATGTTCTTGATGAACGAGAGAGGGAAGTCATCGTTGGCCGGTTCGGCCTTGATTTAAAGAAGGAAAAAACACAAAGGGAAATCGCCAAAGAACTCGGTATCTCCAGGAGCTATGTCTCCAGAATCGAAAAGAGAGCATTGATGAAAATGTTCCATGAATTCTACCGTGCAGAAAAGGAAAAGAAGAAGAATAAGGGGCAATAAGAAAACGGAAGCGCCTTGGGCAGCCCCGACAAGCGCTGGAGGGTCGACCAGTGAAATTCACTTTCCTATTGCAGACAAGGAAACCCGGGGATTCCCCCGGGTTTTTATCATATCTTAAGCTGAAGGCGCACAACTTGTCCAACTGCCCAGCCAAATAAAAAAGGTATCAACCATTATCAGTTGATACCTTTTCAGTATTCTATTCCACACTCACTTCTGCAGCTACGACTAACCCGACAGCACCGCAGATGATCAATCCCATTACGATCATGAACATGCCCATCACCCCTTTAGCATACACCCCTGTTTATACCAAATTTATCATATAATTACGGTGTTAAAAGGATAGGGTTGTGAACATTTTGTTAACGATGGGTTTTCTTTTTCCTGAATACAATTGTTAATAATAATACATGCAATGACATCGCATTTCCTCCCTAACTACGTCGTTAGGTGGTGTCCTTCTCCACCCACAAGCTAGCCAGTCTTCTTTGAATAACGTAAATCATCTTCTTTCCACCTTTCCTGGTTATTTTTCAAATGAATTAAAACGGGCGCAGCATTGATTGACGTGTTTTGTTGTCTTCAATCATTTTTTCAACCATTTCGTTATGGCGAATTTCTTCTAGAGACATTTGTCGTTTGTTAATCGTAATTGTGAAAAACAATATGTTTAAGGTCATGATGGGTTCACCTCCTTTTTATTTCCAACCCAAAAAGCCGCAAGGATCCCTTCCCTGCGGCAAAATTGGGCACAAAAAAGCCACAGGGGCACGATTCTCCCTGCGGCCATGGATGTATTGGTCAGATAAGCAGTTTAAATAACCCAGTCCGTTCCGGTCGAATGCGTATTTCGATATGAAGTTTTGAAGTTATTCCAATAACCAATTCTGATCATTTCACTCGACCTCCTTTTGAATTATTTAACTCACATTGGTAAGTATATCCACATTGAATTGTTTTGTAAACCTTTTTTGGCCTATTTTTCCAAAAAAAGATTCGTCAAATTACAACATAGTTTGCATGCCCGGTTTTAACAACAAGGCCCTGTTAAACCTGACTGTTGATTTTCATTCCAGGGTTTTCGCTTTCAGCGGGGAAGAATTATGAAAAAGCCCAGCTGCCGGCTTTCTCAAAGTTCAAATTCTTCCTTGCAGTCTGGGATCCTCCTCAGCGCTTTATGCGCCTGCGGGGTCTCCCCATGACTTGCTTATCCCGCAGGACCTGAAAAACTTCTTCGGATTGACCCACGCACGATGGAAATGCGTTAGCATTTTCGGAGGAGTCTACGTGCCTTCCACTACAATCACCAAGACTTCAAAACCACATTTGGCATTAACAGAGCCAACAAAAAAACGCCCTGAAAGGACGTTTCTATTTCTTCATCAGCCATTCCTGGCCTTCCTCAGATTCAATCAGCTGGTTGCGGTACTTTTTCGCGATGGAGAAGAAAAGGATAGAACCTGCAAGGAATCCTGTTGAAGCACCTGCTGCAATATATATATCTGTCATCACTTTGGTTTCAGACGGAAGAATTGTACCTAAATAAAAGAATGCGCCCACAGTGAGCAAGACAATGGCGAACTGCTTATAATCAACCATTTTTTCATAAAGTTGCTTTGTGTTCATTTCTATCACCTGCATTTAGTAAGACTTTACCACATCCCTACTTTAACATTTTTAAACCTGCTTTTGGCATGTAATTTTTGGAAATATAAAAACCCCTATAAAGGGGTTTTCTTTTTACTGGATGTTCCAGTTCTTAATCATCTCATTAACAATTTCAAAGGAGTTCTTTGAAGCGAGTTTTGTGAATTCGAGGAAATTCACATCTGCTGAACCGTCTGCCTGGTCAGACATTGACCTGATAATGACGAATGGCACACCATTCATGCTGCATACCTGTCCGACTGCGGCCCCTTCCATTTCCGTACAGTAGCCCTGCAGTTCTTCGTGCAGGAATTTAACCTTTTCCCGGTCTGCGATGAATTGATCTCCTGAAAGGATCCTCCCTCTGACAATTTTCTTGTCCTGGACGATTTCTTTGCTGGCAGAGATGGCAAGATCGGCTAATCGCTCATCTGCTTTAAATACTGAAACCTCTGTGTAGGGGATTTCCCCTAGCTTAAAGCCCAATGCCCTTACATCCATGTCATGCTGCACACAGTCGGTTGAAACAACGATATCCCCTATCTTCAGTTCAGGGTTCACCGCACCCGCTACACCAGTGAATACGATATTCTCAGCGGCAAATTCATCAATCAGAATTTGTGTGCAGACACTGGCATTAACTTTCCCTACCCCTGATTTACAAAGAACGATCTCATATCCGTTAAAAGTACCGACATAAAAAGTTATGCCTGCCTTCTTCTTTTCCTCATAATCCTTCATCGCCTCGAGGATATGCTGTATTTCTTCATCCATCGCCCCAATGATACCAATTCTGCTCATTTCTTCTACCTCCGCAATTGTTATTCTGTCAGTATCCTGGACATCCGATTTGCTTCATAGAGGACTTTCTCTTCATCGATTGTCATGAACTGACGGTTAGCCATGATTTGTTTTCCCTTGACATATACATCCCTTACATCCCTGCCAGATCCGGAATAAACGAGATGTGAGATTGGGTTATGCTTTGGATAATAGAATGACTGATTCGAATCCACTACGATTAGATCTGCATCCTTCCCTGCTTCCAGGGAACCAATCCGTTCGTCGAGCCAGACCGAGGCTGCTCCTGAAACCGTCGCCATCCTTAAAGCCTGCCGGGCAGTGACAGCCGTTGCATCCTGGGCGGCTCCCTTATGAACCGTAGCAACAGCCTTAAGCTCTTCAAAAAGGTCCAAATTATTATTGGAAGCCACACTGTCAGTCCCTAAGCTAACGGTTACTCCTTTGGCAAGCATATTGCCGATTGGAGCAATCCCGCTGCCAAGCTTGAGATTGCTGATGATATTATGAGAGACTTTTACATCCTTCCGGGCAAGGATCTCAATATCCTCTCCATCAACATGAACGGCATGGGCAACAAGCGATGGACGGTCGAAGAAGCCCAGCTTGTCCAAATGTGCCACCGGTGTCACGCCAAATTCTTCGATGTTTTGATCTACTTCATACTTCGTTTCAGACATATGCGTATGCAGCGGTACGTTCAGTTCTGCTGACCGATCAATGATGTGGGTGATGTATTCTGGTGAACAAGTATACGGAGAATGGGGTGACAGCATGGTCGTGATTCGTCCATCTGCAGCGTGATTCCAGTTCTTCGCAAAAGCTGCCGCTTCTTCAAGCTTGCTCTGGCGCAGTTCCTCTGATCCGAACCCGATCACACCACGGCACAGCACACCACGAATGCCGGCTTCCTCCACTGCTTTTGCCACTTCATCCATATTGTCGTACATATCAACAAAGGTGGTCGTCCCAGTCCGGATCATTTCCAGAATAGACAGCCTTGCCCCCCATTTCGCGTGTTCTGGTGTATATTTAGCTTCCAGCGGCCAAATCTTGTTTTCCAGCCATGTTTGCAGATGCAAATCATCTGCATAGCCTCTTAATAAAGACATAGGCGTATGTCCATGGGTATTCACCAATCCGGGAAGGACATAGTTGCCCCTCAAATCGACTGTTTCGTTATAGGACGACTTATCTTCCGGTGTTTCACCGACATAGATAATCTTGCCATCTTCAAAACCGATTGCTCCGTTCTCTATCACTTCGTCTTTTACATTACTGGTTATGATGGTGCCATTATATAATAACTTCCATGCCATTGTGATCTCTCCTATGTATTGACACTATTCTAGCACTTTCTGTACTAGAATGGGGTGATGCATGCTGAAATATGCCTGTCGTTTTAATTTATCAAAAAAAGTTTTATTTTTATAGAGAATTTGCTATTTTTATTGGGAAGGCATCTGCCTTGGCATTTAAGAAAGGAGTAAATACATGGATTTCCAATTTGATTTGATCGAGGATAAAGTAGAATTTTTCGAGGCGGTGGATTTAAAGTCGCTTGAACAAAAAATAAATAAACAAATTGAGATCAATAAGGCGATCATGCTGTCGGTCCACCACGTTTCACACCAAATGCACCTGGATGACAAAGGCCGGCTGTTTTATTCGGCTGTTGTCCATTTCAAAGCGAAAAAGTAAGGGGCCCATTCACTGAGCCCCTAAACCCGTTACGGTCTTTTATCATTCTGGATCAATTCTTCGACTCTGACCGGCTTCCAGCCTTGTCCATCGACCCACTCGATTGCCACTCTGTAAGTCTGGTCACTTCCCTTGGCCGAAACCGTGCCGATCGCTGTATTGGGTGCACCGCCATTTTCATTCCACCAGACCGTCATATTGTTTTTATCTATACCAGTTGCATATGAATATGCAAGGATCATTTCCTGCCAGTCTGCTGAATTCTCATTAAAAACAGTATTGTGTTCCCCTGATTGAGTAGTGCCGACCGGTTTCCACTCCGGATTCTGGATTGTCTGTTTGACATTGGCGTCACTTCCGCCTTCTGTCACAATCGGTTCACCCGATTCCTCACCGTCTTCGGCTTCTTCCTCCGCTGCCTCTTCAGATTCAGTTCCTTCTTCTTCAGCGCCATCTTTCTGATCGCTGTCATTTTGCTTCACATCTTTGTTGCTGTCATTATTGCCGGAAGGTGCTGCGGCATTATCCTCTCCTGCCGCAACGTCTCCATTATCGGCAGCCCCTTCGTCATTGCTGAAGAAAATGTTAAAAGATACGATACCAATCAACAAAATAACGACAACGATCAAGCTATTTAAAATAAGGTTGGTTTTTCTTCGTTTTGCCCGTGCACTCGACCGGGACCCCTCATTTAGGTTGTCATAATCATGCTTCAAGATCTTTCCCTCCCTTATAAGGTTGTCAACATTCTACCATGACTTGAAGCAAACTTGAAGGATTTTATCTTTATCTAATTGCTTTCGGGTCCTTCGGCCACTGAACCATGATTATAGTTATAGACTTCTTTTACTATATCCGCAAAAAGCAGGTTGACTCCCCCTTCATCTTCAGGGACTCCTAAATTGATGGCTACGAGCGCATATTTGGGATTCTCATAAGGAAAATAGCCTGCGAACCATTTATTGTGCAGCTGTTTTTTATCCTTATAGATACCTGTCTCTGCTGTGCCTGATTTCCCTGCGACAGCATACGGCAAGTCCCTGAACCATCTCCCCGTTCCGTCCTCATTGATGACCACTTCCCGCAAAAGCTTTTGCAGCTTCATAGCTGTAATGGAAGATATCTTTTGCCCCTTGAGCCTGTCCTCGGAGAATTCAGTCATTTTGCTGCCATTCTGATATTGGACAGAAAGAACAGCACGGACCATTTCTTTTTGGCCGCCACGGGCAATGGTCGCCATCATGTTTGCGACCGCAAGAGGTGATGTCCTTACTTCATGCTGCCCAATTCCTGACAGAGCGGAAAAATTGCGATCCTTTCGTGCCTCATCTGACAGGAATACTCTGCCCTTTTCCTCATCCTGAAGCTGATTAAAATCTTCCAGATGAAAAATATCTCCCCGCCAGCCAACACCTCCTGTTAACGATAGCATTTCCGCATATTTTTCGAGGATATGAGGGTCTTTCTCCTGCAATTCCCTCGCAACCTCGCCAAAGGTCCGATTGCAGCTCACGGCAAAACTATCACTGAAGTTCAGCATTCCGTGGTCATACTTTGGATCCGGGTCACCATTGATTTTTTTGCTGCAATCAAATAAGCGGGCCGGATCATCCAGTCCATGATCGATTGCTGCTGCTGCGACAACTGTCTTAAACACAGAGCCAGGGATATGCTGCTTGACCATCATATTCTCGATCCCTTTGTCACCAAACGGTTTGCCCTTAGTGATGACAGGCCTTGACACCATCGACAGGATGCTATTCGTTTCGATATCCAGAAGCACGATGCCGCCATTGCTGATTTTGTGCCTGTCCACCATATCTTCCATGATCAGCTGCAGATTTTTGTCTATCGAGGTTTGCAGATTGATTGGATAAAAAGGGTTCGCAGGTTCAATGTATTTGACATTGATTCCAAAGAGCGGAGCGCCTTCTCCATCCACATGATAGACAAGCTTGGATTTTCCTTCGGCGACCAAAAACTCATCAAAGCTTTTCTCCAGCCCGGAAAGTCCAATCAAGGTTCTTGGCAGGAATTCTTTGTCGCCATAGCGGGTTTTTAATTCACCGTCATTTTCTCCGATGATACCGAGCAGCTGGGCAGCCGGAATCCTTTCGAGCGGATACTTGCGCTCTACCGCGAATACACCGGGAATTTCCATTTCATTGATGGCATCCATCTGGCTTCTCGTCAGGATGACCGGATCGGGAGTCCCGTAGGCGAATGGTTCTTTGGATTTTTCTACTGCGTACTTCAATGATTCTGGTGAAACACCGATTGTCTGCGCCACCTTTTCTGCCTGCCAGTCCATTTTTTTCAAGAATGGGAACAGGACAAGAACAGATGATGTTTCGTAGGACAAAGGTTTTCCTGAACGATCCAGGAAATTCCCCCTGCCATTATCGACGATCATCTCCTGCGATCTCTGTTTGACACTCGCTTCAATCAGATTGATTCCATGCTTTGAAAATGACTCTGTATCGATCAACTGCAACTGAGCAAGCCTGAACATAAGCATACACATACCCATGATGCAGATGCTGATCCATACCATCAGTCTGTTTTTACGCATAAAAAACACCTCGTCAAAAGTGTTGACGAGGTGTTAAGGTTTCAAACTATGTTCACGTTATTTAATTGAAGTGATTCGGACGTTCATTTCGCCGCCAGGAGTCTGGACCGTCACTTCATCTCCTACTTTTTTGGCCATCAGGCTCTTGGCAATCGGAGAATCATTTGAAATCTTTCCTTCAAACGGGTCTGCCTCAGCGCTGCCGACGATTGTGTATGATTCTTCATCGCCATCAGGAAGCTCGACGAAAGTCACCGTGCGGCCAAGGCTGACTGCGTCTGTGCTCAGCTCGTCTTCCTTGATGATTTTTGCGTTGCGGATCATATTTTCAAGAGTCGTGATACGTCCCTCAACAAATGCTTGTTCTTCTTTTGCAGAATCGTACTCAGAGTTCTCTGATAAGTCGCCAAAGCTGCGGGCGATCTTGATTCTCTCAACCACTTCTTTACGTTTAACCGTTTTCAACATTTCCAATTCTTGCTCTAGCTTTTCTTTCCCTGCCGCTGTCATAGGAAAAACTTTTTCTGTAGCCAAAATCCTTCACTCCTTCTAGTCTTCACAATTCCCCATAATAGATTGTGTAATATTATATTATGTAACCTGAAAAATATACAGGAGCGCGTCCTTTGTCAGGGCGCGCATTTTTAAGCAGGTCCATTACTGGGCCATTCTATCTGTGAAAATGGAAGCACTTTTTACAAGCACTCCCTTGTCCACTTTATCTATGTTATTGTGTCATAAAAATGATTTTTGTTCAAGAATTGTTTGAATTTTTGTTACCATTAAATCGATCGCGACATGATTATGCCCGCCTTCGGGGATGATAATATCAGCATAACGCTTCGTTGGCTCGATGAATTGATTATGCATCGGTCTTACAACACTCACGTATTGTTCAATGACTGAATCCATCGAACGCCCTCGCTCTTTGATGTCGCGGAGAAGCCTGCGGATGATCCTCAAGTCTGCGTCCGTATCCACATACAGTTTCATATCCATCAAGTCGCGCAATCTTTCATCCTCAAGAATCAGGATTCCTTCCAAAATGATGACATCCTTAGGCTCTACATGAATGATTTCACTGGATCTGGTATGAACAGCATAATCGTAAACAGGCTTTTCGATTGGTTCATAGCGAAGCAGCTTCTGAATGTGCTCGATTAACAAATCATTATCAAATGCCAGTGGATGGTCGTAGTTTGTCTTCAAACGTTCTTCCATCGGCAAATTGCTTTGATCCTTGTAATAATAGTCCTGTTCAATCATCAGGATTGAATGGCCTTTGAAACTGTCAATGATCGCTTTTGTAACACTTGTTTTACCTGAGCCGGAACCGCCGGCTACACCAATTACAACAGGCTTGCGGTCCATTCTACTTCTCCTTCCGCATCATGTTATTTGGGTAGACAGGCTTGTCCATCTTGAATTTGACGATTTGCAGAGGATGGCGCGCTACATCCAGCTCATTGCCATCTTCATCCCAGATTTTATCGATTACATGCGTGAAGTTCTCGATTTCCGGGCCAAAGAATTCAACTTCATCGCCTGGCTTGAAATAGTTCCTTTGCTGCAGTGTCACCATTTGGGTTTCTGCATCGTAATCAAGCACAAGGCCGGCAAAGTCGAAAGTCGTCTTCTTGCTATGGTTTCCAAACATTTGCTCTTTATACCCAGGAACTCCCTCAAAGAAGGCAGTTGCTGTCTCACGGTTCGCACATTTATCAAGTTCCTCGAGCCACTCCTGCTTGATTTCGAAGTTCTCAGGATCCGCACAATAAGCATCAATCACTTTGCGATACACACTTACTACTGTTGCAATATAGTGAATGGACTTCATTCGGCCTTCGATTTTCAAGCTGTCAATCCCAAGCTCAATCATGCGCGGAATCGATTCGATCAGCTTAAGATCCTTCGGGCTCATTGCAAACGGCGCATCGCCTTCCGTATATAGTGGATTTTCATCGCTTCCTTCGAGCTTGTACAAATCATAATCCCAGCGGCATGACTGGCAGCAACCTCCACGGTTTGAATCACGGGCCGTCATATGGTTGCTCAAAGTACAGCGTCCGGAATATGCGATACACATCGCGCCATGGATGAATGTTTCGATTTCAATATCAACCTTTTCCTTCATTTCCCTTATTTCTTCCCCGCTTGTCTCACGAGCAAGAACGACACGCTCTAATCCTTCTTCCTTCCAGAACTGGACAGCCTTCCAGTTTGAGAGTGACTGCTGCGTGCTCAGGTGAACCTCGATTTCCGGAGCGACTCTGCGGCAGGTTTCAATGATCAGCGGGTCTGCAACGATGATGCCGTGCACTCCAGCTTCTTTCAGGCCCAATAGGTAGTCCTCAAGTCCATCGATGTTCTCGTTATGGGCAAAGATGTTTGTTGTTACATATATTTTAGCGCCGTATTTCTTGGCGAATTCGACGCCTTCCTTCATTTCCTCGAAAGTGAAATTATCTGCGTTTGAACGCAAACCATACTCCTGTCCGCCAATAAAGACGGCATCTGCACCATAATGGACGGCAATCTTCAATTTTTCAAGATTTCCGGCAGGCGCAAGCAGTTCCGGTTTCTTCACAATGACACGTTTTCCGTCGACAATTTGTGAAATCTTGTCTGCTATTGCTGTCATAACGCTACCTCCTTAGTGTTTCTCTTAATAAACCGTTTCTTTGAAGAAGAAGCCTGTGTCAAGCGGACGGTTAGGCGGCTGGAGTGCTTCAGCTTCTTCCAGCAAGCCATCTTTTTCTTCATCGTACTGGTCCGGATTATCGACTGCCATATCAATGGCTTTACGGTAAAGTCTTGTTACTTCAAGGATATATTCCGGAGTCTTCAGAATCCCGTCAATTTTTAAAGAATCGATTCCTGCTTCAATAAGCTCAGTCAGCTCATCGATGATGCAAATATCATTCGGGCTCATGATGTGTGTCCCATTTTCGTCTTCGAAGATCGGGTATTTATTCTCACGCTCTTTGTCGTGTAGGAACATATCGCGTTCCTGTCTGCGGTTTTCAACTTCCAGCGCCTTGCCTTGATATTCAAAGTAATGTCCAAGAAGCGGTCGTTTCGATTGAAACATGTTCATCATCCCGTGAACCTGTACTTCAATCTCCACTTCAGCATTTTCCTTGATTTCGACAATCGCATCCATATTGATTTCCCTGGCAAGAACAGCACGTTTTGCACCTTTTCGGCCCCAGTAATTGCAAGTATACCAGTTGGTGCCTGTTATTTCCGTGCTCCAATGCAGCTTCATATCAGGAGTATGCTCCTTCGCAGCCATCAATACAGCCGGATCGCCGAATGTGACGCCATCAACATTCACACTCTGAAGGAATGCCAGGTAGTCGCCAAGCAAATCGATCTTTTCATTATGGAACAGCGCATTCATAGCTACGTACACTTTTTTGCCATTTGAGTGTGCCAATTCGGTTGCTTTTTTGACATCGTCACGCGTAAACTCACCTGCAAGGCGCAAGCCGAATTTTTGCTCGCCAATCAGGAAAGCATCCGCTCCTGCTTCTACCAGTGGGATGATATCCTCAACAGACGTTGGAGTTACCAATAATTCAGGTTTATTCATTCCGTTCACCTCTTCTTACTAACCGCGACACCATCGCCAATCGGAAGGATGATGGTATCATACTCCGGGTTGGATGAAAGCCAGCGGTTGAATTCATCTATTTTTTTTACCAGGCTGCGGACTCTCTTGCTCTCCGCCTCCTGATGATATACAAGCCCTTTAAAAAGAACGTTATCGGTTACAATCATGCCTCCAGGCTTCAAATAGCTGGAATACATTTCGAAGAATCTCTTATATTGCCCTTTTGCAGCATCAATGAAAATGGTGTCAAATGGGGCATATCTGCTTACTTCCTGCTCAAGCTTTAGTGCATCTCCCTTGATCTGGATAATTTGATCCTGCTTGGCCGCTCTTCTTATATATTCAACAGCAAGCATGAATCTATCCTCATCCCGTTCGAGTGTGACCACCTTCGCTTCAGGAAGGGCAAATGCCATCCTCAGCGCGGAGTATCCTATCGCTGTTCCCACTTCCAATATCATTTCAGGCTGCTGGATCCTCAAGAGCTGAAGCATCGTTTCAATTCCTGCCGGCTCCATGATTGGCACACCATTTTGCTGTGCGTACTCCTCCATCTCCCCAAGCAGGTCCTGTCTCGGATGGATCAGAGAATCCAAATATTCCTGCAGCTTATCATTCAGCAAGCTGCTTCACCTCTATTCAATGGCTTTTACAGCCAAGTTGGATATGAATTGCCTGTCCAAACATGAAAAAAAAGCGTTCACAGGATAAGAGAAGTACCTTCTGGAATTGCCATACGGGTATCTTCAGCCAAAAAGCCGCGACTCTTACATCTGCAATGCACGCTATCAGGAAAGCGAAGCTCAGATCATGAGCTGCACTGGACAGTACATTTTTATTGCTCGTAAAAACACTTGAATTATTTTATCACAATAAGAAGGGAAATGCTAACCTTTCTGCATTTCCCTGTATTTTACTGCCTATTCTTTATTTGTAATATGCTTCGCTACTTCCCGATTATGGTCGGCTAATGTCCTTGTAAAAATGACATCACCTGTTGAGGTTGCAAGGAAGTAGAAAAAGTCTGTCTCAGCGGGTGCCAGCGCAGCCTCGATCGACATGACGCCAGGGTTTGCAATTGGCCCTGGTGGCAGCCCCATGATTTTATAGGTGTTATAAGGGTCATCGATTTCAAGGTCCTTGTAGAAAACCCTGTCCTTGTGTTCGCCATGCGCATAAAGAACAGTCGGGTCTGTCTGGAGCATCATGCCCTCTTCCATCCGATTATAAAATACACTTGCGATTTTATCACGGTCTGCTTTTTGGGTAGCTTCTTCTTCAATCAGTGAGGCCATTGTCATCAGTTCGTGTGTAGACATTTCACGTTCTTCCATCTGGCCTCTGAATTCGCCGATTACTTCCTTTGTTTTGGTCAGCATGACCGTAACGATTTCCTCGACAGTCGGCTTTTCAGAATAGAATGGATAGGTGGCCGGGAACAAGTATCCTTCAAGTGGGTATTTCACATTTTCCTTGAGAATGTCCTCTGTAAGAACATCAGGGTATTTGGCCATCATTTTCGTGATGAAATCCTTGTCATTCAGCTGCTTGAAGATTTCCTCCTGATCCTGCTGAGTTTTCTCAGCAATGATCCCTGCTATCTGCTTCAGCTGCTTCCCTTCTGGAATCGTGATCTTCATGACTACATCCTGCATGACCTTGCCTGTTTTCAGGCTGGTGATGATTTCAGGAAGCGTCATCGACGGCTTCATCTTATAATCACCGGCCATAAAACCGGCCTCATTCTTGAACTTCACATAGTATTTAAAGATTCGGGCATCCCGGATAACCCCATTATCTTCGAGGATTTTACCAATTCCAGTTGTGGAAGACCCGATCGGGATATTGACATCGATGGTTTTCTTGCTGTTCTCGTCTACCGGCTTCAAGGCTTCTTTTATATAGTAGTAGCCTCCGCCGCCGACAGCACCGATGAGCAGGATCGCTAAAACGGACACAATGAATACGATCTTCCTAACGACACGTGCCTCACTCTGGTGCTCGATCAATTTTTCCCTGATCAGCTGTTTTTTATCTTTTTTTATATTTTTCTCGTCAGACATAAGTTCCCCCTCCAGTTAACAATGGTGATTTCCTGGATACTCTCTATTTTTACATCTCGAACCATTATACTATATTTTTTATTTTTATTTGCAAATAATTACGAAAAAATACCACAGGCGACAAATAAACTTATAATCCGACAAGGCGGGGTAAGGTAAGGTTTAGATGGGTGACGGGGGTTCTGGGAGAACTCTGAGTGGGAGGTTCAAACAGCGAGATTTGACAGAGCAGGGCAAATAAAAAGACCAGGCTATTACACCTGGTCATTTCAGTGGATTATTCCTCGTCCTGCTCTGCAAGGAATGTTTCGAGCATTTCTTCGATCATGTCCCATTCCTCGTCTGTTTCGATTGGCATCAGTTCGCCATCTTCATTGTCTTCTGTTGGAGTGAAAGCTGATGCGTGGATTTCGATTTCTTCATCTTCGCTTTCTTCAGCGCCGATTGGGTAGTACAGCACATATGACTTTCCGAACTCTTCTGAGTCAAATGTGAAAAGGACTTCGCATAATTGTTCGTTGCCGTTTTCGTCTACTACTGTGATGTTGTTTTCGCCGTGATCCATTTAAGTCACCTCAATTTAATTTTGGCTGTTCAAGTAGCCTTGTAAAATCATTACTGCAGCCATTTTATCAATGACCTTCTTGCGTTTTTTCCGGCTTACGTCCGCCTCGAGCAAAACCCGTTCGGCAGCGACTGTCGTCAGGCGCTCGTCCCAAAGGATGACAGGGATGCCGAACCTCTCTTCCAATTCCCTTGCGTAGAATTGGCTGGCTTCGCCGCGGGGACCGATTGTGCCGTTCATGTTCTTAGGCAAGCCGACGACAACTTTGTCGACTTGGTTCTCTTTTATTATTTTACCTAATTCCTCAAAACCAAACACATTTTCTTCTTCGTTGATTTTAAGTGTATCCAGACCCTGAGCAGTCCAACCCAGTTCGTCGCTCAGCGCAATGCCGACTGTTTTCGAGCCGACATCCAATCCCATGATCCGCATTTATTTCCCCTCTCGTTGGTTCCTCAAGTAGGATTTAACCAGTTCCTCGATGATTTCATCCCGCTCCAGCTTGCGGATGATGTTGCGGGCATCGCGATGGCGCGGAATATAGGCCGGGTCGCCAGAGAGCAAATATCCGACAATCTGGTTAATCGGGTTATATCCTTTTTCCTGCAGAGCCTCATAGACCTGCAGAAGCACTTCATTGGCATCATGCTCAAATGGCTCTTCGGGAAAATTGAATCTCATCGTCTTGTCAAACGAGCTCATCGAATGCACCTCACTTTTAAAAATGGCAGGTAAAATTTTCTTCAAGTTACCTTCATTCTACACTACTTTGCTTTTATATCAAATTGATTTTACCCATTCTTCGGCAAATTGAAGCGCATTGTCGAGTTTTGATGGGTCTTTTCCGCCAGCCTGAGCCATATCCGGGCGGCCTCCGCCTCCGCCGCCGCAAATCGCTGCAGCTTCCTTGATCAGTTTTCCAGCCTGATAGCCTTTCTTGATCAAATCATCCGTCACAGCTGCAATCAGGTTCACTTTGCTGCCGTCTGTCATTCCAAGCAGGATGACTGCAGAGCCAAGTTTCTGCTTCAAATCATCAGCCATGTTGCGCAGGCTGTTCATATCTGAAGCCTGGACACGTGCTGCCAGCAATTGGACACCATTAATTTCCTTGACCTTGGATGTAAGACTTCCTGCTTCAATATTACCCAATTTAGCAGCAAGAGATTCATTTTCACGCTGAAGCTGTTTCATTTCAACAAGCATTGTATCAATTCTGTTCGCCACTTCTTTAGGAGACGTCTTCAATTTTGCAGCAGCATCTTTCAAAATGCTGATCTGGTCGTTCAGCACCTTGTAAGCAGCTTCGCCAGTAACGGCTTCAATCCTTCTCGTACCTGCACCAATCCCGCCTTCAGACACGATCTTGAACAAACCGATCACAGATGTATTAGGTACATGGCAGCCACCGCAAAGCTCCAGGCTGTAATCTCCGACTTTAACAACGCGGACGATATCGCCGTACTTTTCGCCGAACAATGCCATCGCACCCATTGCTTTCGCTTCTGCAATTGGTTTGAAGCTTGTTTCGACTTGGATGCTTCTCCAAATTTTTTCGTTGACGATTGCTTCTACTTTTTCAAGCTCCTCAGCCGTTACCTGCCCGAAGTGCGAGAAGTCAAAACGCAGACGGTCAGGCTCTACAAGCGATCCCGCCTGGTTCACGTGCGTTCCAAGAACATCCTTCAACGCCTGATGGAGCAAGTGTGTTGCAGTATGGTTCTTAATAATACTTGTACGATTTTCCTGGTCAAGTGTAGCTGTCACTTCCATGCCTGTGGTCACTGTACCTTCTTCCACAACCACGCTGTGAAGGTTTTGGCCATTAGGCGCTTTCTTTACATCCTTGACTGACAGCTTGACGCCATCTGACTTGATTGTACCCTTGTCTGCAATCTGGCCGCCGCTTTCTGCGTAGAATGGAGTGACATCGAGGATCAGCTGGATTTCTTCTCCAGCCTTGGCTTCCTCAACAAGTTCGCCGTTCTTTACCAAGGTAACAATCTTGCTGGTTGTTTCGAAAGTGTCATAGCCGACAAATTCGCTGCTTTCCTTAATATCTCCAAGCACGCCGCCCTGCACCTGCATCGAACCAGCATCCTGACGTGCAGCACGCGCTCTCTCACGCTGAAGCTCCATCTCTCTTTCAAAACCTTCATGGTCAACCTTCAAGCCTTCTTCTTCAGCATATTCTTCGGTTAACTCAACAGGGAAGCCATAGGTGTCATATAAACGGAATACATCTTCACCCTGGATCATGCCGCTGCCCTTTTCCTTCTCCTTCTTGATCAATCCTGAGAGAATAGCCAGCCCTTCATGGAGGGTTTCATGGAAGCGGTCTTCTTCGTTTTTGATGACCTTCTGGATGAAGTCAGTCTTTTCCTTCACTTCCGGGTAAAAATCATGCATGATTTCACCAACGACAGGAACCAGTTCATACATGAACGGACGGTTGATGTTCAGCTTCTTCGCGTAACGGACGGCACGGCGAAGCAATCTGCGGAGGACGTAACCGCGGCCCTCGTTTGAAGGCAATGCACCATCGCCGACAGCGAATGCCACTGTACGGGTATGGTCAGCAATTACTTTGAATGCCTCGTCCTTTTCTTTGGATACTCCATACTTTTCGCCGGAAACTTCTTCAGTCGAGTTAATGATCGGCATGAACAGGTCTGTGTCAAAGTTGGTCGGAACGTCCTGGACTACGCACGCCATACGCTCCAAGCCCATTCCCGTATCGATGTTCTTTTTCGGAAGCGGCGTATAAGTGCCGTCCGGATTATGATTGAACTCAGAGAAAACAAGGTTCCAGACTTCGAGATAACGTTCATTCTCTCCACCTGGATACAATTCAGGGTCTTCAGGGTCATTCCCGTATTCTGGTCCCCTGTCGTAGAATATCTCGGTGTTCGGTCCGCTTGGGCCTTCGCCGATATCCCAGAAGTTCCCTCCAAGACGGATGATGCGCTCTTCAGGAACGCCAATCTTATCCTTCCAGATGCTGAACGCCTCGTCATCCTCTGGGTGAATCGTCACAGACAGTTTCTCAGGGTCAAAGCCGATCCATTTTTCATCGGTGAGGAATTCCCATGCGAATTCAATTGCTTCTACCTTGAAATAGTCGCCAATCGAGAAATTCCCGAGCATTTCAAAGAAAGTATGGTGACGTGCAGTCTTTCCAACGTTTTCGATATCGTTTGTACGGATCGATTTTTGTGCGTTTGTGATCCGCGGATTCTCAGGTACGACGCGGCCGTCAAAATATTTTTTCAGGGTAGCGACACCGCTGTTGATCCATAGCAAGGATGGATCGTCATGAGGAACGAGTGATGCGCTCGGCTCAATGGCATGTCCTTTTTCCTTAAAAAATTCCAAATACATTTTCCTGATTTCTGAACCTGTCAGTTTCTTCATATAGTTACCTCCTAAATCCTATTGAAATTTAAGCTTTCAGGGATTTTAGGCAACAAAAAAAGCCCTCATCCCTGGACAGGGACGAGAGCTTGCTCGCGGTACCACCCTGATTATGGACACTAAAAACATGCGCCCATCTCTCAATAACGCTTTAACGCAGCTGCTACGGCAGGTTTTGCCTGCACTCCGGAATAGCCTTCTGTTATCCTTCACCGGGGATTCTTTCAGCCTGGAAATCCCTCTCTGGACGATGGTCTATAACATACTCGTTCCTTCTACATTTTACTAATTATTATTCTTATAGCCGAATTATATATAGCCATAACCCGTTTGTCAAACGAGTTGGCCAAATTTATGTCTGGCGCTGCTTTTTCCTCTCAAGGATAATATGGTCCTTTGCATGAATCAGCGCTGCCCTCAGCACTACCAATACTGGGACAGCAAGGATCAATCCCAGGATTCCGCCTATTTCCCCACCGGCCAAAAGCGCGAACATGATCATCAGCGGATGCATGTGCAGGCTTTTCCCAACAATTAATGGGGACAGAATATTCCCCTCAAGGAACTGCAAAGAAAAAACAATGACGAGAGAAATCACGACCATTTTCACAGACATGGTAGCAGCAATGATGACGGCCGGGATTGCCCCGATGATTGGGCCAAAGTACGGGATGACATTGGTGATGCCGACGATCGCTCCAAGCAGGAGAGCGTATTTAATTCCGGCAATCCAAAAGAAGATCGTGGACAGAACCCCGATTACCAGGCAGACGAGCAACTGACCCCGTATATAGCTTCCCAGGGATTTGTCGACTTCATGAAGGAATTGGGTGCCCGGCTGCCTCCATTGCCGTGGAGTGAGATACCATGCCGCTTTTTTCATCGCATCAAAATCCTTCAGCATATAAAAGGCAATGAAAGGAATTACAGCGATAGTAAGAATCGAATTGACGATATCCATCAGGAAGGTCATCGCCCCTGCAAGCACTCCGTCCAGCCATGCCTCCATTCTGTTGATGCCATCCTCAATCCGCTGGTGGATGCCAGCTGGCCATGTCTCAGTCTGGTCCATGATGTTATTGATCATATCCTTATATTGAGCCGCAAAATAAGGAGCGTTCTCCGCCAGGTCCCTCAGCTGAATGATCATAGCAGGTATTCCCTTGTAAAAAGCAAAACCCAATCCGCCAAAAAACAAGATATAAATGATCAGGATGGCCACTCCCCGGTGGAGGCCCCGTTGATGAAGTCCCTCCACAATCGGGTGAAGCAAGTATGTAATGAACGCAGCCACCGAAAAAGGAATAAGCAGCGTAACGAGCACTTCCAGGACAGGCACCCATAATGCCTGCAGTTTTACAAAAATAAAGAGAACAATAAACAAAAGGAGTAGAAATCCAAGCCGGTAATACCATTTCATCTGGATATTCATTACATCACGCCCTCCTTCCTGTTTATTCTTGAAAGAAAGGGAGCTGTTTATACAGGAAAAATCCCCTGCATAAAATACAGGGGATTGTGTTTATTTAAATTCAGCTCTAAAACAAAGCTCTTGTCATTCTTTTGCCTAGTTTCTTCATTTTTCTTCCGGACATCATATTGTTGTTGGAAGCATAGTTGTATGCGGCCATACCAGCACCAAAAGCAATTACGGAGGTTAACATTTTATTCATTGTGTTTCACCTCTTCATTTTATTTTACATGCCGTATTGACGTTGATCCTCATCAAATAAATCGTCGAGTGAGCTCAATGTGCCATCTTCCTCGACTTGATGGGTATGGATCAGGCCTTTATCCAGAGACAGTTCAATGAAGCAGTTCCAGCAGTAATATTGGTTGATACCGATTTTACCGATATCCTTGCTTTTGCAATTCGGGCAACTTAACATAAGGACACCTCATCTCGATTATACAGTGACGATGATGGCATCCTTTCCGATTGCAGGGGGATCCGTGGTTTTGACCACACGCTTTCCATTCGCGATATCCGAAAAAAAGCCATCCGTTAATTCGTACCCTACAATCGTGCCCAATTCTTCATGAAAATATACGTCCTCCAACAGTCCAAGCTGTTCTCCCTCTTTGGAAAGGAGCATTTTGCCAGCAAGGCTTTGGTGGTGTTCGAATGTGAATTCCGGTTCTGTCTCTATTGACTCCAATGCAGACTGGTCTTCAACCATGATTCCATCGTCACCGAAAGAAGCGACCGCATCGATTCTTATTTGAAACGTTTTCTTGATGAACGCACCCTTTTTTACAAGTAAGCCTACTACGCTTCCATCACTTGAGATGCTAATGTCACAAACTTCGCCCAGTTTTTGACCATTTGCCAATTCATACACAGGTAACCCCTTCAAAAGTGAAAATGTCCGCAAAAGTGTGTCCCGCCTTTCCGAACACTCTTAGTTTCCGCTCTCATATGGGGAATCATGAGGTGTAAGGTTTTCCATTGAAATCGTTTTTTCAAAAAGCCATGGATCTTGTCATCTTCGGACATTTTTACTGCTCCACCGGATTTTGTCCAAAGTCCTGCCATCTTCGGACATTTTCACTACGGCTCCACCGGATTTTGTCCGAAGTCGGGCCAATCCTAAAACAGCCCTAAAAAAAGAATCCGCTGATATCCTTCCAGCGAATTCTTATGCTTCCTCCATAAAATCATATGGTGTCAGGCTGCCCATCCCAATCATTGGGTCTGCATTTCTGATGATTTCGACATAATCAGCCTCTTCCGGATCCCCAGCTGTAACAGACCGCTTTGCTCCATCCCCGTGCTGTTCCTGTGCTTTCTCAACTCCATTAAGGTCTGGCAGCATCTGAGCAAGTCTTTCGACAAGTGTCGTGTTCCTCTGGTTATCGTCCCCGCGCTCAATCCCCATTTTCAGGGCATCTTCTTCACCTACAAGAATCAGGAACTGTTTGCTTCTCGTGATTGCGGTATAAATCAAGTTCCTTCGCAGCATCCTGTAGTAGCTTTTTACGACCGGCAGAACGACAATCGGAAATTCACTTCCCTGCGATTTATGGACGGAACAGCAATACGCATGAGTGATTTGGGATAGATCCGGCCGGTTATAGGTTACCTCAATGCCTTCAAAGGAAACGATGAGCTGGTCTTGTTTCTCGGTATTTTCCTTTGCGTAAAAAATCGCGACAACTTCGCCCATATCTCCGTTAAAAACATTGGCCTCAGGCTGGTTAACCAATTGGAGAACCTTATCGCCAATCCGGTATTTCACATCGCCAAAGGCAAGCTCTTTCCGGGATCCATCGGAGTTCGGATTGAATAATTCCTGCAGAAGCTCATTCAGTCGGTCAATCCCGGCAGGCCCGCGGTACATCGGAGCCAATACCTGTATGTTTTTTGGTGAATAGCCCTTCTTTTTCGCATTGGCGACAACCTTTTCGACTACTTGGGGAATCTGGCTGGTATGACACTTAATAAAAGAACGGTCTGGCTGCTGGGCCGAAATATCATCAGGCAGAAACCCATTTTTAATTTGGTGGGCCAATTCAATGATGGATGATCCTTCTGCCTGCCGATAAATATCTGTCAGCCTCACTGTTGGAATGCGGGCTGAATCCAGAAGATCCTTCAGCACCTGTCCCGGGCCAACCGAAGGGAGCTGGTCTTC
The DNA here is from genome assembly GCF_003937825.1 of Mesobacillus subterraneus. Lineage (GTDB taxonomy): Bacteria > Bacillota > Bacilli > Bacillales > Cytobacillaceae > Mesobacillus > Mesobacillus subterraneus. Next base: position 35,071 of record NZ_RSFW01000025.1, on the reverse strand, counting down.
ATCCCCCACAACGATCACCTGGATATGGTCAGGAAGAGATTTAAACAGTTGATGTGCCAGCCACGTATCGACCATAGAGGTTTCATCGATAATCAGAAGTTTTCCTTCAAGAGGCTGATCCTCGTTATGTTCAAATCCATCCGCTCCATTCCAGCGTAAAAGTCGATGGATTGTCACCGCAGGCAGGCCAGTCGACTCGGTCATCCGCTTGGCCGCTCGTCCGGTTGGTGCCGCCAGCAGGAAGGGATAGGGCTCCTCTTTTTTATAATCTTTTGGATCCAAAGAACACCCATGCAGCTCTGCATAGAGTTCAACGATTCCTTTGATTACCGTCGTTTTTCCGGTACCGGGACCGCCAGTCAAAATCATCATCGGCGACATCAGTGCTGTCTGGATTGCTTCCTTTTGGCTTGGGCCATATTGGACACCAAGGCGTTCTTCCAGATTTCCAAGCGCAATCAGGAATTCCGATTCAGGGAACTGGTCCTCATACTCCGTCTGCTCAAGAATCCGTTTAATGCTGTTTACCAGCCCTTTTTCGGAAAAATAAAGCGATGGAAGATATAATTTTTGTTCCTCGGCAATCAGCTTGCCTTCTTCTCCGAGTTTGATTATTTCCCTTGATATATCAGTAAAATCAATTTCGATATTCTGGTTGTCTTCAAGGAGTTTTTTCACATCCAGCAGCAGGGCTTCTGCCTCCATATAGACATGGCCGCCCTGAAGGCTCGAATTCTCAAGGGTATACAGGCAGGCTGCTTTGATCCGGTCTGGGTGATTCCCGGTCAATCCCAGCTGGCCGCCAAGTTCGTCCGCCCTTCCAAAGCCAATTCCTTCGATATCTTCAACCAATTTATAAGGGTTGTTCTGGATGATCTCGATTGCTTGTTCCTTATAAACCTGGTAAATCTTCATCGAAAGCTGTGGTCCAAAACCATACTGATTCAAGGCAACCATCACCTGCTCCAGTCCCTGGTGCTCCATCAGCGCATCGTAAAGCTCTTTCGCTTTGTCAGGTGCGAGTTTCGGTATCTGATCAAGGACAGATGGGTTCTCGATAATCCTGGTGATCGCCCTTTCCCCAAGTGTATCAACGATTTTCTCTGCTGTTTTCTTTCCAATCCCCTTAAACAGGTCACTTGACAGATAGCTGACGATTCCCTGCTTTGACTGGGGAAGGTCCTTCCTGAAGTGGGTTGCATGGAACTGCACGCCAAACTTTGGATGCTCTTTTACTTCACCAAAGAAGATATAGGTCTCCTGCTCATGGATCCGGGGGAAGTACCCTGTTATGACAGCCTCTTTATCTTCGTACTGTTCATTCGTTTCCTCGACCCTGATTCGCAGGACTGTATAAAGATTTTGCTCATTGTGAAAAATCGTGACGAGATGTTTTCCTTTCATGAACTTGCCCTGTTCAGAGAACAAATCAAGACTGTCCTGTTTTTCCAAAGTTCCTTCCCCCCTTTACACAGCACTGTAACTTAAGACATTTTTCGCAGATTCTGTTGCTTTAATGGTCCAAAAGTAAAAATTGGCCTTTGAATTTTTTTATTCATCGTTAATTGAGGAGCTAGCAGCAAGAAAAGAATCCCTACGCCAGTTAAATCTCACAGTCGAAAAAACAACCAATGCAAAATAGCCTGACTTAGTGAAGATCTTTGCCTTCAATCAATTTTTTACCGTTGCCTGCAAGCAGATGGTCTGGCTGGACATCAAGGGCGCGATTGAACATTTCCAGGGCTTTTTCGCCGTCTTCTTTATAGCCATAGGCAACTCCAAGATTGTAGAGGGCATCTGCATGCTGCGGATCAAGCTCAATTGCCTCCTCAAGCACTTTGATCGCTTCATCGATCACGCCTTCTCTGGCAAGACAAAGTCCATATTGGAAGTGTGCTTCTGCATCTTGTTCAAGAAGCTCCGTACTGCGCTGCAAATAAGGCAGAGCCAGCCTGCTGTTGCCCAGCTGCGCAAGGCTCATGCCGAGCATGAAAAAGTTATCGCCTGTTTCCAGCCCTTTTTTCAAGGCAGTTTCATACATGTTCTTTGCTTCTTCAAAATTTTGCTCATCATAATAAACGCCACCCTTGCTGTAGTAAGCCGCGGTCGCATTTTCATCAAGGGTGATGGCTTTATTGTAAAAATTAATCGCTCTTTCATTATCCCCGACTGCTGTCAGGACATTTCCAAAATTTATGTATGCTACAGGGTCATTTGGCTGTGCCTCGATTGCTTCCATAAAAGCCTGGGCAGCCTCTTCCCATTTCCCTTCCTTCATCAACTCAATGCCTGTCTGGTTTTTATCCATTTTGGTCACTCCATTCCTCTTGCAAGTATATCATATTTTCACCGGTACCTCCTTGACAAAAACAATCCCCGGCGAAGCTAGCCCGCCGGGGTTAAAGTCAGGATTAGCCGACATATGTCAATTTGTTGCCATCCTTGAAAATCTCATCAATTGTGCCGCCGCCCAGACACTCTTCTCCATCATAGAATACAACAGCCTGTCCGGGAGTAACAGCCCTGATCGGTTCCTTAAATAGAACTTTGGCAGTGCCGTCTTCATGGAGTTCAACTGTCACCGAATTATCTGGCTGGCGATAGCGGAATTTAGCGGTGCATTCAAAAGTTTGAGGCTTCGGTTTATCCGATACAAAGCTGACATTGACTGCCGTAATGCTGTCTGAGTAGAGAAGCTCATTATGGAAACCCTGTTCCACGAGCAGTACGTTGCGATCAAGGTCCTTGCCGACAACAAACCATGGTTCCCCAGAGCCGCCGATGCCAAGACCCTGCCGCTGGCCGATTGTATAGTACATCAGGCCATCATGCTTGCCTTTAACTTCTCCGCTCATGGTTTCCATATTGCCCGGCTGCGCTGGCAGGTAGTTGCCGAGGAATTCTTTGAAGTTCCTTTCGCCGATAAAACAAATTCCAGTGCTGTCTTTTTTCGTCGCCGTGGCAAGGTTCGCTTCCTTCGCCAGTTCCCTCACCCGTGCTTTTTCCAGATTACCGATCGGGAAAAGCACTTTTTCCAGCTGGCTTTGGCTCAATTGGTTCAAGAAATAGGTCTGATCCTTATTTTCGTCCAATCCCCGCAGCATTTTTCGTTCCCCGTCCCAGTCCTCGACTCGGGCATAGTGGCCTGTTGCCAGGTAATCCGCTCCGAGATTGACGGCATGCTCGAGGAATGCCTTGAATTTAATTTCCTTGTTGCACATGACATCCGGGTTCGGAGTCCTGCCTGCTCTATATTCATCGAGGAAATAGGTAAAAACCTTATCCCAATATTGCTTTTCAAAATTGACTGCATAATATGGAATGCCAATCTGGTTGCAGACGCGGATTACATCCTCGTAATCCTCCGTTGCTGTACACACGCCGTTTTCGTCCGTGTCATCCCAGTTCTTCATGAAGATGCCGATGACATCATAGCCCTGCTCCTTCAAGAGCAGCGCAGCGACTGATGAATCAACACCACCCGACATTCCGACAACCACTCTAGTATCTTTAGGTGATTTTTCCATTATGCTTCACCTCTTTTCTGTTCCTGTAACTTATTTTGCCCTTTGCATTAATGATTTTTCGCAAGCCGCTGAACTATTTTAGCAGTTCCTTCGGCTGCCTTTTCAACCTGGTCTTTTGTTATGTTCAAACCGAAGCTGAAGCGGATTGAATTGACGATCCGATTGGATTCTTTGCCAAACATGGCAACAAGTACATGCGATGGGTCGATTGAACCGGCTGTGCATGCGGAACCGCTTGAAGCTGCGATTCCTGCAAGATCAAGGTTCACCAGCATGGCTTCGACATTCGTACCCGGAAAGCTTAAGTTTAAAATATGAGGCAGAGAATTATCAAGCAATCCGTTCAGCTGGAAAGAGATTCCGCTGTTTTCGAGTATGCTGATGAACGCAGTACGGAACTCATTATAGGAATTTCTTTTGCTATCCATATCTTTCACTGAAAGCTCAACAGCTTTCCTGAAGCCGGCGATCGCCGCTACATTTTCGGTTCCTGCCCGGCGTTTCCGCTCCTGTTCCCCTCCAAAAAGCTGGCGTGCCAGTTTGATTCCATTCCGGATGTAGAGGAATCCAATTCCTTTTGGACCGTTGATTTTATGCGCAGATACTGACAGCATATCCACCTTCATCTCATCCACATCCAATTTCTCAATGCCATAAGCTTGCACAGCATCTGTATGGAAAACAGCTTGATGGTCTGCAAGCCGCTCACCAATTTGTTGAATAGGCTGGACTGTCCCAACTTCATTGTTTCCATACATGATGGTGACAAGAATGGTATCATCCCTTAAAGCCTGTTCGAACGCTTCCATAGAGACGAGGCCGTTTTCATCCACGGGAAGGTATGTAACCTCAAATCCCCGTTTTTCCAATTCCTCACAGCTATGCAAGACGGCATGATGCTCAATTTGCGTCGTAATGATATGCTGTCCTTTTGAACGATTGTTTTCGGCATACCCAATGATCGCAAGGTTGTCAGCTTCCGTACCGCCGCTCGTAAAAATGATATTATTAGCTGTGGCGCCAATGCTAAGCGCCAGCTCATGCCTGGTCTCATCAAGTATTTTCCTTGCCTCGCGCCCAAAATGATGGATGCTGGACGGGTTGCCAAATTCCGCTTCCATTACTTTTATCATAGCTTCGAGGACATCAGGGTGAATGGGTGTCGTCGCTGCATGGTCCAAATAGATTCTTTCCAAAGTCTTACCCTCTCTTCAGAAGATTATTGTAGATGTTTTTTTGCCTTATTAGTTTGGCAATAGATCAACCAAGCTACTAAATATAAAACATATAGGCATCAGACTCACCGAAGTTGTCGGTGTGGTTAGCAAGGTCTTCAATGGTCGTATTATCAAGCACATCCTTGACTGCGTCCCTGATGCGTGTCCAGAGTTCGCGCTTGGCAGGCTCTTCGTCCTCGATGCCCTCTACGATGCTGATTGGCCCCTCCAGCACACGGATAATGTCACCAGCTGAAATTTTTGAAGGTTCTGATCCGAGGATATAGCCTCCATAAGCTCCCCGAATGCTTTTCACAAGGCCCGCATTCCTGAGCGGGGCCACCAACTGTTCCAAATAATGCTCCGATAAGTCATTCGTTTGCGCAATGGATTTGAGAGAAATCGGGCCTTCCCCATATTTCTTGGCAAGCTCGATCATGATCGTCAATCCGTAGCGGCCTTTCGTCGATATCTTCATAATGCACCTCGATAAAAATCGTTATATTATTTAATGCCCCATATGGCATTCACTTACTTTAAATATTACCAAAATCCTCAGTCAATAGGTAGGCTTTTGCCATTATAGCACAAATTGCATGGACAATGCGCAAGCGTCCGGTTCATGGTATTGTATAGATACGAATATATGTTTTTATTGGAGCGATGGAAATGAACCTTAAACCTCTTGCTTTCAGGATGAGACCGCGGACGATCGACGAAGTCATTGGCCAGTCCCATCTTGTAGCTGAAGGGAAAATCATAAATCGAATGGTAAAAGCACGTCAATTGTCTTCCATGATCTTATACGGTCCTCCCGGTATAGGAAAGACATCGATTGCAAGCGCAATTGCCGGCAGCACCAATTTTGCCTTCAGGACTCTCAATGCAGTGACAAATAATAAGAAAGACATGGAGGTCGTTGCAGCCGAAGCAAAAATGTCTGGCAAGGTCATCTTGCTTCTGGATGAGGTTCACCGCCTTGATAAGGCCAAGCAGGACTTCTTGCTTCCATACCTGGAGAACGGGATGATTGTCTTGATTGGCGCAACGACGAGCAATCCTTATCACGCAATCAATCCTGCCATCCGCTCAAGATGCCAGATCTTTGAGCTTAAGCCGCTGGAACCAGAGGATTTAAAAAAAGCATTGCGGCGAGCAGTGGAAGATGATGAGCGCGGCCTTGGGAATTTAAATATTAACATGACAGAAGAAGCGCTCACACATTTTGCGACCGCATCAGGCGGTGATGTCAGAAGCTCATTAAATGCGCTCGAACTTGCTGTGCTTTCGACACCACCAGGCGAAGACGGAGTCATCCATATTGATGAAGCAGCCGCAGAGGAATGCATGCAGAAAAAGAGTCTCGCCCATGATAAAGACGGTGATGCCCATTACGATGTGCTTTCAGGCTTTCAGAAATCAATCAGGGGAAGCGATGTGAATGCCGCCCTGCACTATCTTGGCAGATTGATTGAAGCAGGCGACCTTGTCAGCATCAACAGGAGGCTGCTCGTGATTGCATATGAAGATGTTGGTCTCGCAAGCCCGCAGGCTGGCCAGCGGACGCTTGCGGCAATCGAAGCGGCAGAAAGGGTTGGTTTCCCGGAAGCGCGGATTCCCCTTGCCAATGCGGTCATTGAATTATGCCTATCACCTAAATCCAATTCGGCAATCATGGCGATTGATACCGCTCTTTCCGATATCCGTTCAGGCATCAGCGGCGAAGTTCCTGACCATCTGAAGGATGCTCATTATAAAGGAGCAAAAGACCTTGGAAGAGGTGTTGATTACCTTTATCCGCATGATTATGAAGGCGGGTGGGTCAAGCAGCAGTACCTTCCAGACAGGATCAAGAACAAGGTGTACTATAAACCAAAGAAAACCGGGAAATTCGAGCAGGCCATCTCGACGATCTACGAAAAAATCATGGGCCATAAAAAATGACAGCGCAAAAAAGCGGACAGTCCACCAATGGGGGTCTGTCCGCTTTTTTATTGTGCTGCCTCTTAGCTGTTCACGCGCTTTATTTCTATATCTTTAAGCAGTTCTGATACCACATGGCTGGCCATGATCAGCCCTGCTACAGATGGTACAAATGCATTTGAGGATGGCGGCATTTTCGCTTTGCGGATTTCCGCATTGTCATTGCCTACTTCTTTACGAACATCTTCTCTGATCACGATTGGACTTTCATCAGAAAACACAACAGGTACTCCCTTTTTGATGCCCTCTTTGCGCAAACGCGTCCGAATGACTTTTGCCAGCGGGTCGGTATGTGTCTTGAAAATATCGGCAATCTGGAATCTCGTAGGATCCATTTTATTCGCCGCACCCATGCTGGAGATCATCGGAATCCCTCGGTTAAGAGATTCCTTGATGATATGAATTTTATAGGAAATCGTATCAGAAGCATCCACGATAAAATCCAGACCGTACCCAAAGATTTCTTCATATGTTTCTTCTGTATAGAACATTTTTAGCGCAATCACTTCACAGTCAGGGTTGATATCCTTGATCCTGTCACGCATCACTTCTACTTTCTGCTTGCCAACGGTTGATAAAAGCGCAATCAGCTGGCGATTGACATTGGTAATGTCAACATCGTCCTTGTCGATCAGCACAAGCTTGCCCACCCCGGATCTCGCCAGAGCTTCAGCTGCGAAGGAACCAACGCCGCCGATTCCCAATACTGCTACCGTCGCATTTTTCATTATATCGAGGCCTTCCTTGCCGATGGCCAATTCATTTCTTGAAAATTGATGAAGCATCCAATCTCACTCCAAATAAAAGATTAATGTTACTATCTATACCCGCTTTTGAATATAACATACACGGCGTTAAATTCAAGTATTTTTATAGGAATTAAAGTGTATGTTTTTGGATATTGATTGAAAACGGTGTGAAAAGCCATGCTTGTAGACTATTGTTTGATTATGACCGACTGAAACTATGCGTTTTCTCCAATTTGTGTCTGTCATCAAATCGGATCCCATCTATTCAATCTCACTGCAAAACAACAAAAGCGCAAGCGCCTTGTTCAGCCCCGACAAGCACTGGAGGGCCGACCGGTGAAGTCGTTCTTTGACTTAATTGGGCGGACCGAAGTGACTCGAGGGGCTAGGCGCTGAAGCTGAATTAGGAAAACTCATATATTTATCCACAACTAAATTATTTTGTAATTTCCTAGACCACAAAAAAACCATGCAGCTGCATGGTTTCATGTTGTCGTATGTAGGAAGAGTCCCAATCGTGCCGTCGTGTTGGATGCCTTCGTCTTGAACCCGCTCTCAGCAGGTGGGTGCCCTGTTCCGGATTTCTGTAAGTCCTCTAGCCAGAGGCATTTACGCGGCCCGAAAACGCGGACTCCCGAAGGATAGATGTTAGGTCAAAACTTCAGGTTAAACAACGAACACATCAGGACTCTTCTTTTGTTGTTATTATAGTACCACAGCCTTCAATGAAGTTCAAGGATGTGGATACTGGATATTACTGGTCCTTTTTAACATTTAATGACAAATGCAGCTCATCCAGCTGCGCTCCGCTTACTTCGCCCGGGGCATCTGTCAGCAGGTCGCTCGCGCTTGCTGTTTTCGGGAAAGCAATCGTATCACGCAGGTTTGTTCTGCCGGCAAGGAGCATCACCATTCTGTCCAGCCCAAGGGCAATTCCGCCATGTGGAGGTGTTCCGTATTCGAATGCTTCAAGCAGGAATCCGAATTGCTCGACGGCCTGTTCCTTTGTAAAACCGAGGACGGAGAACATTTTTTCCTGAACATCTCTTTCAAAAATCCTCAAAGATCCTCCGCCCAGCTCATACCCGTTCAATACAAGGTCATAAGCCTGTGCTTTCACATTAGCCGGATCGCTCTCAAGCAATGGTAGGTCTTCACGTGCAGGCATTGTGAATGGATGGTGTGCCGCGAAATAACGATCCGCTTCAGCGTCGAACTCCAATAGCGGCCATTCCGTAATCCACAGGAAGTTGAATTTGCTCTGGTCGATCAGGCCGAGTTCCTTACCAAGCTTCAAACGCAATGCACCAAGGGCATCTGCGACCACTGATTTCTGATCAGCAACGAAGAGAAGGAGGTCTCCAGCTGAAACTTCAAGCTTGGCTTTGAGTGCTGCTTGTTCTTCCTCTCCAAAGAACTTGGAGATTGGTCCTTTCAGTCCATCTTCTTCTGCTTTCAGCCACGCAAGGCCTTTCGCTCCGTATACAGACACGAACTCTGTCAATGCATCAATGTCTTTACGCGAGTAGTTTGCTGCAGCACCCTTAACATTGATTGCTTTAACCTGGCCTCCATTGGCCACTGCCGAAGCAAAGACTTTGAATCCTGAATCCTTGACTGACTCTGACAGGTCCACCAATTCCATCGCGAAACGAGTATCCGGCTTATCGGAGCCATAGCGGTTCATAGCCTCTTCATAGCTCATGCGCGGGAAAGGTTCAGTAACTTCCAGACCTTTAACATCCCTCATGACCTTTTGCATCATTTTTTCTGTCAACCCCATGATGTCTTCCTGGCTCATGAAGCTGGTTTCAATATCGATTTGGGTGAATTCCGGCTGACGGTCTGCACGGAGGTCCTCATCGCGGAAGCAGCGGGCAATCTGGTAATAACGCTCAAAGCCGCCAACCATCATCAGCTGCTTAAAAATTTGCGGCGATTGAGGAAGAGCGTAGAACTCTCCAGGATGAACACGGCTCGGTACCAGGTAATCCCTTGCTCCTTCAGGTGTGCTCTTTGTTAAAATTGGAGTTTCAACATCAAGGAAGCCTTCGCCATCAAGGAAATCGCGAATCGCTTTTGTCACCTGATGCCTCATTTTAAAGGTTTCGAACATAACCGGACGGCGGAGGTCCAAATATCGATACTTCAAGCGCACATCTTCTGAAACATCGGTTTTATCTGCGATCACAAATGGTGTCGTTTTCGCTTCATTGATGATTGTCAGATCCTCCACCTGGATTTCAATCTTCCCAGTTTTGAGGTTTGGATTGATACTTCCTTCGCTTCGGGCAATGACTGTCCCTTTTACGTCAAGTACGTATTCGGTACGCACCTTATCTGCAAGGGAAAGAGCCTCTTGCGATACATCTGGATTAAAGACGATCTGCACAAGACCCGTTCTGTCACGCAGGTCGATAAAAATCAGCCCGCCAAGGTCCCGGCGCTTCTGCACCCATCCTTTAAGCGTTACCTTTTCACCAATCGCCTCTTCTGTTACTTCACCGCAAAAATATGATCTCCCAAACATCTAAACTCCCCCTCTACTTACAGATCTCCTTGAATTTTTCAATAAAATCCTCCAGCGGCAGTTCCACTTGATCTCCGTCCGCCATCGATTTCAGGTTGATTTTATTCGCTTTTAATTCGTCTTCTCCCAGTACAGCTACAAATCTGGCATTCATTCTGTCAGCTGCCTTGAATTGCGCCTTTATTTTCCGGTCCTGGTAATCTCGTTCTGCAGAGAACCCTGCCGCTCTCAGCTTATGGAGCAGGCCTACGGTATAATCCTTTGCTTCTTCCCCAAGGGAGACGAGATAACAATCGATTCCTTCCTTTAAGGGAAGCTCGACACCTTCAGCATCAAGTGCCGCAAGAAGCCTTTCGATACTTAGAGCAAACCCGATTCCCGGTGTTTCAGGTCCGCCGATTTCTTCAACCAGACCGTTGTATCTTCCGCCACCGCAAAGTGTTGTGATCGCTCCGAAGCCTTCCGCATTGCTCATGATTTCAAACGCAGTATGATTATAGTAATCCAGCCCGCGCACGAGATTTGCATCCACTTCAAATTCGATCCCCAAATCTGTAAGATATTTTTGCACTTTAGCAAAATACTGTGCGGAATCGTCAGTCAAGTAATCGATGATGGAAGGCGCTGATTTCATCAGCTCATGGTCCCGGTCCGCCTTGCAATCAAGAATCCGCATTGGATTCTTTTCCAGACGATTCTGGCAATCGCTGCAGAATTCCCCGATTCTTGGTTTAAAATGGTTAACCAGTGCCTCTCTGTGAGCAGTACGGCTCTCTTTGTCCCCAAGGCTATTCACTACCAGCTTCAACTTTTTCAGTCCGAGTTCCTGATAGATACCCATCGCCAATGAGATGACTTCAGCGTCAATCGCCGGGTCAGCGCTCCCCATTGCCTCTACACCAAATTGGACAAACTGGCGGAAACGGCCTGCCTGAGGGCGCTCATAGCGGAACATCGGTCCCATATAGTACAGCTTGACAGGCTGGTTCGGGCTTCCGAACATTTTGTTTTCGACAAATGAACGGACAGCTGCTGCCGTTCCTTCTGGCCTTAACGTGAGGCTGCGGTCTCCCCTGTCGGTAAATGTATACATTTCTTTTTGGACGATGTCCGTTGTATCTCCTACGCTTCGCTTGAACAATTCTGTATGCTCAAAAATCGGAGTCCTGATTTCCCGATATTGATATCTTTCGCAAAGTTCTCTCGCTTTTGCCTCAATCAGCTGCCATTTTTCTGATTGGCCAGGCAAAATATCCTGTGTGCCGCGCGGAATATTGATTTGATTCGACACAGTACATCCTCCTCCATAAAAATCCATTTCATTATGTATTGTTTTACGAAAATACAAAAAAGCCCCCGATCCCTTGCCATCATAACAAGGGACGAGAGCTTTGATTCCCGTGGTGCCACCCTAATTGAAGCGCATGAAGCACTTCCACTTTAACAGTTAACGCCTGCTTACGTTCTACCCTAATGATGGCATCACAGCCATGTTCAGAAAGAATCCTACGGAGTGTTCATTCACCGGGTCATCATGCAGAAATGCTTCCAGCCAAGGCATTTCCTCTCTTGCCACTTGTTTCCTGGCTACTATGCTCCATCAACGGTATGTTTTCGATATAGCATTTTATTTATATTATAATACGGAGACAATTTTACAATGTCAAGAACAAATCATGAACGTTCCAGCTGTTTTTTCAGTTTTCTGACGTCGCGCAGGCTCAGCCCGAATTCGGAAGCCAGTTCGATCATATGTGAGCTCTGTTCTTTCTGGATAAAATCATGAAAATCGACACCGAATAATTGATTTTCCCCGAACGAAGCGGAATTTCCTTTTTCGCTGAATCTCATGGCAATCACCTTCCAATCGTTTGATGCCTTCTATTCTTCCCACACTCGTAAAAATTTTTCATCGTTTTCAATAACTTTTTTTCTTGCCAGGGTTAAATTGAAAAAAGTTCAACTTTAATTTTTGACACCCCTTTCCGATATAAGAGAAAAGTCCTCGTGATTTTACCGGTAATTTCCGGTAATATATTTTTAAAAGGGAGATTGTCTTTTCGCAAAACCTCTCAGACATCCGAGCATGACCTTAAACATTACTAAATCTATACAAAGGGAGGGAGATCATTGCCCAAAACGAGAATGGTTCCTGTCATCCTCTGCTTATTGCTCATATTCGGGAGCCTGCCAGCCATAGAAACGGCAGGGGCGGACAATGGAAATGTCACCATTACAGCTACAAGCCTAAATGTCAGGTCCGGTCCCGGCCTGAGTTATCCAGTAGCTGGATCGGTAAAAAAGGGAGAGAAGTTTTCAGTCATCAAACAGGAGGGCGATTGGATCCAGATCAGCCTTGGAGGCAGCAAAAAAGGCTGGGTGGCCGAATGGTTCACTTCAAAAGATGCTGTTAAACCCGCTGTATCACAAAGCTCAACTGCCAGCACAGGCAGCATAACCGCAAACGGCCTGAGGGTCAGGAAAGGTCCTGGAACCAACCATCCGGTCATCGGTTCGCTGAACAGCGGACAAGCCGTCGAGATCCTCAGTTCAAACGGCAGCTGGGCAGAGATAAAAACGCCTTCAGTGCGTGGCTGGGTATCAAAGGAATACATAACAGTAAAAGAGAATAAAAGCCAAAGCACTTCGTCCAGCAGTCCAAAAACTAATGGGACGGTCAATGCCACTTCCCTGAATGTCCGGGAAACTCCATCGCTAAGCGCAAAAACAGTTGGACAGTTAAAAAAAGGCGCCATCGTCCCAGTCCTGTCCCAAGCGAATGGCTGGGCTGAAATAACCTACTCCGGCAAGAGCGCATGGGTAAGTGCCCAATTTTTAACGTTCAGTTCCGCAACTCCTTCAAACAGCGAAAAACAAACACCTGCCGCTCCTGTTAACCACTATACCGGAACAGTGACGGCATCACAGTTGAACGTTCGTGACCGGAATACACTAGACGGCAAAGTTGTCGGTTCCGTCTCCAAGGGCCAGAGCTTCAAGATCCTCGAGGAGCAAAATAATTGGGTGAGGATTGAATATAAAGCAGGCAAAACCGGCTGGGCTGCCGGGTGGTTTTTCGAAAAGAAGACGAATGGAACACAACAATCTGCACCAAGCCAATCAGTTAAAAACAGCAAGGTTTCAATGCTCCATAACGGAACAAATATCCGCAAGGGGCCTGGGACCGACACTTCGGTCATTTATCGTGCAAACCAGGGAGATGCGTTCGATATCCTTAGTGTTGAGAAAGATTGGTATAAAATTGCCCTTCCAAATGGGACAACTGGCTTCGTCGCCGGATGGATTGTCACGGTTCAGGGAAATGCCCCTCAAATCGAAAAGCCTGGGGCGGAAAAGCATACAAAGAATCGTACCGTCGTCATCGACCCAGGACATGGCGGCCGGGATAATGGCACGACAGGTGTAAGAGGCACCCTGGAAAAAACTTTGACATTGAAAACCGCCCAGATTCTGTATGACAAACTTAAAGCTGCAGGCACGAATGTTGTCCTGACAAGAAATAATGACACTTATATCTCGCTGGGCTCAAGGGTCAGCAGCTCTCATTACCATAATGCCGACGCATTCATCAGTATTCATTACGATAGCATCAATGATCGAACTGTCCGAGGCATGACAACCTATTATTACAATTCAAAACAAAAGCCGCTGGGTGAACAAATCCATTCCTCCGTCGTCAGCAAAACGATGCTGAAGGACAGGGGCACCCGGTTCGGTGACTATCATGTCATCAGGGAAAACAGGCAGACAGCCGTGCTGCTTGAGCTTGGCTATTTAAGCAATCCAGCTGAGGAAATGCTGGTAAATACCCCGCAATACCAGGAAACCGTCGCAAACGGCATTTTTGAAGGGCTTGCGCGGTATTTTAAAAACAACTAAGCAAAAAGAAGGTATCCATGTGGATACCTTCTTTTTGTTGCGTTACTTACTATCAATGATCAAAGTGACCGGGCCGTCATTTGTCAGCTGTACGTCCATCATCGCTCCGAATACACCGGTTTCTACCTTGACCCCTTTTTCCTCGAGGAAGCGATTGAAAGCCTCATAGATGGAATTGGCATGATCGGGCTTCGCAGCATCCATGAAATTGGGGCGGCGTCCTTTCCGGCAGTCTCCATAAAGAGTGAACTGGGAAACGGATAGAATCTCCCCGCCCACATCGAGCAGGGAAAGATTCATCTTTCCTGCCTCATCCTCAAAGACTCTCAGATTGGCAGCCTTCTCCGCAAGGAATTCCGCATCCTTTTCCGTGTCCTCATGGGTAACGCCCACTAAAATGACAAACCCTTTGGTAATCGAACCGGTAACTTCCCCATCTACGGTCACTTTTGCTTCTTTGCTTCTTTGTATAACTAAACGCATGTCCAAAACTCCTTAAATCATGGCTGAATTATCTGACCAGAGCTAAGCCTAATCTGATAGGTTAAAAATGCTCATGAAAAAAGCTCGCTATAAAAGCCTAACTCATCATCCTTCTGACAGCATAGATGTCAGGGATTTGTTTTATCCGGTCCACGACCTTCTGCAGGTGGCTGACATTATGGATGGCGATCGACATATTGATCGTGGCCACTTTGTTCCTGTCAGATTTCCCGGACACCGCGGTAATGTTCGTCTTTGTTTCATTTACAGCCTGCAGCACTTCATTCAGCAGGCCTCTGCGGTCATAACCGCTGATCTCAATATCGACATTGTATTCCTTGCGATCATTAAGGCCCGTTTCCCACTCAACCGGAATCAGCCTTGCCTGTGCATCCTCGGTATGGATGTTTGTGCAATCTGAACGGTGGACGGACACGCCCCTCCCCTTTGTGATGAAACCAACAATCTCATCCCCAGGTACAGGATTGCAGCAGCGTGATAGCCTGATCAGCAAGTTATCAATTCCAGAAACTCTGACACCGGACTCCCTTTTCTTCGCAGGAGAAAAAGCCTTGAGCTCGGAAACCGCATTTGAAATGTCTTTTTCCTGTTCAAGATCCCGCTTTTTGCGGAGTTTTTCGGTCAGCCTGTTGGCAACCTGGAGTGCAGTGATTCCGTTATATCCAATGGACGCGAAAAGATCTTCTTCATTTGTAAAATTGAATTTATCGGATACTTTTCTAAGATTTTCGGAAGTCAGGATTTCTTTTACATCAAAATCCATATTCCGAATCTCTTTTTCTAATAGCTCCCGGCCTTTTTCTACATTCTCATCCTTCTGCTGTTTCTTGAAGAATTGGCGAATTTTGTTCTTCGCCTGGGAGGTCTGGGCCAGCTTAAGCCAATCCTTGCTCGGTCCGTAGGAATGTTTGGAAGTCAGGATTTCAATGATATCTCCTGTCTTCAGCTGGTAATCAAGTGTGACCATCTTGCCATTGACCTTGGCACCAATCGTTTTGTTGCCGATTTCCGAATGGATTCTGTACGCAAAATCAATCGGAACCGATCCTGCAGGCAATTCAATGACATCACCTTTTGGAGTGAAAATAAAAACCATATCAGAGAACAGGTCAATTTTAAGAGATTCCATAAATTCTTCTGCGTTTGCCGTATCATTCTGGAACTCAAGGATTTCCCTGAACCAGGATAGTTTCGTTTCAAGGTTCGATCCTTCCGCAGGCTTGCCCTCTTTGTATGCCCAGTGGGCCGCCACCCCGAATTCGGCGATCCGGTGCATTTCATCCGTCCTGATCTGGACTTCGAGCGGATCTCCCTTAGGTCCAATTACGGTTGTATGAAGGGATTGGTACATGTTCGGTTTTGGCATTGCAATATAGTCTTTAAAGCGTCCAGGCATAGGCTTCCAGCAAGTATGGATGATTCCGAGGATGGCATAGCAGTCTTTGATGCTGTTGACAACAATCCGGACAGCAAGCAAATCATAGATTTCGTTGAATTGCTTATTCTGCAGCACCATTTTACGATAAATGCTGTAAATATGCTTCGGTCTGCCGGAAATTTCGGCTTTGATTGAAACCTCATTCAGCCGATCCTTCACTTCATCAATAACTTCATCCAGATACTGTTCACGCTCTGCACGCTTCTTTTTCATCAGATTGACAATACGGTAATATTGCTGGGGATTCAAATAGCGTAAAGCTGTATCTTCCAATTCCCATTTAATCTTCGAGATTCCGAGCCTGTGTGCCAGAGGCGCAAAAATTTCAAGTGTCTCATTGGAGATCCTGCGCTGTTTTTCAAGCGGCAAATGCTTCAAGGTCCGCATGTTATGCAGCCGGTCAGCCAGTTTAATCAGGATGACCCGGATATCCTGAGCCATGGCGACGAACATCTTGCGGTGATTCTCCGCCTGCTGCTCTTCATGCGATTTATACTTGATTTTCCCTAGCTTCGTTACGCCATCAACGAGCATTGCGACTTCATCATTGAAGGCGTCACGAATATCATCAAGTGTGACAGCAGTGTCTTCAACGACATCATGAAGGAATCCGGCCGCAACCGTAGCAGGATCCATCTCGAGGTCGGCCAGGATGCCGGCAACCTGAATCGGGTGGATGATATACGGTTCCCCGGACTTCCTGAATTGGTCATGATGAGCCTGTTTGGCGAATTCATATGCTTTTCTTACCAATTCTACATGCTCAATATTCAAATAAGATTTTGTACAGTCAATGACTTGTTCGGCCGTCATTACCTGGTCATTCGCCATAGGATCACCTTTGTTTTTATTTCGTTATATTAATCCGCCATTCTATTGGCGGGAACCATTGAATTAATCAGCAAGCGATAAAAATCCTTTATATACAATAATTATTCTTATAAAGGATTGTTACTATTATCAAAGAAAAAATCGAAGATGTAAAGAGAAAGGAAGAGATTTTAGATCAGAAAATAAAAAAATTGTCGAAAGTTATTGGTTTTCCATCAATATGATCATCTAATAATTAGATCTTGTGTTGAAGAAAGTGTTTTTTGTTTTATAAGAAAAGGGCACTTCGGAATGAAGCGCCCAGTCTGATTAGAATTCCATCAAAGTTAAAATGTCATAGCCATCTAGTTTCTTGCGGCCATCAAGATAAGTAAGTTCGATCAGGAAGGCGATTCCAGCAACGATTCCACCCAGTTCTTCAACCAGCTTGATTGTTGCTTCAATCGTTCCGCCAGTTGCCAGCAAGTCGTCCGTGATCAGGACTCTTTGTCCCGGCTTGATCGCGTCCTTGTGAATGGTCAGCACATCGCTGCCATATTCAAGGCCGTAATTTACCTTGATTGTTTCGCGCGGAAGCTTGCCTTCTTTCCTTACTGGAGCAAAACCTACTCCATGTGCATAGGCAACCGGACACCCGATGATAAAACCGCGGGCTTCAGGACCTACTACAAGGTCGATTTGCTTTTCACGGGCATAGGCCACAATCTGGTCTGTTGCATATCTATATGCCTCGCCATTATCCATTAAGGTAGTGATGTCCTTGAACTTAATGCCAGGCTTTGGCCAATCAGGAACGATTGTTACGAATTGTTTCAAATCCATTGAATAATTGCCTCCTCATTTTTCACCGGCTCTTGAATGAACTGATCAAACCAGCTCTTCAACTGCTCATACGATGAATAGAGCAGCTCGTTTTCAAGAGCGAATGCTTGCACCTTGTGCTGATATGTTTTGGATTCAGAGAGGTCCCTTTTCGGGACATCTTTTTCTAGTGAAATAAACCCATTGTTTATTTTAACAAAATCTAGTTCAAAAAACACCTGTGACATAAATTCTACCGTTTCTTTTGTCCAGCCCCTGTGCTTGGCTAATTCGCCGCCATATCTTTTAAGGTCAAACGGCCCCTTCTTTGCCAGAAAAGCATAGAACCATTTGAAGTGCTCCCGGGTCGGCAAAGTGGTAAAGAAATCGCTGTTTTCTTTGTAAAAATGGGCATAAACCCTTCCCGGGTTCTTGCCTGTAAAAAGTTTGGCCAGCAGATCCTTGGATGGCGGAAGATCCAGGAGAACGACGTAAGCCTGCTCCATCCCCAGCTGTTCAGCTGCTTCCCCATTGTCCACATGCACTAGTGAATCTCCAAATATCGCCGAAAACTTTTCTTTCACTTCAGAATTGAACAGGACCCATTTTATATGGTCACCAGGAACCATTTCCGGAAGCTTCTCTATTCTTTTCAGTCCACGGTAGTCAAACAGCTGCCATGACTTGACAGCAACATCTCTTAAAAAGATCTGCGGTTTCTTGTTATTGTTCCATTCATTAATCGACAACTCCCCGATGACAGAAAGTTTGGAACTAGGAGAGATATGATCATGTAAATAACCGAACCCAAAACCGATCCCATCAATTACTTTCCCTTCATTTTCTATGGCAAGCTTCAGATGGGACTGGTCGGCGCCTATCTTTCTCAGTGTTGAAATATTGGCGCCGTCAATCAGCACCATCGGTTTAGGGTTGCTCACTCCGTATGGTGACAATAGCCCGAGTTCATTTATTGTATCAATCGTAATTTCATTAATATCAATCTTCGCGTCAATATTAGAGACAGGAATCAGGTCCTCTTCGGTCAGCTGTTCCTTCGCGAGTTCATTCAACCTGGTTCTTAACTCATTGACATGTTCAAGCTGCAGCGTCATGCCCGCAGCCATGGGATGTCCCCCAAAATGAGGGAGGATATCTCTGCAGGTAGAAAGGTTTTTGAAAAGATCGAATCCGGCTATGCTTCTGGCTGACCCTTTGGCAAGTCCTTTTTCCTTGTCAAAACTCAGGACAATCGTAGGGCGATAGTATTTCTCAACCAGCTTGGATGCAACGATCCCTATGACACCGGCATTCCACCCTTCCTTACCTACAACCAGGACAGAATTGTCTGCCACAGGGAAATGTTTTTCCACTTCTTCAATGGCTTCCCTGGCAATTTCAGCTACAATGTTCTGCCGCTCTTTATTGATTGCATCAATTTCTTCAGCAATCATCATCGCTTCTTCCGGATCTGAGGTCATCATCAATTGAACAGCCGGATCCGCGCTGCCGAGACGTCCCGCAGCATTGACACGAGGTCCGATCAAGAAACCGATCGTTTCTTCATCGATCGTCGAACGGTCTGTATTCGCAAGCTTCAATAATGCATGCAACCCAGGAGTTTGGCTTGTTTTCAATTTTGCGATCCCACTCTGGGCAATCTGTCTGTTTTCTCCAAGCAGGGGTACCAGGTCGGCAATGGTGCCAATCGCGGCAAATTCCAATAAATGCTCCGGCAGTCTTCCCAATAAAGCATGTGCGACTTTAAATGCGACACCTACTCCGGCTAAATCCTTAAACGGATAGATGCTGTCCTCAAGCTTTGGATGGATGATTGCAAAGGCATCTGGAAGGACGGGTCCTGGTTCATGGTGATCCGTAATGATCAAATCAATGCCAAGCTCTCTAGCCACATTCGCTTCATGAAGAGCTGAAATACCTGTATCAACTGTTATGATCAGCCTAATTCCGTTTTCCGCGGCTGACTTAAATGCTTTTTCATTTGGGCCGTACCCTTCTGTAAAACGGTTAGGTATGTAGTAGTCGGCATTCGCCCCTATTTCCGCAAGGGCTTTCATCATGACCGTCGTACTGCTTACACCATCTGCGTCGTAATCACCAAAAACCAGAATAGGCTCCTGGGTTTCAACTGCTTCATTGATTCTCTTGACAGCTTTGTCCATATCCTTCAGCAAGTACGGATCATGGAATTGGCTTTTTTGTGCAAATAAAAAATACCGGGCATCTTCCACGGTATCCAGTCCGCGATTTACGAGCAGAGAAGCAGTCAATTGATTAATGTTCAGATCATTCGCGAGTATCTCTGTTTTTGTCTGGTCAGACTTTTTTACAATCCACCTGGATTTTGGCTTTAACATACGTTCACCTCTCAGCTTTTTCATTATACAAAAGCAGCGGGACTGTTTCAATGACAATGAATGTTAATAAGCCTTTTTCGTACCATGTAACATCTCTTTAGCAGAGGGAGTTACGTGCAAGCAACCTTCTATAGTAAAGTAGTCAAAATAAAAATGGCAGCACCTGTTGAGATGCTGCCACTTTTCTGTCCGCTTAATGAATATCCTCGATATCATAAGCCTGCTCCTCCTGAGGAGTGCCTTTTTGGGCAAGCTGTTCCTCAAGCGCCTGGTTTCTCTTTTTCAATGACTTTACTTCTCGCTGGAGCATATACACTCTGAGCATACCGAAGGATCCAATAATGAACCCGCCCATCAATACCGAACTTAAGATAACCAAAATAAGCGGCCATTCTGATACACCGAATAAATAATTGACGGTTACAGGATTGACATTTATGACTGCGAAAACCGCTACGATCAGCGCGAAGGCGAGCGCCAGCAGCAAGGTCCATTGGAATTTCATGTTTCTCCTCCCCTTCTTATCTATTGAATGTCCACAGTGTCTTCGAAGTTGCCGTCCTCGCTGTATGGATTGATGTGCACTAGGACATTCTGGACATTCTTGTTTTCCATCAGCTTCTTTTTGACACATTTTCCGATTCGATGCCCCTGTTCTACGGTTATATGAGGATCAACTGAAATTTTCAAATCAATGATCACATAATGTCCGTGCTCTCGGGCATGCAGCTCATCCAATTTTTTCACTTCCGGAATCGATTGAACAACATTCCTGAATTCTTCCGTATCTTCATCATGAAGAACATGGTCAAGTGTATTGTGGATGGATTCCTTTCCGAGCTTCCACGCCATCCTGATGACCAGAAGCGCAACGAGCAGACCTGTCACCGGGTCAGCATACTCAAGCCAGCCGATTCCTAGTTTCCCCCCGATGACGGCAGCGCTGATCCCCACCAGGGCTGCAATGGAAGAATACACATCGGACCTATGTTCGTAAGCATTTACAATAAGAGCATCACTCTTCAACTGCTTACCAAGCTTGTATTTATACCTGAACATTCCCTCTTTGGCGATAATTGAAACGACAACCGCAACGATTGCGATGGCTTTTGGTGCCTCGATCGGCTTAAAGAAAGCTTCGAAGGACGAGCGCCCGATTTCGACGCCCACCAGCAACAGCAGCACAGCTACGATGATTGCAGCAATCGACTCTGCTTTCCCGTGTCCATAAGGATGGTCCTCATCCGGTGGTGCTTTTGCTGCTTTAAGGCCTATGTATACAGCTAATGAACCCGCGACATCGGAGGCTGAATGAACAGCATCCGCTACTAGCGCTTTACTGTTCGCATATATCCCGATTCCCCATTTCAATGCTGCCAGCGCAATATTCCCGACAACACCAACCATTGCGGCGAACTCTGCTTTTTTAAAACGAACGTCCTTTTCCAATGGCAAAATTCCTCCCTGTCAAAAGCTTTGATCCATTCCGTCAGCTTACTGCCATATTTAGTCTGGCGGCATTCCTTTTATTTTATCCTGAAAAATGGCTGTTCTAACCATAAATGAAAAAATACCACGGAAAAATCCGTGGTACTTTAAGTAGATCATATTAAACTTGCGGTTCGTCAGAGTAAACTTTCTTCTCCTTGTAAGTCTTGATCGTTCCCTTTTTCTTTAGCTCATTATTTTTCCATACATACCACAGCTGGGCTGCAATGAAAATGGAAGAATACGTACCCGCGATCAAGCCAATCAGAAGGGCGAAAGAGAAGTTCCAGATGGACGTGCTTCCGAAAATCAATAATGCCATGACCGTAATGACCACAGTCAGGATCGTATTCACAGAGCGCCCAAGTGTCTGCCTCAACGCAGTATTGACAACTTCTGCTATGTCTTCCGGAGTCTTGAGACGTTTCTTCTTCACCATATTTTCACGCATTCTGTCAAAGGTGACTATCGTATCGTTTATCGAGTAACCGACGATTGTCAGGACGGCGGCGATAAAGGTGATATCGACCTCCAGCCTGGTGATGCTGAACAAGACAATGATGAAGAATGCATCATGCAGCAAGGCGATGATTGCCGCAAGCGCCATATATATCTCGAATC
Organism: Mesobacillus subterraneus; assembly: GCF_003937825.1. Lineage (GTDB taxonomy): Bacteria > Bacillota > Bacilli > Bacillales > Cytobacillaceae > Mesobacillus > Mesobacillus subterraneus. The sequence goes on along the minus strand of NZ_RSFW01000025.1, from coordinate 13,104 downwards.
GAATCGTCACATAAATGATGATTCCCAACGAGGCGATTGCAACAGCAATCATGGCGTTCTTGGCCAGTTCTTTTCCAATTGTCGGAGAAACAGTGCCCACATTCGGTTCAGCACCAAATACTTCTTTGAAATGAGTTTTAAGGGTGGAGATCTCATCTTTCGTCAAAACACCCTTGAAACGGGCTACACCAATTTCACTATTTTCACCAGAAATAACGATATCATTTGTCTGCAAATCAACCTTTGCAAGCTCTTCCTTAACCTGTGCAGTCGTCAGCTTGCTGTCTGAAAGGATTTCGACACGTGTCCCGCTGGCAAAATCAATGCCAAGGTTCAGACGGAACACAAGGAGTGCAATCAAGCCGATCCCTACCATGATCGCTGAAGCTGTGAAGAATTTCTTACGGCTTGCAATGAAATCGAATCGATCGAATTTTGTTTTAAGATCCAGGCTGTCAAGGCCTTCTGAAATATCATGGACTTCACTTTGCTTAACACCAAACAAGCCAGGCTTGTTTTTGAATAATCCGCTGCTGACAAGCAGTCCAAGGAATAGGCGTGCCCCGAATACAGCAGTGATAAAGCTTGCGAGAATACTGATGATCAGCATCGTAGCGAAGCCTTTTACTGAGCTTGTCCCGTACGAGAACAAAACGATGGCAGCAAGCAAGGTCGTCAAGTTCGCATCAAAAATGGTCGATAAGGAACCTTTGCTTCCCGCATCGAATGCCGCTCTGATATTCCGGCCAACCTTCAATTCTTCTTTAATCCGTTCATAGGTGATGATATTGGCGTCGACCGCCATACCGACACCGAGGATCAAGGCTGCGATTCCCGGAAGCGTCAGTACTCCATTCATCCAGTCAAAGATCAAGAGGATGAGATAAATGTAAATAGATAAAGTGATAACTGCAACCAAACCTGGCAAACGGTATAAAACAAGCATGAATACGAATACTGCCAAAACACCAATGATACCGGCGAAAATCGTTTCATTCAATGCCTGCTCACCGAACTTCGCACCTACGGAAGTAGAGTAGGTTTCATCCAGCTGTACCGGCAAAGAACCAGCATTCAGCAGGGATGCCAGCTGTTGGGCTTCTTCGATGGTGAAATTACCGGTAATTTCAACATTCTTTTGATTCAATACTTGATCAACGTTCGGGTTTGAAAGGAATTTTGGTTCTGGTTTCATCCTTTCTTCCTTATAGGAATCTACTCCCTCTTCAAAGTCCAGCCAGATAATCAGCTGATTTTCAGGGTACATATCACGAATTTCTTTTGTGATTTTGCCGAACTCATCCCCGTTTTTCAGGGTTATGGAAATGCTTGGCTTGTTTTGCTGATCAAAGCTTTGCTTTGCGCCGTTTTCTTCCAAATCCCCGCCATCCATCATGATTCGGTCGTTCACATCACGGAATGACAGGTGGGCCTCGGTAGACAGGATTTCACGCGCTTTGTTCTGATCCTTTACACCAGCCAGCTGGACACGAATCCTGTTATCTCCTTCAATCTGGATATTCGGCTCACTGACACCAAGTACGTTTACTCTTCGTTCTAGGGCCTTTGCCGTACTTGTCAACGTTTCACGGTCGACTTTATCCCCCTTCTCACCGTTAAGCGGCGTGACTTCATAAAGGACCTCAAATCCGCCCTGAAGGTCAAGACCTAGCTTGATATCTTTTAAAATATTCTGGGTTGTTGCACCCATGGCGCTTCCAATCAGTAAAATCAACAAGAAGAAGGCCACGATGCGGCTGCGTTTTACCATTATGTAGAAATCCTCCTTATTCTTTGCACAGAAACATGCTGTCAGACAATAAAACACTCAGACTAAATAATAGACAGTAACCAATTTATAGCATTCTAATTATGTAACAGTTTAAAAAAACTGTCAATTAGGGCTCTTTTCATAATTAAGCGGTTTTCTTACCAAAGAAAAAATCGGCACTAATATTTTTCCGGCTCATTTTGAAGCCTCTTTAGCGGACATAAAACTATGTATCTAAACGAAAATAGCCTCTTCATATTATTTCTATCTCGATTATAGAAATTGTTTTCGGGTGTTACAGTTCCTTACTTAAGCAATTCCCTCCGTTCTTCTTCGTCACCCAGTGAGAAATCTCCTAATTTAAAAGCTTCAACGGTTGTGAAGTTCATCAGGTCACCAATTTTGGCTGAGAGAATGTCGGCCACTACCTCATACAACTGGATTTCATCTTTTGGCTTCTTCCATTTTTTCTTCGTCAGGTAATCCCATAATTCCTTTTCTGTGACACTTTCATATCCGAATATTTTGAATTCTTCAACTTTGCTTTGCAGTGCCGGTTTCACTTCGTTGTAAAAGCGTCCGTACTGATGGATGCGTTCCATCGTCTAGCCCCCCGTCGAATATTCTAGTCTTATAATGTTTTAACCTTGTCATGCTTTGTCCACATTCTTGCATATAGTTAATTGTATATGAAATATGCATTTTTGAGAAGGCAGGGAGCGGAATGTCAAAGTTTTTAAAAGGAACCTTTATTTTGTTGATTGCCGGGCTCATAACGAGGGTGCTTGGTTTTATAAATCGCATTGTCATTGCCCGTTCCATTGGAGAAGAGGGTGTTGGCCTTTATATGATGGCATTTCCTGCCATGATGCTCGTGGTTACGATCACACAGTTGGGCCTACCAGTGGCGATTTCCAAAAATGTGGCCGAAGCCGAAGCCAGAGGAGATTTTAAAAAGATCAAGAAAATTCTGGTCGTTTCTCTTGCTACGACAATCTCATTATCCATCATCTTTACACCGGCGCTGATTTTCCTTTCCCCTATCCTGTCACAAACGTTATTCACTGACTCAAGGACCCACCTGCCTTTGCTGGCGATCGCCCCTATTGTTCCGATCGTAGCTGTTTCCTCTGTCCTGCGCGGCTACTTCCAGGGAAGACAGAACATGAGGCCATCTGCTATTTCACAAGTAATAGAGCAGCTTGTACGGATATCCTTGATCGCCGTCCTGACCAAAACCTTCATGCCATACGGTATTGAATATGCTGCCGCAGCAGCCATGGTCGCAGCAGTAATGGGAGAACTGGTTTCTCTCTTTTACTTAATGACAGCCTTCAAGCTGAAGAAGAAATTCCCTTTAAGGAAGAACTTTTTCCAGTTTGTACACTCTGGCAAATCGACTTTTAATGATTTGATGAGGATTGCCCTGCCAACCACCGGTTCGAGACTGATCGGTTCGGTATCATGGTTCTTTGAGCCGATCGTGGTCGCACATAGTCTTGCGATCGCCGGGGTGGCTGCCGTTGCCGCTACAAAACAATACGGAGCCCTGACCGGTTTCGCGATGCCGCTATTATTGCTGCCATCCTTCATTACCTATTCATTGTCAACTTCCCTTGTTCCGGCCATCAGCGAAGCCAACTCAAAGAAAAAAATGAAAGTCATCGAGAACCTGCTTCAGCAATCTTTAAGGTTTTCCCTGCTTACAGGGGGACTGGCCGTAATTGTCCTTTATGTACTGGCAGAACCATTAATGACGGTGATGTACGGCAGCTCAAATGGGGCCCAATTCATCAAACTGATGGCTCCATTCTTTCTGTTTTACTATTTTCAGGGCCCTTTGCAGGCTGCTCTCCAGGCTCTTGATTTGGCAAGAGCAGCGATGATCAACAGCCTGATCGGCAATCTGGCGAAAACCGCTGTCATCTTCCTGCTGGCAAGCCAGCCTGCCTTTGGCATCAATGGAGTTGCCCTTGGGATGGTCATGGGGATTGTGTTGATCACGCTGCTCCATTTCGCAACAATGCTTAAAGCCATTTCATTCACTTTTTATGTGATGGATTATGTAAAAATATTTGTTCTCATTGCTTTATCAGGTGCACTCGGTTATCTCTTATGGGGCTGGTTGGATGAAGGTATTGGACTTGCCGTAAGAGTCATTTCCAGCACAGCAGCAATCAGCATCTTCTATCTGTTCCTGGCGATCGTCTTTGGACTGATCAAGAAACAGGAGCTCATCAAGCTGCAGCGTGTCCTGTTATCCTTTTTCAGGAAAAAAGTCATGTAAAAAACGTGGAAGCTCCTTCCACGTTTTTCATTCATTCTGTAAATCAATATAAAACTGGCCCTTTTCATAACTGCAAAAAGATAGTTCTCCCGGATCGTGATAACCTTTTTTTTCCAATTGTTTCAGCAGCCATGGCTTCGATTTGCCGATCATGGTCAAATTGTCTTCCTGGATTTCACCATCAATAATCAGAGGCAAAGCAAGACTGCTGTTGTCCTGCTGGCTTTCCTGATTTTTTTGGAAGATCGACAAGGTCCCAGAAGGTTCGAGAATCGCATATTCAACATCCGCAATATTGCCAACGTCCTTTTCCCGCAATTGCAGCAGCAAGTCATCAAAATTATACCGTTGGCTTCTCATTGCCTTCTCGTCGATTTTCCCGTTATTGATGATGATCGTTGGTTTCCCATCCACGATATCCCTGAACTTTTTGCTTTTCAGCGAAAGGAATGCCAGTGCGATTTGGATGATGACAAGCACACTGATCGGGAGAAGAGTATTGATCAAGGGATCTTTCGTGTTTTCTATAGACAAGGATGCCATTTCAGCAATCATGATATAGACAACCAAATCCAGAATGCTCAATTCACCGATCTCCCTTTTTCCCATCAGACGGAAAATCAAGAGGATCAATAAATAAAGGAACAAAGTCCTCAGAATAATAATTAAATATTCTTCCACTTTTCCCCCGCCCTTCAAACTCCATTCATCTATAGTCTTTAACCAGGAGTTAAAAAAATACTTACAGAATCAGCATTTTTTTGCCCCCACATAAGTATAAAATCTGATTCTATTTGTCCACCTGACCGAATATGCTTGTACTAGGCATTTCCCGGATACAGGGAATCAGATCAGAGAGGAGAGGGGTTAATGGAATCCAGGAATTTAAGCAGGGCTGTGCTTTACGGCGTGATTGCAATCTTTTTATTGGCAATCGTGAGCAGTTTGATATTTTCTCTTCTTTTAAAATTCACGTCTGTCCAAGAATCTTCGCTTCAATACGTCATGACATCCATTTCATTCTTATCAATCTTCATCGGCGGGTTCATTACAGGAGGGAACGGAAAGGAAAAAGGGTGGATGATTGGGGGGGCAACGGGCCTGGTATATACGGTCATTATCTTTTTATTCCAGTACCTCGGCTATGACAGCTTATTCAGCTTCGAGCAGATCATCTACCATATTTGCTACATCATCACAGCGATGATGGGCGGAATCCTCGGCGTGAATATCGCAGGAAGCCCATCTAAGGCATAAAAAAGGAGCGGACCTGAAATCCGCTCCCTTTTTCATTATTTCGCAAGCATGTCGCCTGCAGATTCTCTAACATCACGGATTGCAGCGCGATCATATGTAAGACGGCTTCCGTCTCCGCATTTGATGACAACTGTGCCTTCATCAAGTGCATCGACTGTTCCATGCAAACCACCAATCGTGACTACTCTGTCACCTTTTCTAAGGTCGCTTTGCATTTGCTGAACCGCTTTTTGCCTCTTTTGTTGAGGGCGGATCAGTAAAAAGTAGAACAATACAAACATAAGCAGCAATGGGAATACTGTACCCACTAAACCTTCCATTCATTTCCCCTCCTTTCATTAGTTAAAGGCTTTCTTTTAAGTTAAAGAAATCACCCTGTTTTAAAGCAGTTTATTTAGAAGTTTTTGGCATTTGGCTTGTTGTAGCCATATTGCTCAAAGAACTCTTCTCTAAAGTCCCCCAGACGGTCTTCGCGGATCGCCTGTCTGACCTGCTCCATTAATCTTATCAGAAAATAGAGATTATGGTAAGAAGTAAGTCGGATTCCAAACGATTCATCGGTTTTTATCAAGTGGCGGATATACGCCCTGCTGTAATTCCGGCAAGTGTAACAATCGCAATTTGGATCCAACGGTTCAAAATCACGGGCAAATTGCGCGTTCTTCACGACCAGTCTGCCCTGGCTTGTCATCAGTGTTCCATTTCTGGCAATCCTCGTAGGAAGCACACAATCGAACATATCAATCCCGCGAATAGCTCCATCAATCAATGAATCAGGTGATCCTACACCCATTAAATACCGTGGCTTGTCCGCTGGCAGCCACGGTGTAGTGAATTCGAGCACTCTGTCCATGACATCCTTAGGTTCCCCTACTGAAAGTCCGCCTACGGCATACCCAGGGAAATCCATCGATACGAGATCCCTGGCACTTTGTTTCCTTAAGTCCTCATACTCCCCGCCTTGAACGATTCCAAACAATCCCTGATCCTGTGGACGCTTATGTGCTGTCAAGCAGCGCTCTGCCCAGCGGGACGTCCGTTCCACGGATTTTTTCATATAATCGTATTCAGCAGGATATGGCGGACACTCGTCAAATGCCATCATGATGTCAGATCCCAAAGCATTTTGGATCTCCATCGCTTTTTCAGGTGAAAGGAAAAGCTTATCGCCATTCAGATGATTTCGGAAATGTACGCCCTCTTCTTCGATCTTTCTGAACTCGCTTAAGGAGAATACCTGGAACCCTCCAGAATCAGTCAGGATTGCACGGTCCCAGTTCATGAACTTGTGAAGGCCGCCTGCCTCCTTGACAATTTCGTGGCCTGGTCTCAGCCATAGATGGTAGGTGTTGCTCAGGATAATACCTGCCCCCATCTCGACCAATTCCTCTGGTGACATCGTTTTGACTGTGGCCAATGTGCCGACTGGCATAAATACAGGAGTTTCAAACGAGCCATGGGGTGTATGCACACGCCCGAGCCTCGCTCCTGTTTGCTTACAGGTTTTGATTAATTCATAACGGATTGCTGACAATGTTCAAGCTCCTTCCAGATGTCCTCATTCATTTATAAAATGTTGCCCATTTATAGTATTAGCATCGCATCACCGAAGCTGAAAAACCGGTATCTTTCCTCTACTGCCTTATTATAGGCATTCAGGACATTTTCCCTTCCGGCCAAAGCACTCACCAGCATGATCAGGGTCGACTTTGGCAGGTGGAAATTGGTGATCATTCCGTCAATTGCCTTAAATTCATAGCCGGGATAAATGAAGATATTCGTCCAGCCATTTTCGGCGACAAATTTACCGTCATTCGCTGTCGCAATGGTTTCCAGGGTTCTTGTCGAAGTGGTCCCCACCGTAATGATTCGCCCGCCTTGTTCACGGACAGAATTCAACAGCAGCGCAGTACCTTCCGTCACCTGGTAGAATTCAGAATGCATGTCATGCTCCTCGATTGAATCGACGCTGACAGGCCTGAATGTTCCAAGGCCTACATGGAGGGTAATGAAGGCAATATGGATGCCCAATCCTTTTATTTCTTCAAGCAGTTCTTCGGTAAAATGCAACCCGGCCGTCGGTGCTGCCGCAGACCCCCGTTCTCTCGCGAACACTGTCTGGTAGCGGTCTTTGTCCTCAAGCTGTTCCTTGATATAAGGAGGAAGCGGCATTTCCCCAAGCTGCTCAAGCACCTCGTAAAAAATCCCATCGTAAGAAAACTTGAGGTTACGGCCGCCATGCTCTGCTTCCCCTGTGCATTCCGCTGTCAGAAGACCATCTCCGAATACAATTTTCGTGCCTTCCTTCACTCTTTTAGCTGGTTTGATGAGGGTTTCCCATTCATCTCCCTCAAGCTGTTTCAAAAGAAGGACCTCAATCTTTGCTCCTGTGTCTTCCTTCATGCCAAACAGCCTTGCCGGAAGTACTTTTGTGTCATTCAGGACGAGGCAGTCGCCAGGCTTAAGATACTTTTTAATATTCTTGAAAACATCATGATCAATATTGCCTGTTTCTTTATCCAGAACCATCAGCCTGCTTTCCGCTCTTTGTTCTAGCGGAGTCTGGGCAATGAGTTCTTCAGGCAGATGAAAATCAAACAAATCTACTTTCATGTTGTCACCCTTACTTTTTCAATTCGTCATACAGACAATCCGACATCATCGGAATCGTCCAATAAAATAAAATATCGCTGATAGAACAATACTTGCCACGATGGATGTTACGATCGGGAAGTAAAAGGTCGTATTGCCCTTTTTTATGACAATATCTCCTGGCAGTCTTCCTAAATTGATGAACTGCATGAGAAACCCAATGATGAAAATCACTGCTCCCGCAATCATGACAAACTTCGCTGCACCTGTCATCTCTCAGGCACCTCCATCTGGAAATGTCGGTATACTGCTTCCGTTACTATTCTTCCCCTTGGAGTCCTTTGCAAAAACCCGATCTGTAAAAGATATGGTTCATATACATCTTCTATTGTCTGGGATTCTTCCCCTATGGTTGCAGCTATCGTCTCTAGTCCTACGGGACCACCGCGGTATTTTTCTATAATGCCCTTGAGTAATTTATGGTCAATATGGTCAAGTCCCAGCCGGTCGACCTGCATAAGCTCCAACGCTTCTTTTGCAAGCGATTCCTCGATTGCCCCATTGCCGCGCACCTGAGCAAAGTCTCTTACCCGCTTCAACAGACGATTGGCGATCCTTGGTGTTCCTCTCGACCTTCTTGCCAGTTCCTGTGCCGCGAGCCAATCAATCTCTGTATCGAGCAACTCAGCGGTCCTGACGACAATGTCTGTCAGCTGTGTTTCATTATAGTATTCCAAACGGCTCAATACTCCAAACCTGTCTCTTAATGGTGCAGAGAGAGAACCTGCCCTGGTTGTGGCACCAACAAGCGTAAATGGCGGCAGGTCAAGGCGGACCGAGCGTGCACTAGGCCCTTTTCCAATGACGATATCCAGGCAAAAATCCTCCATGGCTGGATAAAGGACTTCTTCAATCGTCCTTGGCAGCCTGTGAATCTCATCTATGAACAAGACATCACCTGGCTCCAAAGCAGTCAGAATCGCCGCTAGATCTCCAGGCCTTTCAATGGCAGGACCCGAGGTCGTCCTCAGATTGACGCCCATCTCATTGGCAATGATTGCCGCGAGTGTCGTCTTACCCAATCCGGGCGGTCCATACAGCAAGACATGGTCTAACGTTTCACGTCTCATTTTTGCAGCCTCTATAAAGACTTCGAGATTGGCCTTCACCTTGTCCTGGCCGATGTATTGCCTGAGGGTTTGCGGCCTCAGGCTTTGCTCAAATGAAAGATCCTGGTCGCCAGCTTCACTGGAAATGATTCGTTCTTCCATCTGTTTCCCACCCTTTTATTTTTTGATATTGCTGAAACTAAGAAGGTCCTTATCTCAAGAGCTTCTGTAATGCCTTCTTGATATATTGATCTGTGGACAATTGTTCTTTTTTCAGATCAGGTGTGATCTTGCGGATTTCTTTCTCCGAATAGCCAAGTGCCTTCAGTGCCAGAACCGCCTCATCAAACTCTGTTGAATGGCTGACTGCAGCAGCCACTTCATCGGTGTTAAATAAGTTAGGGAAGAAGTCAGGAACCAAGTCATGCAGCTTCCCTTTCAAATCGAGGATCATCTGCCTTGCTGTCTTCTTGCCGACTCCCGGGAACTTGACAAGGAAGGACTCATCTTCATTTTCAATTGCCTGCACTACTTGTTCGGGTTCCCCAGAAGCCAGGATCGCAAGTGCCCCTTTAGGCCCGATACCAGAAACATTCAGCAGCCTCGTGAAGAGCGCTTTTTCCTCCCTTGTCCTGAAGCCATACAATGCCATAAGATCTTCACGGACATAATGATATGTATAGATACGGATTTCTTTGCCTGCTTCCTTTGTGAATACAAACGGATTGGGTGTCATGACCTGATATCCGATCCCGCTGTTTTCAATTACTATATATTCAGGCCCGACAAAATCGACGGTGCCTTTGATGAATTCATACACTAATATTCGCCCCTCTGCTTTGCTGTAACTCATTTTAACATACTCTATTTAAAGGTATGTATAAAAATATCCGAAAAGGCGAACGTATGATCAATTTTTAAAGGTACTTTTAAGGTAGGCGGTTCATTTTTGTTTTCCATGAGCGAATTCTTCCTCTTGGAAGAATGATGAAAAATCCTAAATGCTGGATTTTTCTTGAACCATTCTTCCTTTGGATAGAATGATGAAAAATCCCAAATGCCGGATTTTTCTTGAACCATTCTTCCTTTGGATAGAATGATGAAAAATCCCAAATGCCGGATTTTTCTTGAACCATTCTTCCTGATAAAACACAAATAAGAGCCAGTCAGCCCGGCTCTTGTTTGATATCCTGGATTGTGTATGGTTTGAATGTTTCCAGCACTTCTTCGTAGCATTTTTTATTTTTAATGGGAATCCCTTTTTTTAATTGGTCTCGCTTAATGCTTTCGAGTTTTCCTAGGTCGATTTGAAAAAACGATTGGATGATGTTCGATCCATCCGGCCTTCCATTAAAAATGGTCAGGACTCCATCATCTGACACACCGAAATATCCATTTGCCTTTAGCAATGGCGAAATATCATCTACATCCTGCCTGAAAACGGCTTTATCTGCTTCCATATCGACAATTTGCCACTTTTCATATTTTGCCCAGAAGTCCTCCATCGACCAGATGGTTTCGTTAACCCTTTCCTCACTCATTTCACCATCTAGATAGACTCTTTGCAGGATGATTGTGACTTCAAGAGGTTGATTGATTTCATGGACTCTTGCTTCAGGCTTCTCAGCAAAAGCATGGGCAGGCTGAAGCATCATACTGCTGATCGAGAGAATGACCGTGAGCAATACAGCTGATTTTAGTGCTTTTAATATATAATTGGAAGCCATTGCTGTCCACCTCTCTTCTTTTGCATGGAAATGATTTCGTTTTTCCATGATAGGTTAATATCTTTTCCAATAATAGTTTAGCCAAAAAGATCTTATTTATCCTTTTTAAAAAGGACCGTCAAAAATTAGCCATAAAAAACAGAAGGCAAAGAATCCCTTTGCCTTCTTAGCAATCATTGATTGAAGTTGAGACTTTCCCTTGGGTTTCCGTTTCTTCTGTCATAATCAATGGTCCTTGATCTGCTGAAGGTCCCTTCGTCCTCCAGAATGCGCAGCTCCCTGCCTTCGAGATATGGCTGGACCGCTTTCCTGATTTGCCTGTTGGTTTGTTTTTTTCAAGGATTGATCTTTATAGGTGACTGCGATCTCTACATCCTGTCCGAAAAGAACGGATCGTACCTTGTCGACATTATCGACTGACTCTGCGGCAAGACCCACTTTCCTGCCCAATCTGTTGTCTTGCTCATTGTTTGAGTATATGCCAGCTTTGCCGCTGCCTCTATGCTCATTCAGATGTCCATGATAGTTTAAGTCACCACGGCTGTATTTATTATCCCTCTGGAAGAAGTTATGGTCATGATCTGAGCGAGGAACAGTCGGATTCGGAGGATTGCCGTTTTCATCCCTTGATTGAAGCATCATCCGTTTCCGTTCCCCGGCAACTCTTCCCTCTTTGCCAAAATTATGGTCAAGGATTTCAGTCAGAGGCCCTTCTCTGTCGTCCATCCCGTCAATCTCATTTCCCTTTTCATTCGAATAATAGCCGATTGGCTGCGCAGGATTGGTATTCCGGTCCTGAATAGCATTTTCATTATTTCCATTACAACCAGTCAGCCCTATCACGAACAAGGTGGCAAATGGAAGCAGCAGCTTTCTTTTATCCAAACGAAAAACCCCCATCCTTGCAATAATGAGCATTCTACATGCTCATTATTAGATTGCGGATGGGGCAGACTTTTCATTCTGACAGATACGTCCAACTTGTGCTCCTCATTTCATTACTTCAGTCTTGATTTTACTTGTTCCAGGAATTGTCTCCTCTGCTGAAACTGGCTGACTGTCATCTCTACGATCGGCGTTAATCGGTAGGGATTTATATGGTTACTTTCCCTGAGAATCCTGTTCCACTCCCTGAGGATATCAGCAGGGTATATCAGTCCGTAAAGAAATGCTTTATTTTCCAGCCAGTTATTTAAATGGTTTATTTTTGTGAGCGACTCAAAGTCCCAATTTAAGAAAGGCAGGATCCGGTTTGCATATTGAAGCAAATCACTTGCTCTTGATCCTGTGCTGATCAAATCGAAATCAATTAAATACAAATTCCCATCAATTGACCTCAAAAAATTATGGTGGGCAACATCTCCATGCAGGATGGCTGGCCGTCCGTGCTCCAGGAGTCTGTTATGGCTTCTAAACTCTTCTAATGAAAATTCCGCCCATTGCAGCAGTTCTTTTATGAAATCCTTGTGTACATAATGGCTAATTGCAGTTTGGTTATTCGCGAATTCACCCAGCCTTTGGTGCCATTTCCTCTCCAGGTCCACTTTCGGAATGAGACCAGCATAGGACGGAATCATCCCGGTTGTGATGTCATGGAATGTATTGAGCAGTTCAACTCCCTCATTCCTGTCAGAAGGGTTGGCATAGTGAAAGCTTTTCTCGGCTGGTTCAATATACTCTATGCAGCCATAGTACAAATCATGGAATTTTAGCGGTGCAATTTGGGTTGAATTGAACCGATATGAATGGCGAAAGCCCGATTTATGCAATGATGAAGTAAAGGCTTCCTGGATTTTCAGCTTTCGTAAATCTTTATAGCCTTTTAAAATAAATCGGGAATTAGGGGTTTGCACAAGATAGACATTGCCTCGCAGCTTGGTCAACCCCTGGATATCTTCTTCAAGTTCGCTGTTTAAATAAGAGAAGAGACGATTGAAAAAGAAATCGTCTCCACCTCTCTTGATGTTAATATTCATCGCTTTCATCTTCAAAGCGTGGCATCGGCATTCCATAGCCTCCGCCCATTGGCCCCCCCTGCATAAGGGTTCATAAAGCCTTGTGGCCCCATACCGAACTGCGGCTGAACATGCATTCCCGGCGCTCCCGGATATCCGTGGTGGAGGTAATGGTGAGGGTGGTGCATTCCCGCTCCCATTACACCATAAGGGCTTCCCATTGATCCGCCACAGCCGCAATCTGTGCCAGCACCTTTAACTCCCTGCTTAGGCATCTGGCTTTGCATTCCCCCTACCTGCGGCATCATCGGCATTTGATCCTGCATTCCGCCCACCTGCGGCATCATTGGCATTTGGTCCTGCATTCCCCCTACCTGCGGCATCATCGGCATCTGGTCCTGCATTC
>NZ_RSFW01000024.1 GCF_003937825.1 Mesobacillus subterraneus | reverse complement strand
CTCTTCTTCCATTTGTTTCAACTGCAGGCTTAACGGCGGCTGGGACATATGCAGTTTATTGGCCGCGGCAGTTATATTCTTTTCTTCAGCGATTGCGATAAAATATCGCAGTTGTCTAACATCCATGATTTCTCCTGTATTTAAAAAAAGTATGATTTATATATAAATTATATATTTTATATATACCAAATGTCTATGGTACGATATTTTCATTCGTTTTAAATACGGAAAAATTTATCTGTAACAGAGAGAGAGGAGATAAAAATGGATAAATTGTTTCAACTAAGTGCTCATAATACAACAATCGGGAGAGAATTGTCCGCTGGACTGATATCTTATATAACAGTGGTTTATATCATCATCGTCAACGCGACAATCCTTTCAGCAGCAGGCATCCCGCTTGAAGCTGGAATAATCGCTACAATACTGACTGTATTCCTGGGCTGTTTGCTGATGGGATTTTGGAGCAATACGCCAATACTCGTGATTCCTGGTATGGGGCTTAACGCCATGTTTACATATACCATTGTCCAATCGGGGGGATTTGCATGGCAGGAAGCCCTTGCCATGGTATTTGTATCCGGAATTCTTTTTATGATCCTGGCGTTTACGCCTATCGCGAAAACCATTGTCGCATCAATACCTGATTCTTTGAAAGAAGCAATCACGGTCGGAATCGGTATTTTGTTGATCTTGATCGGCTTTGATAACAGTGGAATCATTACCAGCTCTGAGCATACGCTTCTGGCGGTTGGAAACCTGAGCAGTTCAACAGCACTCATCACATTGGTCGGTTTGATTGTTACAGTGATTTTGTTTCTGAAAAATATCCCTGGCAATCTATTGCTTAGCATCATATTTACAGCCATTCTTTCAATCGTGTTTGGAGATTTTGAGGGCAATGGATTTTCGTGGAGCATGCCTTCCTTTACTGAGTACACTTCAGTATTCGGTCAGCTGTCCTTTGCGCAGGCAGGCAACTTCGTTTTCTGGCTGACAGCATTTTCGCTCGCTATGGTCGTTATTTTTGAAAACATTGGCTTGATCCACGGACATACGAAAATGCTGAACCAGACGCAAAAGAATAAAAAAGCTCTCCAGGCAAATGCAATCTCCGTCGCAACTGCCGGAATCTTTGGAACAAGCCCTACCGTTTCATCAATTGAAAGTGCTGCCGGAATCGCTGCCGGCGGACGTACAGGTTTGACCAGTATTTTTACAGGCATCCTGTTTCTTGCGTCCCTCGTTTTAATCCCGGTAATCAAAATAGTCCCTGAAAGTGCAGTATCGCCGGTACTGATCTTGATTGGCGTATTGATGCTCCAGAATATCACCAACATTAAGCTGGATGATTTACTGGAGAGCTTTCCAGCTCTGCTGATCATCGTGCTGATTCCATTGACTTACAGCATAGCTGACGGGATGGCCATCGGTTTCATCCTCTACCCGCTTATGAAGCTGTTGATGGGAGAAGGCCGTGAAATCCAGCCGGCGCTGTATATGATTGCCTTGTTATTCCTGGGCAATTTCGTACTTCAGTATGCTTTATAATGAAAAAATAAACAGCCTTGGTTTCCCAAGGCTGTTTTAATGTGCTTTTTTCAGTACATGCGTTGTTGGCTGAGTATTGATGTTAGGAATAAACTTTGCTGCTTCCTTCAGCAAATGAATTTGTGCAGCCTGGGCCTGATCAACAGTTCCCATGCCATGCATCTTTAAGGACCGTTCCAGCACGAGCATCGGTTCTGCTCCATTCGCATAATAGAGGCTCTCCCCTGTTCCAGGATAATAGGACTCAAGAGGTTTCGAGTTGGATACGATGTGATATTGCGCTTCACCTTCCAGGGAGTAACCCGCAATCACTGCTTCAAATCCGCGTCCGCTTTCATAAAAGTTGAATCCTTTATTTATTATGGATGACTGAATCGACTCTGCAATTTCTTTTAAAGTAAAACCTTGCTTAACCAGCGTGTCAGCAGCAGTCATGGCCATGCAGGCATATTCCTCATCCCCCGCAAAGGCAATAAAGGCGGTATCTGGAATGATTTCTTTAAACCTGACATAATCCCCCATCATTTGCTGATTTCCGAAATCCGTGACCACCGAAATAAAATCTTCTCTAGCGACAATAGATACAAGGCTCATAGAGTTCACTCCTTCGGTTCCATATACCTTAAACATACCCTTTTTACAAGATTTTTCAATAGGAGAAGCTGTCGATTCATAGGAAGTTTACTCGATGTTTGTAGTTCTGGACGTGCATTGGGTTAAAACCATTGCCATCAGCGGAAAATTCGAGCTTGAATCTAACTTTAATAGACATTTCTGAGAGTTGAGCAAGAGAAACTGTCTAATAAACCCGCTTTAATAGAAATTCCAATATGAGTTGCACCTTCAATGTCTAATAACCCTTCTTCAATTCCCACCAGGGGCCTAAAGGATTCCTATTTACATAGAAACAAAGCAAAAACCCCCTGATAAGGACCAGGGGGATTCTGTATCTAAGATTACGCTTTTAATTTGTCGCGAAGAACCATTTGCAGGATTCCGCCGTGACGATAGTAGTCGATTTCTACTTCTGAATCGAAACGTACAAGAGCTTCGAAAGTTTTCTTGTTGCCTTCTTCGTCAGTAGCTGTCACAGTGATGATGTCGCGTGGGCGGACATTTTCATCGATCTGGACATCGAATGATTCTCTGCCTGTCAGGCCAAGAGTCTCAGCGTTTTCACCAGCTTTGAATTGAAGTGGCAGTACGCCCATCAATACAAGGTTTGAACGGTGGATACGCTCGAAGCTTTCGGCGATAACAGTCTTGATTCCTAATAGGTTAGTACCCTTTGCAGCCCAGTCACGGGATGATCCCATTCCGTAGTCTTTTCCTGCAATAACCATTAAGCCTGTGCCCTGCTCTTTGTACTTCATGCAAGCATCAAAGATGGACATGACTTCGTTCGTTGGCCAGTAAGTCGTGAAGCCGCCTTCTGTGCCAGGAGCGATTTGGTTGCGGATACGGATGTTAGCAAATGTTCCTCGCATCATGACTTCGTGGTTACCACGGCGTGAACCGTAAGAGTTGAAGTCACGTGGCTCTACACCCTTTTCACGCAGGTATTTTCCAGCTGGTGTGTCTTTTCCGATCGCACCTGCAGGAGAAATATGGTCAGTTGTGACAGAATCACCGAACTTACCAACAATACGCAAGTTGTTCAATGGAGCAACTTCCCCAGCCTCTGGAGTCAAGCCTTCAAAGAATGGTGGGTTTGCGATATATGTTGAATCCTCATCGAAAGTGTAAAGCGGATCGCTGTTTGTTTGGATCTCGTTCCACTTTTCGTTGTCAGTGAATACAGTTTCGTACTCTCTGCGGAATAGCTCTGGAGTTACTACGCGGTGAACGACTTCGTTCACTTCTGCAGTTGATGGCCAGATATCCTTGAAGAATACATCGTTGCCATCTTTATCTTTTCCGATTGGGTCATTCTGAAGATCGATGTCCACTGTACCAGCAAGTGCGTAAGCAACAACTAGAGGCGGTGAAGCCAGGTAGTTTGCTTTTACAAGCGGATGGATACGTCCTTCGAAGTTACGGTTACCGGAAAGAACAGAAGTAACTAGAAGATCGCTTTCAGCAACAGACTTTTCAATTTCAGGCTTCAATGGACCGGAGTTACCGATACATGTTGTACAACCATAACCAACCAGATTGAAACCAAGAGTTTCAAGGTAAGGAAGCAATTCTGAATCGCGAAGGTATCCAGTTACAACCTTTGAACCAGGTGCTAATGAAGTCTTAACGAACTTAGGAACTTCCATTCCCAGCTCAACCGCTTTTTTAGCAACAAGGCCCGCACCTACAAGTACGTATGGATTGGATGTATTTGTACAGCTAGTGATCGCTGCTATCGCGATAGCACCAGTTTTCATTGTAGTTTTATCGCCATTTGCGAACTCAACAACAGCTTCTTTTTGGATTTCCTTTTTGCCAAGGCCGAATCCCTGGTTTCCTGCAGGAGCAGTCAATGCTTCCTGGAAGGATTTCTGCATTGCAGAAAGCGGAATCAAATCCTGCGGACGCTTAGGACCAGAAAGGTTTGCTTCGATTTCAGAAAGATTGATTTCTACTACATCAGTATAAACTGGCTCTAATGAAGGATCGAAGAATAATCCGTTTTCCTTGCAGTATGCCTCAACCACTTTAATGTGGTCTTCAGAGCGGCCAGTTAAACGCATGTAATCCAATGCTTCTCCATCTACTGGGAAGAATCCGCATGTAGCGCCGTATTCTGGAGCCATGTTGGCAACAGTCGCACGGTCAGCAAGCGGAAGTGTCACTACGCCAGGTCCGAAGAACTCAACGAATTTACCAACAACGCCTTTGCTGCGAAGAACCTGAGTCACTTTAAGTGCAAGGTCAGTTGCAGTAGAGCCGTTAGGCATATCGCCTACTAATTTAACACCTACTACTTCTGGTACTGGGAAGTATGATGGCTGGCCAAGCATTCCAGCTTCTGCTTCGATACCGCCTACGCCCCATCCAAGAACGCCAATACCGTTGATCATTGTAGTATGAGAGTCAGTACCTACTAATGAATCTGGGAATGTTTCGAATTCACCATCTGCATTTTCTACAGCGTGGACAACGCTTGCAAGGTACTCAAGGTTCACCTGGTGAACGATACCTGTTGCCGGCGGAACAGCGCGGTAGTTGTCGAATGATTTCTGTGCCCAGCTTAAGAACTGGTAACGTTCAGCATTACGTTCGAATTCAAGTTCCATGTTCACATTAAGTGAGTCTGGAGTTCCGTATTTATCAACCTGTACAGAGTGGTCAATAACTAGATCAACCGGCTTTTCAGGATTGATTTTGTCTGGGTCTCCACCCATGTCAGCCATTGCTTTCCTTAGGGAAGCAAGGTCAACGACTGCTGGTACACCAGTAAAGTCCTGAAGAATGACACGTGAAGGCTTGAAAGGCACATCCACTTCTTTTACTTCGCTGGTTCCCCATTTTGCTAGATTTTCAACATGCTCTTTTGTGATTACAAAGCCATCATGCTGGCGAAGCACGGATTCAAGCAATACCTTAACAGAGTAAGGCAGTTTTGATACATTGCCGATTCCAGCCTTTTCTAATGCTGCCAGGCTATAGTAATGATAGCGTTTCCCGTCAACTTCAAATGAACTGCGGGCGTTAAAAACATCTTGGTTTGACATATGTTTACCCCCTTCTTCTACGTAAACATCATAAACTAAATATAAGTAATTGTCGAAAAGTTTGAATCTTGTATCCCATCCTAACTTTTCTCACAATTTCATATTAATATAACCTTGTATATAAGTAAATAACAAGAAAGTTATTGTATATGATAAGTTTTGCTTATGATAAATACTATCGCCATGATTAAAACAACCTAAATGCGTTTTTTGGAGTCTTTAAAATCAGCCGGAATAAACTTTTCTTTGTACTAATACTATTTTACGAAAATGAAAATCCCGGATTGTTATCCTGATTATAGGTAAAAATATGACGGATGGAGGTGAAATCTGTGGTAAAAAGAAAAGCAAATCATGTCATTCCCGGAGCAAATGCAGCAAAAGCACAGGGAAATGGTGCAGGCTATAATGAAGAGATGGCGAATGAGCCGCTAACAGAAGTGGAAAAGCAGGACAATAAAAAGCGGAAGAAGAATCAATAATTAAGGCCCTTTTTGTAACCCTATTGTTTAACGAGCAGCATTAAAACAGCTCTGAAGCCTACCAGGAACTGCGGTAAAGTGTTAATATGCGAAAAGCGTATATCAATTTTTGTATGGCCCTAATTCAAAGAGCGGAAGGTCACCCTTCCGCTCTTTTGCTATTCCATATTGACTTCATTGACAATGCTGCGCAAATCCTGCTGGAATCTTTCAAGCTGGGCACGCTGATGTTCTGAGGCGTTTTCAAGAGCGTTCTCGATTTGCTGGAATGCTTCATTCACTTCGTTTTTAAGGTGCTTAAGCTGGTGTCCGTAGCTGGCGCTGTCCCTGACAATCTCGGCATACAGCCCCTGTGCATCTTCAAATCCTTGCTGTGCTGCCTGGAAGGCTTGCTGTTTATCTTTATGGTAAGGCATGTGTGATTTCCTCCTGGTGTAATCAATCTATACCGTTAAATTGCTCAGTTGTATCAAAATTATTCGGTATAAATTCGCGTTAAATTCTAATCCTATACTCAGGAGGGATGAGCAATGAACAAAAATGATTCCAAGGATATGCGCAAAAACGCTCCTAAAGGAGATCAGGACAGTCAGCCGGCACCACTAAGCGGATCAAAAAAGGTAAAGAACCGTAACCATACCCGCCAAAAACATAATTCACACCATGATATGTAAAGAGAAAGGGCTGCCATTCATCTGGCCAGCCCTTTAATTATATTAGTGACAAAGCTTCCAGCAGATTATTCTCCTCTTCAGCTGTTACAGTTCTTAAATCGATGTGAATCTCTTCCTTTTGAATCCTAACGATAATGGCTGGTGAATATTCTGTCCTCAGCTTCCTGGCAATGTGTTCAGCGCTAACACTCGGGTGTTTTAACGCTGCAATGTAAGTCGGCAGCTGCACATCTGGCATTGTTCCCCCGCCTACCTGGCTCGTCCCCTTCATGATGGTTGCCAGTAAGGGTCCTTCCAATGTATTCACTTTATCCACAAAAAGCTGCGTTCTGCTTTCCAGCTCATCTAATGGAACAAGTAAATCCCTTAGTGTTGGTATGTTCAGGCGGCCGTTTTCACCTTTAAGGTATTCCATAAGTGTGCCTTCCAAAGCCGCCAAAGTCATTTTATCGACCCTGACAACTCGAGCCAGCTGGTGCTTTTTCAGTTGGTCGATCAGTTCTTTTTTTCCTGCTATAATTCCGGCCTGTGGGCCTCCAAGCAGCTTGTCTCCGCTAAAGGACACGATGTTTGCTCCCATTTCCAGCACTTCGCTGACCACAGGTTCGTCTCCTATTCCATGCTTTCTGTAATCATAGAGCACGCCGCTACCAAGGTCTTCGTAAAAAACGACATGTCCATGCTCGTTGGATAACCGCGCCAGGTCCTCGGTTTCCACCGTTTTGGAGAATCCATAAATTTTAAAATTGCTGGTGTGCACCTTCAAAATCATCGCCGTATCGTTATTGATCGCATTCTTGTAATCATGCAGATGGGTCTTGTTCGTTGTCCCTACTTCTACCAATTTCGCTCCGCTCTCTTCCATAATGGAAGAAATTCTGAATGAACCACCGATTTCGACTAGCTGGCCTCTTGAAACAATGACCTCCTTGTTCTTTCCCAGCGCGCTCAGGATCAGGAACACGGCAGCGGCGTTATTGTTCACCACCATCGCTGCCTCGGCGCCTGTGACCTCCCTTATGATGGCCTCCACATGGCTATGGCGGGATCCCCGTTCTCCCTCTTTAAGCTTATATTCCAGGTTGGAATAATTCATCGCAGTTTCAACAACATGTTTGATCGCATTATCACTCAAACGGGCCCTTCCAAGGTTTGTGTGGAGAATGGTGCCGGTTGCATTGATGGCTCTCTTCAATGTATAGTCCAAACGTTCAGTGGACATGGAATCAGCCAGCATGAACAGATGTCCGATAAATGCATCCGATCCCGGCTCCGGACCTTCCCAATTGCCGGCGAGGAACTCTTTTCTCAACTGATTCAGTACATTTTTCAACACTTCCGTCATATAGTCAGCATCTGCAGCATGCTTTTCAAGTAAATCTGCATACCTTCTATCCTTCTGCAATTCGTGAACCGCAGGAAGCAGCCTTAATAAATGTTTCATATCAATCTCCCCCACAACATCGTGCATTGGTTCATTATAACATTATTTCTCTCCCTGATTTTTTTCAAAACTGTGAATTAAAAAAAGCCCAGCTTTTTTAGCCGGGCATTAATTCATTGCTTCTATTTGTTTAATAATATCCTCAGTGTCAGGAAAAACACCTGTATCCAGTTTGGAGTATAGAAGCTGTCCGTTTACTGTTACTTCAAAAGCACCTTTCGAAGCAGGGATAAGCTCCATCTTTTCAATCTGGCTGCGAAAATGAGAAAATAACTCCTCCGCGAAACTCGCGGCTTTTGGTGCGTAGTTTCATTGCATGCAAAACTGTACGTGTACTTGAACCTTTTCCATTAGAAACTCCCCTTTGTAAAGCTGTATGTATGTATTTACTATCATTTTAGTGTAAAGTCTTTTTTCATGCAAATAATAGAAGCTTAAGGATGATTTTCAAAATGAGAAAGAGTATACTTCTGTTGAGGTGATCAAGTTGAATGAACATGAAAAAATCCGTTTGACATCGATGTCAACAAAAGCTGGCTGAGGATGCAAAATCAGTCCTGAGGACTTGACGCAAGTTTTGCGTCTATTACCAGAACAGCAGCCAGTACCTGAGCTGCTGGTTGGCCACGAGACATCCGATGATGCGGGTGTATATAAACTTACAGAAGATATAGCCATTATCCAAACCATCGATTACTTTACTCCAATCGTGGACGATCCATACATGTTTGGACAGATTGCGGCTGCCAATGCCTTAAGTGATGTGTATGCAATGGGCGGCGAACCGAAGACTGTGCTGAATATCGTGGGGTATCCGGTTAAAAAACTTGGTCCTGATATGCTTGCCGAAATTTTGCGGGGTGCTGGAGACAAGGTCAAGGAAGCCGGTGCCGTCACAGTAGGCGGTCATTCAATCGATGATCAGGAGCCGAAATTCGGGTTATCCGTAACCGGCCTTGCACATCCGGATGCTATCTGGAAAAACATTGGCGCTGTTCCAGGCGATCTTCTGGTAATTTCAAAACCAATCGGAGTCGGCATCTTGACGACAGGAATCAAGCGCGGTGCGATAACGGCTGAACAGGAGCAGGAAGTAACCGAAACAATGGCATTGTTGAACAAATCAGCAGCAGATGCGCTAAAAGGCTTTACCCCGCACGCTGTGACAGATGTAACCGGGTTCGGGCTGCTAGGACACGGAAGTGAAATTGCACGCGGCAGCAATGTCAGCTTTGAAATTTCCCTATCTCAAGTACCGGTACTTGAAGGTACCTTTGAACTTGCGGCAAAAGGTGTAGTGCCTGGGGGCTCCAAGTCCAACCATAAATGGCTGGAGGATGATGTGGTTTATGAGGACCTGTCTGTTGAAGAGCAGTTAGTTCTATGTGACGCTATTACTTCAGGAGGACTTCTCGTATCCCTGCCTGAACAAGAAGCAGAGCAATATGTTCAGGCTTTGAAAGCAAAAGGACTTCAACACGCTGCCATTATTGGCAAGGTAACGGAAAAGAAAGATAAATTAATCTATGTAAAAAGGTGAAATCATGATGATTTCACCTTTTTACATGTTTACAGTTTTGCTTTTAACTTCTCAAGCATATCCACTGTCATGCTTGAAAGATCATAGTTAGCCTTAAAACCCCACTCTTCAGCTGCAACTGATGTATCAATTGAATTTGGCCAGCTGTCCGCGATTGCCTGCCGGACAGGATCCACATCATAAGCGATTTCAAAACCAGGGATATGCTTTTTGATTTCTGCAGCAAGCTCCTCCGGATCAAAGCTCATTGCTGTGACATTGAATGCATTGCGGTGGATCAGCTTTGACGGATCTGCTTCCATCAGGTTGACGATCGCATCAAGTGCATCAGGCATATACATCATGTCCATGTATGTGCCCTTATCAATGTATGAAGTATATTTCCCATTCTTGATTGCTTCGTAATAGATTTCAACTGCGTAATCCGTCGTTCCGCCGCCTGGAGGTGTAACATAGGAAATCAAGCCAGGAAATCTGACTCCTCTTGTGTCAACACCAAAACGGTGGTAGTAGTAGTCGGCTAGCATCTCGCCAGCAACTTTGTTGACGCCATACATCGTTGTCGGGCGCTGGATTGTATCCTGTGGTGTATTGTCCTTAGGAGTGTTTGGACCAAATGCTCCAATAGAACTCGGTGTGAAGAATTGCAGGTTCAACTCTCTTGCTGTTTCCAGCGCATTCATTAAACCGCCCATATTCAGGTTCCAGGCAAACACAGGCTTGGATTCAGCTGTGGCAGACAGCAATGCAGCCATGTGCATGATCGTATCGACATTGTATTTTTTCGAAAGCTCCATCATTTTATTTGCATCCATAACATCAAGAAGCTCAAAAGGACCGTTGTTGGCAGCTTCTGTATCCGTCTTCCTGATGTCTGTTGCGATGACATTATCCTGGCCGTACATTTCACGAAGTTTAACTGTCAATTCTGAGCCGATCTGGCCGAGTGCGCCAGTAATCAAAATTTTCTTCATTATGTATTCCTCCTGCTTGATCCTTAAAAAGGGTGCCGGACTGGGTTACAAACCGGCACCTTCTTGTTTTTAAATAAAGCTCTTAAGCGAAAACTGGATTAAATAATCCCTAATTCTTTGCCCGCTTTTTCATAAATAGATAAAGCTTTGTCGAGCATTTCTTTCGTATGGGCAGCGGAAGGCATATTCCTGACACGGCCTGTTCCGCGCGGCACTGTTGGGAATACGATTGACTTAGCGTATACGCCTTCTTCATATAGGCGCTTGCTGAATTCCTGGGTCTTTACTTCATCACCAATGATACATGGAGTGATTGGCGTTTCAGAATGACCAATGTCAAAGCCAAGCTTTTC
This sequence comes from Mesobacillus subterraneus, assembly GCF_003937825.1. Taxonomy (GTDB): domain Bacteria; phylum Bacillota; class Bacilli; order Bacillales; family Cytobacillaceae; genus Mesobacillus; species Mesobacillus subterraneus. The sequence continues at coordinate 44,784 of NZ_RSFW01000024.1, read as the reverse complement.
CAATCCATCTTTCAAGTAGTTAGCATTTTCCCACAGGCGCTGGTTGAGTTCAGTGCTGTCAGAGAGAATTTCAATAGCTTTAATACTTGCTGCAACATCTGCAGGAGTGAGAGAAGTAGAAAATAGGAACGGACGGCTTCTTACCTTCAGCCAGTCTATCAGGCTTTGCTTTCCAGCTACATATCCTCCTACTACTCCAATTGCTTTCGATAATGTCCCGATTTGAAAATCGACCTTATCAGATAATCCGAAGTGCTTGACAGTACCTGCTCCCTCACCGAGTACGCCTGAGCCATGAGCATCGTCCACGTATGTAATCAGGTCGAACTCCTCGGCGATTTCGACGATTTCAGGCAGCTTTGCAATGTCTCCGTCCATTGAGAAGACACCGTCTGTAATCACCATGATTTTATTGTACTGACCGGATTCCTTCGCTTCCTTTGCTTTCGCTCTCAGGTCTTCCATATCTGAATGATTGAAACGAATGATCTTGGCGCGTGAAAGGCGGCAGCCATCGATGATGGAAGCATGGTTTAATTCATCTGACAGGATCGCATCGTTTTTATCCATTACAGCTGAAATGGCGGCCATATTGCACATGAAGCCTGATTGGTAGGCAATTGCCGCCTCCGTCTTCTTGAATTTTGCCAGCTTTTCTTCAAGCTCAAGGTGCAGCTTGAGTGTACCGTTAATAGTACGTACAGCCCCTGCTCCTACACCGAATTTAGCGATGGCTTCATCAGCAGCTTGCTTTAATCTTTCATCAGTAGCAAGCCCCAGGTAGTTGTTGGAAGAAAGATTGACCATTTCCTTGCCATTGATTGTAATGACTGGTCCATTTGGGCTTTCTAGCGGGTCGATTACATTATATAAACCCTTCCCTTTTAAGTCTTCGAGGTTCTCATTTAAAAATTGATCCAATACTTTGCTAGACATCGAAAATCCCCTTTCTGCCGTTTTCAGGCATGTCATTATAATGGATACAACTGTCTTTTCTGAGAGGACAATTTTCATCCTTGTTCGGTTATAACTCAACGTTCATAAATAATACTTTACCATATTTCTTTTTTTTGTACACCTATGAAGGACAGAAAACGCTTACTTTTTTGCGTGTATAGTTTCCCCTATTTGCAGAAAAATTGGTCGGAAAATATCTATATTTCAAGAAAACAGGTTTGGTTGACTTTTATAGGGTATAGAAAAGGGAGCCAGTCTGCCGGCAAGCAGGCTTGGCGGGGGAAGTGAATTTCGAAGTTTTACATAATGATCACTCCCTCCTAATTCAAAGAAACAGAGACTGAAACGGGAGGCTGCCTATATGAAATATCCATTGAATGTCACGTCGGAAATCGGTGAACTGAAAACAGTTGTGCTCCACAGGCCGGGCAAGGAGGTCGAGAACCTGACACCTAAATATCTGGAACGGCTTCTATTTGATGATATCCCTTACCTGCCGGCTGTGCAGCGTGAGCATGATTATTTTGCCGAGGTCCTTAGGAACCGTGGCGTCGAAGTGCTTTATCTGGAAAAACTGATGGAAGAAGCTTTGAGTTCAGATGAGCTGCGCACCAGGTTTATCGATCAAGTATTAAATGAAAGCAAACGCAATCTGAATGGATCAAGGGATACGGTTGAAGAGTACCTCCATTCTTTCTCAACAGATGAAATGATCCGCAAAGTAATGTCAGGTGTCCTTAAATCTGAAATTGAACCAGAGAAAAAGGTTCATTTGCATGAGCTCCTGGATGATTATTATCCATTCTTCCTTGACCCAATGCCAAACCTGTATTTTACTAGAGATCCCGCAGCCGTGATCGGAGATGGAGTCTCCCTTAATAAAATGTGCGAAGGTGCAAGGAAACGTGAATCGCTCTTCATGGACTTTATCATGAATCACCATCCCAGATTCGCAAGACATGATATTCCCCATTGGTATGATCGCGATGAGTACTATCCATTGGAAGGCGGCGACGAGCTTGTCCTCAGTCCAGAAGTTATTGCTATTGGGGTAAGTGCCAGAACATCAGCCCAGGCGATTGAAAAACTGGCCAAGCGTATCTTCTCCCGCAATGACATTATAAAAAAAGTAGTAGCTGTCGAAATCCCTAAACTCAGAGCTTACATGCATCTGGATACCGTTTTTACAATGGTTGACCATGAGAAGTTCACGATTCATCATGGAATCGAAGGACCAAATGGCAAGATGAAAATATATATTCTTGAAAAAGGCAATGACCCGGATCGGCTCCAAATATCCGAGCGCTCGAACTTGACCGAAACATTAAAGGAAGTTCTTAACTTACAGGAGCTTGTTTTAATCCCATGCGGCGGCGGCCACGAAATTGCTGCTGCTCGTGAGCAATGGAATGACGGGTCCAATACATTGGCGATTGCTCCAGGAGTGGTGGTAACGTATGACCGCAACTATGTATCCAATGACTTGCTGCGGAAAAACGGCGTGGAAGTAATCGAAATTCCGAGCTCTGAACTTTCCAGAGGACGCGGCGGTCCGCGCTGCATGAGCATGCCGATTTACCGCAAAGACCTATAAATGAGAAAAAGCAGTCCTCAGCTGAGGACTGCTTAATTTGAGTATTCTAGTTGGTTGCTAGATAGCTTTGCAATTCTTTGATCAGCTGCTCTGCGCCTTCCCTGCTTAAAATGATTTTTCCATCAGCAATTGACATATTATCGTTGCTGATCGTCCCGGTAATAAGGCAAGTCAGGTCAGGCTGGTACTTCTTCAGGATGATCATATCCTCATCAACAAAGATCTCAAGCGGATCATTTTCTCCAATGCTCAGCTTTTTCCTCAGCTCCATCGGGATTACCACCCTGCCCAACTGATCGGTCTTTCTGACAATTCCTGTCGCCTTCATATTTGCATCCTCCCCTATAGAATGAAATGGGATTTTGGATGACTGTTCTCAGAATGGATTCTAGCCCAATACAATTATAGCAAAACCAGGAATGATTTTACATTTTAATTGTGTAGATTTCGTTGTATTTGACAGGTAACCAATAGGGCTTATAAGTGCTCGCATTTTTCTTTATGTGGACTATTAGGGAACCCAATAGGGCCTATAATGGTTTATATTTTCCTGAACATGGCTTTTAGTGTATCCAATAGAAGGTTTATCTCATTGTTCTTCCGGAAAAAGGTCTTTCTGCTGTAATCTTTTCAATAAAAAAAGCTATCTCAAAAGGGTACCTTTCGAGATAGCCTGTGTTTGTTAGTAAGCTTTTGCCCAAAGGACCATCTTCTCAACTTCTTTTCCGCAGCAGACGCACTTCTCTCCTACTTTTTCCTGTTCGAAAGGAATGCATCTGGAGGTGGCGGATGTTTCTTCTTTAATCTGATCCTCGCATGCTCTGTCGCCACACCACATGGCTTTTATAAAACCTGTTTTATGTTCGAGAATAGTTTTGAATTCTTCAAGATTCAAAGCGATGCTGGTTTTAGCTTCACGATGGTTTTTGGCTTTTTCGTAAAGGCTGTGCTGGATGTCATCCAGCAATTCTGGAAGTTTTCTTTCTAAATCTGCCAGCGGTACAAAGATTTTTTCTCCAGTATCGCGTCGGGCAAGGACGACCTGGCCTTTTTCGATATCTTTAGGTCCTACCTCAAGTCTTACTGGTATACCCTTCATTTCATATTCATTGAATTTCCAGCCAGGCTTTTTATCACTTGCGTCGATGCCAACGCGAGCGATATTCGATAACTTGGTTTTCAACTCATAGGCAAAATCAAGCACACCTTCCTTGTGCTGTGCGACCGGAACGATCATTACCTGTGTTTGTGCGGCTTTCGGAGGAATGACGAGCCCTCTGTCATCTCCGTGTACCATGATCATCGCGCCAATGACGCGGGTGGTGAATCCCCAGGAGGTTTGCTGCACATATTGGAGTTGTCCGTCCTTATCGGTGTACTGAATTCCAAAGGCTTTAGCGAAGCCATCGCCAAGATGATGCGAAGTACCAGTCTGAAGGGCTTTGCCGTCATGCATCAGACTTTCGATGGTATAGGTTAGCTTTGCTCCTGCGAATTTTTCTTTCTCTGTTTTTTGTCCCTGGACAACAGGAATAGCGAGGATGTTTTCACAAACATCTGCATATACCTTCAACATCTTGACCGTTTCTTCAAGTGCTTCTTCGTCTGTAGCATGGCATGTGTGTCCCTCCTGCCACAGGAACTCCAGTGTCCTCAGGAATGGACGGGTGGTCTTTTCCCAGCGCACGACATTTGCCCACTGATTATATAGCTTAGGAAGATCGCGATAAGAATGGATGATGTTTTTATAATGCTCACAGAAAAGAACTTCTGAGGTTGGCCTGACAACAAGTCTCTCTGCCAGTTCTTCAGAGCCTCCGTGGGTGACCCAGGCTACTTCAGGGGCAAACCCTTCAATATGGTCCTTCTCTTTTTGGAGCAAGCTTTCCGGTATGAAAAGCGGCATATAGACGTTCTCGTGCCCTGTTTCCTTGATGCGGCTGTCGAGTTCATTTCTGATATTTTCCCATAGGGAGTATCCGTACGGACGGATAATCATCGAACCTCTTACGCTTGAATAATCGATTAAATCTGCTTTTGTCACTACGTCGGTATACCATTGGGCGAAATCTTCATCCATGGATGTTATTTCTTTTACAAATTCCTTTGCCATTTCCACACCTCTATTCTGTTTTTTAAACACAAAAAGGCCTTGATCCCAAAAGGGGCCAAGGCCTGGCGGTACCACCCTAATTCATAAAGCATGCTTTACACTCTGCATGATAACGGAATTGATCCGCCGTGATCTTCAAAATATCCGATCCGGGACTCAGAGGCAGGTTCAAATGGCTGCCAATAGGAACCTTTCAGCTTTGAGTTCCTTCTCTGTTAATGGCTATTCCATTTTACTGATCCTCATCAACGTCAGTATTATTTTTGATGATTATAAATAGAAACAAACAGGATGTCAATTTTTATTTTCGTATTGGACATTTTTACTCAAATAAACCTTTTCTGCTACGTACCCTGTCCCCAGCCCTATAATCACCGGTAAAAGTGACCTGGATTCGGAATAGAAGCCTGTAGGTGTCTCATTGTATTTTTGGTGGAAAATCAAGATGTCGATGTTAAAAAGGTAGCCTATGAGGTAAAGAAGTCCAGCAACTGATACGAATGTTCCAGAGGCTACGGTAAAACGATTGTGCTTCATTTTATCATCCAATCTATCATATGTAAGTATCTTCCTCTTAGTATAATAGAAGGGTTTCATATTCTCAACAGTCAGAAAATAGGTTGATTGGGAAACCGCAATGGTTTTCGGAAAAAACAGAAAAGCACGCATTCTGCGTGCTTTCCAAATTTCTATTCTACACCCTGGTTCGCGAGGCCTTTGCTGTTGTTTTTCAGAAGGACCTTCAAACCTGAGCCCATATCTGATGCCAGGACATAATTTCGGTCAACAAAGACTCCCCATACATTTGAATTTTCCGGTATATACTGTCCGGTTTGTACTGGGTTGGCTGGATCGGTGATATCAACAGCATAGACGCCGCCCGCATAATGAGACAGGTACAGGGTATTGCCATGCACCTTAGGGTCATGGACTGTGTTGGCAAAGGTGTTGCCGTTTTCAATGTTATCGACCAAGTCAGTCTTGAACTCACTTAGCAGTTTAGGGTTGGTTTTATCCTTGATGTCAAAGATTCTCGTATAGCCGTAAGATTCCTCAAAACCTTCTTTTACCGGTACATAGACTTCCCTTGTCTCGATCAGGACGGTTCCGCCTTTTGCCAGTGCAGCTGAGTGGGCAGATCCCTGTTGACTGGATGCGTATTCAGTGCGGCCAAGGTACTGAGGATTTTCCGGATTGCTGATATCAAAAATGACAGTGCCAAGGTCCCACATAGAGACATACGCATACTTTCCTGTCTCATCGACCATTGTGCTATGGTTGAATACTGGGCGTACCTTTCCATCTGGTGAGTTCCAGTGGTATCCGTTGAAATTTTCCGGAATCTCTTCAAGACTGCGCGGATCGAATTCCCATAGTTTTTGAGGGTTCGATGGATCGCTGACATCCACCACCTGGAAATCCTTTTCTTCTCCGTGGCTGTAATAGTCTGCGTACGGGTTAGCGGCAAGGACGATGGCACGGTTGCCCTGCATCGTTAAATAGAGTTCATGTGTTCCGCTGGTCTTTTTTGTGACTTCATAGAATCCAAGCTTCTTTGGATTTGCTGGATTAGTTACGTCATATAGCAGGAAACCACCTTTTGAATCGGAGTTATTACGGTCAAGCTGCTGGACGCTTACGACCGCAAGATCCCCTTTGAATGATGGGGTATTGACGCTTTTTACAATCACTTTTTCCTGCCAGGTTCCAGGAATATCGTTATTTGCGAAAACGGCCACCTCTTGAGGATTAGCCGGATCCTTCATATCGAATACTCGAACCCCGCCATTTCCGCCATTTCTTGTGTGGGTTCCCAGGTAGGCATAACCTTTATGCGCATAGACATCTGCAAAGCTGTTTTGCTTTCCGTCAGCCCTTACTGTGTTCATCTCAGGAGTGGCAGCTTCATGTAAAAATTGAAGATTTTTGCTGCCTTCCATTAAAGGGACGGCAACATTGCTATAACCTGCCCTCTCACCCTTTTCAATATTGACATCTCCGAGTTCGTCGTGTGCGAAGACATTGAAAGGAATGGTCGAGACAGTCAGTGCACCTGCAAGTACTAAACTTGATAACAAACGCTTTTTCTTCATTTTTAAACCCTCCTACTATGTATTGGTTAAAACTATAGCAGAGGTGAAAACCTATCATCAATTAATATTAAGTATATTTTGTAAATTCAGTAAATTTATCCTAAAACTGTTTTTTCCTTTCTGTATCCATGGTAACTGTTTCGGGATTCGAAATAGGTAAATATCCATATGCTCCTGTCCGCCATTTTCATATCATCCAGTCAAGAAAAAACCTAGTCGAAACATCGAGATTTTAGTATGATTATGAAATGTGATTGATTTCAATGTGTTTAAAATAGATTTGAAGCGAGGAACGTAAAATGAGTTTATTGAATGTAGAAAATTTGAGCCACACTTTTGGGGATCGTACCCTCTTTAAAGATGTTTCCTTCCGCCTGCTTGCAGAGGACCATGTTGGCCTTGTTGGCGCGAACGGAGTTGGAAAGTCAACATTAATGAATATCATTACCGGCGAGCTGATCCATGATTCCGGTAAGGTTGAATGGACATCGGGAGTAGAGTATGGATATTTGGATCAGCATACAGTTCTTACGCCTGGGAAAACCATTCGTGATGTCCTGCGAGATGCCTTCCTTCCTCTTTTTAAAAAAGAAGAAGAACTAAATGAAGTAACAGGAAAAATGGCAGAAGCCACTCCCGAAGAGCTTGAAGTACTGCTCGAGCAAATGGCAGAAATTCAGGATGCCCTTGATGCAGGCGGCTTTTATTCCCTGGATATCGAGGTAGAAGAAGCAGCGCGCGGTCTTGGGTTAGACGCAATTGGCATCGATCGCGATGTTTCGGCACTGAGCGGCGGACAGCGTACGAAGGTGTTGCTTGCCAAGCTATTGCTTGAAAAGCCCAAGGTCCTCCTTCTGGACGAGCCAACAAACTACCTGGATGTTGAGCATATTCAGTGGCTGAGCAGATACCTGAAGGAATATCCTTATGCATTTATCCTGATTTCTCACGATACGGAGTTTATGAATCAGGTTTCCAATGTCATTTTCCAATTGGAGTTCTCTAAATTGACACGTTATACGGCCACCTATGAAAAATTCCTTGAATTGGCGGAGATCAACAAGAACCAGCATATCAACGCCTACGAAAAGCAACAGGAATTTATTAAGAAGCAAGAAGACTTCATTGCAAAGAATAAGGCGCGCTATTCAACTACTGGACGAGCAAAAAGCCGTCAGAAACAGCTGGATAGAATGGAGCGGATCGACAGGCCGGAAACAGCACTCAAGCCGACCTTCGAGTTCAAGGAATCCCGTGCAAGCAGCCGTTATGTTTTTGAAGGAACGGATTTTGAAATTGGATATACTCACCCGCTGCTTCCAAAAATGTCGATCACGATCGAACGCGGTGAAAAGATCGCGATTGTCGGAATGAATGGGGTCGGTAAATCGACTTTGTTGAAAACGATGCTCGGCAAGATTCCAGCCCTAAGCGGCAAGATCGAGCGTGGTGACTTCCTCTTCCCTTCATACTTTGAGCAGGAAGTAAAAGCAGGAAGCATCACGCCGATTGAAGATGTATGGAACGAATTCCCGAACCTTGATCAGCATCAGGTCCGCGCTGCACTAGCTCGAAGCGGCCTGAAAAATGAACATATATCCCGCCCGCTTAATCAGCTGAGCGGTGGTGAACAGGCAAAAGTACGTCTCACCAAGCTGCTGATGCACGAGAGCAACTGGCTGTTATTCGACGAACCGACGAATCACCTTGACATTACGGCAAAAGCCGAATTGAAACGTGCTCTGAAAGCTTATAAGGGCACCATCGTCCTTGTCAGCCACGAACCTGACTTTTACGAAGACTGGGTGACCAAGGTCTGGAATGTGGAAGAGTGGGCCGGTAAATCACAATAAACAATCAGCAACCTGCCTCAAATACGTTGGCAGGTTGTTTTCTTTCTGCATACTATCTTACGGTGTAACGCTGCTTGATTCCTGAAACAAAAAATATAGAAATATCGATTAAAGGGTATTGAGTTATCTTCGTATTATTGATAAATTTTATAGAGTCCATAAAATTTATTTATATAGGAGATTTAAAATGAAAAAGATTATTGTATTTATAAGTATACTATTCATCCTTACTCTTACGGCATGTTCTGGAAGTCAAGATGATAAGGCAGAAACGACAACCATAAAAATTGGCGCAATCCCTGACCAGAATGCAGCTGACTTAAACAGGAGCATGGAGGATTTTGCGAAGGACCTGGGAGAAAAGACAGGATTCAAAGTGGAATACGTCCCTTCTGTTGACTATTCTGCTCTGGTTACTGCTTTTGAGCGCGGCGAAATCCAGCTGGCCTGGTTTGGAGGCCTTACTGGTGTCCAGGCAAGAAACCTGGTCCCTGAAGCGGAAGCTTTCGCTCAGAGACCGATTGATGAAAAATTCAAATCCGTCTTTATTGCCCAAAGTGATCTTGATATTGATAGTCTGGAAGGTTTAAAAGGAAAATCGTTCACCTTCGGAAGTGAAAGTTCAACTTCAGGCCACTTGATGCCCCGCTATTTCATGATGGAAGCCGGCGTGGATCCTGACCAGGAACTTGATGGAAAACCAAACTACTCCGGTTCCCATGATAAAACTTATAAGCTGGTTGAATCTGGTGCGTTCCAGACGGGAGCGCTGAATATCTCTGTATGGGAAGCTGCTGTTAAGGAAGGCAAAGTGGATGAAACGAAAGTAAAAGTGTTCTACACTACCCCTGAATATTTTGATTATAACTGGACGGTCAATAAGGTTGATGAAGAAACGAAGGCAAAATTAAAAGAAGCGATTCTTTCCATGACTTCAGAAGACAATGAAATTATGGAATTGCTTCAAACGGATAAATTCATAGAAACGAAGAATGAGAATTATGAAGCGATCGAAAAGGTTGCAAAGGAACTTAAGATTATCAAGTAGGTGTAACGATGGCCGAAATTATAAATGTCAACAGAATATCGAAAAACTATGAGCGGAAGATAGCATTATCTTCCCTTTCTTTTACTGTGGAAAAAGGTGAACTAGTAGCGCTGATCGGTCCAAGCGGTGCCGGGAAGACAACGCTGCTGAATATGTTGGGTGCTATATTTCCTCCAGATCAGGGAGAAATCGTGATCAGCGGAAAGCAGATAGCAGAGATGACGGATCAGAAAAAACGGGCAAAAAAAATAGGCATGATCAGACAGCAGTTTGACCTGGTCGGTGAGCTTCCAGTTATCCATAATGTCCTTGCGGGAAGGCTTTCTGATTGGGGGGTAATGAAATCATTGGTTTCCCTGCTGATACCGCAGGATAAGGATTATGCTACAGCAGCTCTTGATCGAGTTGGCTTGAAGGATAAGCTTTATGAGCGCACCTCTAAACTCTCAGGCGGCGAACAGCAAAGGGTCGCGCTTGCACGCCTCCTTGTCCAGAGTCCGGAAATTGTCCTGGCTGATGAACCAGTTGCATCCCTGGATCCTGCTCGTGCTGAAGATGTCCTCGAACTATTGGTCAACATTGCTTCTGAAGAGAAACAGACATTGATTGCAAGTCTGCATTCTGTTGAATATGCCAGGAAATACTTCGATCGGTTGATCGCGCTTAAAAATGGTGAGCTCTTTTTCGACCTCCCTTCTTCTTCGGTGAGTGACGACCATATAAAACGTCTATACAGCTTGAAGGAGCATTCGTAATATGGAGAGAAACTGGATGAGTTTTGAGCTGCATAAGCGAAAAATCCTCTCGCTGATTTTAGGGCTGGCGTTCGCTGCAAGCCTGTTTTCTGTTGAGTGGAACAGCGAATTAATCCATAACGGAGGATTAACTACCGCAAAACAAATTGGGCTGGCATTTTTTACCCCAGATTTATCAGGTGAAATCCTGATCCTTGCCCTTGAATCAAGCTGGACGACTCTTTCATATGCTGCTGCCGGCATGAGTCTGGCATTAATAATCGCATTTTTCTTTGGAGTTGCCGCTTCAGGTGTGATGGTTTCGGGAGAAAAAAATAAAAGGCTTATCAAGCCCTTTTTTCGGAGCCAGCTAGGCTTCATGAGGGCCATACACGAGCTAGTCTGGGCCTGGCTCTTCGTCGCATCGATCGGCCTTTCCCCTTTTGCGGCGATCTTCGCTCTAGCCATCCCCTATGGAGGGATACTTGGCAGGATTTTTGCTGATATGCTTGAGGACGTACCGCAGGAACCGATTAGAGCTTTGGAAGCTGCTGGAGCTTCGAAGCTTCAGGCTTTGTGGTATGGATACCTGCCGATGGTAAGGGCCAGCATTACGAGCTATGCAATGTACCGATTTGAATGTGCCGTCCGTTCCTCAGCGATCATGAGTTTTGTAGGAATTGGCGGGCTCGGTTACCAGATCCAGCTGAGCCTGGATGACCTGCACTATGATGAAGTCTGGACCTTCGTGTTCTTTTTAATCATTCTTGTCATCCTGATCGATGCCTGGAGCAATCAATTAAGAAAGAGGCTGATCCAATGAAAAAGCGAAAACTGAACTTTGTGACGGCCTCAGTTTATGCACTCATCCTTCTTGCTGCAGGATCATGGCTGTCTATATTTACAGTCGAAAATGCAAATTTGTCCACGCTGTTTTCGCAATCAAACCTCATGTATGCAAGCAAATTTTTCAATGGGCTTTTTGGTATAGGTGAGGAAAATCCTGCTTTTTTCAACGCGGAAAGCTGGGGAAATGCCTGGGCACTTACGATGGAGACATTGGTCATGAGCATCATGGCAACGGGATTTGCGACAATCTGTGCCCTATTGACAGTTGTACCGGCCGCACGCAATGTCGCTGACGGTTCTCTGACACTGGTAAAAAAATGGCATGGCAGGATTTCATTTGGCTTCATAAGAGGAGGTTATATCTTCTCACGTGCTGTTCCTGAACTTGTCTGGGCGATGATCATCATCTTTATCTTTAAGCCCGGTATCCTGCCAGGAGCAATTGCGCTTGCTCTCCATAATTTTGGTATCCTCGGAAAGCTTTGCGCTGAGGTGATAGAGGATCTTGACTCACGCCCGATCCGCAATCTTGCATCAAGCGGGGCAGGCAGAGTGCAAATTTTGTTGTATGGTGTGCTCCCAGCAGCCCTTCCCCGCTTTTTGACCTATATCCTGTATCGCTGGGAAGTAATCATGAGAACCACGATTGTGGTAGGGTTTGTTGGTGCTGGCGGACTCGGTCAGCAATTCAAGCTCAGCATGAGTTTCTTCCATTACACGGACATTACCCTGCTGCTATTTTTCTATCTGATTCTCGTTTTCGCTGCCGATTTTATATCGGAAAAAGCGAGATACTTCATAAAATAAATCCGGCCAGTATTTGGGCCGGATTTTTCTGTGTGTCCTCATTATAGAATGTCGATATTGTCCAAGCCATTTTCCAGGAAGTATTTTTCATAGCGTGCCTTCAGCTGGAACAGGCGATTGATCTTTTCTTCAATGGTAGCATTGATATTCACTTCACGCTTCAGGTCAATAGTGGCGAGCTTGTGTGTCAGCTGGTCCCAAAATACTTCTTCCTCGTACTCATCAATAATGGCTTCGACCGTTTCTTTCAGGTTTTCTGATAAATAATAGTATTCTTCCTCTCGATCGTAGTAAATCTCATCGGCGGCTTCGAATTCGTTAGCCAGAGAAAAAATATATTGTTCCAGATCCTCTGCTTTGCTTACCAGATCCTGATCAGCCTCTGTAAGGCCAAGCGGCCAATTGCCAAGCTGCAGCAATTTTACCAGTGTCAGATACTGTTCCCTTGAAAGGTCAATTCCCATATAACCCTCCCCTTTCATATGCTTGTTTCATGTATATGACGGAAGCAGTGGTGAATGACCTATTATGTATGAAAATAAAACGGCAAGCCCTGATGTTAAGGCTTGCCGGGTCTATAAAGGAATCAAGAAGAAATGTTGATTGCTTCTCCTATTAACTGAATATCTTTATAAATCTCGCTTTTCAATTCCTCGTCCTTACATTGTGAGTATTCATCAAATAACCGCCCTAGTTCCTTAATAAACAGTAAATGCTCCTCGACTGCAACCATACAGAAACCCCTTTACACAGAAGATGACCAGTGGCAATTGATGTATAATTCTAATTCTGTTGACCAGAATATTTACCCTTTACATGCCGTTTGAAACTACCAATTTTTATAATGATATGTCTAGTGTGTCCACAATATGACAACCATCATTGTTTAGTCATCTTCCCTTTAAGGTAAGTAATAGGAAAAGACAATCTGTAGGGGGTTTAGGGAATGTGGTTTCACCGGCCATTTTTTAAATATGCGACAGGAGCAATCCTGATCCTTATCATTATCTTTCTTTTTGGTAAAATAGATTACTTTGTCTGGCCTCTTCAAAACTTCATTATTGCGATATTTTTTCCTGTCCTGATTTCTGGGCTTGTTTATTATTTATTGAGGAAGCCGGTAAGATGGCTAAATCGATTCATGCCAAAAATGATTAGCATTCTGATTATCTTTGTACTTGGAACTGGATTATTAAGTGGCTTTTTCTATTTTGCGGGTTCGATCGTCATCGAGCAAATCAGCGGTCTAACCGAAAACTTCCCTGAAAAAGCAGATGAAATAACAAAGGAATCCGAAGAAGTCATCGATAAAAACGATCTCGGTTTTATAAATGCCGATGAAATTAAGCAGAGGGCGCTCAATTATCTCAGCAGGGTATCACAAAACCTGGGAGAAAATATCATCACCGTCATAACAGTCATCACCAGCGTAGCCACAGTGCTTGTTGTCGTACCATTTCTGGTCTTTTTCTTCCTGAAAGACGATGAAAAATTGAGGCCCTATATTCTGAGGTGGGTGCCTGATGAGCACCAGCAGGAAGGAAACAGGATCCTTAAAGATATCGACCAGACCCTGTTCACCTATGTAACAGGCCAATTCATCATTGCGCTTGTCGATGGAACGCTAATGTATATCGGTTATAAAATCATCGGGCTTGATTATGCACTTATTCTCGCAATTTTTACGATGTTCCTGACAGTTGTTCCGTTTCTTGGACCGCTCATTGGTGTGCTTCCTGCATTGTTCGTTGCACTGGCAACTGGCCCGATGATGATGGTAAAGGTACTGATCGTCCTTGTCGTTGTCCAGCAGCTGGAAGGAAATCTCGTCACGCCTCAGGTAATGGGTAAAAAGCTCAATATCCACCCGATTACGGTCATCCTGCTGCTGATTGCCGCAGGTTCCATATATGGCTTCATCGGAATCCTGATTGCGATCCCACTCTATTCTGTCATAAAAATCATCATTAAAGATGTTTGGAAATTTTATAAGCTCCGAGAGAACCGAAAAAGCATCAATACCGGAAAATGAGTTCAAAAAGACGGCCAGCATTACAGCTGGCCGTCTTTTTGATCAATTTGTATTCTTCCCGCCATCCTGGAGACCGTTCAGGATCAATGGCCTGACAGAGGCATCTGTCAGAAGTCCGCTGTGGCTTACCCCGCTGATTTCCAGGTTATCAGCACCTGCGATGATTGAACTGGTATATGGAGTTATGACGGTATCAGCACTGCTGTAAATGGATGTATACTGGATGATCGAAGCAGGATCAATGCCATTCGGGGTTTCATCAGGGTTATTCAAATTATTAAGGAAGCTGCTACCTGGCACCATCTCACGTCCTCCATCCGTCCATAATCCAAAGTAAGATGAATTAGTGCCGTGATGAGGAGATCCGAGTGTGATCACATCATCGACTGTCTTTGCACCGTCCAGATGTTTGATATAGTAGCGAGTGCTTAAACCGCCCATACTATGAGCGATGATATCCACTTTTGCTGCTTTGGTCTGACGAAGGACATTTTTAATGAAGGATTGCAATTCATATGCGTTATTCACATTGCTTCCCGTAGTATTGGAATACTGAATTGCATACAGGTAATTTGATGGCCACCCCTGATTGACCAGCCATTGTTTCATATTATCAAAGCTGGAAGAGGAGCCTGTAAATCCATGAACAAAAATAACAGGGTCTTTCTCCGAGGTGATTGGCACCCTCTTTGCTGCAGATGCTGGTGAAATAAATGTAAACACAACTAAAAGGAAAACCGCTATACTTAATAAACCTCTTAACTTTTTCATCGCAACCCTCCTAAATTTTCAATCTATAAATTTTATGACCCCTTTTTTATAAAATTCCTTAGACTTTTACTCTTTCAAATGCCCTTTTGCCCACTACTCCGATATGGAAAATTTTGAATAAATCTCCTTTGTTTGGGACATTCTATTCACGAGTTAAAAAATAGGAGGATGTGCCAATGAAGAAGTTCAGCCTATTGCTGCTATTTACAGTCCTTGTTTTCACAGGGTGCAATACTTACAGAGATGAAGGTGCGCAAGTTAATCGGGTGAATGATCAAGGAATCCAGATCCAGAATGTTAACGAAGAGCATCGGTTCAATTCCTATAATCAAACCTATCGGATGCATGTTGACAATAATCTCGAGGAACAGGTTGAAATGCTTGGAGAAGTTCAAAGTGCCACAATCATAACGGTTCAACGAAAAGCATATGTAGCGGTGGTACTTGAAAATGGGGATACAGACAATGTTTCAGGTGAAGTAAAACGTAAAATTGCAGAGCAAATTCGTTCGATTGATGAAAGCATCAGCGAAGTATATATTTCTTCAAATGCCGATTTTGCAGTAGAAATGCAGGACTATCGCGATCAGCTTCAAAGCGGCAGACCGATTGTGGGATTGACGGAGAAATTCAATACAACAATCGAAAGAAGTTTTCCTCAAGCAAGATAAGAGGGAAATGAATTAAAAAAAACGGAAAGGTACCGGATTCACTCATTCGTTGCCCTTCCGTTTTTTGTTTTTATTATTTCATTCTACTGTAATCTGGTTCATTCTTTTTCCTCAGTTCTTCATCAATCATGCTGTCGAGCCGGATAATGCTCTTTCTGGCTCGTTCTTCATCGATTTTTCGGTAATGATGATTACCTCCTTCTTCCTTGTCTTTTTCGTCTGCCCATTTTACTACCTGCTGCAGCGGGGTGCGGACGATATCATTTGAAGGTAAAAAGGAGTCAGTGTGGAAAAGGATTGCCAGTGAAGTGGCTTTCGCCTGGACGGGGTTTTCTCCGAGTCTGATTAAAAGTTTATGGGCTCTTTCTGCGCCTTTAATTGGATGGATATCGTTTTTCCGGTAGAGCTCATAATCCCATTTGCCGTTCCTGTACCATGTAAAATGGCCAATATCATGGAGAAATCCTGCTTTTGCAGCAATATCAACATCGACATTATGCTCCTTGGCGAGGTGAAAAGCGTGGTAGGCCACAGCAATGGCATGGGCCATCCCGGACCGCTTCAAGTATTTCTGGGCAATATGGTGTTCGTATAGATCCAAAAGTGTAACATCCCTCATAACCTACCCTCCTTAGCTAGTATATTTCTTCCCTTATTTTTATGAATGGTAACAGATTTTGCATAAAAATGCATCTAATTTTTGCTTACTGTTTAACTTGTCCGAATTCCATTCACTATATATAATGCAGATCTGGATCGAGGGGTTCCTTTTAGATTCAACCTATTTAGGATGAAAAATGTATAAAAAGCCGGCAAGAGTGTCTACACCCTTGCCGGCTTATATTAATTCCAATTTTTCAGTTTGAGTATCAGCTTCTCTTTTAATCTGACGAAGAAAGTTTTTTCTCCCTTGGCCCCTTTCTGTTTATTCCATTCGTTAAAGCTGGCGACACCGATTAAAATCGAGCCGGCGATTAACAGATAACCCCACCAAGGGAGATTTCCCCAGAATGGACGGGTCTGTAGAAGGACGTTCAGGAGCAATACTCCAGCGCCTACGAAGAAATAAGCTTTCACTCTCAGCCACATGCCTGCAAGCATGGAGATCAGGGATAGAGATCCCAGAATCAATGCGTCATAGACGGTATTGCTCGCAAGTCCATCCTGAATGAGCAGAAGTGAAACAATGACCAGTACAGCCCATTGGATATAGCCGGTGATTTTTGCTTGTTTCCCTTTAAACATAAAGCGCAGAAAAATCACAAGAACAACGAACGGAAGAATATATACCTCCCTTTCCCATATTAGAGGGATTGTAATTTGCCCGACTGCTGCGTAATACGGTAAGAGCAAATATGCACCTGCGATAAAACGAATAGCTTCAATTCCCTTGCCGTGCACCCTTCTGCTCTGTACCCATAAACCGGCTGACACCAGCAATCCATGGACGATTTGTGCCCAGAATGTTTCCATAGCCAGTGGCAGGAGGGACAGGAAGAAGATGAATCCGGTGACTGTATAGGCGTCAAGACTGCGAATGCCATATGCCCCGCCTTTTTCCCAAAGATTTTGATAGACATATCTGCCTACACATAGGAGCAGCACACCGAGACTGGCAAGGAGCAGGATATCCCAGACTGCTTCCATCCTTTCCTGGAAGATGATCTGCTGGGTGCCGTAGTAAAACAGGATTAACGGTACGATGGCCAGCAGATCCCACTTAATGCGATGAAGCAAAATCAGTAAGGCAGTGGCGTAACCTGAAGTAAATCCAAATAGAGCCCAGCTGTACGGATATACCAGAAGGAAAGTTGCGATTCCTATAAATGAAAATGGTACCAGGAAGTACAGCGTTCTTTGCCTGAAAGCTGCTGAAGATTTATACCAGAAAGCTGCAATCAATAGACTGGACGTGAGGAACGCGTAGTGCCCCAGGTCCTGACTGTATAGATGGATGATCGCTGTCTTTACTACAAGGAACATGGCTATGAACGCAGCGTATAATAAGGACTTTATCTTCCATTCTTTTTTTACGAAGAAAAGATTGGATCCATAAACGATCATGGCAATCAAAAAGGTCCAAATCGCTTTCTCCTGGTACATAATGAACGTCAGCAATAGGGTTGGTGCCATGTAAACGTGAGCAACCCACGCGAAACTATTCGAGAGTTCTCGATCCTTTCGAACCAATACTGCCGCTGCTCCAAGAAGCAGCCAACCACCAGCCGGGAAAAGGATGGCCTCTGCAAAGGAGGTGAATGGAACAATTTCCTCATTGATTGAATCGATTGTAATTAGGTACCATGCCAGGCTGATAACTCCTGCCGTATAGGCCACCGTGCTCGCCTTTGTAGTCTTATAAAGCAGCAAAGACATCAGGATCCCGCCAAGCCAAATGAGTGATTCTCCATAAATATTAGGAACCGGCGCAGTAAAAGTAAAGAACAAACTGGATGCGTAGAAACCGTGAGAAATATAAAATGTTTTATGGGCTAGCTCGTTTTCCTTTCGATTAGAAAGAATTTTACTCAATCCTAATAGAACCACACCCGCAATCGCGAAACTGCCCGGCAATCCTAAAAAATGATGATAGTGTTCAGATAGGATATTCAATTCCTCACCAAGTGAGGCTACCGATAAACCAAGAGAAACAGGTGCTGCCCATTGACCGGCCATTGGCAGAAGCGCCCTTTTTTCCACCCTGGTCATTATGAAGAAAGTGAAGCTGGTCAGAAGGAACATCAGCCCTAGTTCCCACCATCCGAATGAGGCGAAAGCAACAAGGACCATAAACAGCATGATGGCCATTCCAACGTCCCGTGAGCTTGTTCGGATCACTTGAAGAAATTTCGGTTTTACCTGCCAGCTCCCACCCATGAATAAAGTAAATCCGATAAAGAAAATCGGTAAATAGAGATTCTCGATGTATAGCCAATTTCCAATTTGCAATACGGCTTCAAACAGTGCTGAAGCAAGGAAAATCGGACTCAGGTACCGGAAAATCAACTTACTGTTCACATTCGCCAGATAGAGGAAGTTCGCTGCAATGATCAGGTAAGCTGCAAACAAAGTAAATGATGGAGTCCCTGAACGTAACATCATCCCTTCAGCTGTAATGTAGACAAAAGCTAAGCCAGAAACAGCTGCACTGGTGAACTGGAAAGATTTTTTCAAGGAATATTGATCATCAATCAACTTAGGAAGCAGCACAAACACAAAACCAAGAAGTGAATAGCCTATTATGCTTGCTTCGGGAAAGCTTAAATTTTCGAGAATTTGATATGAGCCATATACAAACATTCCACTGAACACAAAGTGATACTCTTTACGGCCATCAATAAAAACCATGGCAAGGTAGACAACCGCGGTCAGAATTAAATTGAAACCATTGAAAATAGCATTTTCATAAAAGAACAGTAGTAATAAAGTGGATAAAACCAGATTCGCCTGTGAATAGATGGCAAGCTCCTTTGCAAACAGCGGATGCTGGCCTATCTTCTTCAGGTAGTGATATAAAGTGATGAGCAGCGTATTGAATAAAATCAGCCCCAGATAAAAACCATCAGATTCCAAACCGAATGTCCTTAGTAAGTAAGCAGCACTCACTGTAGATGCGATATAGGTAAACCAGACAAATAAACGGGACGAAAGCTTTCTGGCGAGCAAAATATAGATAGGAATCAACACAGAACTGCTGATTGTTCCTAATATGAATCTGCCCTCTCCGTAAAATGACAAAACGGGTCCAAGCAATTCGAACCATCCGAGCGATAAAGTGAAAATGGGCAAGAACAAGCTTCCCAGGACAACAAAAGCAAAAGCGGTCTTTTCAATTTTTAAAACCCTGTAGCTCACAAAAGCGAGTCCGTAAAATAATGCAGACACGAGCGCGATAGATCCTGCCTTCATCCAGGAAGCCATCGTTTCCCAATTGCTCGTAGCTACAAACAAGCCGCCGATCAGCAGCATGATTACTCCGATATTCAGAGACCAGGAAATATTCCGTTCGCGAATTTCCTCAGCAGACTTCTTTGGCCGGACCTTAACAGGCTGCGGCTGTGTGCTGACTGGTATTTGTGCCGGCACGGGCGCGGGCGTTTTACTTGCTGACACCTGCTCCGTTTTTTCAACCTGTTGCTGCCTCTGATTTTCGATTTTTTCCTTTTCGTGAAGAAGGTCATTGAAGTATTCGTTATGAGCTTCAGAAACAGTATTATATTCCTGTTTGCTGATATATCCTCTTTCCTTTAAATGATAAAGCTCATTGCGGAAAACTCTTCTTTTTTCTTCATTAGGAGTGAAATCCATATCTATCCCCCTGTTCCTCTTCTATCCATTTTAACCTTTTAGTGTAATTTTACACTATATATTTAAAATTTCAATAATGAAATTGTATTTTCCTCCAGCGAAGTTTCGACAAAAATCTATTTTCAGAGAGGGAACGACCCTTTATAATAAGAGAGATATTTTTAAATGATTAGAGGTTATTGTATGGCAGACTTTATGTGGTTGATGTATCTAGGGTTTATGGGAACAACAGCGATTTGGTTCTTGATTAAGGGCAAATATAAAAACAAGATCACCAAGCTGGATTTTATCATTTCGATCATTACGTGGCTGGGCCTGTTCGGCTATGTAACGGATACGGAAATGCTGACCCCGCTGGTTTGGAAAATCGTCTTTTTTGGGGGACTTCTCTGGGATGTCGTATTTACGATATTCTTTGCTGAACGATTTGCGGATGATTTCGGCTTTGAAGATGAAGGTTACGAGCCGATGCCACTAGCAGCAAAACTAAGCGGTCTGATTTTCATTGCACCATTATATTATGGAATATTTCGATACGCCTTCTAGCTTCTTCACTTTTATCAGCAGCATCAATTAAACGGCAAATGCCGTTTTTTTTATTTGATTGCCCTTTTGTGTGAGATTTAAGGTTTGGTGTCTATCAGCCCTTCCGCTGAAGCCGATGTTTTGATGAATATTCTCGCTTGATGAGTGGATCACTACGAAACGACCATTTTCACTACGAAATAACGGATCATCACTACGAAAACACTGCTTTTCACTACTAAATTCACCGGATACACTACGAAAACTGCCATTTGACTACTTTTTCCGTATTATGGAAGAATGTAGAGAGATTTATTTGTCAGAAGAGACCACCTGACCCTCCCAAAATAATACTGGATCGAATATCAGCTGTCCCAGTCTTTCTAACACTATGCAAATCTTATCTTAGAATAACATTGCTGTTTTTTAGTATAATATCTTGATAATTCAGTGCCTGATTTACAATCAGACAGCATTAAAAACGGCTCTTTTAGCACCAGGTACTAATATCTCTGCTGTGTGTCTTCTCTGTGCGGACACCTAGTCCGTTTTTCCTGGTCCCCCTTTTTCGTGAAGTATTTTAAAGCAAAAAAACAACAGTATCAAAATGATACTGCTGCTTCTGCATATTATAGAGGCAGTAATGCCACCGTCTCTTTTCGTTTAAGAGCTTCAATCATGCTTAGCCACTTCTCTGGTTTATTCTCTAACACTGAATAATAAGTAGTCAGGAAATCAGCAATCAGCGCTGCAGGCAATTCTGCTGTGTTCTCATCTGTCGGCATGAAGCATAAATCAAGTCCTTCAACAGCTTGACCGTCATTTTCCCAAGAAGGATGGACATAATCAAGGTCGAGTTTTCTGTAGCCCAGATGGGAGAGAACTTCCCGGCGTACGTAAGGGTCCATTGTTTTAACTCCGCCAAAATCATGGTCTGTTTTGCGGTATGGGTCATAAATTTCAGCGAACATGCCGAACAGTTCAACGCCCTGTTCAACTGCCAGGGACTGCAGGTCTTCCATTCTTTTGGTGGCAAGGAAACGGCCGAGGCTAAGTCCAGGTTTGCCCACTATCGTAAAGTCAGTCATTGCGATATTCCAATCAGGATAGTATCGATATTCGGTAACTCCTACCACTTCATCTTCTTGCACTGCCACGAACACCCGAATACCCGGGTCTTCCAGCGGCTCTTTCCAGAGGTCGAATTCCAGGACTTCTTCTGGAGGAAACACTTCCTTCATTAAGTTATGAAGCTTGGAGAAAAGTGGATCTTCAATACTGTTTACACGAATATATTCCATGACGAATGCTCCTTATCGAGTTAGATTTTTTCTGCTTCTTCCCAATCAGGGTAAAGGTCAGTTCGGCGATCACGCCAGGTGGTGACTGAACCTCGTTCACGCACTTCATACAGAAGCTCCAGGTCAAGGTCTGCGGTTACAACCATATCGTGATTCAACTCGCCTTCTACCTGCAGTCCTTTTGGCGGGAATGGGATGTCATTTGGAGTGATGACAGCTGCCTGCCCGAAGTTTGCACGCATGAAATCGACCGTTGGCAATGCACCTACTGTTCCGGTCAGAACAACATATACCTGGTTTTCAATTGCACGGGCATGGCTTGTATAGCGAACCCGGTGGAATCCGTGACGGTCATCCGTACAGGACGGGACAAAAATGACGTCCGCACCTTTGGCCTTTGCCATTCTGACAATCTCAGGGAACTCTATATCATAGCAAGTTAAAAGAGCGATTCTGCCCTTGTCTGTATCAAATACCCGGAAATCCTCTCCGGCACTCATATTCCATTCATTTACTTCCGTTGGGGTGATGTGAAGTTTTGCTTGTTCAACAATCCTGCCATCCGGATAAAACATATGAGCCACATTATATAATTTGCCTTCCCTGGCAATAACATGTGTACCGCCGATGATATGCATGCCAGTCTCAAGGGCAAAATTCTGGAAAAGGTTCAAATATTGCTCCGTAAAGCCCGGAAGCTCGTTGATGGTCAGCTTTGTCCCTTGCTCACTGCCGATCGACAGCAATTGCGTCGTGAAAAACTCCGGAAACAATACAAATTCGGAACCGTATTCCTGAGCTGTTTTGACATAATGCTCACATTGCTGTGCAAACTCCTCGAAAGAGCGGATTGTGTGTAAATGGTATTGGACAGCAGAAACTCTCATTTTCATCTCCATTCCCCCTGAATCTATCAATAAATTTTCATCTCGAAATCAAATTTTCGGAAATACGAAAATCATTATAAAACATTTTGATACTTATGGATATATTTTTTGTGAAAAATAGGCGTTTCTTTTTTAAAAAATGCTTGAACTTTCTCTTCACCCTGTAAAATAGAAAAAGAGCGAGAAACCTCGCTCTATTACAATCTCTTGCTGATTTCAATTCGATTCCGTCCACTTTGCTTTGCCTTGTAAAGAGCACGATCAGCAAACTCCATGATTTTCTTTATTTTCACTTCACCTGCAGGAGTCATACTGGATAGTCCGACGCTTATTGTTACATTGTCGCTGACTGGTGAAAGTTCATGTTGGAGATTCAGGGCATGAATCTCCAACATGAATTCTTCAACCAGCATAAATGCTTTATCCGAATCCGTATTGGGCAGAACAACTGCAAACTCTTCTCCGCCGTATCTAGCTGCAAAATATCCTCTTTCATGGAAGAAATCTTCAAGGGTTCTGGCCACTGCTTTTAGACATTCATCTCCCTGGATATGTCCATAGGAATCATTGTATTCTTTAAAAAAATCGATATCCATTAACAGTAGAGTGATTGGTGTTTCCTGCTTGCGGGCGAAAGTCCATTCTGTTTTAAGGAATTCATCAAACGCCCGCCTGTTGTAAATCTCCGTCAGTCCATCGAGGGAGGAAAGTTTTTTCAGAAGTAAATTGCTTTCCCTCAACTGGTTCTCTATCGTCCTCCGTGCAGTGATATCCCTTGTTGAGAACATCATTCCCGATGGCTTTCCGGATTTGTCTCTTAAAGGCCTGACAGTTGTTTCGGCCCAGATATATTCGCCATTCTTATGGAGCATCCTGTAGCTGAAAGTGACAATGGACCGGAAATTCTGTGGATCACCATACTCTCCCAAAAGAGTCTTTCGATCATCAGGATGGAGCATCTCATAAATTTTGGTTCCGATTAAATCTTCGTTCCTGTAACCCAGGATTCTCTTGCTGGCCGGTGAGATATAGAGGATTATACCGGCTGAAGAAAGCCGTCCAATCATGTCGGAAGAATTCTCAGCAATGAATCGGTATTGTTCTTCGCTTTCCCGGAGCGCCCTTTCCATGTTTTTTCGTTTTGTTATTTCCTTAATCACGGTTAATACCGCTTCATGACCTTGGTAAGGAATCAGGGAAGTGGAAACCTCGACATCAATCTGTCCCCTATCTTTCTGTAATTTTTCCTCAAAGCTGATGACGGTTTTATCACTTAAGTCAATCTTCGATGCGATGTTTGGATATTCCTTGAAGAATGCAGTCATAGGTTGGCCTATGATTTCTTGAGACATGACGCCAAATAAGCTTTCGGCTGGCGGATTGGCATAGATAATTCTGTTGAATTGAGAGAGCAGGATCGCATTTGGTGCGAGTTCAACAAGTGTCCGATATTGCTCCTCTCGTTCCTTAAGCTGATTGGATAGCTTTTGTACTTCTGAGATATCTGTATAAACAGCAAGGTAGTGGGCAAGGTGGCCTTCTCTATTCAGGATCGAATAAATATTCACCTTCATCAGGTAATGGCTGCCATCCCTCTTTTTATTCCAAAGTTCGCCTTCCCAGTATCCTTTGCTGGTAATAGACTCCCACATTCTCTTGTAAAAGGTCAATGTATAACTTTGTGACTTCCACATCCGGGGGTTATTGCCGACCACATTTTCTTTCGCAAAGCCCGTCACTCGAGAAAACGAGTCACTCACTGTGAGGATCATTCCTCCAGGATTGGTGATGATGATGCCTTTGTTGGCGTTCAGGATCAGCGAACCATGCTGATCCTGGTTCTTATCCCCTCTATCGAAAGGGGTAATGAACCTTAATGAGGTTTTCACTGAACTTTCCCCGTTAAAGACAGTGTTCATGGATTTCACCTGTAAATCCATCGGTACACCATTAATCGAAAATTTCATTATCGTTGCCGGCATTTCAATGCCTTGTTTAATTGTATTGATTCTCCCGGCGACCATTTCTTGATCGGTCTCATGAAGGAACGAAAAGATAGACTTGCCAATCAGCTCGCTCGGATCCTTAAAACCAAGTAATTGCGCTCCGCCATCATCAATACTTAAAATAATCGAGTCTTTATGTATACAAACGAAGTAGGGTGCAAGAGTATTCTTTGCTATATCGGCAGGTGCAAAATCTGGAGTGCTTTCCTTAACCGTCATGTTTCGTCTCCTTGGTTGCTTCATAAATATTATAATCATTCTAATTCTAATGATTTTTGGTTTTAAGGTAAATAAATATTCTTTGTCTATTTTGTGGCCCAGGCTAACTTTCAACTAAGCTATCAGGATGCTAGCAAGGGATAACAAGATGTTATCGAAAGCTATCAAATTTGCTTGGTCCTTGTCATATCTCTGCAAATAAAGTCATTGATATGCTTTCCGATTTGTCGGATCGTTGTCCTTCCTGCTTCTGGATCATTCAACTGATCAATCAATATTGCAACGTGAATCTGAGTCTTTTCATCGAAAATAAATCCGCAATCATGTTCCACTCCAGGGAGCTCTCCTGTTTTATTTCCTGCTTCAATCCGTGGTTCGTCCAGGCAGGCTCTAAGCTTATCCTTTAATTGCTGTTGTTTCAGCAGCGTTTGGAATATGCCTTTTGAGTGGTTGGTCAGAGTAGAACCTGCCGTCCCTTCTTTTAGGCATGCAACTGTATCACGGGCGGTAGTAAAATTGTCGTTGCCATTTTTAATGGCATTAAAGTCCAGCATTTTTCGCTTGAGGACAGTTTGATCCATTCCCAGCAGCGCGATTTTTGAATTGATTTCCCCCATCCCGATTTCATCGATCACAAGATTTGTCGCGGTATTATCAGAAACAATGATCATTAGGGCCAGCAGGTCTTGAACGGAAAGTTGATCAACCATTAACACCTGTAATACACCGGTATCGCCGACTTCATCTGTTTCTCTGATCGGAACCAATTTTTTTAGTGACAAAACGCCCTTATCCACTAGCCTTAACGCTGCGTAAAGGATCGGGAGTTTTATTAAGCTTGCAGACTGATAAACATGATTGCTGTTAAACTCAATGATCTCTCCGTTTATCTCCATAAACAAACTCGCCCGGCCTTTACACCTGGCGAGTTCATCCAATAAGAGTTCTTTTAGTTCATCGATTTTCATCATAAGCATCCCTTATCTGATATTCACGAGCATTTCTTTTTCTTTGTTTCCTGGTAAATCGTCGTTATATAGATGGCATGCAACGAAGTGGTCCTGGTCGATTTCCTGCCAGACAGGCTTTTTCTGTGCACATATATCCATGGCATGCTGGCACCTTGTCCTGAAGACGCATCCGCTAGGAGGATCCATCGGGCTTGGCAATTCACCTTTCAAGATGATGCGCTCCCTCTTGTCTTCTACATCTGGATCCGGAATCGGGATAGCAGAAAGTAAAGCCTGTGTATAAGGATGCAGCGGTTTTTTATACAGCTGGCTGCTTGCGGTCAACTCGACGATGTGGCCTAAATACATAACGCCAATCCGATTGCTGATCTGTTTGACCATTGACAGGTCATGGGCGATGAAAAGGTACGTCAATCCCTTCTCCTTCTGAAGCCTCTTCAGCAGGTTTACGACCTGAGCTTGGACAGAAACGTCAAGCGCGGAGATCGGTTCATCTGCGATGATGAAATCAGGGTCGAGTGCAAGTGCCCTGGCGATCCCAATTCTTTGGCGCTGCCCGCCACTGAACTCATGAGGATACCGATTGGCATGATCTCGGTTAAGGCCAACATCCTCAAGCAACTGATAGATTCTTTCCTTACGCTCTTTTTTGTCCCGGTAAATACCATGTACATCCATTGGCTCAGAAAGGATTTCCTTTACTGTAGAGCGGGGATTTAACGAAGCGTACGGGTCCTGGAAGATCATCTGCATTTGTTTGTGGAATTGGAATCTTTCTTTCTCTGATAGCGAATGCACGTCTTTCCCATTAAAAATCACTTCGCCGTCAGTTCGGTCATATAGGCCGATCATCGTCCTCCCTGCCGTGGACTTTCCGCAGCCGGACTCGCCGACGAGCCCGAAAGTTTCCCCTTTAAAGATGTCAAATGAGATACCATCTACTGCTTTTAATCTTTCGTTCTTTCCCATTGAGAAATGTTTTTTTAAATCTCTTACTCTGAGTAAAACGTCTTTTTCCATTGTTATTCCTCCGTATCCATCCAGTAGCGTCTTGCTGCACAGAGTTCCTTTTCGTAAATTGTCCCTTCCAGTGCTATGATCTCGATATTTTTGCCGGTATTCGGTGAGTGGAGAAGCTTGCCGTCTCCATAATAGATCCCGACATGATGGATTCGCCCTTTTCCTTCTTCATAAGCGAAGAACAAGAGGTCACCTGGCTGGACATCGGCTAGCGGCACACTTTGACCGGCTGCCGCCTGCTCATGGGCATCCCTGGGGATGATGTAGCCGTTTGCGCGACACATATTGTAGCTGAAACCAGAGCAGTCATACCCATAACTGCTCATCCCGCCCCATAGATATGGCAAGCCTAAGAATTGCTCACCGGCTTTCACGATTGCCGTTCCATTCTGTTTAGGCATTTCCTTTTCCGATGGAATGACCATGACATCTTCAGCTCTCAAAATCCCAATTCCTGTTGGGGTTTTTACCCGAATGCGATCGACGATGTCTTCAACGACCGGAAGCAATGTCTGGTAGCTCAGCTCCAGCAGCTTCTCGTTTTTCTCGTTATAAAGCAGTGCTTTCTTTGCCGTGATGACTGCGGCGGGACCATGCTTGATGTACCAATCCGACTGTTGAATCAGCTGAGCCTTCGGGAGCCAGCCGGGATATCCGCGCTTGTCTTTTACTGAGGGCTGGTCAGGAACAACAACATATGCCCATCCTTCTTTTTCATCGAGAATGAGTACTTCCTGTCCAAAGAGAACCTGTGATTGGACAAGATTGTCATCGCATAATTGCAGTCTTGGTTCGTATGTAAGCTTTTCGAGCCACGCATCTAAATTTACTGTGCCAGAGACACCCTCAGTGTCAATCTCCCTTGCTGAATCGTGGGAAGTCCATAAAGTGGCAACAGGCACATTAATGAGCCAGATATTATTGCTTTCCATTGAAAACTCCTCCTTCTATATGGACCTTTTCTATACCCAGTCCTGCTTGGTCCGGAAGTGTGATTTTTCTTCCATTATACGTTATGCCACCAGAAATCGCTTCCTCTGCAAGCATGAGAGGTGCATCGAAATCGAAACGGGTGATATTTTTCTTGCTGGCAGCGAAATGGGCGGCGGCTGTAATGCCCAGACGAGTTTCAATCATGCTTCCAACCATGCACTCGATTCCTGCTGTTTCTGCCATCTGATTGATGATTTGGGCCTGGTGAATGCCTCCTGATTTCATCAATTTAATATTGATCAAATCAGCACACCTTCTCCTTATTACTTCAAATGCCTGTTTAGGTGTAAATACACTTTCATCTGCCATGATCAATGTATCAACTGAGTCTGTGACCTGCTTAAGACCATCTAGGTCATCTGCCTTGACGGGCTGCTCGACCAGTTCAATATCAAGACTGAGGTCCTCCATTTTCCTGATCGCCCGGACTGCGTCCTTCGGTTTCCAGCCCTGGTTGGCATCCAGCCGGATTTTTATCTCACTTCCAATTCGCGTTCGGATTGCCTGGATTCTAGTAATATCCTCAGCAATTTCCCCAATCCCTACCTTGATTTTCAGGACATTGAATCCATTGTTAACATAGTTTGCAGCATCATCAGCCATTTCCTGAGGACTGTTGACACTTACAGTGAAGTCGGTTTCGATTTCGTTTCGATATCCGCCCAGGAATTGATAAAGTGGGAGACCGCACTGTTGTGACAGGCAATCATACAAAGCCATATCCACTGCGGCTTTTGCACTGGAATTGTTCACCAGGATGGTTTTAAGACCCTGGAACAAAGTTTCATAGTTTAGCAGACTCTTTTTTAATAAGAACGGTTTGATGACTTCGGTGATGGCTGCTTCGATGCTTGCTAGGCTGTCTCCGGTAATGACCAATGTGGGAGGGGCTTCACCCCATCCTGTTATCCCGTTGTCACAAGTAATTTTCACGATGATCGCTTCTGCGACTGTAACGGTTCGAAGTGCGGTTTTGAATGGTTTTGTCAAAGGAACCGCTGTCCGGAATGTCTGGATATTTTCAATGATCATGGACGTTCCCCCTGTTCTCCTATTGAACACCCGGTTCAATGATAAGTGATTTTATTTGTGTATCCATTTTTGCAGTCGCCCCTAATGGGACGGCAATATGGGGAGAGCAATGCCCCATTTTGAACCCTTTCATTGCCGGCCTGCCGGCAAGCTGGATATAATGCTCGATGACTTCATCCAGCGATAAGGACAATTCCCTTTCAGGCACGCAGTTATTGAAATCCCCAACCAAAATGCCTGAAGCTACCTGAAGCTTGCCCGCCATATACAGCTGGTTCAGCATCCTGTCCACTGCACGAGGTTCTTCATTGATATCTTCAATCAATAATATCTTCCCTTTTGTCTCTATTTCATAAGGTGTGCCCATTGAACTGGAGAGCAGCGAAAGGTTACCTCCTGCTAATACTCCTTCAGCCTGGCCAGGGATGATTTCTTCTATTTCAGAGAGGCTGGTGTCATAGGCAATTATGGTCGGTTCAAATAGTTGCTGGAATGTGTTTTTTGATATTTGATCCGCACCTTCTTTGCCAATATCCGATGCCAGCATGGGGCCATGGAAAGTAACAAGATTTGCATGCTGTCTGAACGTGGTATGCAAAAAAGTAATATCACTGTAGCCCCAGAAAATCTTTGGGTGTTTCCTAATGGTTTCATAGTCGATTGACCCTGCAATGCGGGCTGTTCCATAACCGCCGCCTGCACAGATGATCCCTTTGACCTCGTCGTCCTTGAACATGTCGTGGATGTCCGTTAATCGATCCTGGTCTTTTCCGGACAGGTAACCATATTCAGCATACAGAGATTTACCTAATTTATAGTTCAATCCCAAATCTTCGATGAACTTTAGGCCGCGTTTCAAATTCTCTTTATTGGGAGGGCTTGCAGGGGCAATGATTCCGATTGTATCTCCTTTTTGCAGTCGGTTGGGTTTGATGGTCATGATGAGTCAGCTCCTTAACAGTGATTGAATGAGGAAAAGGTTTGCAGTGATTGATTGGCTGGAAAGTACTTTCCTGTAATATGTATATTTTTGTGGGGTATGTACTAGTAAAAAAGAGGTGTTCCAAGATGAACACCTCTTTCTTTGGAAACAGAGAAATATATTAATTCTTGTCTGCCCACTTCAGTTCAAGGTAACCAACTGGGTGACGGACAATGCCAGTTACAGCTTCATTTTGAAGGTATACCTGGTTGTAGAAATGCACTGTGAAGATTGGTGCTTCTTCGAATAGAATCTTTTCAGCTTCATACATCAATTCAAAACGCTTGGTTTCGTCAGATTCGTTCTTCGCTTGTTTGATCAGCTCATCATACTTCGGATTTCCCCATCCAGTACGGTTCATGGAATGGCCAGTCTGGAAGTTTTCAAGGAAGTTGATCGGGTCTGCATAGTCAGCAAGGAATGAACT
Organism: Mesobacillus subterraneus; assembly: GCF_003937825.1. Classification (GTDB taxonomy): domain Bacteria; phylum Bacillota; class Bacilli; order Bacillales; family Cytobacillaceae; genus Mesobacillus; species Mesobacillus subterraneus. Next base: position 14,591 of record NZ_RSFW01000024.1, on the reverse strand, counting down.
GCGGGAAAGCTGGTGCTTCAATGCTTTCTGTTCTTCAGCAAATACATTCCATTCCATGTTGGCGAGCTTGACTTCTACGCCAAGGCTCTCCTTGAACATTTGCTGTAATGTTTCAGCGATTTTCTTGTGAACATCGCTAGTGCTGTATGTCAGCGTAACTTCAGGAAGTTCTGTATAACCCTCTTCTTCCATTCCCTTTTTAAGCAGGGCCTTTGCTTCCTCTACATCAGTCTTATTGAAATCGCCATTTACTTCACGGAAATCTTTGCCGGATGGATCCTTGAATCCAGGAGAAACAAAACCATATGCGGCTTCTTCCTTATTCTTTGTTACAAAGTCGACGATCTTTTGCTGGTCAACAGCAAGTGCAAATGCTTTACGAATGTTAACATTCTGGAACGGTTCTTTTGTAACATTGAAGCGGTAGAAATAATCTCCTGCCTGGTCTTCAACCTGAACCTTGCCTTCCTTGAAAAGCTTGTCGCTTAATTCTGCTGGCACGTCAGAGACATCAAGGTCTCCAGTCTGGTACATCTGGTATTCGGTGTTTGTGTCATCGACGATAGCCCATTCGACACGGTCAAGCTTTACGTTTTTAGCATCCCAGTACTGATCGTTCTTTTCCATGACAAACTTTGTGTCATGCTCCCAGCTGGTTAAATTGAACGGGCCATTTCCAACGAAAGAATCTGCTTCAGCGAACCATTCCGGATTTTCCTTCGCAACCTTTTCGTTGATCGGGAAGAAAGCCGGATTCGCAATGACACTTAGGAAATAAGCCTGCGGGCTTGTCAAAGTAACTTCGAAAGTCTTATCGTCTACTGCTTTTACCTTCACGTTGTCAGCTGAGCCTTCTCCGCTGTTGAATTCCTCTCCGCCTTCGATGAAATAGCCAAGGAACGCAGCTGCAGAACCTGTAGCAGGATCTAATAAACGTTTCCATGCGAATACAAAATCATTCGCTGTTACAGCGTCGCCATTGGACCATTTTGCATCTTCACGAATGTGGAAAGTATACGTTTTCCCATCTTCAGAAACATCCCATTTCTCAGCAGTTGCCTCTTCAGGCTGATGGTCTGCATTCAGGCGAGTAAGACCTTCCATCAGGTTGTTCAAAGCGCTCCAGGAAGCAGAATCAAATCCGATTGGCGGGTCAAAGGAGGTTGGCTCCTGTCCGTTGTTAAGGTATAGGACCTTTTCTCCCCCGTCGCCTTTTTCCCCGTTACTGTTTCCTTCTGTCTTTTTGCCGGCACTCTCATTCGCGGTACAAGCCGCAAGCGTGAAAACTAGCATTGCTGCCATCAGCATGGTCATGAACTTCTTCACTCTGTTTCCCCCTTATGTAAAATTTTATTAGGTTTGCCGCATAGAATGTTGCTTTCTGTCGGAGCTCTTGCTGCTTTCAGAGGTTTTGTAGCAATAATCCAGCCAGCTACTTGCCTCGATAGCTTAAGTACTCGGATTAATAAGCAACAAATTTCTGCGGCAAAAACTATATATCAAAAAGGCAAAAGCCTGATTGAACACTATTTACCTGCTTGCAAGCAATTTTTTGGCCCTCTCATCCTGGAGCCAGCAGTCTACGCCATGACTGTCCGATAGGGTGGTTTTTTCAGGATAAACCCGGTCACAAACCTCCATCGCATACGGGCAGCGGGCAGTGAAAGGACAACCAACTGGCGGAGAGAATAAATCAGGTGGTGTGCCTCCGATTGGGACCAAATCAGCCCCGTCGACATCAAGACGCGGAACTGAGTTCAGCAGACCCTTCGTATAAGGATGCTGAGGTTGATAGAATATTTCTCTTCTCGTTCCAGTCTCAACGATTTTGCCTGCATACATGACGGCAATCCTGTCTGCCACCTGGGCAACCACACCAAGGTCATGCGTGATGAGAATAATTGAAACTCCTGTCTTTTTCTGAATGTCACGGAACAATTCGAGAATCTGCGCTTGAATCGTCACGTCCAGTGCAGTCGTCGGCTCATCTGCAATCAGTACTTCTGGCTGGCAAACCAATGCCATCGCAATGACAATCCTTTGTCTCATTCCGCCGCTGAACTGGTGAGGATATTGCTTCAAGCGGATATGCGGACTGGGGATTCCAACAAGATCAAGCATCTCAACTGCTATTTTTTTTGCCTGTTCCCTGGATACCTTCATATGCTGCAGAATGCCTTCGGTCAGTTGGTCGCCGACCATCAATGTAGGATTCAAGGCAGTCATTGGATCCTGGAAAATCATTGAGATATCTGATCCGCGGATTTTTCGCATCTCCTGATCTCTTAATTTCGTCAGATCCTTTCCCTTAAAAATAATTGAGCCGCCATCAAACTTGCCGGGAGGTTCAGGGATCAGTCTCATAATGCTTTGGGATGTCACGCTTTTGCCGCAGCCTGATTCTCCTACAATCGCAAGAGTTTCTCCTTTATGTAAATCAAAAGTGACACCGCGGACTGCCTTCACCTCACCGCCGTATGTCTTGAATGAAACATGAAGGTCTTTTACTTCAAGTACTTTTTCCATGATGCTTACCTCCTTAGCTTCGGATCAAGTGCATCCTGAAGCCCATCCCCTAATACGTTAAACGAAAACATGGTCATTGAGATGAAAAATGCCGGGAAAAACAGCCTCCACCAATCACCAGACAGAATGACCGGCAGCGCGTCACTTGCCATCGATCCCCAGCTGGCCAGCGGTGCCTGGATACCCAGTCCCAGGAAGCTTAGGAATGCCTCTGCGAAAATGGCTGATGGAACGGAAAGTGTCATCTGGACAATGATTGGCCCCATCGTATTAGGAAGCAGGTTCTTGCGGATGATCCGCCCTGTTTTCGTTCCAAATGTTTTGGAAGCCAACACAAATTCATAGTTCTTGATTTGGAGGACCTGTCCGCGGACGATCCTCGCCATGCCGATCCAGCCAGTTATAGTCAATGCGAATATGATGGTTGCCAGGCTCGGTCCCATGACAACACTGATCAGGATGACAACAAGCAGGTATGGCAGGCCGTAAAGAACCTCGATGACTCTCATCATGTAATGGTCTGTCCTTCCGCCTCGATAGCCTGCGATACCGCCATAAATGACTCCAATCAGAAAATCAATCAGCGCCGCTGCTATCCCTACAAATAAGGAGATGCGCGCGCCATACCATGTTCTTGTGAAAACATCCCGGCCTAATTCGTCTGTACCGAACCAATGCTCACTTGATGGAGGAAGGTTTTGATTGACCAAATCCTGATGGTCCACCGTATGAGGTGAAATGATCGGCCCGAAGATCGCCATGAATGTCAAAAAAGATAAAAAGAATAAACCCATCATTGCAAGCTTGTTTTTCAGGAGTCGTCTCCAGGCGTCCTGCCAATAAGACAGGCTTGGGCGGACTACAGCTTCTGCTTCAGAGTCGTTTTTTTGAATCGGAACAAACCAATCATCAGGTACCGGCGATTGTGTTTGTTGTTCCTGGTGTTTTCGCAGAGCCATCATTTCCCCTCCTTCTTGTGCAGCTTGATCCTTGGGTCGAGAATACCGTATGCCAGGTCAACAAGGAAAAGCATGACGATCAACATGGTACTGTAAAAGATTGTGGTGCCCATGATAACCGGATAATCACGCTGGTTGATGCTTTCCACAAAGTATTTGCCCATCCCCGGAATCGCGAAGATTTTCTCTATGACAAATGTTCCTGTCAGGATGCTTGCTGCCAGTGAACCCAGGATGGTAACGACAGGCAGCAGGGCATTTTTCAGAGCGTGTTTAAAGACGATTTTGACCGGTGACAACCCTTTTGCTTTAGCCGTCCTGATGTAATCCTGGGTGAGGACCTCCATCATGCTCGCCCTTGTAAGACGGGCGATGATGGCCATCGGTCCAGTTGCCAGTGCAAGTGTCGGCAGGATCATATGCTTTGGACTGGCCCATGTGGCAGGCGGGAGGAGTCCCCAGGTGACAGCCAACTGCTGGATCAATAGAGTTGCAAGGACAAAGTTTGGCACGGATATGCCGACAACAGCGATGGTCATTGCGAGGTAATCGATGATGCCGTTATGCCTTAATGCTGCGATAATGCCCAGGAGTATCCCGGAGAAAATCGCAACAATCAGCGTGACCATTCCCAACTCGAACGAGACAGGGAATCCTCTTCCCAGCATTTCATTGACCGTCTGGGATGACTTTTTTATTGATGGGCCAAAATCGAAGGTGGCCACAGATTTAAGGTATAAGAAATATTGTACATAAAGTGGTTCATCCAGATGGTAATAACTTTCCAGGTTCTTTTGGACAGCTTCACTTGTCGCCCGTTCTTCGTTAAAAGGCGAGCCAGGGATCGAATGCATCAGGAAAAATGTCAGCGTGATGATGACAAGAAGCGTTACTGCCATCGAACCGAGCCTTTTGATTATGTATTGGAGCATTGGCTCACATCCTTATCAAGTCTTTTTTGTGAATTCATACGGTGCTGGACAAATGCTCAGGAAAAGGTCGTCCTCATTGCCAGCTCGGTCATCACAAGCATAGCTTGATAGGCTACTAGAATGTCTTTAGCCTGATAGCGGACAATCGTGGTCCCTTCTTCAATTTCTGTACCAGGCATCAGGTTTGCCCACTCTGCCTGTCCATAGTTTGCGAACTCGATCCTAAGAACCGGATGGTCAGGTGGAGTAAGCGGTTTCACTTTTTCGAGATTTTTTATGGCGTATTCCGTTTTTTCAGCAAGGAGTTCGCCCGCTTTTGATGGCGTCAGTGATTTTGCTGCGGATCGTGAAATCGATTCTTTGACAACTGCAGTGGTAATGTTCGGTATAAGTGCCTCGGCTTCACGGGCAGCTCCGTCGTCTCCAGCTACCATGATGACAGGTACACCAAAATAACCCGCGACATACGCGTTGAAGCCTAGCTCCCCTATTTGAACGTCGTTTATGTACATATGCCTTACTCCGAAAATCATTGAATGGGACATCACTCCGCTCATTGAAGCCCTTGAATGGTACCCGACGAATACGGCTCCAGAAAAGCTTGAATCAAGTCCCTGGACCATTGAAAACGGCTTTACATCTCCTGTGATCAACTGCGTTTCTGGATGAAGGTCCTCAATCAGCAGGTTGTTCATTTTTGAGTGACTGTCATTCACAATCACTTCGTTGCAGCCAGTTTCAAAAGCTTTCGTAATGACATAATTCGCTTCCTGAGTCATGATTTTGCGACTGCGTTCATAATTGTGTTTACCTGAATCGACATGTGTATGGTCGACTAGACCGGTGATTCCTTCCATGTCCACTGATAAATATAATTTCATTTTGACCCAACTTTCTTTGATAATTATCTTAAAATTATAAATAATAAATCTTCCATCCGCAACCATTTCTCCTAGAAATTTCAGTTTGTGTATCTAAATAGTAGATTTGTCACTAGGAGGAAATGCCTTCATAAAATTATTAAGAGAATAATAATTTTTAAGGTTGTGTACGATACAATTGGAAATGAATTGGATTTACTCTTGCCGTGTGGAGTTATGAACCGTTTTCTTAAAATAATGCTACAATACAAAAAAGCGCTGAATTCAGCGCTTCTCCTCACGATCCATTAATTCAATGAAATGGGTTAAAACCCTTGCAGTCAGACCCCAGATCACTTTGCCGTTTGAACGATAAAAATACTCGTTCATGGTCCGGGTCTGCCAATTGTAATTTTCACCGCCAATAATCAGGTCGAAAGGAAATCCATCCTCTGGTTCCACCTGGAAATTGATTTTATAGGTGTCAGGCTGATTTTTCCTGAAGAACGATAATGGAACAGTGAATACCTCCCCCACTTCGTCAGCATTCGGTTTAATGGAATCCAAATTTTTTATTGTACCAGCAAATGGATAAATAATCGTTCCGAAAGCAGAAACCATAAAGTCGAGCGGGAAAACATCATAAATGTCGCTTTCCATTATGCCCAGCTCCTCCGAAGTTTCCCTGACTGCCGCTTTTAGGGGGTCCTCCCCTTTTTCAATTTTCCCGCCCGGAAAGCAGACCTCACCAGGCTGCCTTCTTAATGTCAGTGATCGTACTTCGAATAAAATATGGACTTCTTGATTCACTTCCACCAGCGGCAGAAGAACAGAAAATTTAATGAATTGTTCGTGGCCAAGGATTGAGGGTGTACGCCCCAATAAAGATTTTGAGATCTGGTTAATATTCATTATTGGACTTCCACACTCCTGTTTTAGTATGTATTCCATTTTATTACGAACTTGCTGAGAAAAGAAAGGAAATGACTTTTTTAGCCCCAAAGGATGATTAAGATTATAATACTGTACCAAACCAAACAAAAAGCAGCGGCTTAAGTGCCGCTGCCTGTTTTCCTATTTTGGTCCGGTTGCCCGTCCTTTTATGGCATTATATGCAATCAGGATTATGCCAATCACGAGCAGAATGTGAATGATTCCTCCAGCGATTTCGAATACAAGTCCAAGTACCCATAAAACAAGCAATATTGCTGCGATTGTCCACAACATAAGGAACATCTCCCTTCCTTGAAATCTTACTTAAAGTGTACCCTGTTGCTTAAATAGATAAACAAGCAATCCTTTTCTTTTGCAAACTCAAATGTTTGATAACTTTCTGAGTGTTATGTCAAACTAATTAATAATCAACTTTGGACAGGAGCTTGAAATGAAAGAATATAATATTTTATTTTTAGATATTGATGGAACGATTCTAAAACCAGATGATACAATCGAGAATTCAACCAAAGCAGCGATTGCTGAGATGAAAAGACAGGAGATTGAAGTCGTCCTCGCTACCGGCAGACCCATCCATGAAATAGCTGATCTTGGAGAAGAACCCCAGATTTCCTCATTCATCGGTTACAATGGTGCGCTCGGGATTTATGAAGGGGAAACCATTTTTGCTGAAGCAATGAATGCAGAGGATGTCAGATACATTCTCGATGTAGCCAAACAGAATGGCGATGAAGTGGTCTTGTATACCAATAATAAGAATTACTTGACTGATCTGGAATCTGAATTAGTCAAAAGCTTTCTTCATCAATTCCATTTAACACAGAATGCCATTTTTACGGAAAAGGTCATCAATGATATTCTTGGGTTGACCATCATCACCACAGGGAAATTGGGGCATGAACGATATCAATTTAGTTCGGGAATCCACCTATCACAAGTTAATGTCGAAGGAATGCAACATTGTTTCGATGTGATCAGGGACAGGGTCAATAAAGGCGTCGGTGTGGAATTATTATTGAAAAAGCTGGGGATCGAACGTGAAAGCTCGATTGCGTTTGGAGATGGAATGAACGATAAAGAAATGCTAGCCTATGTGGGTGTAGGATTTGCAATGGGCAATGCTCATCCAGAACTCTTCCAGCATGCAAGTCATAAAACAACCAGTGTTATGGATTCGGGAATTTATAATGGATTAAAGTCGCTGGGATTAATAGGATGAAAAAACGGAACTCCAAGAGTTCCGTTTTTTTTATTGCAATCAGCGCACATGATTGCCTTGCCTCTTCCAGGGAATGCCGTGCGAATCTTGACGAAGGAAATATTTTGACAATTCCATTGAACCAACATATCATTATGATATATCAAGTTGATATATCATTCAGGGAGGCATTTTACATGTCAATTGAGCATTCGATACTGGCTGTTATTAGCTTTCAACCAAGTACAGGATATGACATCAAGGGAGAATTTGAGCATAAAGCAGCAGGTTTGTATTGGGGTCTAAGCTATGGGAGCCTTTATCCCAAGCTGAAAAAGCTAGAGGAAGAAGGATTTATTGTAACGATCGAGTCAGAATCTGAGGGCAGAAGGAAAAAATTATATGAACTTACTGCGAAAGGTTGGGAGGAATTAGATTCATGGCTTTCCAAAAACCCTGCTCCTCCTTCTATCAAGGATGAACTGTTCATGAAGATGGCAGCCTGGCACCGTGAAATGGATCTTAACCTCCTTTCTGACCATATAAAGGAAAGACGTAAAGAAGCTGTTGAGCTCTTAGACTATATCAGGAAATGGAAACAAAATAATACTTCGTTTATTAACGATGTGGGCATGCTTGCAATCAGATATGCAGAATTAAAGCTGGAAGCGGAATTGCAATGGGCAGATGAATCAATCCTGGCAATTGAGAATGATGAAATGCCTGCCGGTCAGGACCCTTATAACCTTGGAGAAAAGCAGCTTGAACGAAGAAGGATGGCATGGAAGAAAGATCATTAGGAGGCTGGATCATGAAGGCTGGAATGTTCAAACCATTGAAGAACAAGGCATATCGTTCGCTTTTCGGTGCCCAGGTATTTTCCGATCTTGGCAACTGGCTTGATTTTGTTGCCATTCAAGTCATCGTCGCCTATCATTGGGGACTCGGTGAAACAGCAATCGCATCAGTCATTATCGTGATGGGCATCCCTTGGGTCATCATTGGGCCTCTTACGAGTGTCTTTGTCGACAAGCTACCAAAAAAATTCCTGATGATTACCTGTCTGGTGTTAAGAATCGTTTTCGTAGCCGGGCTGTTCTTCGCACCAAACTTATACGTGATGCTGTTATTTATCTTCCTGAAATCCACTGTTGCCGCCCTATACGATCCAGCCAGGCAAAGTGCCATCAGGCATACCGTTCCTGAGGAAGAGCTTCCTGAGGCGGTGACTTTAAGCCAGCTTTCTGTTAACACGATGAAAATTGTCGGCCCTGCCCTCGGTGGAGGACTGATTGCCCTTTATGGAGTAAAAAGCCCATTTCTGTTTGAAGCAATGGGATTCCTTATTGCTATATTCTTTTTAATAGCCCTGCCAAAAATTGAAACAGATACGGAAAGCCAGCATGCATCCTCGAGAAAAGGCACCTATTTCATGGACCTGTCTGAAGGGGTCCGGCATATCTTTTCCACGGGAGTATTAAAGACAGCGATCATCCTCTCTTCCATCGCCTTTTTCATCATCTTTCTTTATGATGGATTGTTTGTCTTTGTGGCACAAAATCTGCGCTTTGAGCAGGAAGAGTTTGGTTGGCTTGTCAGTTCAGTCGGATTTGGAAGTGTGGTTGGTGCCCTGCTCCTTGGCAGATGGACTGACTGGAAAAATAAACCGATTCATTTAATGGCGGGAGCGTCCCTCTTAAGCGGCCTCCTCATCGTTTTGATTGGTTTGGGCTCAAAAGGATTGTTCGACCTGCCCAAACCGGGTTGGATGGCTGGCGCTTTTCTGCTGGGTCTCCTTGCATCTGCTGAAGGAGTCCCATATGGATATGTTCTTCAATCCGAAACACCAAAACAAATGATGGGCAGAGTTTCTGCTGCCGCTACTTCTTTGCAAACATTCTCGATGCTCGGTGCCCCGGCTGCAGGTGCTGTCCTTGCAAGGTGGATTGGCGTTTCATGGGTGCTGATCGGTGCCGGAATAGCGACCTTTATCCTGGGCAGTACTGTACTTCTGCTCCGCTCAAAGCAAAGTGGTAAAAACGCAAGCCTCAACAGTTTTAGCGGTTAAACGCAAAAGAGCCATTGTCGACGACAGCGGCTCTTTTTAGCATTAGTCCTTATTCAATAGTTCTTCCCCGGCGATTCCCGGATTAGTCATTTCATAAGGGTTTAAGATCAGGTCAAGCTCTTCTTCTGTCAGTACGTCATAGGCAAGGCATAGTTCCCGGACGGACTTCCCTGTCAGGATCGCTTCTCTTGCAATCCTCGAAACCGCTTCATATCCCAAGTGTGGGTTGACAGCGGTAATGATGCCTACGCTCTGCTCAACATCCTTTTCTGTTTTTTCTTTATTGGCTTCAATACCGGCCAGGCAATGGTCTGTGAATACTTTAAAGCCATTGTTCATAATGCTGATCGATTGGATCAAATTGAAAACGAGCACAGGTTCCATGACATTCAGTTCCAGTTGTCCAGCTTCAGATGCCAGGCAAATTGTATGGTCATTTCCAATCACCTGGAACGCTACTTGGTTAATTACCTCAGGCATGACCGGATTCACTTTTCCTGGCATAATGGATGAACCAGGCTGTCTCGCAGGCAGGGAAATTTCATTGAATCCAACACGAGGTCCTGAAGCCATCAAACGCAAGTCATTTGCAATCTTGGACATATTCATCATGCAAACCTTCAAGGCAGCAGAAACCGTTGTGTATGCATCTGTATTTTGGGTGGCGTCCACTAGATGCTCCGCATTCCTTAAAGGATAACCGCTGATTTCAGATAGGTGTCGGACAACATTCTTGATATATTTCGGATTGGCATTAAGCCCAGTACCTACGGCAGTCGCACCCATATTCACTTCAAAAAGATGCTCGCGGGTATGCTTGATTCGCTCTATATCCCTTTCAACCACTCTGGTGTACGCTTCAAATTCCTGGCCCAGGCGAATTGGCACAGCATCCTGAAGGTGTGTCCTTCCCATTTTAATTACGGCATCGAATTCCCTGGATTTTTGGGAAAAAACATTTTTCATAACCTGCATTGTGTCCAGCAGCTTATCCAGCAATGAAAGCACAGATAAGTGAATGGCGGTAGGGAATGCATCATTTGTTGATTGAGCCATATTCACATGAGAATTAGGGCTCAAGGTAAAATAATCGCCTTTTTTCTCCCCCATCAATTCCAGTGCTCGGTTGGCAATCACTTCATTCGTGTTCATATTGATGGATGTTCCTGCTCCGCCCTGGATTGGATCAACGATGAACTGGTCATGCCACATGCCTTCAATGATTTCATCTGCTGCTTTTACAATCATTTCCCCTATACCGGCATAAAGCCTTCCAGTTTCCATATTTGCAAGCGCCGCAGCCTTCTTGACCATTGCCATTGCCTTGATCAGTTCGCTATGTATTCTATAACCAGTTATCGGGAAGTTTTCGACCGCCCTCAAAGTTTGTATCCCGTAATAGGCGTCTTCCAAGACCTCTTTTGTTCCAAGGAAATCCTTCTCAATCCGGACTTTTAACTCTGACATTCCTTACCCCTCCGTAAAAGCTGAAATTGTTAGTCGAAAATAGTGAGAATATGTAGTAAGGGCAAACGATCTTCGACATTCTTTTCCTCATGTTCCCTTCAGTAAATAATGACTACATGACTATTGTAAATCAAATCTGGAAAATCATCACGATAAATCCTATTTTGTTTTTGTCTATATGCGAACATTGTATGATTTCAAGTTGATATGGTGAATCTTCACTACTTTTGATAGCTTTTGTCAGCATGCAGGAAAACAGGAATACCAATGCTGAATTGTATCTGTACACCCTTTTTCAAAAACCAAAACAGAAAGGAATGTACATGATGACAGACACGCAATTCATGAAGGCATATACGATTAAAGAGGTGTCAAAGAAAATTAGTGTTCCATCCGGTACAATCAGACAATGGGAAAAAGATCTTGCTGGCCTTTTAATCGTTCCGCGTACGAAACAAGGTGCCAGATTTTATACAGATTTTGAAATCGATCTTTTAATGAAAATCAAACAAATGCGTGATAAAAACCTGAGCAAGGAAATGATCAAGGACCTCTTGCAAAGGCATATGGATAGCGCCCCTGCATCCGTAGCTTTGATGAATGAGAACAGCCTGACGGCAGAACCTCTATCCCCTGCCGTTCCGGAACACCAGGAGGGCTACGAAGCTTTTATGGTGGCCATGGAGCAGTATAAGGAAGCGCTGATTGCTGAAGTCAAGTCGGAGATCAGGAACGGAATTCGCAAGGAGGTACTGGAGGAAGTCAAAAAAGAGATTTCCAGGGGAACTTTCACCACAGTAAAAACGATTTCCGATTCAATCTATAAATCAGGTGAACGAACAACAGAACAAATCATGATGTTGTCGGATACGGTCTCCAAGACATCAGAGGAAAATACCGAAAAGCTAGGGACAATCACGACAGAGCTTTCGACTGTTTCGAAAGGCACTTCCGAATTGAAGCTCAGCTTAGCGAAAGCTTCCAAAGGAACGAATGAAATGATAACTAAGCTCTCGGACAGCGTTTCCAAAGCGTCTGTAGGGACAACCGAGAAGATTGCGCAGCTTTCAGAAAATATCCAGAAGACCACTAAAGGAACAACAGATAAGCTGGCAAAGCTGACGGAAAGTGTTTCGAAGGTTTCGAAGGGTACTTCCGAAAAAATCACTGCTCTTTCCGGCAGCCTTTCGAATGTTTCAAAAGGTACCTCCGAGAAAATTACTTCGTTGACAAACAGCCTGACAAAGAATTCGAAAGGCACGAATGAAAAGCTGGGTAAGCTGGAAAGTTCAGTTGAGAAACTCTCATCTGGAACCAGCAAGGAATTGTCTATTCTGGCAAAAAAGCTGAATGAAACAACGGAGACCGTTGCTGAGGAGTTTAAAATCCTGGCAGACTACGTTTCCAATAGTCGGGAAAGCACGAACCAGGAACTCTCCAATTTAAATGAAGTCATCAATCAGGAGAGAGAATTCTTTGTACGGACCCTTGAAAAAGAACGAGAAGAATTTCGCCATGAAATCAGACAGCGGGACGAAACATTCAAGCATATGGTCGACAGTTTCAGGGAAACAGCAGCCGCAAAACAAACCAGACGCAACTGGTGGAAAATATGGAAATAGCAAAGCTTCTTTCTGTCATATATCCTGAAAAGATGTAAATAATATTCACACTCAAACATAACGTCATAGAGGAATCTCCCGCTAGTAACTGCCTGGTTTGACATGAGAGGAGACTGTTCAAATGAAAGGTTTAAGCAGAAAGATAGCATTTGCTGGAGCCTTCCTGATCCTGATTTGCAATTCAGCTGTGCATGCGTTTGCTGCTGGCGCCCTCGGGAAGGTACCTCCTGCTGTCTTTAATATTTCACATCGCGGAGCTTCGGGCTACGCTCCTGAACATACTCTTGCGTCATATGATATGGGTCAGCGTATGCAAGGCGATTTTATTGAAATCGATCTTCAAATGACAAAGGACGGAGAACTGGTTGCTTTACATGACGAAAGTCTGGACAGGACCACAAATGGAAAAGGATTGGTAAAAGAGTTAAACGTGGCCGATTTAAAGAAGCTCGATGCGGGCTCTTGGTTTAACGAAGCATATCCTGAAAGGGCCAAGCTTGAATATATGGGTCTTCAGGTCCCCACCCTTCCTGAGATACTCGAACGTTTCGGCACTGACGCTAAATTTTTTATCGAGACGAAGTCACCAGAAGATTATCCGGGAATGGAAGAAAAGCTTATAGAAACCTTGTATGAGTACAATCTTATTGGGGACCAGCTTCCTTTTGACAAAATAATGATTCAATCTTTTAGCGTGGAGAGCCTGAAGAAGATTCATGAAATGGACGATTCAATTCCGCTAATCCAGCTGTTGTCCTATTACTCCCCTGCCGTCATCACTGATTTGGAAATAGATAAAATTAAGGAGTATGCTTCTGGAGTCGGGATGCATTTCACCTCTATCAGCCCTGGTTATGTTAAAAAAGTAAAGGATTCAGGCTTGCTTGTGATCCCCTATACAGTTAATGAAAAAGAAGACATGATCATGCTGCTGGACTGGGGCGTTTCAGGCATGTTCACGAATTATCCTGACAGATTGGCGGATGTAATCAAACTTCGAACCGGCAAAGGGTCGATCAATACAGAGACCGCTGGGAGTTAAATGGCTAAAGTGAAAAAAAGCTGCCGGAGGGCAGCTTTTTTGATTCCGATCCAATGATTGATGATTAAGAGAAAAGTTTCTGTAAGCCTGATTTGAGCTGTGATGGCCGAAAAGGTCCAGTAAGAAGATTCTATAACCCCAATTCATGTAGTGATAACCGAAAGGGTCGTATAGAAAGACCCGCTGTATAAGCACAGTCATCATATAGGATGCCAATTGAAAACACTGTCTCTAATCACATCTTTATCAGTAACTTTATTCTAACTCAACTTTTAGGCCATTCCAGACTGATTCCCAATTCTTTGTCTTAACCCGATTTGAAAAAATCTTCATTAAATGTTCTGATGACTTGAAATATGGCGTGGGCTTTATCTTCAATTTTACGACATCTTCTATACCGTGTGGTGCGATAAGCTTTAAGCTTCCGTCTGGATTCAATGTGATCCCTAATGCGGTCGCTGTCTCGGGGAATTTTGAAATGGCATCTGCAGAAGATACATATGGTGGGATGTTATTGACCTGATGCATCCTTGCCTGGTTTTTTACTGACCATGGAATCCCTGGGTGAAGGTCCGACAGGATGGTTTCAAATCTCTTTTCCTCAGATTCATCCATTACATTTACATCATGGAAAATTACATCAACATCCGACAAAACCGTACGCTTGTCGAAATCAAGAATTACATCCCAAATCTTCGATCGCACAAACCCGGCGCAAACACACCAGTCATTTAACTTCAGTGTTGATGCGGTATTAATAATGTCCATCATCCACAGATCGTTTTTGATTAAATCCAGGATGTCTTGTTCCGAAGTGATCGTCATTTTTTTAAGCTGTTTTCGCATTGATTACTGCCCTTTCGTATAACATAAGAAATTTTGTTCGCTTTCTTACGGGTTCTCTATCAGATTTTGTCCGAAGTCCTGCCTCTTCGGACATTTTCACAGCTCCTCCACCGGATT
>NZ_RSFW01000023.1 GCF_003937825.1 Mesobacillus subterraneus | reverse complement strand
TTTCCCCCTGTGAGAGTAGGACGCCGCCGGGCACCAAAAAGGACAGCTGTTATGGCTGTCCTTTTTTTTATGTGTAGGATTCTCTACTCAGGTTCTCAGAGTTTTTCTGGCATAAGTTCTAGATGAGTGAGTTGATCGATATATCCGCAGATGTGGTTGATAAAATTAGTAATCAAGCAATAAAATCAAAGCTGAGCTTCTAAAATCCATATTACCCAGCAAGATTTTATCTATATTAAGCAAAAAAACGTGCCCTGCGCCTTCAAAAGTAGTTCCCCAGCCTCCATTTCAATTAAAACACAAGAACCGTCCCTCTGTTTTCCCTGCAGAAAATAATAAACCAACCTAAATTGTTGTAAGACATACAAGGAAATTGAATGTCAATCATAAAATATAAAACAATTAAACTTTTGAAAATATTATTCGGAAAATTGTATACAAAGTCGGGTTCCTGGCAACAATAGGTGTACGGAGGTGGAGGATTTGGGTTCGCTTTTAGCAAGGAAACAGGTTGGGGAGACATGTGTGATTTGCGAACAGACGAAAAGTGCTGGCATACACCTGTATACTTCTTTTATTTGCACGGACTGTGAGAGCATCATGATCAAGACAGATACGAGTGATCCTAAATATAAATATTACGTGGAGAAGTTAAGGAAAGTGACGAAACCAGGCATTTACAGTTAAAAGCTCAAATTTGAGCTTTTATTTTTTTTGCTAACGAACAGTGTTAGAATAGATTAGTATGAATTTAAATTTGTTAAGGTGAGACTATGGATCAATCGAAAACACCTTTGTACAGCCAGTTGGTCAACCACCATGGAAAAAAGCCTATATCGTTTCATGTTCCTGGGCATAAGTATGGTGATGTCTATCCAAATGAGGGACAGGCTTTCTTTAAAGATGTCTTAAAACTGGATGCGACAGAAATTACTGGATTGGATGACCTTCATTCTCCGGAGGGTGTTATTTTAGAAGCTGAGAATCTTCTTGCGGAGTTGTACAATACCAATAAGAGCTTTTTATTAATAAATGGGTCAACTGTAGGAAACCTGGCGATGATCCTTTCTGCCATTGATGAAGGAGACCGTGTACTGGTGCAGCGGAACTCCCATAAATCAGTCATGAATGCGCTCAAATTGGCCAAAGCCAATCCGGTATGGGTCAGCCCTGAATACAATCAGGAATACGGTGCAGCAGCGGGCCTAAGTACCGAGGCAGTGGATGAGGCTTTAAGACAATTTCCCGATGCCAAAGCCATTATTTTAACGTATCCTAATTATTATGGATTGACGTACGACCTGAAGGGAATTATTGATTTGGCACACCAACATGATATTCCTGTTCTTGTGGATGAGGCCCATGGTGTCCATTTTATTGCCGGGGATTATTTCCCGCCATCCGCAGTCGAGCTAGGAGCGGATGTTGTCGTGCAGTCCGCACATAAGACTTTGCCGGCGATGACGATGGGAGCTTATCTCCATCATCAGACGAACCGGGTGCCATTGAGTAAGCTGCAATTTTATTTGCAGGCGCTCCAGTCAAGCAGCCCTTCCTATCCGCTGATGGCGTCCCTTGATTTGGCACGCAGTTATCTGGGTACATATAAAGACGAAGATGTTTCGTATCTGCGGGATGAGATTGAATCATTCCGCCAAAGGATTGACCAATTGGATACGATAAAAATACTTAAGGCGGATGACCCGCTGAAAATGACCATCCAGGCAAAAGGATTGTCAGGGTTCGAACTTCAAAGGCTGCTTGAGGATAAGGGCATTTTTACCGAGTTAGCCGATCCTTATAATGTACTGTTCGTACTTTCTTTATTAAAAAAGGGAATGGTACATGATTTGCGGGAGGCAGCGGAAAGAATCGCAGAGGCATCAGCCAGCATCCCTAATGGAATGAATCAGCCTGAATACAGGCAAATGAATAAAAAGGTGACCACTTTAGCAGTAGGCTATAAGGAAATGGACAGCCTGCAAACAGAATTTGTTTCGCTGGACTTCTCAGTGGGAAGAATTTGTGCAGAATCAATCATTCCATATCCTCCAGGTATTCCGCTATGCCTGCCAGGGGAATTGGTGTCAGATGATGATGTCCACGTCATTCAATATTTGAGAAATAAACAAGCAAAAATCCAGGGCGGCGAGAAGTTGCATGCTGGTGAAATAAAAGTGTATAAGAGTTGGGGGATTTAAATGGAGAACGGAATATTCATCACGATCGAAGGCCCGGATGGCTCGGGTAAGACGACGATCATTCAGATGCTGGCCGCGAATCTTGTGAATGAAGGATTCGAAGTGGTTGCCACCCGTGAGCCGGGCGGTATCGAGATTGCCGAGCAAATCAGGAAAGTCATCCTCGATCCGGAAAATACAGCAATGGATCCACGGACAGAGGCCTTGCTATACGCAGCAGCGAGAAGGCAGCATCTTGCGGAAAAAGTGAAACCTGCTCTTGAAAAGGGCAAAATCATTCTATGTGACCGTTTCGTTGACAGTTCACTAGCTTACCAGGGATTTGCCCGCGGGCTGGGCATTGACGAGGTTTACTCGATCAATCAATTTGCAATTGAGGATATGATGCCTAAACTGACTCTGTATTTTGATGTTGCCCCTGAAGTCGGCCTTGAAAGAATCAATAAAAATAAAGGGCGCGAAGTCAATCGTCTCGACCTGGAAAAGCTTGAATTTCACCAGAAAGTACGTGAGGGATATCTCATCCTGTCAAATAGGTTTTCGGACAGGATTGTTCAGATCGATGCTTCCAAAGACCTGGAGACCGTATACAACCAAGCCGAAGCCAAAATTAAAGAGTTATTGAATAAATAAATGAGTCAACAAAAACAAGCCTTGTTCTCCGTCAGGCTTGTTTTTTAACATCAAGAATTTCCTTGGAATTACAACTAAACACTTATGTTAACGCATCGTTCATATGCAATTGATCATTAATCAGTTCAAGTCCAAAGATTCCTGAATATTTCTGGCTGGAAGGCAATGGAATTTTACGTTTATATCATGTGTTGTCCCAGGAATCCTGTTATAATAAGGATACAAACGTTACGGAAGCAAACGACATGATAATAAAATTAAAATATTACTAGGGGGTAAATGAATGAAGTTAATTTTAGCCGTGGTCCAGGACCAGGACAGCAATCGTCTGTCCAATGCATTGGTAGACCATAATTTCCGCGCGACAAAAATGGCCAGTACAGGTGGTTTCTTAAAATCAGGTAATACCACTTTTATCATAGGAACAGAAGACATCAGGGTAGAAAAGGCACTTGAAGTCATCAGGGATAACTGTAAATCACGTGATCAGCTTGTGGCACCGGTTTCGCCAATGGGCGGGAATGCGGATTCGTATGTTCCTTACCCGGTGGAAGTCGAGGTTGGCGGAGCGACTGTGTTTGTCTTGCCTGTTGAACAGTTTCACCAATTTTAACGGGAAAGCCCGGAGGTTTAGCAAGAGATGAAGATTAATCAGGATTTACGCCTTAATATGGATAAAGTACGCCAGGATCAAAAACAGCAGCCAGGGGGCGGAATCAAGTTCAATGAGCTTGTCCAAAAGCAGGAACACAAATTGCAGCTCGGGCAGCTTCAGCAATTAATGAAGGAAGTCGAGTCTGCCGGTGAGAGGCTTGCCCGGTCCCGGACGTTCAAGGACCTGGCAAAGTTCAAGACGCTGGTCAAACAGTTTGTAAAAGAAACGGTCAGCTTTGGAATGGAGCTCAAGCATTCGCACAGCTGGAACCAGTATGGAGAAGGCCGCTCGCTGAAGCTCGTCGAGACGATCGATGAAAAGTTGGTTGAACTGACGGAAGAGTTAATGAATGACAAGGATGAACAGATCGATATCCTCGGGAGAATCGGGGAAATCAAAGGCCTGTTGATCAATTTATATACGTAAGTGAGTGATTCCATTGGCAAAGACATGGGACGAGCTGGAGGGACTTCAGCAGAATGTTCTGAAGATGATTAAAAACAGCATCCTGAAAAATCGAATCGCCCATGCGTATTTGTTTGAGGGTATGAGGGGAACGGGCAAAAAGGAGATGAGTCTTCTGCTTGCCAAGAGCATTAACTGCCTGGATCCTATAGAAGGCTTTAAGCCTTGTGAAGCCTGCTTGAACTGCAGAAGGATCAACCATGGCAACCACCCGGATATTCATCTTGTCGAACCGGATGGCATGTCGATCAAGAAGGGACAGATCCAGCAGCTGCAGGAGGAATTCTCGAAAACCGGGGTGGAGTCGAAGAACAAGCTGTATACCATCGTCCATGCAGATCGGATGACGACCAATGCGGCGAACAGTCTGCTCAAGTTTCTTGAGGAACCGCATCCGGGTACGGTGGCGGTGCTGATTACCGAGCAGTCACAGAAAATGCTCCCGACCATATTATCGAGATGCCAGCTGATCAATTTTACGCCATTATCTCCCAAAAATATGGCAGAGCAATTGGTCGCAAACGGGATCCAGCCGCAACTGGCACCGCTGTTGGCACAGCTTACGAATAATTTGGAAGAAGCTTTAGAGATAAGTCATGATGATTGGTTTGCACAAGCACAAAAAATAGTGTTAAAATTATATGAAGTGCTGAAAAAGAATTCCCTTGAAGCTATGGTCACGCTTCAGGAAAACTGGTTTACGCACTTCAAAGAGAAAGAACAGATTGACAGAGGTTTGGATTTATTACTTCTTATTTTTAAGGATTTATTATACATTCAGCTTGGCAAGAAGGACCAGGTTGTATATCTAAACGAAAGCTCACGTTTAGAACAGTTTGCATTACAGACATCCGGACGGCGTCTTACCGAACAAATGGCAGCCATTCTGGAGGCGAAGAGGAAGCTGCATGCCAATATGAATCCCCAGCTGCTCATGGAAGAGCTGGTGTTAAAATTGCAGGAGGGATCTACACTTGTATGATGTAGTAGGTGTCCGCTTTAAAAAGGCGGGAAAGATTTATTATTTTGATCCCGGAGATCTCTCAATTCAAAAGGACGAATTCGTCATTGTCGAAACTGTAAGGGGCGTTGAGTACGGAAGAGTGGTAACTCCCCGTAAACAGGTCGGCGAAAAGGATGTAGTCCTGCCTCTGAAAAAGGTAGTCAGAATTGCAGATCAGAAGGATCGCCTTATTGTCGAGGAGAACAAAACAGCTGCAAAGGAAGCGTACGATGTTTGCAGTGAAAAAGTGAATGAACATCAGCTAGATATGAAGCTTGTTGATGTTGAATATACATTTGACCGCAATAAAGTCATTTTTTACTTCACGGCTGACGGCCGCGTCGATTTCCGGGAACTGGTCAAGGATTTGGCCTCGATTTTCCGGACAAGGATCGAGCTTCGCCAGATTGGTGTCAGGGATGAAGCGAAAATGCTTGGCGGCATAGGACCATGCGGCAGAATGCTTTGCTGCTCCACGTTCCTGGGAGACTTTGATCCAGTTTCAATCAAGATGGCCAAGGATCAGAACCTCTCGCTTAATCCAACAAAGATTTCAGGCCTATGCGGCAGGCTGATGTGCTGTTTGAAATACGAGAACGATGAGTATGAAACAGCGAAGGAACAGCTGCCAGATCTGGGTGAAATGATTGTGACCCCTGATGGTCCTGGAAAGGTTGTCGGATTGAACATCCTGGAACGAGTCATGCAAGTCGATGTAGCCGGCCAGGAACGCGTGCTGGAATACACACTTGAGGAAATACAGGAAGCAGGAGCTGTATCGTTGCAATCATCCACAGATTAATGAGGTGGAACAGGTGGATAAAAAAGATATTTTTGACTCAGTAAGTAATATGGAATCGCAGATTGGTGATCTATACCGTCAGCTTGGTGAGTTAAAACAGCATTTGGCAGAAATTCTAGAAGAGAATAACGCTTTAAAGCTGGAAAATGAGCATTTAAGACGCCGTCTGGATCAAACCATCGTTGGTAAAAAGGATCCAAACATTAAGAAAAGCGGTAAGGGGAAAAGCAATCAGGAACAGGGCGATCGGAATGTAGTCGACATCGGTGAAGGCTACGATAACCTTGCCCGCCTGTATCAGGAAGGTTTTCACATCTGCAACCTGCATTTTGGCAGCCCGCGGAAAGAAGATTGCCTGTTCTGCCTGTCCTTTCTTAATAAAAAATAATTGGCAGCCTTCCTTAATAGGGAAGGCTATTTTTATAAGGCTTCAATGTTGGAGGATTTACATATGGTTAATTTACGTAAAGATGAACGATTGGATTATTTGCTGGCAGAGGATTTACGGATCATCCAGAGTCCGAATGTGTTTTCTTTCTCCCTGGATGCTGTCCTGATTGCACGGTTTGTATGGGTGCCAATCCAAAAGGGGCGGATTGTCGACCTGTGCAGCGGCAATGGTGTGATTCCGCTGTTTTTAAGCGCGAGGACAAAAGGGGAAATCACCGGAGTGGAAATCCAGGAGCGGCTGTATGATATGGCTGTCCGCAGCATTGAATACAATGAGCTTGGCGAACGGCTGAAGATGGTTCATGGAGACCTCAAGGATGCACCTAAACAGCTCGGATATGAGAAATATGATGTCGTTACCTGCAACCCGCCTTATTTTCCGACCCCCTCAAGAGAAGAAATCAATGCGAATGAACACTTGGCGATTGCACGTCATGAAATCCTTTGCACGCTGGAGGATGCGGTTAAGTCATCGAGCCAGCTTGTGAAGCAGGGAGGCAAGGTCGCATTTGTCCACCGTCCCGGAAGGCTGATTGATATTATAGAAATAATGCGGAAATACAGGCTGGAACCGAAAAGGATCCAGTTTGTCTATCCTAAGGCCGGGAAGGAAGCGAACACCTTGCTCGTAGAGGCAATCAAGGATGGAAGTCCGGACCTTAAAATTCTCGAGCCATTGATTGTCTATGATGAGAACAATGAGTATACCCCGGTTGTGAAAGAGATGCTTTATGGAAGCAAATAAGCGAAGAGGAACGGGTGGTTTTTAATGCAGCAGCAAAAGAGCTTTGAACGGGAAGAGGAAAAAGGGATCCTGTATCTGGTTCCGACGCCGATCGGGAATCTCGAGGACATGACCTTCAGGGCACTCCGGATCATGAAGGAAGCGGACTTGATTGCAGCAGAAGATACGCGAAATACGAAAAAACTTTGCAATTACTTTGAGATTGAAACGCCCATCACCAGCTACCACGAGCATAATAAGGAAAGCAGCGGCCATAAGTTGATCGAGAGAATCAGAGAAGGGGCCAAAGTGGCGCTTGTGAGTGATGCCGGAATGCCGACCATTTCCGACCCGGGTACCGAACTGGTGGCAGAAGCAATTGCTGAGGGCCTGACTGTTGTTCCGCTGCCAGGGGCCAATGCCGCCCTGACTGCATTGATTGCTTCTGGCATCGTGCCGCAACCCTTCTATTATTATGGATTCCTCCAGAGAGGAAAAAAGGATAAAAAGAAGGAACTTGAGCAGCTGGCAAAGCAAACAGCAACCATTGTCCTTTATGAATCCCCCCACCGGCTTAAGGAAACGCTGTCCGTCATGCTAGATACACTTGGTGACCGAAGAATCGTCCTTTGCCGTGAACTGACAAAGAAATATGAAGAATTTCTTAGGGGAACGATTTCTGAGGCACTGGCATGGACAGAAGCGGAAGAAGTCCGCGGCGAATTTGTCTTGATCATGGAAGGAGCCTCAGCAGATTCCATTGTTGAAGAAGAGAACCAATGGTGGGAACAATTAAGCCTGAATGAGCATGTCGAACATTACATTTCAAAAGAACAAATGAACTCCAAGGACGCAATCAAACAAACAGCAAAAGACAGAGGCATGCAAAAGCGGGAAGTATACCAGGCGTATCATATAGATGAATAAAATAGTTTAATTTTAGGATTAAATCATATATTTAAACCTGAGTTGATTGGAGTGGAAGGCACGAGACTCCTGCGGGATAAGATGGACAGGTGAGACCCCGCAGGAGCGAATAGCGACGAGGAGGCTCACCGCCATCCCCGCGGAAAGCGAAGTGACTGAAACGGAAAATCAACGGCCAAATTTTAATAAAAGTAAAGAGGGTGCCCAAAAGTATGAATATCTTTGGGCACCCTCTTTACTATTGTTATTTATGCTTTTACAGGCTCGAAGTTACCTTGAATTTCTTTAAGAAGTTGTTCTGCACCTTCACGGCTAAGGATTAGCTTGCCGCCTGCCAATGTGATGTTGTTGTCAGAAACTTCACCAGTGATGTGGCAAGTCATGTTAGGCTTGTACTTCTTAAGAATGATGCGATCGTCATCAACATAAATTTCCAATGCATCCTTTTCAGCAATTCCAAGAGTCCTTCTTAGTTCGATTGGAATAACCACGCGGCCAAGTTCATCAACTTTACGTACAATACCAGTAGATTTCATAATTAATAATCTCCTCTCATTTTCCCATCTATTAATTCGTCATTATTCGACATAATTCTCTTATTGGTTTTATAATACCAGCGATTCCAATAACCGTCAATTAAATTATTTTTCTTTTATTAACAAATTTTAACACACTGTGCAAACCTTTTCATATCAACGTTTGGAGAATGTAAGCTCTACATAAAATGAGATTTGGCGGGGATTGTTGTTTTTGGTGGGGGAAGAAAAATATTATTGCCTGTATAATATCACTCGCAAAATTCGACAAAATTCTACAATGGCTTTCGACAAAATGTCACAAGTTTGTCATATTTATAACCAAAGGGACTTTATTTTGTAATCGGGTATATTCATCCAGCACAAATGGCAATGATTTTATTAGACTTTTTTCCTTTTAATGATCCTTCCTATCAGACTTCTAACTTTATGTCAGGGCAGGACTGTATGGTAGGTTTTATAAGTGAAGTTTTCTGTTAAAGCTTATCATCGTTTCCCTAATGACAAAATTCGTCAACTTTCTGGGAAATACGTCGGTAGTTCGAGATATTTTTAAAAAAAATGAACATGACAGAGAAAATAATGTCGAATATCTGCAAGGACAGGTGATTTGACTCAGCAAAAGTGTTAGGAAACCGGAGGCATTAGCTGGTATAATATCTACTATTAGAATGAACTAGCAGTTTTAGTTAAGGAGGATCTTCATGGAAGAGAAACTGAAAACCTTTTATCTCACAACCCCGATTTATTACCCAAGCGGCAATCTCCATATCGGACACGCTTATACGACAGTAGCTGGCGATGCGATGGCTCGCTATAAAAGACTGCGCGGCTATGATGTCATGTATTTGACAGGCACGGATGAGCACGGTCAAAAGATCCAGCGCAATGCCGAGGCAAAAGGCATCACGCCGCAGCAATATGTTGATGAAATCGTCGAAGGCATCCAGGAGCTTTGGGGCAAACTGGATATTTCCTACAACGACTTTATCCGTACGACCCAGGACCGCCACAAGCAGATTGTCGAGAAGATTTTTGCTCAGCTTCTGGAGCAGGGTGATATCTATCTGGATCAATACGAAGGCTGGTACTGTACTCCATGCGAATCCTTCTATACGGACAGGCAGCTTGAAGACGGGAATTGCCCTGATTGCGGACGTCCTGTCGAAAAAGTGAAGGAAGAATCTTATTTCTTTAAAATGAGCAAATACGCAGACAGGCTTCTGAAGTATTATGAAGAGAACTCAGAGTTCATTCAGCCTGAATCGCGCAAAAATGAAATGATCAACAACTTCATTAAGCCAGGACTTGAAGATTTGGCGGTCTCCCGTACGACATTCGACTGGGGCGTCAAGGTTCCTGGGGATCCAAAACATGTCATATATGTCTGGATCGATGCATTGTCCAACTATATTACTGCCCTAGGCTATGGAACAGATGACGATTCAAAGTATCTGAACTACTGGCCGGCAGATGTCCATTTAGTAGGGAAAGAAATCGTCCGTTTCCATACGATTTACTGGCCGATCATGCTAATGGCCCTGGACCTTCCGCTTCCGAAAAAAGTGTTCGCCCACGGCTGGCTTTTAATGAAGGACGGAAAAATGTCTAAATCCAAAGGAAACGTGGTCGATCCGGTTACATTGATTGATCGCTACGGACTGGATGCACTTCGCTACTATCTGCTTCGTGAAGTTCCATTCGGATCTGATGGCGTATTCACTCCAGAAGGCTTTGTCGAAAGAATCAATTTTGACCTCGCAAATGACCTTGGAAACTTGTTGAACAGAACAGTTGCCATGATCAATAAGTATTTTGACGGAGAGATTCCTGCTTACAATGGATCTGAAGGAGAATTTGAAAAGCAGCTGCTTGCAGTGAACAACGAAAGTGTACAGAAGTACGAAGACGCTATGGAGAAAATGGAGTTTTCCGTCGCGCTGACTTCTGTTTGGCAGTTGATCAGCCGCTGCAATAAATATATTGATGAAACACAGCCTTGGGTGCTGGCGAAGGATGAAGAACAAAAAGGGGCACTTGGAAATGTCATGGTTCACCTTGCTGAGTCCTTGAGAAGAGTAGCTGTCCTTCTTAAGCCATTCCTGACGAGGACTCCTGAGAAAATTTTTGCTCAGCTGAATGTTTCTTTTGAGGCGCTTCAATCATGGGATAGCCTTGAGGCATTCGGACAGCTTCCGGCAGGAACGAAGGTTGTGCAGGGAGAGCCAATCTTCCCTCGTCTGGACCTGAAGGAAGAGGTTGAGTTCATCAAGGAGAAAATGCAGGGTTCTGCTCCGGCAGCAGCTCCTGTCGAAGAGAAACCTGAACAGCAAGAAGAAATCACGATTGATGATTTCATGAAGGTAGAGCTTAGAGTAGCGGAAGTCATTCACGCTGAGCCGGTAAAAAAGGCAGATAAGCTGCTCAAGCTTCAATTGAACCTTGGCTATGAAAAGCGCCAGGTTGTCTCAGGCATCGCAAAGTATTACAAGCCTGAAGACCTTATCGGGAAAAAGGTAATCTGCGTGACGAACCTGAAGCCGGTAAAGCTTCGCGGAGAGCTTTCCGAAGGCATGATCCTTGCCGGGGAAAAAGATGGAGTCATGTCGCTGGCGTCAGTCGACGATTCACTGTCTGTCGGTGCGAAAGTAAAATAAGTAAATTTGGCAAACCTGGAAATGTTCCATGTGTAACTTTTCCAGGTTTTTTCCTGTCTTAAAGGTGTATTCTAATCCCGACAACTGTCGGGTTTTTGATAAATAATAACGAAAAATTTGACCTTCGCAGCGTAAAAAAGTTATGATATCGTCAAATCTTTATCACAATTTTTAGAACAAATCTGCCCGACTATACAGGACGATGAAGGATACGGGTAGAATTAAAGCTGTAATCGGTCTGAAAAGGAGTCTGGAAATGCTTTTTGATACACACGTACATTTGAACGCAGAACAATTCAATGAAGATCTCCAGGAAGTGATAGACCGGGCAAAATCAGAAGGCGTTTCAAATATGGTTGTCGTCGGGTTTGATGAAATCACCATCAAAAAAGCGATCGAGCTTGCAGAAACCCATGAATTTCTGTATGCAAGTGTCGGCTGGCATCCGGTTGATGCCATTGATATGACCCAGGAACACCTTGATTGGCTCAAGGAGCTGGCAAGCCATCCAAAGGTCGTCGCGCTCGGTGAAATGGGCCTCGATTATTATTGGGACAAATCGCCGAAGGAGATCCAAAAAGAGGTTTTTCGCAAGCAAATCAGCCTGGCCAAAGAAGTGAATCTGCCCATAATCATACATAATCGTGACGCGACAGCAGACATAGTTGAGATTTTAAAGGAAGAGAATGCCGGGGAAGTGGGCGGGATCATGCACTGCTTCAGCGGCAGTGTCGAGACTGCGCTTGAGTGCATTGAGATGAACTTTTATATCTCGCTTGGGGGGCCGGTTACCTTCAAGAATGCGAAAAAGCCAAAAGAAGTAGCAGAAGCGATTCCATTGGATCGCCTGCTGGTAGAAACGGATTGTCCATATTTGACTCCGCATCCATATCGCGGAAAACGGAACGAACCTGCCTATGTAAAATTGGTAGCCGAACAAGTTGCAGAACTGAAAGGGTTAACTCTTGAGGAGGTTGCAGACGCAACAGCCCAAAATGCAAAAAAATTATTCGGCATAAAGTGATAAGGAATGTTGTCGATTTATCAGCAAGGTTGTCCAAACTTTTTGTGATTCTAAAAAGTTCTACATGTCTCTCTTGCGACATAGGATAACCGTGTCGATAACTCTTGCTTTTCTTTTTATGGAGCATCTTGCATAATAGGGATTACGTTTGGCAGGGGTGTCTGGGTTGACAAGTCGGCAACAATATCTTTATAATCACTCCGAGAAGAGGAGGCGTTTTTCATCGTGATTAATAGTATGAAAAACCTGTTTTCCAAGACTTTGAGTAAGAAGAAGCTGGTGATTTTTTCTGCTAGTTTCCTAGTTTTTGCTGCTGCACTTGGGTTCTTCATGTATGAAGGGACCAAAAAGACAGTTGCATTGACGCTGGATGGCGAGGAAAGAGTCATTAAAACGCATGCTAGTACAATCCAGGATTTATTTAATGATCTCAATATTTCATTGCGCTCAGAGGATTATTTATCGCTGGCGGCAAACACGGAAGTCAAGAACAATCTGTCAGTCGTGTGGAAGCCCGCAAAACAGGTAGAGGTAATACAGGATCAGGAAAAGAAAACGTATTGGACAGCAGCCGATACGGTAGAAGACTTCCTGAAGGAGCAAAATATCGTTATAAATGAGCACGACAAGTTAAACCTTAACCCAGACGCTAAGTTGAAAAAAGACATGAAGATTGCCATTCAAAGAGCTTTCCCGCTTAAGCTTGTGGTAGGCGGAAAAGAGCAAGACGTATGGTCGACTTCGACTACGGTCGCTGACTTTTTATCACAACAAGGAATCACACTGAACGATATGGACCGTGTTGAACCAGAACTAAAGCAGACAGTCACAAAAGATGACGTGATTAATGTCATTCGAGTTGAAAAAGTCACCGATGTAGTGGAAGAACCAATTAACTTTGCAGTCGTCACGAAAAAAGACAACAACCTGGAAAAAGGGAAACAGAAGGTCGTAACAGAAGGCCAGCAAGGCTTGCTATCCAAGGAGTTTGAAGTCATCCTGGAGAACGGCAAGGAAGTATCAAGAAAGCTGGTCAGCGAAAAGAAAATGAAAGAAAAACAGGATAAAGTCGTGGCAATGGGTACGAAGGTCATTGTGGCCCAAGTATCCCGTGGAACGAGCGAACCGGCAGGGAAGGAAATTTATGTTTCTTCAACCGCTTATACAGCGCACTGCAATGGCTGCTCCGGCTACACAGCTACTGGAATTAACTTGAGGGCAAACCCGAACATCAAGGTGATCGCCGTCGATCCACGTGTCATTCCATTAGGAACAAAAGTTTATGTGGAAGGCTACGGATATGCGATTGCAGCCGATAAGGGTTCTGCTATAAAAGGCAACAAGATCGATGTCTTTTTTGCCTCAAAAGCGGACGCGTACCGCTGGGGCCGTAAACAAGTAAAAATCAAAATCCTAAATTAATTCATGGATGCAGGGGAACCTTCCTCTGCATTTTTGTTTTTTCATTTTAGGTTTAAGGTATAATAGTAAAAGCATAATCGCTTAAAAAACTTAACACTTATATAGACGATTATATTTCAAAAATGTTTCATTTATTTCATAAGATTTTTTTATTTTTTTTTGAGCTTTATTAAATTTAACTGTTGATTTGCGCTCCAGGCGCTTCGCTTTCCGCGGGGCTGTCGATGAGCCTCCTCGTCGCTATTCGCTCCTGCGGGGTCTCATCTATCCAGCTGATCCCGCTGGAGTCTTCGCGCCTTCCACTACAATCAACAAGGTATTAAATCATTGTTACTTTTTTAAAATATAATCGTCATAGCTCATTGCTTGGAGGAATCATGAAGATTAAAGAGATTATCGTCGTCGAGGGCAAGGATGATACAACAGCGATCAGGCGTGCTGTCGATGCGGATACGATTGAAACGAATGGATCGGCGATCAATGCAGATACGATTGAGCAAATTCGCAATGCCCAGGAGAAGCGCGGGGTCATTGTTTTTACCGATCCGGACTTCCCGGGGGAAAAGATTCGTAACACGATTGCTGAGAAAATACCGGGCTGTAAGCATGCGTTCATCCCGAAGGAGCTGGCGAAGCCGAAGTCGGGAAGGGGGCTTGGCGTGGAGCATGCTTCTCCTGAGGTGATTCGCGAGGCCTTGAGGGATGCTCAGGTTATGGATGCAGCGGCCGAAGAAGAGATCACTCAGGAGGATTTGCTGGTTGCCGGATTGATCGGCGGTCCAGGAGCCAAGGAAAGACGGGAAAAACTCGGCAGGCTGCTGAAGATTGGCTATACGAACGGGAAACAGCTGCATAAGCGCTTGATGATGTTTCAGGTGAAAAGACAGGATTTCGCGGACGCACTTGCGGAAATCCTCAAGGAGGAACAAGATGCATAAGGATATTGCTACCCCGGTTAGAACGAGGGAAATACTTGATAAATACGGGTTTTCTTTTAAAAAGAGCCTGGGACAGAACTTTTTGATCGACACAAATATTTTGAACAGGATCGTTGACCATGCAGAGCTCACAGAGCGAAGCGGCGCGATTGAAATCGGTCCAGGGATCGGAGCGCTGACCGAACAGCTTGCAAAAAGAGCAGAAAAGGTCGTTGCTTTTGAGATTGACCAGCGGTTGCTGCCCATCCTGGAGGATACACTTTCCCCGTATCAGAATATTAAGGTCATCCATAGTGATGTACTCAAAGCAGATGTACAAGCAGTTGTAGAGCAGGAATTTGCCAGCCTTGAAGATGTCATGGTCGTTGCCAATCTGCCTTACTATGTAACGACACCGATCTTAATGAAACTGCTTGAGGAGAGGCTGCCGATCAGAGGGATTGTCTGCATGCTGCAAAAAGAGGTGGGAGACCGCATTTCCGCCAAGCCAGGCACGAAGGAATATGGTTCTTTGTCGATTGCTGTGCAGTACTACACAAGGGCTGAAACAGTCATGATCGTTCCAAAGACTGTGTTCATGCCGCAGCCGAACGTCGATTCTGCCGTCATCAGGCTGACATTGCATGACGAACCCCCAGTCAAGGTGAAAGATGAACAATTCTTCTTCCAGGTGACCAGATCAAGCTTTGCACAGCGAAGAAAGACAATCCTCAATAACCTGACAAGCCAGCTGCCTGATGGGAAACAGAAGAAGGAAGACATCCTCGCTGCACTCCAGCAGGCAGACATTCAGGAATCACGCCGCGGAGAAACGTTGACAATCCAGGAATTCGCCCGCCTGAGCGACGCATTATATCCATACTTCCACTAAGTCCGGTGATCCGGGCTTTTTTTTTGCGCAATTATTGCCCAATGTTAAAAAAAAGAACCCTGTCCACCGTAGAGTGAGACGTTGGAACTCTGCGGGAAAGTGAAGCACCTGAATATCAACAGACCGCTAAGCTCCCGCTTCCAAAACGCACATGTCTATAGGTATTTGCATAATTTATGAAAGAAAACCATTTAGCGCAGCCTGTGTGCGGGGCAATTGGAGTGAGGATGATGAATATTAACCTCATGGATATCGTCGGCAGGGTTTCATATCAATGCGATATTATGTTCCGGGTTATCGATATCAGAGAGAGATATGGCAAGAAAATTGCGATACTATACGGTGAGGATTTCCGGCTGATTGCGGATGCGCCCTATGAAGATTTGATTAAAATCGATCCAAATATGCGCATGAGGCTGACGGAGGAATTCCGTTCACTTGAAGAACAATCATATAAGCTTTTTAGGCAGGATGTTGACCTGCTTCAGCAGAAGCATGAATACGAAGCAACTGAGGGATACAGTAAATCGTATAACTATTTTCAGATGCCGGGAAAGGTTCTCCATATCGATGGAGATCCCAACTATTTAAAAAAATGCCTGACCCTTTATGAGAAAGTCGGCGTTCCTGTTTATGGGGTACACTGCAATGAAAAGGAAATGCCAGATAAGGTCGGCGTGCTGCTTGATTATTACAGGCCGGATATCCTGGTCATCACAGGGCATGATGCCTATTCAAAGTCAAAGGGAAGCATGGATGACCTGAACGCGTACCGTCACTCAAAGCACTTCGTCCAGACAGTCAGGGAGGCGCGCAAGAGGATTCCCCATTTGGATCAGCTGGTGATCTTTGCTGGTGCCTGCCAGTCCCATTTTGAATCACTGATCCATGCAGGAGCCAATTTCGCCAGCTCCCCATCCAGAGTCAATATCCATGCTCTGGACCCAGTCTATATTGTCGCTAAAATCAGCTTCACACCGTTCATGGAGCGGATCAACGTCTGGGATGTACTGCGGAATACACTGACTGGGGAAAAAGGGCTTGGAGGCATAGAGACAAAAGGCGTATTAAGGACAGGAATGCCATATAATAAAACCTCGCCGGACTGAGCACAACCACAGTCCGGTATTTTTTATGAAAAAGGCGTACATATTTTAGCACATTAAAGGCCACTCTAAAATTGTTGAAATTTAGAAGAAAAAGAAGACGGAAATATATTGACTTTTATTTTTAGGTACTGTTATAATTTATGTTTTTGTTTGACAAAAGTAGTGTCAGCGTGATATACTTTACATAGTGAGGTGGACCGAATGCCAAAAACATTATCGGATATCAAAAAAGCACTTGATTCAAACTTAGGAAAAAGACTCTTGCTAAAGGCCAACGGTGGACGCAGGAAGACGATTGAACGTTCCGGCGTTTTAGCGGAAACTTATCCTTCAGTTTTCGTCATTGAGCTTGATCAGGATGAAAATGCTTTTGAACGTGTTTCGTACAGCTACGCAGATGTTTTGACTGAAACAGTGGAAATTACCTTCTTTGAAGATACAACAGGATCAATGGCTTTGAGCTAATTTCTGCTCAAATGCGGTACAGGCAGTGGACTTTCGGGTTGGCTGCTTTTTATTTTGCCCAAAATAAGCTTCTCTCAGGATAAAATAGGTGCACATGAATTTTCCCGTTTCCAAAAATACTAAGAAAGCCGCGATGGAAAAAAGGAGATGATGGCATTGGGCAGAAGAAGAGGGATTATGTCTGACAGGTTGAAGGAAGAGCTAGCAAAAGAGCTTGGTTTCTACGATGTTGTCCAAAAGGAAGGCTGGGGCGGCATCAAAGCAAAGGACGCAGGCAATATGGTGAAGCGAGCGATCGAATTAGCCGAACAGCAGCTTGTGAACCAGAAACACTGATCCAGATAAACATTCTTTGAAACTGCCGATCAGCCGTTGTTTTATGGCTGTATCATTGTGAAATCAAAATCCATCGCGGTGCCGGGGCCTGTGCCTCGGCTCTTTTTTTATTTGTTTGCGGATTCGGTCAAGAGTGCCAACATACATAAACAACAGCATAATCTAATTCTTTGTGAAATTACTGTATTCGCCATTGTGCAAATGATAAAATAGAGGAATGTTTAGAGGAGGAGTCTTACTTTTATCTTTTTGTGGTAAAATAGGACAAAATATGGAATTCGTTTAAAAGTAGGTGGAAGTAGTGAAGGTTTTGGTGAAGGCGCCAGCGAAGATCAATTTGTCGCTTGATGTTCTGCATAAACGTCCGGACGGTTACCATGAGGTAGAGATGGTCATGACGACGATTGATTTGGCTGATCGCATTGAGCTTAGTTTGCTAGAGGAAGACAGGATAGTGATCCATTCCCATAATAGATTTGTCCCGGATGACCAGCGGAATCTTGCCTATCAGGCAGCCCATCTGTTAAAAGAGAGGTTCGGCGTGAAAAAGGGTGTGATTATCGGCATTGAGAAGACGATTCCGGTAGCAGCGGGTCTTGCGGGCGGCAGCAGCGATGCGGCTGCCACATTAAGGGGATTGAATAAGCTGTGGAATCTCGGCCTGTCATTGGACGAACTGGCTGTGCTCGGAGCGGAAATCGGCTCCGATGTTTCTTTCTGCGTATACGGCGGAACGGCGCTCGCTACGGGACGCGGGGAAATGATCAAGGAGCTCCCTGCTCCCCCGACTTGCTGGGTTGTGCTGGCGAAGCCTTTTATCGGTGTCTCGACCGCGGAGGTATATCGCCGCCTTAATGTTGAAAGAATCCAGCATCCGCCTACCACAGAGATGATATCCGCGATCGAGAAAGGGGACTTCACAGGAGTCTGCAACAGTGTCGGTAATGTGCTTGAAGATGTCACGCTTTCTCTGTATCCGGAAGTGGCGCAAATCAAGGACCAAATGAAACGATTTGGCGCAGACGCTGTTCTGATGAGCGGAAGCGGCCCTACGGTTTTCAGCCTGGTGGCTCATGATTCACGGATGCATCGAATTTACAACGGTTTACGTGGATTTTGTGACCAGGTATTTGCGGTCAGAATGCTGGGCGAACGCCATACTCTTGATTAAATCCGTATAATGGTGGTATATTAACCTTAAATATTCGGATTTTGGAGGTTCTGGAATGAAATTTCGACGCAGCGAGCGTTTGATTGATATGACGACTTATTTACTGGAACATCCTCGTCAATTGGTGCCGTTGACTTATTTTGCGGAGAAATATGGTTCGGCGAAATCCTCGATCAGTGAAGATCTCGGAATCATCAAAGAAACATTCGAGCAAAGAGGAATCGGTGTTCTCCAGACGGTTCCGGGCGCCGCTGGCGGTGTCAGGTTCCATGTCAATGTCAGTGATGATAAGGCAAGGAAAGTAATTGATGAGCTATGTAAGGTGATGGCAAGTCCTGACCGTCTTCTTCCCGGCGGCTACCTTTATATGAATGACATCCTTGGCAATCCTGGGATTGTCCAGGAAGTCGGCAGGCTGCTGGCATCTGCGTTTGCGGCAAAGGACATCGAAGTGGTCATGACGGTAGCGACGAAAGGGATACCTGTTGCCTATGCAGTCGCGAGCTACCTGAATGTTCCTGTCGTGATTGTCAGAAGGGACAGCAAGGTAACAGAAGGCTCGACGGTCAGCATCAATTATGTCTCAGGGTCTTCTAAGCGGATCCAGACAATGGTGTTGTCAAAACGCAGTCTTGCAGTGGGCTCAAAAGTTTTAATTGTCGATGATTTCATGAAGGCTGGCGGCACCGTGAACGGCATGATCAATCTGCTTGAGGAATTTGATGCAGAATTGGCAGGAATCGCTGTTCTCGTCGAATCAGAAAACATCGAAGAACGTCTTGTTGATGAGTACCTCTCGCTTGTCCGCCTGTCGGATGTCGACTTGAAAGAACGGAAAATCACCGTGAGTGAAGGGAATTACTTTGCTCGCAAAGGATAATTGAAATTAATGGTGGGGTGACAATATGAAAACTGTACAGACGTCAAATGCACCTGCGGCAATCGGTCCTTATTCGCAGGGAATCGTAGTGAATAATCTATTCTACAGTTCAGGCCAGATTCCATTGACTCCAGAGGGGGTTATGGTTGAAGGGGATATCCAGGCACAGACACATCAGGTTTTCAAAAACTTGAAAGCTGTCCTTGAGGCTGCAGGAGCTTCGCTCGAGACAGTCGTTAAAGCAACGGTGTTCATCAAAAATATGGACGAATTTGCTCAGTTGAATGAAGTCTATGGCGAGTACTTCAGCGCGCATAAACCAGCCCGCTCAACAGTCGAAGTCGCAAGACTCCCAAAAGACGCCCTCGTCGAAATCGAAGTAGTAGCACTAGTAAAATAAAATCAAATTAAGAGGCAGCCAAAAGGTGATTGAAATGACCTTTGGACTGCCTCTTTTTTTGTTGTATCGTTTGAAAAAAGACGTTAGATAGTAATAGGTGAACGACTCTATCATAACTAAAAAAAAGCCAGTCTAGGTGATTGGAGCAGAAGGCGCGTAGACTCCAGCGGGATCAGCTGGACAGGTGAGACCCCGCAGACGCCGATGGCGGCGAGGAGACTCAGCGCCAGCCACGCGGAAAGCGAAGTGCCTGGAGCAGAAATCACCGTGTTATCACAATTCGGGATAAATAGGGTGAAGGCAGAACGTTCGATCCCCTATTTTGTTTTCATATAAAAACATTTTCCAAAGATATCTTTTCACAAGGTCAATAGCCAAAAAAGCCTATTTTTCAAGGTTGAATCCCCTTGATAAGGCTTTCAATAAGAAAATGTTCATAAAATTGCCCTATTTTTTCAAAAAAATTTTCTTGAGAAAGAAGGAGATTCCATTTCAGTGTGGAATTATTTAACTAGAATTTTATCTATTTGTAAAGGTGGTGAACAGAATGGAAGTAACTGACGTAAGATTACGCCGCGTTAATACAGATGGACGGATGAGAGCGATCGCTTCCATCACACTCGACAACGAGTTTGTTGTCCACGATATCAGGGTGATTGATGGAAACAACGGCCTATTTGTAGCAATGCCAAGTAAACGCACTCCAGATGGCGAGTTCCGTGATATCGCACATCCGATAAATTCGGGCACGCGCGGAAAAATCCAGGATGCAGTTTTGGCAGAATACCACCGCTTAGGTGAATTAGAAGTTGAATTCGAAGAAGCTGGCGCTTCCTAGAATATAGCCAAGTAAGTCATCAAGAGCCTGCTGCATAAGTAAGGCTCTTTTTTATTTCCCCTCTATGTCCGCGATTTAAACCAATCCTTAAAAAATTTTTCTCCGAGAAATTGTCCAGCTGCGGCTTCTAACTCCTCGAGACGCTTGTCCAGTGTCGCCTCCTAGAACTTCGAAACTTCAACTCCGCCGGCAGAAGCAAAAAGCGCTTCTTTGTCGGAGCCTCCAGTTTCTGCGTTTCTGAACAGTCGGCTGTACTTTTCGATTTCGGTCCTGCCAGTGAAGTCTAAGAACGACTTCACTGGCAGGCCTCCAGCGCTTTTCGGAGTTGGACAGTCGCCTCCGCTATTCTATTAATACTCTCCCCCCTAAATGACAAATAATTGTACTTGTTCTTCTATTCTTGAAATGGCCGGCTATTTAAGATATATTCGTAATGGATAAAAAGGTAAATTGGAGGCCTGCTAATGTCTAATCGTTATGCAATCATTCTAGCAGCCGGTCAGGGAACGAGAATGAAGTCCAAGCTTTACAAGGTACTTCACCCTGTATGCGGCAAGCCGATGGTTCAGCATGTTATTGACCAGGTGAAAAGTCTTAATATAAACGAAATCGTGACGATTGTCGGCCATGGTGCCGAAAAAGTCAAAGAGCAGCTGGGTGACAGCAGCCAATACGCCCTGCAGGCGGAACAGCTTGGAACTGCCCATGCAGTCCTTCAGGCTGAAGGTATGCTGGCGGATAAAGAAGGGGTTACCATCGTGGTCTGCGGTGACACACCGCTCATCAAAGCAGAAACAATGGAAGCTCTTTTCAAGCACCATGAAGAAACGAACGCAAAAGCGACCATCCTGACGGCAAGGGCTGATGACCCGACTGGCTATGGCCGGATCGTCCGGAACGAGGAAGGCTTCGTTGAGAAAATCGTTGAGCATAAGGATGCGACTGAACAGGAAAGAATGATCACAGAAATCAATACGGGTACGTATTGCTTCGACAATAAGATGCTGTTTGAGGCAATCCATAATGTATCCAATGACAATGTCCAGGGAGAATATTATCTTCCGGATGTCATTGAGATCATGAAGAACCAGGGGGAAATCGTCTCTGCTTATGTTACGGAAACCTTCGCGGAAACACTTGGTGTCAATGACCGCGTTGCCCTTGCGGAAGCGGAGCGCACCATGAAAAAGCGCATCAATGAGTTCCATATGCGCAATGGAGTTTCCATTATTGATCCAGATAACACCTATATTGGGCCGGACGTAAAAATTGGACAGGATACGGTCATTTTCCCAGGAACAATGATTTCTGGCAGCACCGTCATCGGCTCTGACTGCCAGCTTGGACCAAATAGTGAAATTAGTGAATGCGAGATTGGAAACAATACTGTTATCCGCCAGTCAGCGGCTTACAGCAGCAAAATTGGCTCTGAAGTCAATATTGGTCCATTCGCACACATCAGGCCTGATTCAGCGATCCACGATGAAGTGAAAATCGGCAATTTTGTCGAAATCAAAAAAGCTGTATTCGGAAAAGGAAGCAAAGCATCACACTTAAGCTATATCGGTGATGCTGAGGTTGGAGCAGATGTGAACATCGGCTGCGGTTCCATCACCGTCAACTATGATGGCAAAAACAAGTTTTTGACCAAGATTGAAGACGGTGTATTCATTGGCTGCAATTCGAATCTTGTTGCCCCTGTGACGATTGGAAAAGGCGCATATGTAGCTGCCGGGTCCACAATCACGGAAGATGTACCAGGTGAAGCACTTGCCCTTGCACGTGCACGACAAGTCAACAAAGAAGATTATGTAGGGAAAATGAACGTAAAGAAATAAGTCTTGGAGGTCCACAATGTCAAACCAGTATCTAGACCCAAATTTGAAGGTTTTTTCACTTAACTCGAATGTTGAACTTGCCCAGGAAATCGCTAAGGTCATCGGAGTAGAACTAGGAAAATGCTCCGTATCCCAATTTAGCGACGGAGAAATCCAAATTAACATCGAGGAAAGCATCCGTGGCTGTGACGTGTATGTCATCCAGTCTACAAGCTCTCCTGTAAATGAGAACATCATGGAATTGCTGATTATGATTGATGCCTTAAAGCGTGCGTCAGCTAAAACCATCAATATTGTTATGCCATACTATGGCTACGCCCGTCAGGATCGTAAAGCTCGTGCGCGTGAGCCAATCACAGCCAAGCTGGTAGCAAACCTGCTGGAGACAGCTGGAGCGACTCGCGTCATCACGCTTGATCTTCATGCACCGCAGATCCAAGGATTCTTTGATATTCCGATTGACCACTTAATGGGTGTGCCGATTCTTGCGGACCACTTCAAGAGCAAGGAATTGAACGGAGATGTAGTCATTGTATCTCCGGACCATGGCGGAGTGACACGCGCTAGGAAGATGGCAGAAAGACTAAAAGCGCCAATTGCTATTATCGATAAGCGCCGTCCGAAGCCGAATGTTGCAGAAGTCATGAACATCGTAGGTAACATTGAAGGCAAGGTAGCGATCTTAATTGATGATATCATTGACACTGCGGGTACGATCACGTTGGCAGCAAATGCATTAGTCGAAAATGGTGCACTTGAGGTATACGCATGCTGTACACATCCTGTATTGTCAGGACCTGCAATCGAGCGTATCCAAAACTCCAAGATTAAAGAACTGGTTGTGACAAATTCCATCGCGCTTGCGGAAGAGAAGCGTGTTGAAAAAATTCATCAGCTGTCTGTTGCTCCATTGATCGGGGAAGCGATCATCCGTGTCCACGAAGAGCAGTCTGTCAGCACTCTGTTTGATTGATTTTTAATTAGGAAAAACAGGCTTGCCATCCGGCAAGCCTTCTCCTGTTTCATCTGAGGACTGCCTGTCATCCAAAAAGTCGAACGTTTAGACCTTCCTGTTTTGGGGCATTTTTTATATAGACAAGACTTATCCAATAGGAAGGGGACAAAACCATGAGTGCAGTATTGAAAGCTAATGAACGCACAGGTTCTCAACGTTCTGCCTTAAGACAGCTTCGACAGGAGGGCAATATTCCTGCCGTGGTATATGGCAGGAATAAAGAAAGCCAATCCATTTATGTAAACGGAATTGAATTTGTGAAGACAATCCGTGAAAATGGCCGCAATGGTGTCATCTCGCTTGATATCAATGGAAACAAGCAGAATGTCATGCTGACGGACTATCATCAGGACCACGTCAAAAATGAAATCCTGCATGCTGATTTTCTCTTGGTAGACAAGAGTTCAAAAGTCAATGCCAGCGTCAGGGTTAACCTCGTTGGAGAGGCTGCAGGTGTTAAGGACGGCGGCGTGATGCAGCAGCCTGTACATGAAGTCAGCATTACGGCGACACCTGGAAGCATCCCGCAGTCCATTGATGTGGATGTTACGAATCTGCAAGTCGGGGAGAACCTGACACTTGCGGATATCAAAACAGGAAATTTCGAACTCAACGATGATGAAAACACGGTTTTAGTTTCCATCCTTCCTCCGAAGCAGGAAGAGGAAATCAACTCTGGAGAAGAACAAGAACCAGGTGAACCTGTAAATGAAGAAGGAAGAGAAACAGAAGCCAGCAAAGAAGAATAAAGCAGTAACAGACGTAGCCTGAAAGGGTTACGTCTTTTGCGGTTTTCATATAAGATAGAAAATAGAGAATTTGAGCTTTAGTGTTAGGGGTGTGTAAGGTGAAATTATTTGTTGGCTTGGGAAACCCCGGGAGACAATATGAGAAAACAAGGCATAATATTGGCTTTGATGTGATCGACGAGCTGTCGAAAAGATGGAATATCCCGTTGGATCAGGCAAAGCATAAGGGAGTCTATGGAAAAGGGTTTAAAGGCGGAGAAAAGGTCATTCTGCTGAAGCCTTTAACTTATATGAACCTTTCAGGAGAATCAATCAGGGCAGTCATGGATTTTTACGACATCGACATCGAAGACATTGTCGTCATCTATGATGATTTGGATATGCCGACGGGAAGAATTCGTTTGCGTCAAAAAGGCAGTGCAGGCGGCCATAATGGGATTAAGTCAACAATCGCCCATACTGGCACACAGGAGTTCAAGCGAATCCGGGTAGGAATCAGCAGGCCGACGAAAGGCGCGATCACGGATTGGGTGCTGGGCCGTTTTACAGCAGAGGAACAGGAACAGATGGCTGAAGCAGTACTGAAGTCTGCTGATGCATGCGAAGAGTGGCTGAAAAAGCCTTTTCTAGATGTGATGAACACCTTCAATAAATAGGATGATAGCAGGATTTTTACGAGACAAGCGCAACAGTTCATGCGAATCTGTTGACTAAGTTATATAATGTTAAAATAGAATCATACAATAGGCTAAGTGCATAAGTTCCTGCCAAAGGGTCAATAATGATAATGACTGAATTTGGGAGGGACGGGCATGGCTATACATTATCATTGCCGCCACTGCGGTACGAATATCGGTTCGCTGGACAGGATGTCTGTCCACAGCGAAAGTCTAGGTCTGCATAAGCTGACCGAGGAGGAACGCCAGGATATGATCTCTTTTGCAGGGAACGGCGACATCCATATTAAATCGATCTGTGAAGACTGTCAGGAAGCGCTGGAGCGAAATCCAGACTTCCATCAGCACGACTATCTGATTCACTGACAAGCTTTGGATTACCCATCCAAAGCGTTTTTCAGTTTTAAAAAACAATATTCCTTTGTTTAGCAAAAAACTGTTGATTGGAACGGAAGGTGCGAGACTCCCTGCGGGTGCAGCGGGACAGGTGAGACTCCACAGGCGCAAGGCGCCGAGGAGGCTTACCGCCCGCCCCGCAGAAAGCGAGCAACCTGCAGTGGAAATCAACTTATGAAAAAACAACATAAGTATACGAAAACAGTCTATAAAAAATACCATAAGTATTTTTAAAAGAGAGGGAGAGGTTTGGATGCAGGGGCTGAAAGCTCTTTTTAGTCATCAGGATGATGTCCAATCTGTCATTTCCGGAATGGACGCGGGGCTTAGGGAACAGCTTGTCGCAGGTCTGTCTGGTTCGGCAAGGACGGTCTTTTTAGCGGCAATCTATGAACAATCGAAACGCCCCGTCCTGATTGTGACTCATAATCTTTTGCAAGCGCAGAAGCTATATGATGATCTTGTAAATTTAATAGGGGAAAATGATGTCTATCTTTATCCCGCCAATGAATTAATTGCGGCCGAAATCAGTATCTCAAGTCCAGAGCTCAAGGCCCAGCGTATCGAAGCGTTGAATCATTGGAGCAAGAAGAGAACGGGAATTGTCATTGTACCCATGGCTGGACTGAGAAAAATCCTTCCGCCAAAGGAACTCTGGGCAAAATTCCAGCTCACCTTCAAGCTTGGTGAAGAGATTGAAGTCGAAACGGTGCTGAACCGCTTTGTCAGCATGGGGTATGTCAGGGCTGGAATGGTTTCTGCTCCCGGAGAGTTCAGTGTCCGCGGCGGTATCATCGATATTTATCCGCTGACATCGGCCGATCCAATCCGAATTGAGCTGTTTGATGCGGAAGTTGATTCAATCAGGACATTCTCTCTTGAGGATCAGCGATCGAAGGAAAAAATGAAATCGGTATCGATTGGGCCTGCTACGGAGACCCCGATCGAGAATGAACAGCTTGACCGGCTGATTGACGGCCTGGAAGAAGGATTGGCTAAAAGCCTGAATAAGCTGAAGGATGATAAAGCAAAAACACTGATGTCCCAGAATATTGGCTATGAATTGGAACAGCTTCGCAATGGCCACAAGCCTGATCAAGTGTTCAAGTACTTATCAATCGCTTACGAAAAGCCTCAAAGTTTAATAGATTACTTGCCGTCAAACGGCTTCTTGTTCGTGGATGAAATCAGCAGGGTCCAGGAAATGAATGAGTCACTCAGCAAGGAAGAAGCAGAATGGTATACGAGTCTCCTTGGTGAAGGGCAGATCATTCATGACTTGAAAATTTCTCACCATCTACCGGATTTGATGGGTAAGGCAGGAAGGCCGATTGTCTATCTGTCTTTATTCCTGAGACATGTGCCGAATACAAGTCCGCAGAACATCATTAACATCTCGTGCAAACCAATGCAAAATTTCCACGGGCAAATGCATGTATTAAAAGGAGAAATCGACCGCTGGCGAAAAGGAAATTACGCAGTCGTTTTCCTCGGGCCAGATGCTGAGAGGGCCAAGAAGCTTGAACGCGTCCTCGAAGACTATGAAATTGAAGCCGTAAAAGTAAGCAGCAAGCAGGAACTTCTCCCGGGGAAGATCCAGATTATCCAGGGAAGCCTGAATACAGGCTTTGAATTCCCGATTCAAAAAATCGCGGTGATCACGGAAGAAGAGCTATTCAATAAAAAGACAAAGAAGGCACCAAGACGCCAGAAGCTGTCGAATGCAGAACGAATCAAGAGCTATTCCGAACTGAAGGTCGGCGATTATGTTGTCCATGTTAACCACGGAATAGGGAAATACCTTGGTATTGAAACGCTCGTCATCAATGGCGTCCACAAGGATTATCTCCATATCCGCTATCAGGGAACGGATAAGCTTTATGTTCCTGTCGAGCAGATTGACCTTGTCCAGAAATACGTGGGATCCGAAGGCAAGGAGCCGAAGGTCTATAAGCTTGGCGGCACTGACTGGAAACGGGTCAAGAGCAAGGTTCAGTCTTCCGTCCAGAATATTGCGGATGACTTGATCAAGCTATATGCCGAGCGTGAAGCAAGTGTCGGCCATGCATTTTCGCCTGATGGAGAAATGCAGCGTGACTTTGAAACATCATTCCCTTATCAGGAAACAGAAGACCAGCTTCGCTCGATCCATGAAATCAAATTAGATATGGAACGAGAACGGCCGATGGACCGCCTTCTGTGCGGTGATGTAGGATATGGGAAAACAGAAGTCGCGATCAGGGCAGCCTTCAAGGCGATTGCTGACGGTAAACAGGTTGCCTTCCTTGTGCCGACGACGATTCTGGCACAACAGCATTTTGAAACGATGCGGGAGAGATTTCAGGATTACCCGATCAATATCGGCCTTATGAGCAGGTTCCGTACCCGCAAGCAGCAGACAGAAACGATCAAGGGTCTGAAAGCGGGGAGTGTCGACATTGTTGTCGGCACCCACAGACTATTGTCAAAGGAAATTGCCTATCGTGACCTTGGTCTGCTGATCATCGATGAAGAACAGCGATTCGGGGTTACACATAAAGAGAAGATCAAGCAGCTCAAAACAAATGTCGATGTCCTGACGTTGACGGCAACGCCAATCCCAAGGACGCTTCACATGTCGATGCTAGGTGTCAGGGATTTATCCGTGATCGAGACACCGCCGGAAAACCGTTTCCCTGTCCAGACCTATGTTATGGAATATAACGGGGGACTAGTCCGTGAGGCGATTGAACGCGAGCTTGCCAGGGACGGACAAGTATATTTCCTTTATAACCGTGTCGAGGACATTGAGAGGAAAGCTGAAGAAATTTCAATGCTTGTTCCCGATGCGCGCGTTACCTATGCTCATGGCCGGATGACCGAAAACGAACTGGAATCCGTCATGCTGGGATTCCTGGAAGGTGAGTTCGATGTCCTGGTCAG
This sequence comes from Mesobacillus subterraneus, assembly GCF_003937825.1. GTDB lineage: Bacteria > Bacillota > Bacilli > Bacillales > Cytobacillaceae > Mesobacillus > Mesobacillus subterraneus. The sequence goes on along the minus strand of NZ_RSFW01000023.1, from coordinate 29,191 downwards.
CACGACGATCATCGAGACTGGTGTGGATATCCCGAACGTCAATACATTGATAGTGTATGATGCTGACAAGATGGGACTTTCCCAGCTTTATCAGCTGAGGGGAAGGGTAGGCCGCTCCAACAGGGTTGCCTATGCCTATTTTACCTACCGAAAAGACAAGGTGCTGACAGAGGTAGCGGAAAAACGCCTTCAGGCAATCAAGGAGTTCACCGAGCTGGGTTCAGGGTTCAAGATCGCGATGCGCGACTTGTCTATTCGCGGAGCGGGGAATCTGCTTGGCGCCGAGCAGCATGGCTTTATTGATTCTGTTGGATTTGATTTGTACTCACAGATGCTCAAAGAAGCGATCGAGGAGCGGAAGCCAGAAAAAGACCAGGTCCGCAAGCCGACCATTGAAATTGATCTTGAGCTGGATGCCTATATTCCTGACAGCTATATTTCTGATGGCCATCAAAAGATTGAAATGTATAAGCGTTTCCGCGGCATTGATACCTTGAAGGATATTGAGGAACTTCAAGAAGAAATCACCGACCGGTTCGGGGACTATCCTGCTGAAGTAGAGACTCTGTTCAAGGTTGCTGAACTAAAGGTATACGCCATCAGTGCTGGTGTGGAGACGATCAAGCAGGTTAAGCAGGATATCACAGTTCTTTTATCAGAAGATGGCAGCGGCAGGATCGATGGACAGAAGATTTTCAAGATCAGCAGCCAGTACCGCAATGTGGTGGGATTAGGCATGGAAGGCAAGAAGCTGAAAATGGTCATCCACACAAGAGGGATGAAAAATGACCGCTGGTTCGAGATTACTTTCGAGATGGTTAAGGGACTGCACGACGCCCAAAAAGAACAAGAAAACACCGTATCGTAATCATGTGGGAATATTTTGTAATGAAAATGTAAACTGGAAGGTGTTTCAAAAAAGATAGACAAGGGTATTTTTTGTGTGTACGCAAAAAGTAGCTGGAAGGTTTATCCGTTTTTGGCACCTTTATCACTTCCGAGAAAATAATTTTAAGAAGTGCATAGAACTTTCCATATGAAAGATACTAAGTTCAAATCTTGGTAAGGATGATTAATAAAGGCAGACTTACCGAAAAAATAATCATCAGATGAAAGTGAGGCAACGTTGGATGAAAGCAACTGGTATTGTTCGTCGAATCGATGATTTAGGTCGTGTCGTTATCCCTAAAGAAATTAGAAGAACCCTCCGTATTCGTGAAGGAGATCCACTCGAAATCTTCGTGGACCGCGATGGTGAAGTCATCTTAAAGAAGTACTCGCCGATCAGCGAGTTAAGCGATTTTGCCAAGGAGTACGCAGAAGCGCTCTATGACAGCCTGGGCAACCCTGTATTGATCTGCGACAGAGACACCTATATCGCAGTGGCAGGTGGTTCCAAGAAGGACTACTTGAATAAGAACATCAGTGAACTAGTCGAAAAGACGATGGAAGACCGCAATTCTTCACTTGTTAACCAGCAGTCAAATGTAGCACTTGTCGATGGCAATGAAGAGCCTGTATCTTCATACACAATCGGGCCAATCATTGCAAACGGTGATCCAATCGGGGCAGTCATCATTTTTGCCAAAGAAGGTTCATTGGGCGATGTGGAACAAAAAGCAGTTGAAACAGCAGCAGGCTTCCTGGCAAGACAAATGGAGCAATAATCCAGGTTTTTGATGTAATCGAATTTTTACTACCTGAAAGGGCAGCTGACAAAGCTGCCCCTTTTCATGTTGGAAGGTTGTCGGAAGTTTGTCTGGCTTTAACTAATGGATTTCTCCAATATGATTGGAATATTACGGGATTCTTACAAATTGATGAAAGGGGCTAAGCCAGCCGCTGTGATCCCGGCCTTGTGATATAATACGTTTGAAACTGAAATTGGAAGGAGATGGGCGATGAAGCCCGTTGCAGATTCAAAGGAATTGATGAAGGGAGCCATGATTCTCACTTTGGCGGCTCTCGTTACAAAAATATTGAGTGCGGTTTACCGTGTCCCTTTCCAGAATATCGTCGGGGACATTGGATTTTATATATATCAGCAGGTTTATCCTTTTTTCGGGATTGTTATGGTTTTATCTACATATGGATTTCCAGTGGTGATTTCCAAGTTATATACAGAGCAGCAGGCAGCTGGGAACCGCGGCAGGGCGGACAGGCTGTTGGCCATTTCGCTTATGTTCCTCGGTATGATTGGTGTGCTGCTGTTTTTATTCTTTTATTTTGGTGCCGCCTGGATTGCAGCGCAAATCGGCGACCCGGAACTCAGCCTTTTATTTAAAGTGGTTTCCATACCATTCCTGCTTTTCCCTGTTACGTCTGTATTCAGGGGATATTTTCAGGGAAAAGGCAATATGGTGCCGACCGCAGTGTCTCAGGTATCGGAACAATTCGTTCGGGTAGCGACCATTTTGACCCTCGCAGCCGTGATTGTCCAGCAGGGTCACTCGCTGTATGCGGCGGGTGCCGGGGCGGTCTTCGGCTCCGTGACCGGAGGATTGGTTTCGATCCTGATTCTAGGCTTTTTTTATTTGAAAAATGGAGCAGGAAACCCGTTCAGGAATTTCAGCGCAAAGGATTGGTGGGGTGATACGGCCTGGGTCGTAAAAGCTCTTGTCATCCAGGGGTTTGCCATCAGCATCAGTGGCATGCTGCTCATCCTGCTTCAGCTGGCCGATTCTCTGAATATGTATGCTTCATTGCTGAAAATGGGCTTGTCGGCGGAAGAAGCAAAGTCGGCCAAAGGAATCTTTGACAGGGGGCAGCCGCTCATCCAGCTTGGCACAGTTGTCGCAACCTCGATGTCATTAAGTTTGGTACCGGCTATTTCAGGAGACAAATCACGCAACAGGATCGAAGGCATCCTGCCAAAGGTCCGGCTGGCACTTCAGACGAGCCTGATTTTTGGCGCAGCAGCGGCCGTGGGATTATCCAGCATCATCGTACCTGCGAACATCATGCTTTTCCAGAATGGTGATGGCTCGAATGTGCTGGGAGTCCTCAGTTTGATGATTTTGTTCGGTTCTGTCATCCTTACGATAACAAGTATTCTTCAAGGACTGGATAAATTTATTTTTCCTGCAGCTGTCATCTTAAGTGGATTCATCATGAAGTACGTGTTAAACCTTGCCCTGATCCCGGATGTTGGGACCATGGGGGCGGCCTATGCGACATTGGCAGCCATGCTTGTGACGATGCTCATCCTGATCAAAAAATTAAGAGGGGTACTGGGACAGCCGGTACTATCACTGGCCTTTATCGTGAAAGTCCTGTTTTCTGCAGCAGTGATGTCTGCATTTTTAAAACTATTTCTGTATATAACAAACTTCAGTTATGGATATATTGAACCTGACAGGCTCGCAGCTGTTTTGCAGGCCTTTAGCGGTGTCGCACTTGGAGCCTTCGTCTTTTTTTTCGTATTGGTCAAGACAAAGGCGTTGACGGAAGACGAATTAATGACCTTGCCATTCGGAAGCAGGATTGTGCAATTGTTTTTTAGATAGGCTTTTTACAGGACATCAGGTAAGTGTAATTTTTCACTTCGAGAATTGTCCAGCTCCAGCGCTTGTCGGGGCTGACCAAGGCGCTTGCGCTTTTCTAATGACAGGAGGAAGCAGGATATGACAAAGAAGATCACCATCATCGGCCTGGGTGCGGGAGACCTCGAGCAGCTGCCGTTGGGGGTATATAGAAGATTGAAGCAGGAGCAAAACCTGTACTTACGGACAAAGGAACATCCAGTTGTCGGCGACCTTGAAAAAGAGGGGATGGAGTTCCAATCATTTGATGCAATCTATGAAAAACACGATCAGTTTTCGGAAGTTTATGAGGAAATCACAGAGTTTTTGCTTGCAGAGGCAGAAAAAGGCCAGGTGACATATGCAGTTCCTGGACATCCTTTGATTGCTGAGCGCACCGTCCAGCTTTTGCTTGAAAGAGGGCCGGAGCGTGATACGGAAATTGAAATCGGCGGCGGCCAGAGCTTCCTTGACGCGATGTTCCAGGCGCTGGCCATCGACCCGATCGAAGGCTTTCAGCTGCTGGATGGAACAGACCTCACAAGGGATGAGCTGCTGCTGAAGAGCCACACGATCATCGGCCAGGTGTATGATGCGTTCGTTGCTTCTGACGTTAAGCTGACATTGATGGAAAAACTTCCGGATGATTATGAGGTTGTTATCGTGACAGCTGCGGGCAGCAGTGATGAGGTAATCAAGAAAGTTCCATTATATGAACTCGACAGGGAAATGGAACTGAGCAACCTGACATCCCTCTATGTTCCTCCTGTAAAAAATGAAGAAATTCTCTACAAGGATTTTCTGAAGCTGCGTGGAATTATATCAGAACTGCGAGGTCCGAATGGATGTCCCTGGGACAAGAAGCAAACCCACCAATCTCTGAAAAAATATTTGATTGAAGAAGCCTATGAATTGCTGGAGGCAATCGATAATGATGATATCGACCATATGATTGAGGAGCTCGGAGACGTGCTGTTGCAGGTGATGCTCCATGCCCAAATCGGCGAGGATGAAGGTTACTTCTCCATTGACGATGTCATTGAAGGATTATCATCGAAAATGGTCCGCAGGCATCCACATGTGTTCGGTGACATAAAGGCAGACAGTGAAGAAGAGGTTTTGAAAAACTGGCAGGAAATCAAGGAGCAGGAAAAGGCCGGTGCAGTAAAATCGCTACTCGAAGGGGCCGGCAAAGGGCTTCCCAACCTGCTGAAGGCTTATGAATTGCAAAAGGAAGCGGCGAAGGTCGGATTCGACTGGAAGACAGCCGCACCCATCCTTGATAAGGTGAAGGAAGAGATTGATGAGCTTTCAGCTGAAATTACGGAACAAGGAGATCGGGAAGAAATCCTCCTTGAATACGGTGATCTGTTATTCGCGCTTGTCAATTTTGCAAGGCATTATGACCTCAATCCTGAAGAGGCCCTGTACAAAGCAAACCAGAAATTCATGCGCCGCTTTGCTTATATTGAACAAAGAGCATCTGAAAACAGCCGGAATGTCGAGGATTACACATTGGATGAACTGGATGCATTCTGGCACGAGGCCAAGCAGCAAGGTTTATAAGGTAAATGAAACCAAAATGGAAAAAGGGGTTTAGATACGATGAGGCTGGATAAATTTTTAAAGGTATCGAGATTGATTAAAAGAAGAACATTGGCAAAGGAAGTGTCGGATCAGGGAAGGATTTCCGTCAATGGAGTCGCTGCGAAAGCAAGCACAAATGTAAAAGTGGGCGATGAACTGGCGATCCGCTTTGGGCAAAAGGTCGTCTCTGCCCGGATCGAACGAATTCAGGAAACATCCCGTAAGGATGAAGCGGCCGAAATGTATACGATTCTCGGAGAAGAAAGGATTCCGGGAGACGACGAGGAGTAATTCCTGCTCGGTGTGAAGGCTTGTTCTATTCTCCTGCTCCCAATCATAAACATGTACAAAAGTGCATTATGATTGTGAGGGGTAATGATGAGCCAATATTATGAAACGAATCAGACAAAAAGCAATTTGCCAGACCATGATTTAGTGATGAGAGGCAGGCGGACACTGGAAATTACGGGCGTTAAGCAGGTTGAAAGCTTCGATAATGAAGAGTTTTTACTGGAAACGGTCATGGGATTCCTTGCGATCAAGGGCCAGAACCTCCAGATGAAGAACCTCGATGTCGATAAAGGAGTCGTATCGATCAAGGGGAAAATCTTTGACCTGGTCTATCTTGATGACCAGCATGGGGAGAAAGCTAAAGGCTTCTTTAGCAAGTTATTCCGATGACATTGTCGACCCAATTTTTGACGATGCTCGCCATGATTGGGATGGGCAGCTTATTCGGAGCATCACTGGATACGCATAACCGGTTCCTGAAACGGTCAAAGCGGAAATCATGGATTGTCTTCATCAATGACATCCTGTTTTGGCTGTTTCAGGGCCTCTCGATTTTCTATGTACTGTTTTCAGTCAATATGGGAGAATTGCGCTTTTATATCTTCCTTGCTTTATTATGCGGCTTCGCCGCCTATCAGAGCCTTTTTAAAAAGCTATACCTGAGGGCTCTTGAGCGGGCGATCAAGATTACGATCAGTGTATATGTGTTTTTCGTGAAGGCTGTCAGGGTGCTGGTGGTCAAGCCTCTGCAGTTCCTGGCTGCCACCGTCCTATCACTTCTGCTGATCGCGGGAAGAGGCCTTTATGCTCTGTTAAAATGGCTTCTTGCCGTTTTGCTATGGCTGTTGAAAAATATCCTTTGGAAACCGATTAAGATGATTTTCCTACTTTTTTGGAAACTTTTGCCGAAAAAGGTTAAAAAAAGCGTCGAGAAGTTATATAATAAATTGGCAGGATTTCTAATTATAGTAAAGAATTACTCTAGTAAGCCGATAAAATGGATAAAGAACCGGAAAAAATAAATGTAAGGAGGACTGCGAGGAATGAGTGTCATCAGGAAACGAAACATAGCCAAGATCGAAAATCAATATGTACAGCAGCGTGAAAAAGCAGGGATTGCGCAAACCAGGAAGCGAAAACTGCTTTTCAGGCGCCTCGCAGTCTTTGCCCTCTTCGCATCAGTCATTTCTTTTTTAATGATTTCCACGTTTGTCTCCCAGTCTGCCGCACTTGAAAAGAAGCAAGCGGAAAAAGAACGGCTTGAACAAAAATTGGCAAGCCTGCAGAAGCAGCAGGAAATACTGGATGAGGAAATCGTTAAATTGAACGACGACGAATACATAGCAAAGCTTGCCCGCAAGGAATACTTTCTGTCCGAAAAGAACGAAATCATCTTCAACCTTCCTAAAGAGAAAAAGGACTCCCAAGATTCGCCTTATTGACACTCTTTTTTTATATTCTGTATAATATAAGGTAAGTTTGATTTTTTATATCTTTAAGGAGGCAAAACTTTTTTATGTCAATCGAAGTAGGCAGCAAGCTACAGGGAAAAGTAACAGGCATTACAAATTTCGGGGCGTTTGTTGAACTGCCGGGTGGCTCAACTGGACTGGTTCATATCAGTGAGGTTGCAGACAACTATGTAAAGGACATTAATGACCACCTCAAAGTGGGAGACCAGGTTGAGGTTAAGGTTATCAATGTTGAAAAAGACGGCAAAATTGGTTTATCAATCAAGAAGGCTGTAGACAGGCCTGAAAGACCTGAAAGACCAGCAAGACCAGAAAGAACTGATTCAAGGCCGTACTCCCAGCGTCCACGCGGCGGCAGAGGAAACGACAATCGTAACGCCCGTCCTGAGAATTTCGAATCAAAAATGGCGAAATTTTTGAAGGATAGCGAAGATCGCCTGTCCTCTCTGAAACGCGCTACCGAATCTAAGCGCGGTGGAAGAGGAGCCAGAAGAGGGTAACTTGCTGCTAAGTGAATATAAATAATAGCAGGAATCATGCTATATCAAGACAAGTCTTACGGGACTTGTCTTTTTTATATAAATCTAAGCACCCCCCTAATGATAAGAACGGAAAGCATCTATAAAAAATAAGGAAATCGAATGCAAAAAAACTCGCTCCTTTTAAAAAGGAACGAGTTTTTTAGATGACCCCTACGGGATTCGAACCCGTGTTACCGCCGTGAAAGGGCGGTGTCTTAACCGCTTGACCAAGGGGCCGTTATAAAATTTAGTGTCCAGCTGCGGCTCCTAGCTCCTCGAGTCACTTCGGTCCGTCCGATGAAGTCAAAGAACGACTTCACCTGCCGGCCCTCCAGTGCTTGTCGGAGCTAAGCAGTCGCCTCCGCTTTTCTAAGTAGCGGCGGAGGGGATCGAACCCCCGACCTTACGGGTATGAACCGTACGCTCTAGCCAGCTGAGCTACACCGCCATGATATTGTTTTGAGGCACAAGAAATATAATACATAGATATTAAAATAGTGTCAATGGATTTTTAATAGAAAAACAAAAAATCATAGTAGGTAAATTTAGGCTGGATGTATTTACGAGCTAAAGGCCGGGGAAATGTGTGTAATTTCGAGGAATTGCTTTATTTTCGAGGTTTGCGGGGGAAATGCGTCGAACGAAACTTGTGTGCTTGTCCGTATTTTTGACAAACTTCTGGAATGCTCCCTTTTATAATAATCAGCAACGATAAAAAAACGGGGAGTGTATTGAATGCAAAAGGTAGAAAGGAACATGATGGAACCGATCGGTGAAGTTCATCTCGAGGAATCACGATTCAGGTTTGCGAAAGGCATGGCGAAGCTGCAATCCAAAATCGAAACCTTTTTCCTGAAAAAAGGCTATATTTTTCTGTTCATTGGATTCTTGCTTGGGCGTGCCTTAATACTAGCGAAGTTGACCCCTTTTGGACTGCCGTTTTTCGCGTCGGTATATCTCATCCGGAAAGATCGTGCGCCGATTGCACTGTTCGGACTGGTCGCCGGAGCCGCTACCCTCTCCTTTACAGATGCGATATTCATGTTTGGATCGGTGTTCTTGTTTTTGCTGCTCTACAGGCTGACGAAAAAGTGGATCAAGAATGATCTGAAGGTTTTGCCTTTCTATATATTTACTACTATTTTAATAGGCAAAATATTGAAAGCTCTGATCTTGTCGGGAAACATCACCATATATGAAGGAATGATGGCGGGAGTCGAAGCGGGATTAGGTCTTGTGCTTACCTTTATCTTCCTTCAAAGCATTCCTCTGATGACCACGAGCAAACGCAAACAATCATTGAAGACAGAGGAGATTGTCTGTCTGATTATCATGCTTGCATCCGTGATGACCGGAACAATCGGCTGGACGATTTATGACTTGTCGGTCGAGCATGTGATGTCTCGCTACCTGGTGCTTATTTTCTCCTTCGTTGCCGGTGCTACGGTTGGTTCGACAGTAGGTGTCGTGACAGGGTTGATTTTCAGTCTTGCCAATGTTTCGAGTTTTTACCACATGAGCCTGCTGGCCTTTTCTGGATTGCTTGGGGGCCTGTTAAAAGAAGGCAGGAAACCTGGTGTTGCACTTGGATTGTTCATCGCGACGCTGTTGATCGGGATGTATGGCGAGGGTGGCGGTGCACTAAGCCAGACATTGACTGAATCGGCCGCAGCCGTTCTGCTGTTTTTCCTTACACCGCAATCATTGACATCACGTATCGCCAAGCATATCCCCGGTACGCCAGAGTATTCGGCCGAACAGCAGCAGTATATGAGAAAAATGAGAGATGTAACTGCACAGCGTGTCGTCCAGTTCTCAAATGTATTCGAAGCATTGTCGAAAAGTTTCTCGACTCTCCAGGTCCCGGATGAAACGGCGGAGACGGATCGCGATATGGATTATTTCTTGAGCAATGTCACGGAGAAAACATGCCAGACCTGCTTTAAGAAGGATCATTGCTGGACAAGGAACTTTAATACAACCTATGACTATATGAGCGAGATTATGCAGGAAATGGACCAAAATAATGGGGCCGTCCCCCAGAAGCTATCGCGTGAATGGGACAAGCATTGTACCCGGTCGAAAAAGGTCCAGGAAGTGATGCAGCAACAGTTAACCTACTACCAGGCAAACCGGAAGCTGAAAAAACAGGTCCAGGAAAGCCGGCGCCTTGTTGCTGACCAGCTGCTTGGTGTATCTGAGGTTATGGGCGATTTCGCGAAAGAAATCCAGCGCGAACGGGAGAACCATTCAAAGCAGGAAGAACAAATCCTTGAAGCATTGCAGGATTTTGGCATCCAGATCGAGCATGTGGAAATTTACAGCCTCGAACAGGGGAATGTCGACATCGATATGACGATTCCTTATTGCCAGGGACGAGGGGAATGCGAAAAACTGATCGCGCCGATGCTATCGGATATCATGCAGGAAAATATCGTCGTCAGTTCAGAAGAATGCTCGGCCTTCCCGAATGGTTTTTGCCATGTAACATTCCGCTCAGCAAAAGCCTTCACTGTTTCGACAGGAGTGGCGCATGCCGCAAAGGATGGTGACCTTGTTTCCGGGGACAGCTATTCGACCATCGAGCTGAGCGGAGGAAAGTATGCGATTGCCATCAGTGACGGAATGGGCAATGGCGAGAGGGCGCACTCTGAGAGCAGGGATACATTGTTGCTGCTGCAGCAAATTCTGCAGTCTGGAATAGAAGAAAAGGTTGCCATCAAATCAGTAAACTCGATTTTATCGTTAAGAACAACGGATGAAATTTTCTCGACGCTCGATTTGGTCATGATTGACCTGCAGAATGCTTCAGCACGATTCCTGAAAATTGGTTCGACACCGAGCTTCATCAAGCGCGGAGGAAAGGTGATGAAGGTCCAGGCAAGCAATCTTCCAATGGGCATCCTTCAGGAATTCGAAGTGGATGTCGTCAGTGAGCAGCTTAAGGCCGGGGACCTGTTGATCATGATGAGTGATGGTGTCTTTGAAGGACCAAAGCATGTCGAGAATTATGATTTATGGATGAAGCGGAAAATCAATGAGCTTCAAACAGACGACCCACAGGCAATTGCTGACTTGATCATGGAAGAAGTCATCCGTTCGCGCGGCGGCTCAATCGAAGATGATATGACTGTGATGGTAGCAAAAGTCGATCATAATATTCCGAAGTGGGCATCGATTCCAGTGACGAATTATCAAAAAAGGGCGTAACACCTTAATTTGGACAATATGATTTCACTTTATGTATATTTCCCCTTCGCTTCGTCGAAAATGGTAACAAATTTATCAAGGCTTTTTCCTCGATGATGTTATACGGAAGAGCCTGGAAGCGAGGGGATAACATGAAAACAGGTACAATCAGGCAGATATTGCTGATAACGGATGGGTGTTCAAACCAGGGGGAAGATCCGATTGCGATGGCCGCTTTGGCTAAGGAGCAGGGAATTACGGTAAATGTCATTGGTGTAATGGAACAGGATGTCATAGATGACCAGGGAATGAAGGAAATAGAAGGGATTGCACTATCAGGCGGCGGAGTGAGCCAAATCGTCTATTCACAGCAGCTTTCCCAGACCGTCCAGATGGTGACAAGAAAAGCGATGACCCAGACACTCCAGGGAGTCGTGAATAAGGAGCTGCAGCAAATCCTCGGAGGCGGCCGGACGGTGGAAGATCTGCCGCCGGATCAGCGAGGGGAAGTCATGGAGGTTGTAGACGAGCTTGGCGAGACTGTCGAACTCGAAGTGTTGATTCTTGTCGATACAAGTGCAAGCATGAAGCATAAACTTCCTACTGTTAAAGAAGCCTTGCTGGACTTGAGTTTGAGCCTGAATGCAAGATCAGGGGACAATCGCTTTTCAGTTTTTGTATTTCCCGGGAAAAGAAATGATGTCGAAAAATTGCTGGATTGGACGCCAAAACTTGAGTCGCTTACGAGCATTTTCTCCAAGCTGACAACCGGAGGAATAACACCAACAGGGCCTGCCATTCGCGAAGCACTTACTTATTTCAATAAAAAACGATCTTTAAGGAGCCTTCTGTCCCGTGATGATGAATCCTTCTTTGAAGAATCTGTGTAAAGTCATTCCTGGCACCATCATTGATGGGAAATGGCACCACAATCGCTATACGATCATTAAAGAGCTTGGTTATGGAGCGAATGGAATTGTTTATTTAGCTAGGCATGACAATAAGCAAGTGGCCTTGAAAATGAGCGACAATGGAATGTCGATCACCTCAGAGGTCAATGTGTTGAAATCTTTTGCCAAGGTCCAGGGATCTGCCCTCGGGCCTTCTTTGCTGGATGTGGATGATTGGGAACGTCCAGGAAAGAAAGTCAGCTTTTATGTAATGGAGTTCATTAAAGGGCCCGATTTCCTCACCTTTCTGCAGCAAAAGGGCCCGGACTGGACAGGGGTCATGATTCTCCAGCTTCTTGCTGATTTGCAGCAGATGCATGACAATGGTTGGGTATTCGGCGATCTAAAACCGGATAATTTAATCGTGACTGGGCCGCCGGCAAGAATCCGCTGTATTGACGTGGGCGGTACTACCATGCAGGGAAGGTCCATCAAAGAATTCACCGAGTTTTTCGACAGAGGCTACTGGGGACTGGGCAGCAGGAAGGCGGATCCTGGCTATGACCTGTTCGCCGTTGGGATGATTATGGTCAACAGTGCTTATCCGAAAAGGTTCACCAAGAGTACAGGCGGTATAGAGGAAATTATGAGCAAAGTCAGGAAAAGTCCTGAGTTGAAAATCTATGAAAAAGTGATTTTCAATTCTCTGACCGGGAAGTACCAATCCGCAGCACAGATGCGGGAAGAAATTTTGGAGATTCACCAGCCGGATTCAAGAGCAAGGAAAAGAACAGCTCGTATCCAGCAGGGTGCAGCCAGCCAGCCATCAGCGAAAACTGTAGGGAGTCAGCCTCCAGGAGCAGCAGGCAGACAAACGAGAAAAGGGTATAACAAGAAAAAGAAGAAATCGACCTTCGTTGAAACGGTAACCATCATCCTGATAATCTCTTTACTATATTTTTTCTATATTTATAGCCAAATTACATAGATTTTTTTGAAACCTTTTGACAGTCCAAACGTAGATTAGGAATCAACAATTTCACAAATGCTTTTTTCTCAGACTATCCAGGGAAAATACAGGAGTTCGAAGCTTCATGGTCTTTGATAAAGTATGATTGAAGTGTTAAGCTAAAAAATAATAAACGAAGCCAATTAGAAGATTAATGGTATGTCGGCGTGGGTATAGTCTAAAACCGGCAATACCCGAAGGAAGTTCAACTATGTTCGAATCAAAAGTAAATGCCTTTCTCGAAAGACATGATTTTCAGCTGGATCACAAATCGATTGCTGTTGGGGTCTCTGGGGGACCGGATTCACTTGCCCTTCTTCATTTTTTATGGGAACAGAGGATGAAGAGGTCCCTGAGCATCATGGCTGTGCATATTGACCATATGTTCCGGGGAGAGGAATCCTATCAGGATGCTCTTTATGTTAAGCGATTTTGTGAAGAAAAGGGAATTCCGTTCGAGATGAAGAGAATGGATGTCCCGGCATATATGCGGAGGACAAGTTTGAGTTCCCAGCAGGCGGCACGCGCATGCCGATATGAGTTTTATGAAGAGGTCATGAAAAGGAACAACCTTCACTACCTTGCGCTGGGCCATCATGGCGATGACCAGGTGGAAACTGTTATGATGAGGCTGACGCGCGGCAGTTCCGGTAAAGCGAGGGCAGGAATCCCGTTCATACGGGAAATGGGTCCTTATATGATTTTCCGGCCATTCCTTTGCCTGGAAAAAACAGAGCTTGAGGAGTATTGTGCCATTCACCAGCTGGAGCCAAGAATCGATCTCAGCAATGAGAAAGAATATTATAGCAGGAATCGGTTCAGGAAAAATGTTCTGCCCTTCTTAAAGGAAGAAAATCCTGCAGTACACGAGCACTTCCAGCGTTTTAGCGAAGAAATGCAGATGGATGAAGAGTATCTTATTGAATTAACACGCGAAGAATTGAATAAAGTAATGAAGAAAGAGGACAGAGGATTAGCGATTGATATTAGTTCTTTTCAGCAAATGCCAATGCCTTTACAAAGAAGAGGGATTAAACTAATATTAAATTATCTTTACAATGATCGACCTGCTTCTCTTTCCGCTATACATATTGAAAAAATATTTTCAATAATTCGCAATCCCCATCCATCAGGAACACTTGATTTCCCCAGCGGTTTAAGAATCATACGATCGTATGGAAAATGCCACTTTCAATTGAATCCGCCAGAAACGCAAAGTTTTTATTTTGAACTATCTGGCCCAGAACGGATCGTCTTTCCGAATGGCGATAGGCTCGATGCCCAATTGCTCAATGATGTTCATGATGTCACAATGACCAAAGATCATTTCATCGTCGACCTCGAGCAGACAGGCACGCCAGTGATTATACGGACACGGCAAAATGGCGACCGGATGTCATTGAAAGGGATGGCGGGATCGAAGAAGGTAAAGGATATTTTCATCGACATGAAAATTCCCATCCTTCAACGGGATGAATGGCCGATTGTCACGGACCGGGAAGGCCGGATCCTCTGGCTTCCGGGACTGAAGAATTCGGATCATGAAGCAGACAGAGCAGGAAACAGGTTATTACTATTAACTTATATAAAGTATTGATATCTTCCAGGGGGCACAATGATCATGATGAAAAATGATATTGAAAAGGTATTGTTTACAGAAGAAGAAATTCAGGAAAAGACAAAAGAATTGGCAGCACAGCTGACAGAGGAGTACCAAGACCGTTTTCCGCTGGCAATCGGAGTTCTGAAGGGCGCAATGCCTTTCATGGCCGACCTGCTGAAACGCATGGATACGTATCTCGAAATGGATTTCATGGATGTTTCCAGCTATGGAAATGCCCTGGTATCATCCGGGGAAGTAAAAATCCTGAAAGACCTTGATACTTCCGTTGAAGGAAGGGATATCCTGATCATCGAGGATATCATTGACAGTGGATTGACGCTCAGCTATTTGGTAGAGCTTTTCAAATACCGCAAGGCGAAAACAATCAAGATTGTCACGCTTCTGGATAAACCGACAGGGAGGAAAGCGGACATCGCTGCTGACTATGTTGGATTCATCGTTCCGGATGAGTTCGTTGTCGGGTACGGCCTGGATTACACGGAAAAGTACCGCAACCTGCCATACATCGGCGTGTTGAAGCCTGAAGTATACACAACGAAATAACTTAACAACCAAATATTCTGAATGTTAATTTCTTGTATTAGCATAATTTGCTATGATACTATTTAGTATAGTTTGTCTACCGTGGGAGGAGGTAAGGGATGAATCGGATCTTCCGTAATACCATCTTTTATTTATTGATATTTTTAGTCATTATTGGGGTAGTAAGCTTCTTTAATGGCAATAACCAGCCAACTGAACAAATCTCTTACGATCAATTCATGCAGGAGCTGGAAGCAGGCAATGTCGATGGTGACCTGTCGCTGCAGCCAGAACGCGGTGTCTATGAGGTAAGAGGCCAGCTTAAGGGCCAGGAGGAAGGCAAAGGTTTCATTACCTATGTCTGGAATAATCCTGAGACTCTTAACCGCATCGAAACAGCAGCTGCAGAAGCAGATGTTGAAATCTTGCCTGCGAAGGAAACAAGCGGATGGGTAACATTCTTTACATCCATCATTCCGTTCATCATTATTTTCATCCTGTTCTTCTTCTTATTGAACCAGGCACAGGGTGGCGGAAGCCGTGTCATGAACTTCGGCAAGAGCAAAGCGAAGCTGTATAACGAAGAAAAGAAGAAAGTCCGCTTCAAAGATGTTGCTGGTGCGGATGAAGAAAAGCAAGAACTAGTCGAGGTTGTCGAATTCCTGAAAGACCCTCGTAAATTCGCTGACCTTGGAGCGCGCATTCCAAAGGGAATCCTTTTGGTAGGTCCTCCGGGAACAGGTAAGACATTGCTTGCCCGTGCTGTTGCAGGGGAAGCGGGAGTGCCGTTCTTCTCAATCAGTGGTTCCGACTTCGTTGAAATGTTTGTCGGTGTCGGTGCTTCTCGTGTACGTGATTTATTCGAAACAGCAAAAAAGAATGCTCCATGTATCATATTCATAGATGAAATCGATGCTGTCGGCCGCCAGCGTGGCGCTGGTCTTGGCGGAGGCCATGATGAGCGTGAACAAACGCTGAACCAGTTGCTTGTTGAAATGGACGGTTTTGGTGCGAATGAAGGAATCATCATCGTTGCCGCTACAAACCGACCTGATATCCTTGACCCGGCATTGCTGCGTCCAGGACGTTTCGACCGCCAGATCACAGTTGACCGTCCGGATGTAACCGGCCGTGAAGCTGTCCTGAAGGTACATGCTCGAAACAAGCCGCTTGACGAGTCAGTGAACCTGAAAAATATCGCTGCCCGTACACCAGGTTTTTCTGGTGCGGATCTTGAAAACTTGTTGAACGAAGCGGCTCTTGTTGCTGCCCGCCGCAACAAGAAGAAGATTGACATGGAGGATCTTGATGAAGCAACAGACCGCGTCATCGCAGGTCCGGCTAAGAAGACTCGTGTCATCTCCAAGAAGGAACGAAATATTGTTGCATTCCACGAAGCCGGCCATACCGTCATCGGCGTGGTCCTTGATGAAGCTGAAATGGTGCATAAAGTAACGATTGTCCCTCGCGGACAGGCAGGCGGATATGCCGTCATGCTTCCAAAAGAAGATCGTTACTTCATGACAAAACCAGAGCTTCTTGATAAAATCACTGGCCTCCTTGGCGGCCGCGTTGCCGAAGAAATTGTCTTTGGCGAAGTGAGCACAGGTGCCCATAACGACTTCCAGCGTGCAACAGGAATTGCGAGAAGGATGGTTACTGAATTCGGTATGAGTGATAAGCTCGGACCATTGCAGTTTGGTCAGGCACAGGGCCAGGTATTCTTGGGCCGTGACCTGAACAATGAACAAAACTACTCTGACAAGATCGCATATGAAATCGATGTTGAAATCCAGACAATCATCAAGGATTGCTATGCAAGAGCGAAAAGCCTGCTGACAGAACACCGCGATAAGCTGGATATTATCGCTAATACCTTGTTAGAGGTAGAAACTCTCGATGCAGAGCAAATCAAGCACTTGGTTGACCATGGACGCCTTCCTGACCGCAGTGTCAGCCTGTCGAAGGACGACATGAAAGTCACCATCAATACAAAAAAAGACGACGAAATGCCGGCAATCGAAGAGACTGACAAGAAAGTAGACTCAGTCATCGAAGAACCAAAGGCAATCGACGAAGAACGAAAAGAATAGACATCAAAACAGGTGCTCCATTTTGGAGCGCCTGTTTTTTTTATAAGATTTTATAGTTTGGGTGGGGAGGAAGTTGTATGTTAAAAGGGCTGCCGTATAACTTTTTAAGACAGGCTCTTACTAAGATAATGATTGACAAAAGGAAGTTTGAGTGACTTTGTTTTTATGGGTGAAAACCCAACCTTTAAGTAACTATTATTGGACAAAGATTTGCCAGATTCACTTGCATAAATTAACTTGATAAACAGACATGCGCATCCTTTATTTATGAACTATGTTGATTGTAGTGGAAGGCGCGAAGACTCCTGCGGGATGAGCGAGTCATGGGAGACCCCACAGGCGCATAAAGCGCCGAGGAGGCTCCCAGACAGCCCGCGGAAAGCGAAGCGCCTGGAGCGAAAATCAACAGGCGTGGTAAAACAGGAATTTTCATAAAAAAGGGAACTTACACCTTTTTTTTCAGCCAATATACTGGTCGGGCCTGACAGGAAAATTAGCCTTTACTTAGCTTCAAGTGAAACGATTTAGTTTATTTAGTGAATTCCCAGTGGTTATGGTATGATATTTGCAGTGTTTGATAGAGAAAATCATGAATAAGTTGGTGAGTAGCTTGATTTTTGTTTTTGACGTCGGGAATACAAATATCGTGTTGGGTGTTTATGATCAGGAAGAGCTTAAACACCATTGGAGAATAGAGACAAACCGCCATCGAACTGAAGATGAATTTGGCATGATCGTTAAAAATTTGTTTGACCATGTCCAGCTTTCTTTCTCAGATATAGATGGAATCATTATTTCATCTGTTGTTCCGCCAATCATGTTCTCCCTTGAGAGAATGTGCCAGAAATATTTCCATCTGAAGCCTTTAGTTGTTGGGCCTGGCATTAAGACAGGACTCAATATCAAATATGAAAACCCAAGAGAAGTCGGCGCAGACCGAATTGTCAATGCGGTAGCAGCGATCCATGAGTATGGAAGCCCGCTGATCATCGTCGATTTTGGAACGGCCACTACTTACTGCTATATCAATGACCAGAATCAATATATGGGCGGAGCGATCGCACCGGGAATCGGGATTTCAACGGAAGCTCTGTATTCACGAGCTGCCAAACTGCCGCGGATTGAAATCAGCAGACCTGATGATGTAATCGGCAAAAACACGGTGTCGGCAATGCAGGCAGGCATCCTTTATGGATATGTTGGACAAGTAGAGGGAATAGTTAAACGGATGAAGGATAAGAGTACAGTCACGCCTAAAGTCATCGCAACCGGCGGCCTGGCAAGTTTGATCGCCCAGGAATCCAATGTTATCGATGTTGTCGATCCATTCCTGACATTAAAGGGACTGCAGCTTATCTATAAGCGTAATATGGATAAAAATATATAATCGATTTTTCGGTAATCAAAAAAGTTTTTACAGCACGAAAGGAGTAAACAAATGAGCGATTATTTAGTGAAGGCTCTTGCATATGATGGCCAGATCAGGGCTTATGCAACGAAAACAACCGAAACAGTAGGAGAAGCGCAGCGCCGCCATTATACATGGCCGGTAGCATCGGCTGCTCTTGGCCGCACGATGACAGCAGGTGTCATGATGGGTGCGATGCTCAAGGGCGAGGACAAATTGACGATCAAGATTGAAGGCGGCGGCCCGCTTGGATTGATCCTGGTTGACAGCAACGCGAAAGGGCAGGTCAGGGGTTATGTATCCAATCCGCATGTCCATTTCGACTTGAATGAACATGGCAAGCTGGATGTCAGGCGGGGTGTCGGCACAGACGGAACCCTTACTGTCGTAAAGGACCTTGGGCTTCGTGACTATTTTACAGGACAGGTTCCGATTGTTTCAGGTGAGCTTGGAGAAGATTTCACTTATTACTTTGCGACTTCTGAACAGGTGAACTCTTCCGTAGGCGTCGGAGTTCTTGTTAATCCTGACAATTCAATCAAGGCGGCCGGAGGATTCATCATCCAGCTCATGCCGGGGACGACAGAGGAAACGATTTCTGCCATTGAACAAAGGCTGCAAACCATTCCTCCGGTATCCAAACTGATTGAAAAAGGCTTATCTCCAGAAGAACTGCTGGAAGAGTTACTCGGAAAAGAAAATGTAAAAGTGCTGGAAACAATGCCGGTATCATTCGAGTGCAACTGCTCCAAAGATCGTTTCAGCAATGCCTTGATCAGCCTTGGCGCTGAGGAAATCAGGGATATGATTGAAACAGAAGGTCAGGCAGAAGCGCATTGCCATTTCTGCAATGAAAAATATATGTTCTCTAAAGAGGAACTTGAAGAGATAGAGAAAGAAGCAAAATAAGCAATTTTCTGGGGGAAGAGAAGTGGATAAAAAGCAGCTTTGGTACATCATTGCCGGGTTAGCCATGTTGAACGCTGTTACTCTGATTATCTTGTTGACACAGCCTGCCTTCCTTCAGGGGAAACAAGAAGCAGTTGCTGAGGTTGGCAAGGAATCAATCACCCGGCAGGCGTGGCTGACTGAACTGGAAGAAAGATACGGGGAAGAAACGCTCAGGGATTTGATTGATCAGGAAGTGGTCCTGCAGATGGCTGAAGAGTATGGCATCGAAGTGTCTGACCAGGCCGTCGAACGTGAGCTGACAATCTATAAAGCTTTGTATTCGTCTGCTGGCAGTGAGCCTAAGACCGAGGAAAAGTGGAAGCAGCAAATCAAATACAGTCTATTGCTCGAAGAACTTTTAACGAAGGATGTTAAAGTTTCTGAAGAAGATATGAAGGCCTTTTATGAACAGAATAAAAGCCTGTTTGAAATCCCTGCATCCTATCACCTCTCCCAAATCATTGTCCCTACGGAAAAAGAGGCCGATTCAGCCGTGAAAGAACTGAAGGGTGGTTCAAGCTTTGCCGCCCTGGCAATGGAACGGTCAATCGATGAATTTTCCGCTAATGAGGGAGGGAACATCGGATTCATCAATGAAGAGGATGAACTGGTTGATCCCCAGATCCTCGCCGCGGCAAAGTCGCTAAAGCCAGAGGAATGGACAGGACCTGTAAAAGTGGAGAATGGCTATGCGATTGTCTATCTTCATGAAAAACTCGAAGGCAAGAAATACGCCTTCGCAGACGTGAAAAACCAGATTCGCAGGCAGATTGCCCTTGAGCAAATGGACATCCCGGTATCTGCACGAGCATTCTGGAATGAGGCAGGCGTAACCTGGTTCTATGGAGATACGGATCATAAATAGACGGGAAAGCACTGGTCGAGGCACCAGTGCTTTTTCGCTTGTTTAACCTATGAGAAATTGGGATAGTTTAAAAAGGGTGGGCAGAAGACTGATTTTTTCTTTTGTCGAAGCATACTAATTGACATAGACATAAAGTACTGGTAAATTTTAATAAAACCAATTAAAATACTCGGAATAAGAGGTGGGTAAAATGGTACGCATTGCAAATTCCATTACTGAGCTTGTTGGCCAGACACCAATCGTGAAATTGAACAGACTTGTTGATGACCAAAGTGCAGACGTTTACTTGAAGCTTGAATATATGAACCCGGGCAGCAGCGTTAAAGACCGGATTGCACTTGCGATGATCGAGGCAGCGGAAGCCAAAGGGGTTTTGAAGCAAGGCGACACGATCATTGAACCGACGAGCGGCAATACGGGAATCGGTCTTGCCATGGTAGCGGCAGCAAAGGGCTATAAAGCCATCCTTGTCATGCCGGAAACGATGAGCATGGAGCGCAGGAATTTGCTGCGTGCTTATGGAGCAGACCTCGTGTTGACTCCTGGGCCTGAAGGAATGGGCGGTGCCATCCGGAAAGCAGATGAGCTTGCAAAGGAACATGGCTACTTCATGCCTCAGCAATTTGAGAATGAAGCCAACCCTGCAATCCATGAAAAGACGACTGGACCGGAAATCGTGGAACAGATGGGAGACCAGCTGGACGCATTCATATCCGGAATCGGTACGGGCGGAACCATCAGTGGTGCAGGAAAAGTTCTTCGTGAAAAGTATAAAGACATCAAGATCATTGCTGTAGAGCCTGCTGACTCACCGGTATTGTCAGGCGGGAAACCAGGGCCGCACAAAATTCAGGGAATCGGCGCAGGATTCGTTCCTGGCGTCCTTGATACACAAGTATATGATGAAATCATCAAGGTGGAAAACGAGCAGGCATTCGACTATGCCCGTCGCGCCGCGAAAGAAGAAGGCGTGCTTGGAGGAATTTCCTCAGGAGCTGCCATTTATGCAGCACTCGAAACAGCGAAAAAACTGGGCAAAGGCAAAAAAGTCCTGGCTATCATCCCAAGTAACGGCGAACGTTACCTGAGCACACCACTTTATCAATTTGAAGAATAAAACTGTAAGAGAGGCAGGCCTTCGGGCATGTCTCTTTTTACATTTAAAGGAAAAAAGTAAAATAAACCTGGATAAAGGTTGATTAAACTTGGGTTTAGGTTAAATAAAATCGTGATTTGGTTAATTAAATCGCCATTATAGTAAAATAAAATGAGTTTTTGGTTAAATAAATTCAAATACTGCTCCATGAATATATAAATCAGCACTGTTTTTATAGAAAACATGCAAAATTTCATCATTTTAAAAATGAAAGCGTGCCCGGCTTAATGTATGATGGTAAAAGAGAAAAAAGTAGGAGTGAAGAGCTTGTCGCATTACAGCATTCAATCATTGACGATTCCATATACTGCTTCACGTTTTTTTCATCAATATGACCATATTGCAAAAGAATATAAAGAACATGTCATCCTGGAAAGCGGACGGGGTGGACGTTACAGCATGGCTGCCTTCAAGCCGGAAATGGTTTTCTCAGGTAAAGACAATAAATTGACCATCACCCAAAATGGGGAATCGACGACGCTTGAAGGGAATCCACTTGAGTTAATGAAAATTCAAATGGAACCTTATTATGTACCTGAGGTGGAAGGCCTTCCTGATTTCCAGGGCGGGGCGATTGGCTACCTTAGCTATGATTATGCCCGCTATATCGAGAAGCTGCCGTCTATTGCGAAGGATGATTCGGGAATTCCTGAAGTTTATTTTCAGCTGTTCCTTGAATGGTTTGTATTCGACCATCACACTGAAACTCTCTGGATCATGGCTTTGACGGAACCTGGCGAGGAGAAGCAGGCAGAAGAGAAGCTGGCAGATTGGAAGGAACGCTGGGAGAAAGATGTTCCGGCTCAAGCTTCAAATTTGGACAAGCCGGCAGCAGACCATTTGGACGTCTCCATGAATGAAGCCGAGTTTATGGAGGCAGTTGAGAGAGTCCAGCAATACATCTCCCAGGGTGACGTTTTTCAGGTGAACTTGTCTGTGAGACAGTCAAAGCCGATTGAAACGGAAGCCCTTGAAGTGTACCGGCAGCTGAGAAAGCTGAATCCTTCCCCATACATGGGCTATCTGCATACACCGGATTTCCAGCTTGTCAGCGGTTCGCCTGAACTTTTAGCAAAAGTAAAAGGTTCTGAGGTCAGCACAAGGCCGATTGCCGGGACAAGATCCAGGGGAGCGACAGACGAAGAGGATTTGAAACTGGCCAATGAACTGATCAACAATGAAAAAGAGCGTGCCGAGCACGTCATGCTTGTCGACCTTGAACGGAATGACCTTGGCAGGGTATGCAAGTACGGCACCGTGGAGGTCAATGAGTTCATGGTGATCGAAAAGTACTCGCATGTCATGCATATCGTCTCAAATGTGAGGGGCGAGCTGGCAGAAGGCGAGACCTGGTTCGATGTCGTCAATGCGGTATTCCCTGGCGGCACGATCACAGGTGCCCCGAAGGTACGGACGATGGAAATCATCGAGGAGCTTGAACCGGTGAGGAGGGGTCCCTATACAGGATCACTCGGCTGGTTCGGTTTTAACGGGAACATGGAATTGAACATCATCATCAGGACAATGCTCGTCAAGGATGGGATGGCCCATGTCCAGGCGGGAGCCGGTGTCGTCATAGATTCCATACCGGCAAACGAATACAAAGAATCCTTAAAGAAAGCAATTGCTCTATGGAAAGCAAAGGAGCTTGCGGAGGGTAAAGCATGATACTAATGATCGATAATTATGATTCTTTCACATATAACCTGGTTCAGTATTTGGGTGAAATGGGCGAGGAGCTCAAGGTCATCCGCAATGATCAGACATCCATCCCGGGAATCGCACAGCTGGACCCGCAGTTTCTGATGATATCACCTGGACCGTGCAGCCCGAATGAAGCGGGCATCAGTCTGGAGGCCATCAAGAATTTCTCCGGCAAGACCCCGATCTTCGGTGTATGCCTTGGCCACCAGTCAATCGCACAGGTATTCGGCGGTGAGGTCGTCCGCGCGGAGCGTCTGATGCACGGAAAAACATCAATGGTTTACCATGACGGGAAGACCATTTTCAAAGGGCTGGAAAATCCATTTCCTGCAGCGCGCTATCATTCACTCATCGTGAAAAAAGAAAACCTTCCTGACTGCCTCGAGGTGTCGGCATGGACAGAAGAAGGCGAAATCATGGCGATCCGCCACAAAACACTGCCTGTCGAAGGAGTCCAGTTCCATCCGGAATCGATCTTAACGACGCCAGGCAAACAGCTGCTCAGAAACTTCATCTCTGAATATAAATCAGCACGTCAAAAGGAAGTCAGCAGATAATGTATGTATACATGAACGGACAATTCATCGAAAAGGACAAAGTGGCGATTTCTCCTTTCGACCACGGTTTTTTATATGGGTTGGGTGTGTTCGAAACCTTCCGAATCTACAACGGACATCCTTTCCTGCTGGAGGATCATCTGGAGCGGCTTAATTCCAGTCTGGATATCCTTAATATTGAGGCCGCATTTACAAGGGAGCAAACAACAGAGAATTTGAACTTGCTTTTAGCGAAAAATGATCTTCGTGACGCTTATATCCGTTTCAACGTGTCGGCAGGCAATGGCGAAATCGGCTTGCAGACCGAGCGTTATAACAATCCGAATATCATCGTTTTTGCAAAATCTCTTCCTCCGGCTGGGGGAATGAGTGAGAAGAAGGCCGTGCTGATGGATTTGCCGCGGAATACGCCAGAGGGATCGGAGCGGTTGAAGTCTCACCATTATCTCAACAATGTCCTGGCCAAACGTGAAGTTGGCCCTGCGATGAACCGGGAGGGAATTTTCCTCACCAGGGATGGAGTTTTATCAGAAGGTATCGTCTCAAATGTATTCTGGTACAAGGATGGAACCCTGTTCACGCCTTCGGTCGAAACGGGGATTTTGAATGGAATTACCCGCAGGTTCGTCATTGCGCTTGCCCGCAACGCAGGCATCGAGGTTCGTGAAGGTTTTTACAAAAAGGAAGAAGCAGAAAGTGCTGATGAATTATTCCTGACAAACTCAATTCAGGAAATCGTCCCCGTTACTGAGTTCGAGGGTAAAAGCTTTCCCGGGAAATCAGGAGAACTGGTGAATCTTCTTTTTGGCCAATATGCAGCTTACCGTGAGACATTATGGAGCAGAACACAATTGGATGGAGGAGCTCATACATGAAGAACGTGATAAAAGCCGGTCCATATACATTGGACTTCACTGATAAAACACTGATCATGGGAATTTTGAACGTCACTCCCGATTCTTTTTCGGACGGCGGAAAATACAATCAACTTGGACATGCTGTCGGGCATGCCCAAGAAATGATTGCTGACGGAGCGGATATCCTGGACATCGGCGGCGAATCCACAAGGCCTGGGCATGAACGGATTTCCGACGAAGACGAGATCAGCAGGGTTGTCCCAGCAATTGAAGCCATTTCGAGAGAAGTTCAGGTGCCGATTTCCATCGATACGTATAAATCGAAGGTAGCTAAAAGTGCTGTTGATGCTGGTGCAACAATCATCAACGATATCTGGGGAGCGAAGGAAGATCCGGAAATCGCCGACGTTGCGGCTGAAACCGGGGTGCCGATCATTCTGATGCACAACCGGAATGACCGGAATTATTCGAACTTCATCAGAGATGTGCTCAATGACTTGTATGAAAGCATCACCATTGCGAAAAAGGCAGGCGTCAGCGATGATCAAATCATCCTTGACCCGGGCATCGGGTTTGCGAAAGACCTTCGGGAGAACCTCGAGATGATGCGCCATCTTGATACGCTTGTCGCTTTAGGATATCCCGTGCTTCTTGGAACGTCGAAGAAGTCGATGATCGGCAAAGCTCTCGACCTTTCGGTGACCGAACGGACAGAAGGGACGGGAGCGACCGTTTGCTACGGAATCCAAAAGGGCTGTCAGATCGTCAGGATCCATGATGTAAAAGAGATGTCGCGGATGGCAAAAATGATGGATGCGATGATGGGAAAGGGTGAGTATCATGGATAAAATACATGTGAATCAGATGGAATTTTACGGCTACCATGGTGTTTTTCCTGAAGAAACAAAGCTTGGGCAGCGCTTTGGGGTTGATCTGTCTGTTGAACTGGACCTCTCAAAAGCCGGCAAAAGCGATAATCTGGAGGATTCGATCAACTATGCTGAGCTATACGAGGCATGCAAGGAGATTGTAGAAGGCCAGCCTTTTAAGCTTGTCGAGACCATAGCTGAGAAAATTGCTGCCACCATCCTAAGCCGCTTTCACTTTGTGGAAGCCTGCCATGTAAAAGTAATCAAGCCAGATCCGCCAATTCCGGGACATTACAAATCAGTCGCAGTTGAAATTACAAGGAGCCGATAATAGTGGAAAACAAAGCATATATTGCACTCGGTTCCAATCTGGGGGACCGGTTTGGCTACCTGGTGCAGGCGATCCTCCTCCTCGGGAGCAATGAGGAAATCTCGGTGGTAAATACTTCTTCAGTCTATGAAACAGATCCGGTCGGCTATACAGATCAGAATCAATTTTTGAATATGGCAATCCAGGTCGAGACAAGCCTGGGACCGGTGGAACTTTTGGATACATGCCTTGAAATCGAATTGAAACTTGGCAGGAAAAGGGAAATGAAATGGGGTCCCAGAACTTTGGACCTTGACATATTGCTGTATAATCACGAAAATATTGAAACAGAGAAGCTTACAGTTCCGCATCCTCGGATGAGCGAACGCGCGTTTGTCATCCTTCCATTGCTAGAAATGGACCCGAATCTCAAGCTTCCGAACATGGCGGAGCCGCTGAAAAAATGTTTACTAAGTATACCGGATAGAGAAGGAGTACGAATATGGAAGCAGAAAAATGGGGAAGACGTATTCGCGCTTATCGAAAGCTGAAGGGTTTTACACAGGAAAGCTTTGCGAAAGAACTGGGCGTATCGGTTTCCATCCTTGGGGAAATTGAACGAGGCAACAGGATGCCAGATGAACGCTTGATTATCAAAATCGCTGAATTCCTGGGTGTCGATTTAGAAGAATTAACACCGCAGTAAGGGTTAATATATGATAATAATTCAGAAGGAGGGGATAAAATGCTTAAGATCGGCGATATCGAAATGAAGAACCAGGTTGTCCTTGCACCGATGGCCGGCATTTGTAACTCAGCCTTCCGCCTGACGGTCAAAGAATTCGGCGCTGGACTTGTTTGTGCAGAAATGGTCAGTGACAAGGGTATTGTTTTACAAAACGATAGAACACTCGATATGTTATATATAGATGAACGAGAGAAGCCACTGAGCCTGCAGATTTTTGGCGGCGAAAAGGAAACGCTTGTCAAGGCAGCGCAGTACGTGGATCAGAACACCAATGCGGATATCATTGATATTAACATGGGCTGCCCTGTACCGAAGATCACGAAATGTGATGCAGGGGCGAAATGGCTGCTTGACCCGAACAAAATCTACGAAATGGTTTCTGCTGTAGTGGATGCGGTGGAAAAGCCAGTGACCGTAAAAATGCGTATGGGCTGGGATGAAGAACATATTTTTACGATTGAAAATGCACAAGCGGTTGAACGCGCCGGCGGCAAGGCGATTGCCCTTCACGGCCGTACACGCGTACAGATGTATGAAGGGGAAGCGAACTGGGACATCATCAGAGATGTGAAGCAGGCTGTGAACATCCCTGTCATCGGCAACGGAGACGTCCAGACTCCTCAAGACGCTAAAAGAATGCTTGAAGAAACAGGTGCAGACGGAGTCATGATTGGCCGTGCTGCGCTGGGCAATCCATGGATGATCTACCGGACGGTAAAATACCTTCAAACAGGCGAATTAATGGGTGAGCCAACAGCTCGTGAGAAAATCGACGTGAGCATCCTCCATCTTGACCGCCTGATCGCTTTGAAAAATGAACACATAGCGGTCCGCGAAATGCGCAAGCATGCTGCATGGTACCTGAAAGGAATCCGCGGCAATGCTACAGTGCGTAATGCCATCAATGAAAGTTCAACCAGAGACCAGCTGGTCGGCGTATTGACCAACTTCGCTGACGAAGCAGAAATGAACGAGGAAAAAACTCACCAGGCTGGATAAAAATTGACATTACCCGGCACTTTTCCTATAATACCTTTATCTTTACATGTAACTGCCAGTGGTCAAACTGGCAGTTTTTTATCTATTTGGCGATTTAAAAGAGATTTTTAATGTCTGAATACGATAGTTTGTGTAAAATAATAAAAGTATCCATTAAACAAACTCAGGATTACATAAGAAATTTATTTTATATATTGGAGTGAAAGCGACATGAGTCATGAAGAATTGAATGACCAGCTCAGAGTCAGAAGGGACAAAATGAATGCATTGCGCGAAAAGGGCATGGATCCATTCGGAAAACGTTTCGAGCGTACTCATCTGACAGAAGAGCTAATCAGTGAATATGGTGAACTGGAAAAGGAAGAGATCGAAGCGAAGAGTGTTTCGGTAAAAATAGCTGGACGGATCATGACAAAACGCGGAAAAGGGAAAGCGGGCTTCGCACATATCCAGGACCTTGCTGGCCAAATCCAGATTTATGTGCGCCAGGATGCAGTCGGTGAAGAACAATATGAGGTTTTCGATACTGCTGACCTGGGTGACATTGTCGGTGTAGAAGGTACGCTCTTCAAAACGAAAGTAGGCGAGCTTTCCATTAAGGCTCAAAACTTCGTATTCCTGACGAAGGCACTGCGTCCGCTTCCGGAAAAGTTCCATGGACTGAAGGATGTTGAGCAGCGTTACCGTCAGCGTTACCTCGACCTGATTACAAGCAATGACAGCAAGACAACGTTTATTAACCGCAGCCGCATCATCCAGTCAATGCGCCGTTATTTAGATGGACAAGGATATTTGGAAGTCGAAACGCCATTAATGCATTCCATTGCCGGCGGAGCGTCTGCACGTCCTTTCATTACACATCACAACGCGCTTGATATGCAGCTATACATGCGTATTGCAATTGAGCTCCACCTGAAGCGCCTGATTGTCGGCGGTTTGGAAAAAGTATATGAGATCGGCCGCGTGTTCCGTAACGAGGGTGTGTCCACAAGACACAATCCTGAATTCACGATGCTTGAGCTGTATGAAGCATACGCAGACTGGCGTGACATCATGTCCCTCACTGAGAACATGGTTGCTTACATTGCACAGGATGTCCTCGGCACAACAACTGTACAATACGGGGAATATGAAATTGACTTGAAGCCGGAATGGAAGAGAGTCCATATGGTCGATGCAATCAAAGAATACACTGGAGTCGACTTCTGGCCGCTAATGAGCACAGAAGAAGCCCGCGTACTTGCAAAAGAGCACGGAGTGGAAATCACTGAGCACATGCAATACGGCCACATCGTTAACGAATTCTTCGAGCAGAAAGTAGAAGAACACCTGATCCAGCCAACATTCATCTATGGCCATCCGGTTGATATTTCTCCTTTGGCGAAAAAGAATGATGAGGATCCACGCTTCACAGACCGTTTCGAATTGTTCATCGTAGCAAGGGAGCATGCAAATGCATTTACCGAGCTGAACGATCCAATCGACCAGAGAGAACGTTTTGAAGCGCAGTTAAAGGAAAAAGAACAAGGAAACGATGAAGCGCATGAAATGGACGATGATTTCATCGAAGCACTGGAATATGGTATGCCTCCAACAGGCGGACTTGGAATCGGCATCGACCGTTTGGTTATGCTGCTGACAAATTCACCATCCATTAGGGACGTACTATTATTCCCGCTGATGCGCCACCGTTAATAGATAGGGCGAAAGGCAAAACGGCTGTGATCCGTTTTGCCTTTTTTCTATAATAGAAGGAAAAAGGCATTCAGTGCCGAAGCAGCTGTTTGGCGACTTTTAAAGGGGCGGGATTTGGCCACAGAAATATGAATTATCTTTCTTTTGTTTTCGTGAATAAAAAGTAAAAAAACATGTTGCTATTGGATATTAAAGATGCTATATTTATATCTGTTGCTACGAGCTACTTAGTTAGCGGCAAGGAAAAAGAAAAAACTTATTGACATCGGGTTTTGAACCTGATAATATATAAGAGTTGCTTCTGACGGAGCGACGCAAAATGAATTGCTCTTTGAAAACTAAACAAACAAGCG
>NZ_RSFW01000022.1 GCF_003937825.1 Mesobacillus subterraneus | reverse complement strand
TGATAGGACTTCGGACAAAATCCGGTGGAGGAGCGGTGAAAATGTCCGAAGAGGGCATGACTTCGGACAAAATCCGGTGGAGGAGCAGTGAAAATGTCCGAAGAGGGCATGACTTCGGACAAAATCCGGTGGAGAAGCGGTGAAAATGTCCGAAGTTGACTGGACTTCGGACAAAATCCGATGTAGAAAGTGATACGGAATTACTTATGTTATACGAAAAGCAGCAATCAATGCGAAAAACAGCTTTTTTTTAAAAAGGATTTAAAATGGAAATCGAAACTATAACCTTGGTTCTATTCGCACTAAAACTTAGTATCAATAAAAATAGAACAAACACTCAATGTTCAAAAACGGCCAATTCTACCATAATAATGACAGTGGGCTAAATGTAAAGAATATTAATTTTGTGTAAAGATTCTTTTTGAATAAAGAGGTGTACTGTCATGAGCGTGAAGGATCTGATTGAAGATACCCGAAGAAAAATGATCATTAGCATACGGGAAAATGGATATACGAGTAAAAAAACGATTCAATTAAGCCAGGAATTGGACATGTACATTTGGGAGCAGCAAAAAATTGGCATGAAACTCTTGAAGGAAAAAGCAGCGCATTGACAATCAATCAGTAGTTATAGATGTAGTTAGGATTTCGCAGACAGCAATTCAGATTTCATAGAGGAGTTGTGACAATCAATGAAAACTTCCAGTCTAGGCGACATTTTGAAAATGGAGAGATATAAAAGAAATCTGACAGTGGAACAGGTATGTGAAGAATTAGAAATTAAATTAAAGACACTTAACCGAATCGAGGAAAATAAAAGTGTACGGGGAACCACCATTAAAAAACTGCTAAGCTATTATCAAATGAGTAAAGAAATACAAAAAGGTGAACAAGACAATGGAAAGCAGTTAACGAAAATGTGACAATCTATCAATTTGTACATTGTGAGGGGGGACCCTCTTTTTTTATTTCTGTAAACTTGGAAGAAAAGTTACTAGCATCCTTTATGTTAACTTAAAAATATTTTGGTTGACATAAAATATTCATAAATCGTATCCTTAATCTAGATCACAGAAAAGGAGAGCTATTTATGAAATTAAAAGCACTGGATTTAACTCTGGCATCCATGTTCGTCGGCCTTATGGCGATCGGGGCGAATATCACCTCGTTTGTGCCGTTTATGGTGGTCGGCGGTGTACCGATTACGCTGCAAACTTTCTTTGCTATTTTAGCAGGAATCATCCTCGGCAGCCGTTTAGGTGCCATTTCCATGACGGTTTATGCATTAGTAGGGTTGGTAGGTGTACCAGTCTTCGCCAAGTTTGGGGCGGGGTTATCCTCTTTTGTCAGCCCGACTTTCGGATTTATCCTTTCGTTCATTTTAGCAGCCTATGTTGTAGGTAAAATCGTTGAGAAGAACCGTACTTTATCCGCATTTATCATTGCTTCTTTAACTGGGCTCGTCATTAACTATGTTTTCGGGACAAATTGGATGTATTTTGCCTATAAATTCTGGGCTGCTGCACCGGAAGGGTTTACGTACCAAATGGCCTGGCTTTGGATGGTTGTCCCTCTTCCAAAAGATATCATTCTTGCTGTTTTCGCCGGCATGATGGGACACAGGCTTGAGAAAACAGTCTTAAGCAAAGGCAGCTTCAAACATTTGAAAAAGACAGCATAAACATTAAAGGAGGAGGAAAAAGCATGGGATACTGGAAGGAATTAGCCGTGAGCGTCCTCAATGGGAATGAGCTGTCTGATGCGGAGGCTTTAAGAATTCTGGATTGCCCTGATCAGGAACTGCTCGAATTGCTCCAGGGAGCCTACATCATCCGCCATCACTATTATGGAAATAAAGTGAAGCTGAATATGATCATCAACACAAAATCGGGATTATGTCCCGAAAACTGTGGTTACTGTGCGCAGTCCAGCGTATCAGAAGCACCAATCCAAAAATATAAGATGATGGATAAGGAAACGATCCTTAAAGGCGCGGAACAAGCGTACAACCTGAATGCCGGCACCTATTGCATTGTGGCCAGCGGCAGAGGACCAAGTGAAAAGGAAATCGATACAGTCACTTCGGCAGTAGAGGAAATTAAAGAAAGATATGGCCTTAAGGTTTGTGCCTGCCTTGGAATTCTAAAACCTAAACAAGCAGAGAGACTGAAAGCCGCTGGTGTCGATCGGTATAACCATAATCTCAATACTTCAGTGAAACATCACAATGCTATCACGACATCCCATACATATGATGACCGGGTCAATACTGTCGAAATTGTCAAAGAATCTGGGATTTCACCATGCTCTGGTGTAATCCTAGGAATGAAAGAAACAAAGCAAGATGTGGTCGACATGGCACGGAGCCTGAAAGCACTTGATGCTGATTCAATACCGGTCAATTTCCTTCATGCAATTGACGGTACTCCACTGGAAGGGACCGATGAATTAAATCCGCGCTACTGCCTGAAAGTCTTATGTCTGATGCGATTCATCAACCCGACAAAAGAAATCCGGATTTCAGGCGGCAGAGAAGTGAACCTAAGAAGCTTGCAGCCATTAGGTCTCTACCCTGCCAACTCCATCTTTGTAGGAGATTATTTGACGACAGAAGGACAGGAAACAACCGCAGACCACAAAATGCTTCAGGATCTTGGTTTTGATATTGAATTTGCAAAGGAAGAAATCACAACATAAACTTTTAAAAGCCCCTGTGCATCAGACACTCCTCAGGGGCTTTTTTTAATTGTAAAGCCACTCTTATCTTCTTAATTTTACTTTACTATTTGTATACTGAATTTTTACAAAACTCAGGTTATTGCTTAATATTTTCCCTTTACTCTATTACTAGATTCAAAAATACATAGAAGAGGAGAGAAAATTATGAATGAACAAAATGGCTTGAACAGAAGAGATTTCTTAAAAGCGGGAGGGGTGGGCGCTCTTGCCCTAACGCTTGGCAGCACTGGAGTAATGGGGCTGAGTTCGAAAGCACTTGCAGATTCTGCTGATAATCCAACAAGCGGTTTTGGCGGGTATGGAGAGTTGGTCCCAGATCCTAATGGTATTCTTGATCTCCCAAAAGGCTTTCATTATAAAATTATCTCCAGAGAAGGAGACTTGATGACAGACGGAACCAAAGTACCTGGTGCTTTTGATGGAATGGCAGCGTTTGAAGGGCCGAACAATACGGCCATCCTGGTGCGCAATCATGAATTATCATCAGGTCCGGCATTTGGCAAAAATCCTTATGATCCAAATGCACAGGGTGGAACTACTGCTCTAGTTGTAGGAGCAAATCGTGAAGTCATCAAGGAATATGTAACCTCTTCAGGTACGATCCGAAATTGTGCTGGCGGAGCAACCCCTTGGGGAACCTGGCTGACTTGTGAAGAAAACCGTTCCGCGGGACACGGATATGTTTTTGAAGTGGATCCGACACAGCCAGAAAACGACATGTCCAAAACACCAATCAAGGAAATGGGGCGTTTTTCGCATGAAGCATGTGCCATTGACCCAGCGACAGGATATGTATACTTGACCGAAGATGCAAGCCCAAGCTTCCTTTATCGTTTTATCCCAAATGACCTGAGCCAAAAGCCGGGTGCGCTCCAAAAGGGCGGCAAGCTTTATGCGGCTGCGATTGAAGAGGTTGCGGATCCATCAGCAAGCACATTTAAAACCGGTCAAACTTTTAAGATTGTTTGGAAGGAAGTAGATCCACACTGGTGCCGAGAGGAAGCTGCTGCGCAAAAATGCATTGTATTCTCAAGGCTTGAGGGAGCTTTCTTTCAAGAAGGAGTCTTCTGGTTCGATGATACTTCTGCAGGTGACAAAAAGCTGGGCCGTGTTTATCGTTATGTTCCGCACACGAATACCCTGGAGCTTTTCTATGAGGGAAATGATGCAAAACAAATGGAATATCCAGACAATATCTGCTGTACTCCTTGGGGCGACCTTTGGTTTGCTGAAGATGGTTCCGGCCAGGACCGGATCATGGGGATTACTCCGGAAGGCAAGGTTTATCCTTTTGCAGCCAATCGTTTAAGTGATTCTGAACTGGCAGGTCCAATCTTCTCGCCTGATGGAAATACTCTATTCGTCAATATTCAAAGCCCTGGCAAAACGTTTGCCATTTGGGGGCCATTCCAGCGCCGTAATGCTGCGCGCGCAAGGGAAATGTCCTTTGCTGCACCAGCCAACCTTGCACCGCAGGTTTCTGAAAAAGTGGCCAAGGCTGCAAAAGCTCAAGGTATGTCCATTTTAGAAGCAGCAGCATTTGAACGCCACGGAATAAAAATGAGTTAGATCGTTTTACTGGAGACTATAAAAAAGATGTAAGCTGGACGCTTTGTATGGTTTACATCTTTTTTACATCCATGTGCTTGTTAACGAGCCTGGCGACCAGCAAGTTTTTTTTCTGAGCTGTCTAACAAAGGAGGTTATGTGAATGTTGCAGAATATCGGAATCCCTGGTTTAATTCTTGTTCTTGTCATTGCCTTAATTATATTTGGTCCATCCAAGCTTCCCGAAATTGGCCGGGCGTTTGGTTCTACTTTAAAAGAGTTTAAAAAATCAACTCGTGAGCTGGTTTCAGATGACGAGTCGACCAAAGAAGAAAAAAACAAAAGCAGCTTAACTCAATAAGAAATAGTAGAAGATGCGGGTAACCACCTTACTTTCATCTTCTTTTTTTAGAGGTGATTTTCATGGATGAAAAACAAATGAATCTAGTTGACCACTTGAGTGAATTGCGAAAACGCCTGATGATCATCGTTGGCAGCTTTATGTTGATTGTCATGATGGCTTTGATATATATAAAGAATATTTACCATTGGCTCATCCAGGATTTATCAATCAAATTAGCCGTTCTTGGTCCAAGTGATATCTTGTGGGTATATTTAATGCTCGCCGCTGTGATCGCCCTTGCAGGTACGATTCCAATAGCGGCCCATCAAATCTGGCTCTTCGTACGACCTGCCTTATCTGAAAAAGAAAAAAAGATAACAGTAGCCTACATACCAGCACTCTTCATGCTATTTATTGCGGGCATTTGTTTCGGATATTTTGTGATTTTTCCCCTAGTATTTCAATTCCTGCTATCGCTATCCGAAGACATGTTCATGGAATTTTTCACAACAGAAAAATACTTCCGTTTTCTGATTCATATGGTCCTGCCATTTGGCTTTCTGTTTGAACTGCCTGTCATTATTATGTTTTTGACAAGTCTCGGAGTGTTAAATCCATACCGTTTGCAAAAAGCGAGAAAGTATTCCTATTTTATGTTGATTGTAACAGCTGTTCTCATTACGCCCCCGGATTTTCTATCCGACATACTGGTTATTATCCCGCTGCTATTTTTATATGAATGCAGTGTTGTATTATCGAAAATCGTTTATCGAAGGAAACAGGTGGCTGAAGTTTCGGCAGCTTAAGTTTAACTTAAGGTAAGGCATGCATCGAGGAAGAACAAAAGGGAGATCAAGGGTGCCCGGAGTCTGAAGTATGATAGTTTTTGAGCAGCTTATAAACACGATCCTATTCCTTGGTCTTGAAAAAACATAATAGGATGCCGAATAATTTTTTTATTAAATTAATTGACAAATCAATTTATTGCTGATAATTTTAATATTAATAAATTTTGGAAAATAAAATCGATGACGAGAAGAGTAAGATGAGTATCCTGTTCCACAGAGAGTCGGTAAATGGTGCAAGCCGATGTTCAGAACTGATCCGAAAATCATCTCCGAGATGCAATGCTGAAAGGTCCAGTAAGTGTTGCCGGGTGGTCCCCCGTTACAAGGAACGCGTATGATTGTACGTTGATTGAGTGTCGTTTTGTGGATTATTCTATCCGCGAACGGAACTAGGGTGGTATCGCGAGCTAAACTCGTCCCTATTTTTAGGGATGAGTTTTTTTATTTTTCAAAAGATATTGTTTCAAAATCAAATATCAAATGAGAGATGAGGTATGGGTGATGAAGGAGCAATTGATCTATTTGAATGGAAAATTTGTCAGCAAAAAAGATGCAGTGGTTTCAGTGTACGACCATGGTTTCCTGTACGGAGACGGAGTGTTCGAAGGAATTAGAATGTACGAAGGCAATGTTTTTCGGCTGAAGGACCATATTGATCGGCTTTACGACTCAGCCAAGTCCATCATGCTGGCTATTCCCTATAGCAAACAGGAATTAAGTGATCTTGTTGTAGAGACGTTGAGGTTGAATAACCTTCGGAATGCTTATATCCGTGTCGTGGTCTCCAGAGGAGCGGGGAACCTGGGACTGGATCCCGCCTCTTGTTCGCGGCCCCAAGTTATCATCATTGCCGAAGAACTGTCATTGTTCCCGAAAGAATTATATGAGTCAGGGATAGACATTGTCACTGTCGCAACGAGAAGGAATCGCTCAGATGTACTTTCACCAAAAGTGAAGTCATTAAACTATTTAAATAATATCCTCGTCAGGATCGAGGCCAATTTAGCTGGTGTCAGTGAAGCGCTCATGCTTAATGACCAGGGATATGTGGCGGAAGGCTCTGCAGACAATGTCTTTATTGTAAAGAACGGTACAATCCTGACACCTCCCGGCTATGTAGGAGCACTGGAAGGAATCACAAGAAATGTCATCATGGAAATTGCCCGTGATTTGGGCTTTCCTATGAGGGAGGAAGTATTCACGAGGCATGACGTATATGTAGCGGACGAAGTCTTTTTAACCGGGACAGCGGCAGAGGTCATTGCTGTCGTGAAGGTTGATGGCAGAACGATTGGCACAGGCGAACCGGGGCCTTGTACCAATAAGCTTCTGGAGGAATTCAGAAAAACTGTGATGGAAGATGGAACAAAAGTGTATGAAAAACAGAATGCATAGCGCTGATCAATAGGGGGAGTTTACATGCGCAGTGACATGATAAAAAAAGGAGTCGACCGGGCTCCGCACCGGAGTCTGCTTTATGCAACCGGGGTAAAAGTAAGCGATCTTGAAAAGCCGTTTATCGGTGTCTGCAATTCCTATATAGATATTATTCCGGGACATGTCCATTTGAGAGAGTTTGCGGAAGTCGTCAAGGATGCGATCAGAGAAGCAGGCGGGATCCCGTTCGAGTTCAATACCATTGGGGTGGATGATGGAATCGCGATGGGACATATTGGCATGAGATATTCCTTGCCTAGCAGAGAACTAATCGCAGATTCGGCTGAAACCGTCATTAATGCCCATTGGTTCGACGGTGTATTCTACATCCCGAACTGTGACAAGATTACGCCGGGGATGCTGATGGCGGCAGTGAGAACCAATATTCCTTCTGTATTTGTTTCAGGTGCCCCTATGGAGGCAGGTGTCTCAAGCAGCGGACAGCCATTATCACTTGTGTCCGTATTTGAAGGTGTTGGTGCTTATCAGTCAGGCAGAATGTCCGAAGAGGAATTGCTTGATATCGAGCAAAACGCCTGTCCAACGTGCGGCTCCTGCTCGGGAATGTTTACTGCCAATTCCATGAACTCGCTTATGGAAATGCTCGGTGTAGCTCTTCCCGGAAACGGGACGCTCGTTGCTACCTCAAAGGAACGTCATAAATTGATTTATGACGCTGCCCGTTACTTGGTCGATATGATAAAAAAAGACATAAAGCCGCGGGACATTATCACCAAAGAGACAATTGATGATGCCTTTGCACTTGATATGGCCATGGGAGGATCGACGAATACCGTCCTCCATACACTCGCGATCGCAAACGAAGCAGAAATTGATTACGATTTGAGCCGAATAAATGAAGTAGCCAAACGAATTCCTTATTTATCTAAAATTAGCCCGGCATCCCATTATTCGATGCAGGATGTCCATAATGCCGGCGGTGTCAGCGCAATCATTAAGCAGCTTTGTGAAATGGAAGGAGCAGTAAACCCGGATCGTATCACAATCAGCGGCAAAACCCTTTACGAAAATGTAAAGGATGCAGAAGTGTTAAATAACGACGTGATTCGCAGCAAGGAAACGGCTTATAGCCCTGTCGGCGGTCTATCTATTTTGTTTGGAAATATTGCGCCTGATGGTTGTGTCATCAAGGTAGGTGCGGTCGATCCTTCCATCAAGACTTTTAACGGAGAAGCCATAGTCTACGAATCACAAGATGAAGCCTTGGCTGGAATCGAACGCGGTGACGTTCAGGAAGGGCATGTTGTGGTCATCCGTTATGAAGGACCAAAAGGTGGACCAGGTATGCCGGAAATGCTTGCCCCAACAGCTGCCATTGCCGGAAGAGGACTGGAGAAGAAGGTGGCCCTCATTACGGATGGAAGATTTTCCGGTGCATCCCGAGGCATATCGATCGGACATATCTCACCAGAAGCTGCTGAAGGAGGTCCGGTCGCGCTTGTACAAAACGGAGATACAATTTTAATAGATTTGGAAAATAGAACAATTAATCTTTCAGTCCCTGAAAAAGAATTAAATGAAAGGAGAGCTCAGTGGAAACAGCCAGAACCTAAAATCAAAAAAGGCTATTTAGCACGGTATTCGAAGCTGGTCACTTCCGCGAGCACAGGTGGAATCTTAAAAATTTAATATTTAACTCGATGACGAGGTTAGGAATTGGATCCCGTATTCACAGAGAGCTGGTCGTGCTGGAAGCCAGTAATACGCCAATCCCTTTATCCCCTCTGAGTGCTGTTTTGAAATAGCAGTAGGGACAGCCGAGTATACATCGATGTATACTCGTTATCAAAAATGAGACAAATCAGGTTAAGGGAAAAAAAGACCTGATATGCCTTAAAGGTTGCGTTTCGCAAGAGATGCATCGAATGAGGGTGGTACCGTGGAATGCTATAAGCCTTTCACCCCTGCACAATATGAATATATTTGCAGGAGTGAATGGGCTTTTTTTATTGCCATGAAAAGGAGGAGATTTAGATGAAATCCACAACGCCCATGGGAACGGTGGAAGCAGAACAATTGAAAATGAATGGAGCAGACCTTTTGATTCAGGCCTTGAAACAGGAAAATGTAGAAATTTTGTTTGGCTATCCTGGAGGGGCGGTCCTTGGCATTTATGATGCTTTACACAAGTCTCCGATGAAGCACATCCTCGCACGCCATGAACAAGGAGCCATCCACGCGGCTGAAGGGTATGCCCGTGTTTCGGGAAAGCCAGGGGTGGTCATAGCTACTTCAGGACCTGGCGCAACGAATATCGTGACAGGAATTGCCGATGCCATGATGGATTCGTTGCCGCTTGTGATTTTTACAGGCCAGGTTGCATCCCAAGTAATAGGAACGGATGCGTTTCAGGAGGCGGATGTCGTCGGGATCACGACACCGATCACGAAACAAAACTACCAGATAAAAAAGCTGGAAGATCTTCCAAGAATCGTGAAAGAAGCTTTTTACATTGCCACGACCGGACGGCCGGGACCTGTTTTGGTTGATATCCCAAAGGATTTAACCGCACTGCCAACACCTCCAACAAAGCAGGTTGAGGTTAATCTGCCAGGTTATCACCCGAATGTGAATCCTGACCCTGTGCATGTGAAAATTCTTCTGGAGGCACTGACTGAATCCGAAAAACCGGTCATTTTAGCAGGGGCAGGGGTTCTGCACGCTAAGGCTTCTGAAGATTTGCTTAGTTTTGCGGAATTCTATCAATTGCCTGTTGTCCACACTCTTTTAGGTCTCGGAGGATTTCCGGCACAGCATCCACTATTTTTGGGGATGGCTGGAATGCATGGGTGTTATGCCGCGAATATGGCCATTTATGAATGTGATTTATTAATCAATATAGGTGCCCGTTTTGATGATCGTTTGACTGGGAACCTGAAAACATTTGCGCCAAAAGCCAAGGTTGCCCATATCGATATCGATCCATCGGAAATTGGCAAAAATGTCGATACGCAAATACCGATAGCTGGCGATGCAAAGGCCGTGCTGCAGATGCTGATGGATCAAACAGTGCAGGAGCCAGATGCAAGGCTCTGGTTAGACCATTTAGAACAATACAAAAAAGATTATCCATATTGGTATACGGATACTGAGGAATTTCTTTCGCCTCAGCATTTGATCGAATTAGTGAACAAGCATACTAATGGCGAGGCCATTGTTACAACGGATGTCGGCCAGCACCAAATGTGGGCTGCTCAATTCTACTCTTTTTCTCAACCGAATCGCTGGGTTACTTCAGGCGGACTGGGAACAATGGGATTCGGTTTCCCGGCGGCAATCGGAGCGCAGTTGGCAGAGCCAGAAGCAACGGTCGTTTCATTAGCAGGGGACGGCGGATTTCAGATGACTCTGCAAGAATTGATTTTATTAAAAGAATGGAATTTACCAGTTAAAGTGCTGATCATCAATAATGGTTCGCTTGGGATGGTCCGCCAGTGGCAAGAAACGTTTTATGAGAAACGATTTTCACACTCGATTTTTTCCCTGCAGCCTGATTTCTTAAAGCTTGCAGAATCATATGGGATAAAAGCTTATAGAGTAAGCAATAAGGATGAAGCAGAGCAGGTCTTCAGGGAAGTTTTTTCAGACCGTGAGCCCGTCCTGATTGATTGCCGGGTGAATCCTGCTGAAAACGTCTATCCGATGGTCGCGCCTGGTAAAGGATTACATGAAATGATCGGGGTGAAACCATGAAGAAACGGATGTTCACGGCATTAGTGCATAACCAAAATGGAATTCTTACTCGCCTTATGGGGATATTCACGAAACATCAGTACCAGATTGAAAGCCTTGCCGTTGCCGTATACCCGGAGCTAAAAGAAGTTTCTAAAATGTCTGTCGTGCTGGAAGTGGAAGATGACCATAGATTTTTGCAGCTGCTGAAGCAAGTGAATAAGCAGATAGATGTACTCTATGTGTCAGATTCACCAGACGATCATGCTATTAATCGAGAGCTTGTATACATTAAGAAGTTACTAATATAAGAATATATGAAGAGGAGAGATTTAATATGGTAAAGGTGTATTACGATGCAGATGTAAATGCAGAGGTATTAAAAGGAAAGACAATTGCTGTCGTTGGTTACGGATCCCAGGGACATGCCCATGCACTGAACTTGCGGGATAGCGGGCAACAGGTTGTAATCGGATTGCGTGAAGGGAAATCCTGGGCTAAGGCAGAGATGGACGGATTCGCTGTCTTATCTGTCAAAGAGGCATGCGAAGTGGCGGATGTCATCATGGTCCTGTTGCCTGATGAAAAACAGCCCTCTGTATATGAACAGGAAATCAAGCCGGCCCTATCTGCTGGAAAAGCACTTGTCTTTGCGCATGGATTCAATGTTCATTTTCATCAAATCGTCCCGCCTGAAAACGTAGATGTATTTTTAGTGGCACCGAAAGGACCGGGACACTTAGTCCGGAGAACGTATGAGGAGGGTGCAGGAGTTCCAGCGTTAATAGGTGTGCATCAGAATGTGACAGGGAAAGCAATGGAACTAGCATTGGCATATGCAAAAGGCATAGGGGCAGCCAGGGCAGGTGTGCTGGAAACGAATTTTCAAGAAGAAACGGAAACCGACCTCTTCGGTGAGCAGGCTGTCTTATGCGGAGGTCTGACATCACTGGTTAAAGCCGGATTTGAAACTCTGGTGGAAGCAGGATACCAAAGAGAGGTCGCCTATTTTGAGTGTATGCATGAGCTGAAATTAATCGTCGATCTTATGTATGAACAGGGGCTGGAAGGTATGAGACATTCCATTTCCGACACAGCTCAATGGGGTGATTTTGTTTCCGGGCCCAGAGTCATTAACGCAGAAACAAAAGCACGCATGAAGGAAGTGCTGGAGGATATCCAATCAGGCAAGTTTGCGGAAGGATGGATTTTGGAAAATCAAGCGAACCGTGCTGAATTCAATGCGATCAATAACCGGGAGAAGCAGCATCCGATTGAAGCCGTTGGAAAAGAGCTAAGAAAAATGATGCCATTCGTACAGCAAAAGTCGAAGAGAGAACTGGCAAATAGTGCGAATAAATAATATTTAAAAAAACACATGTTGAGGTGAGCCCATTGGGAATTTAGTGAAGAACATCAATATTGTTGAAGCAATGGAACAACTGGTAGATAAAGTGCATCGCACTCCATTGAAGCAGAGTGCGACCTTGAATCAGTTAACCAATGCAGATGTCTATCTCAAACTGGAAAATTTGCAAAAAACGGGGTCGTTTAAAATAAGGGGAGCAATGAATAAAATTTTATCGATGTCAGACAAGGAAGCGGGAAATGGCATCCTGGCTGCATCTGCCGGCAACCATGCACAGGGTGTTGCCCTAGCTGCCGCTTTAAGAGGAATCAGGTCAAAAATCTATATGCCGAAGCATACACCTATTTCCAAGGCGGCGGCAACTAAAGCCTATGGAGCGGAGATTGTATTGGCCGGGGAGACATACGATGAATCCTATCAGTTGGCGGTAGAAGAAAAGTACAAAAATGGCAGCACCTTTGTTCATGCTTTTGATGAGGAATTGGTAATCGCCGGACAAGGAACAGTAGGGTTAGAAATTTTGGAACAAAATAGCCAATTAGATGTAATATTCGTGCCGATTGGCGGGGGAGGCCTGATTTCAGGAATTACCCTTGCAATCAAAGCCTTCAAACCCCATATGAAAGTAATCGGTGTCCAGGCAGCGGGAGCCCCCGCCGCCTATCATAAATTCACCGGGCAAAAAATGAAGACATCGCATCACATACACACGATAGCGGATGGAATAATGGTAAAGGAACCTGGATTTAAGACCTATCCAATCATAAATCAATATGTAGATGACATCGTAACCGTTTCGGATGAAGAAATTGCACATGCCATCATGTTCATGCTGGAAAGAGAAAAAATGCTGGTGGAAGGAGCGGGAGCAGCTGCGCTAGCGGCTATCTTATATAAGAAGGCACCGATAGAAAAGAAACGAATAGGGTGCATCATCAGCGGCGGTAATGTGGACCCCCTTAAGATCCAAACCTACAGGGAAATGTCCCAAAAAACAATGCAGCTATACTTTGCTGGGTGATAAATGAACTGGATCAGCAGCTTTCCTCACATAAAGCGGGGGAAAGCTTTATTTTTGTTTAATGGAAATTATGTTAATGAAATAGGTTGCGAAGAATACTTTAAAACGCTTGGAACAAAGCGTTTTTTTTGTAAAAAAAATAATACTTCCAGGGGTTTTCCAAGTGATTTGCCTCACTACAATGATAATCATTCGCAATTATGATGAAGGTAAGAAAACAAAGGGGGGATTAAAGTGAAAGTGTCAGAAGTGAAGAATCATGAAGATGTTCAGGAAGAAAAAGTAACGGTAAGCGTCCAAACATCTAAGATTGGTACCTGGATTTCAGTTGGAGTTGTAGGGGCAGTCATTCTGGCAACATATTTTGTGCTATTTGGATTATATATGGCGAGGATATAGGGGGGAAGGAAATGAAAATGCATTTGGACGAAAAAATCTGGCTATTCCTAAGTTTCGGAATGATTATGGGATTCATGATTTTTACAGGGTATCAAGCGGTTGCATTGGGGATGGGGCCGCCAAGTCATAAAGAAACGATTGATCCTAGAAATGTTGACCAAACAGCTCCATTTGATAAGCCTGGGATAAAACAGATTGGCGAGAATGAATATGAAGTTGTCATGACACTGCAGGTATTTAGCTTTACACCGATGGAGATTGAAGTACCAGCGGGTTCCACTGTCCATTTCACGTTGACTTCAAAAGACGTTGTTCATGGATTTCAAGTGGCAAATACGAATATAAACGCCATGGTCATGCCGGGGCATATCCAAAAAATTTCGCAAAAGTTTGAAGAACCTGGTGAATATTTAGTGCTGTGTAATGAATATTGCGGCGCCGGACATCAAGCAATGAGTACAAAGATCATCGTTAAATAAAAGGGGGGGAACAAAGTGCAACCTGCATTAAAAACAACATCAATTAAACAGAAAACAACTCAAGTATTGGGAATCAGTCTGGAAGATGCCAGAATATCGAAATCATATCTATCTGTAGCTTTTATCGCATTATTGCTGGGTGGTTTGCTTGGATTGTTACAAGGCTTGAATCGGGCTGGTGTCCTGCAATTGCCTCCATGGCTTAACTATTATCAAGTACTGACCGCTCATGGAATACTATTAGTTGTTGTTTTATCAGCATTTTTCACAATAGGTTACTTTTATGCCGGACTCTCCCATACCTTGGGAGGATTGCTCCCTAAAGTAAGGAAGATGGCATGGATCGGGTTTTGGATGAAGATCTTCGGCTTTGTATTGGTGGTCATTCCGATCCTAAGGAATGAAGCCT
This sequence comes from Mesobacillus subterraneus, assembly GCF_003937825.1. Lineage (GTDB taxonomy): Bacteria > Bacillota > Bacilli > Bacillales > Cytobacillaceae > Mesobacillus > Mesobacillus subterraneus. The sequence continues at coordinate 16,690 of NZ_RSFW01000022.1, read as the reverse complement.
CCGTCATGTATACCTTTTATCCGCCAATGGCCGCTTCCCCAATGTTTTACTTCGGTTTAGTCTTTATTGTACTAGGTGTATGGATGCTCTCATTTGGAGCATTTACACAGGTGGCGAATTGGAGAAGGAACCACAAGGGGGAACATCTTCCGATTCTCGCATTCTTTGCAACTGGCGTCTTTGTCCTATTAGTCGGCGCAACAGCCTTTGTAGCTGTGGAAGTTATTTTCATGATTATTCCCTGGACACTTGGATGGGTAGACGGAATAAACGTGTTGCTTGCCCGTACACTATTCTGGGCGTTCGGGCATACAGCCGTTAACATTTGGTATCTAACAGCAGTATCTGCCTGGTATGTAGTGGTACCAAAAATAATTGGGGGAACCAGATGGAATGATCTATTAACTCGTATGGTTGTTATCCCATTAGTGATAATGAACATTACAGGAGGGTTCCACCATCAGATCATTGACCCGGGTATTTCCGAATCGATCAAATATATGCACGTATTCATGAGTCTGGCAATCGGATTCCCTTCTTTAATGACCGCATACGCAATGTTCAGGGTATTTGAACGAACTGCAAGAGCGAAAGGCGGAAAAGGGTTAGTTGGCTGGTATAAGAAAATGCCGTGGGGAGATGTTCGCTTCCTGGCTCCGTTCATTGCCATGGTTGCCTTCATCCCAGCTGGAGCAGGCGGTATAGTCCAAAGCACAAACCAATTAGACCAGGTTGTGCATAATACGATGTGGGTTGTAGGTCACTTCCATCTAACGTTGGGTATGTCAGTGGTCATGACATTCTTCGGTATTAGCTATTGGTTAGTTCCGTATCTATCAAAACGTGTCCTGACTCCAGCCATGAACAGACTGGGTGTCATTCAGACGGTTATTTGGACGATCGGCATGGTGATCATGGCAATATCAATGCATATCGTTGGCCTATTTGGATCACCGCGCAGAACCTCTTTTACAACTTATGGCGACTTCGCAGAAAAACTTGGATGGAATCCATATATGGCACTTGTAGGAATTGGGGCAACGCTGTTATTGCTCGCTGTTATCCTTCAAGTATATGCAGTATTCAATCTCATGTTCTTTGCACCAAAAGGAACGACCGAATTCCCAATCGCGGAAGAGGAGGCAGGTGCAGAAAAAACTCCGTATTGGACAGAACGATGGGGAATTTGGGTAGTACTCATGCTGCTGGTTGTTTCGATGGCTTATGTTCTTCCAATCGTTGATATGATCCTGAACGCGCCGCCTGGTTCTCCACCATTTAAAACCTGGTAAGGGAACTAACATAGAGATAGCTCTTGACTTTGAGCTATCTCTCTTTCAAATAATCACAGACTAAATAATGAAGTGTACTGGAACTAACGCTTTACAATGAAGAGCTACCATGAATAAAAAGCGGCTTAAATAAAATAGGAAGTGATCTCCGTGATCAAAAATCGGCATACCTCAGTTTTTTGTATTCTTATTCTGGTGTTTGGACTGGTCCTGTTCTATATAGGGACCGATGGATTCACTGCTTATACAGCTGAAACGGCACGAGTGACGAAGCTGATCGAGGAACAACCCGTTTTTCCCGAAGTATTAATGGAGGATAGTGAAGGGCGAACGTATTCCATATCTGAATTCGAAGGCAAATATGTATTTATTACATTTATCTATACAGGCTGCACCACCATTTGTATCAAGCTAGAAGAAAATATGGCTCAGGTGTATGACTTGGTGCCCTACGAGTATTTAGGTGAGGAAATTGTGTTTTTAAGTATAAGCTTTGATCCTGATCGTGACGATCCCGCAACTTTAGATAGGTATAAAGATTTGTTTAAGAGTGATGGGGAAACATGGAGGATGGCAAGAATCCCTGAAAAGACGCAATTGGATTCCTTGCTAAACAAGTTCGGTGTCATTGTGATTCCAGATGACAGAGGGAATTTCGCCCATAATTCTGCCTTCTATCTGGTCGACCGTCAAGGTACTTTAGTAGATGTTATGGACTTTACAAAGGTAACAGAAGCAGCGAATACGTTAAGGCAATATGTTGAAACAGACAAAAAGGGGGAGTAGGCAATGAATCAGTTTTTGTTCGGTCTCGTCCTTTTAATTGGTTTAATGCTTCCTCCAGTGGCACGCTTGATGGAATCGGTCATGATTATCCACATGCATATGCAAATGCCAATGTTAGTGATAGCTGGTTTTTTTATGGCACATCTCTTTCTGCAGCGATATCCTCAATTTTTTAACAAATATAATCAAAATGGGGTTCCTGGAATACTCCTTTTTACTATTATAATGGCATATTGGTTGTTGCCGCGTACAATGGATGAAGCATTAACAATAGAAACTGTTGAGATATTTAAATTTGTGAGTCTGCCATTTTTAGCTGGCGTCCCGCTTCGTGACAGTTGGAGAAGACTCAGCAAAACATGGAAAAACAATGTCATTACACTGTTTACCGTCGTCTTTCTGGGAATGGGATGGTTATATATCCAATCAAATGATCAGCTGTGCAACAATTATTTAGTCATTGACCAGGTAATCCTCGGATGGGGATTTATTACGATGGCCATATGCATGGTCATTTACTTAATTTATATTTTTGCAGTGGATCCTTCACAGTATGAATAAGCCTGTTTAATTGGAATGTTAGAAGTCTAGGGAAAAAACAGGAGGCATCCTTAAATACGGGGGGTGAGAGCAAATGATTCAATCGGAAAAATGGAATGTATTAACGACAAAAGGTAATACGAATTTCCTTTCTGAGCTAAAATCGTTATTTAAGGGAATTGTTCTAATAGCAAATGTATTGCCTGTATTCACCGGTCTGTGGTTAGCCTTGTATTTTACAAATACCTCCTTTATCGACAAATTAGATGTTGTTATATACACGATCACGGGTAGTACCTTTGTTATGGCAGGCGCTCTGGCTCTTAACAATTGGTATGATGCAGATATTGATGTAAAAATGGCTCGAACGAAAAATAGGCCAACCGTTACGGGTGCGATTTCACTTAATACCGTGTTAACAGTAGGCATTATCTTAAGTATTCTTGGATTTATGATTTTACTTTTTACCTCAGTTGAAGCAATCATTTATGCACTTGTTGGATGGATTACTTATGTGGTGCTCTATACAATGTGGTCGAAGCGGAGATATACATTCAATACGCTGGTTGGAAGTTTATCCGGAGCGGTAACTCCATTAATTGGCTGGGCAGCAATCGATTCAGCCTTGCACATCGTACCAGTCATGCTATTTCTTATCTTATTTTTCTGGCAGATGCCCCACACCTATGCGATTGCTATGAAGAAGTGCGATGAATACAAAGCTGCAGGAGTCGCTATGCTTCCAGTAGTACACGGATTCAAGAAAACAGAAAGACATATTGATTTCTATATACTATGCTTGATGCCATTGCCGTTTTTCTTAACCTCACTTGGAGGTACATTCATTGTTTTAGCCACTATACTGAATGCTGGGTGGCTATTACTGAGTATCAGCAGGTTTTATATCCAGGCCCCACTTAAATGGGCACATCTGAACTTTATTTATTCGGTTAACTATATCATGATCTTGTATGTCTTAATGGTTGTGATAACATTCTCTTACTAAAGACAATCAATGAATGAATATATATAAAAGGGATAATATAATTTTTACTCAGTTAAGTTATGCTTAACTGTTTTTTGCTTTGTCCTGTATGATAATGATACCAAACCCTACTTCATGGGCTGGCATGATTTGGCAGGTTCATAGTAGATGAGGGTGAAGACAACAACTCAATCTCATTCAATCGATACCTGTATTGCAAAAGCGGATCACAAGTTTAAAGGAGCTTAAGGAAATGTTAGATATATCCCAAACTTCTAACTTAATAAAAAACCAACCAGCCAGTGATAGAAAAGTTTTAGAAGTGGAAAATTTACTGGATGTTAAACTACCAAATGTATATAAGAATCTATTAAAACAAACAAATGGTTTTTCAATAGGTGGAGGATTAATAATTTATGGTACCGAGGATCTTGTAGAGAGAAATGAAACATGGGAGGTAGCTGAATATGCAGATGGGTATATTTCCATCGGAGATGATGGTGGTGGAAATGTTTTCTTGATGCTGCAGGATGTTAATACAACAGAAGTGCTTGTTGTTGACTCGGGAGATATGAACCCAGATAATGCATCCTTAATTACTTCTGACTTTAGCTACTGGATTAGTAACGGTTGTTAAACAGTGCAAGACATAGAACGGTATGAACCTGATTATTGTAATATTGTATTAGAAAATAGTCCTCCTCGTGGTCTAAAAGATTTAGTGAGAATAAAGAGCGAATTAGGTATCAATATCTCCACCGCAGAATTGCTAAAGGGTTCAAAAAATCCGCCTTTTACTTTGGCAGAGAAATTTCCATACGGAAAGGCCCAAAAAATAGTAGAGAGGTTAGGTGCAATCGGCAAGGTAATAAGTTTAAGGGCGATTTTAAGGAATTGATCAGACTAGCTTACCCACGGGTGGCTTTAGCCTCTCTATATTCCTCACTACCATCAGTGACTATGTTCAAACAATAAATGATAGAGAAATAGCTGCAAAACCAATTGGTTTTGCAGCCTTTTTTGTTAGTGGAGAATAGGGTCCTCTAACCCTTTCCTCACGTTTCCAGAGAAGACCCATTAGAAAATCTGAGTTAAATAAGATCGATTTAAACACTTAACTAACCCTTTTTTGATTGTAAAATAAACCCTATTTTTGCATAAAACCAAAACGCAAATAGTAATGATTACGATTTATATTGACTGCTCTAAAAAAAGAAGCTATATTAATTAATAGTTCTTAAATCGTAATGATTACGATTAATGCAAGAAAATAAATGTTAGTCACTCTTAAAGGAATTTTTGAAATCGGTTTTCCTTTTTGGAGAGTTCTAAGCTTTCTTTTATGGTAGGGGGCTATCAGGTGAAACAAGGAATCATATTAGCCATTGCTTCATCGTTTATCTTTAGTACTATGAATGTCTTTGTAAAGGCAGCGAGTGAGGAGATTCCAGTAACTGAAATTGTCTTCTTTCGAAGTGTTATCGGTGCACTAATCATTTATTTTTTTATGAAACGAGACAAGATCCCTTTTTCTAAAAAAGGAATTCCGTTGCTTGTACTTCGAGGTGCACTGGGAGCTCTATATCTTCTTGCCTACTTTTTCACCATTGCTCATATGCCACTTGGAGATGCAAGTATTTTAGCTCATCTGTCACCTTTTTTTGCCATTCTTCTTTCAAGCTACTTTTTGAAAGAAAGAATGAGTAAGGAAATGTTTATGATCTTCCCTTTGTTTATTTTAGGTGCAGTGCTGTTGATTGACCCCTTTCGTTTCGATTCTTATACGGTTTATGCTCTAGTAGGATTTTTAAGTGCATTTTTAGCAGCTTGTGCTGCCACTTCAATCCGTTTCTTAAGTGCAGCCCATCATAAGTATGAAATTGTTTTTTACTTTTTAGCAGCTGGAACAATCGTAGCTGTACCTCTGATGTGGAATGAATTTGTTCTTCCTAGTTTAATAGGGTGGTTTTATCTAATCTGTATTGGTGTTGTTTCTCTAATAGGTCAAATTGTCTTAACGAGTGCCTTTACACATGAAAACATTATCGTTGTTGAAGTGGTGCGATACATAGGTATTTTTTTCAATATCATGTGGGGTTTCGTCATATGGGGTGAAACAACAAGTTTTTTATCTGTCGTGGGTGGTGCAATAATTATCGCGGCCTCAATCATTTCGTCTAAACAAAAGAACACAGTCGATACTTTAAAGCGGCAAGTTAATTAAATTGAAAATGGAGTGGAAAACATGCTTAAAAAATTTATTACGCTTATGGCAATAACTATCATTTTTATTTTTGTATCAGGATGTAACAATCAACAGGAAAGTAGTAGTTCAATAAAGGAGAAAGGCTCACCTAAATCATCTGAAACAGGGGGAAAATCAATTACATTATTGTTTAGCTTTGCATCTAAAACTATTGATCCTCACCAAGATTGGATGGGTGTTCGTGCAGGCATTGCAGAGACATTAGTTAAAATTGATGAAAACCTTACAATCAAGCCGTGGTTAGCTGAATCTTGGGAACAAAAGGACGAAAGAACATGGACGTTTACATTGCGTGATGGGATTACGTTTCATGATGGTACTCCAATGAATGCAGAAGCGGTGAAAGCATCATTCGAAAGAGCGTTAAGTGTAAACGATTCTATTAGCTCTAGCCTGAAAATTGAATCCATGGAAGCAAACGGTCAAGAAATTACGTTTGTGACAAAGGAAAAATACCCAGCGTTTCTATCGGAACTTGTGCATACAAATGCTTCCGTTATTAAGGTGGATACAGAAAACATAAGCGAGAGGCCAATTGCTACAGGTCCGTTTAAAGTGGCGGATTTTTTACCTGAGTCTGAAATCAAGTTAGAGAAATATGCTGACTATTGGGATGGCGCTGCAAATCTTGATGAAGTAACCATTAAGTTTAACACCGATGGGAATGTCCGTGCGTTAGCCCTTCAATCGGGTGAAGCTGATATTGCCTATCATTTACCTCCAGAAGGACTTAGGGCAATTGAAAACAGTAACAACCTTCGAGTCGAGTCGGTGTCAAGCTTGCGTGTGCATTTTATCCTTTATAACTCAGCTAAGCCAGCCTTACAAGATGGAAAGGTTCGAAAAGCATTAGACTTACTGGTGAATCGGCCTGTGATGGTAAATGAGATAATGAATGGCCATGCTACAGCTGCAAATGGACCTTTTAATCCTTCATTCCCATTTGCTTCAGATATTGATCCGGCTAGCTATGATCCAGCTAAAGCAGAATCTTTACTAAAAGAAGCGGGGTATGAGAAAAACGAAGCTGGAAAACTTGAAAAAGATGGTGAAGTTCTTCAGCTAACACTTGCCACTTATCAGGGAAGACCTGAATTGCCTTTAATGGCTCAATATCTACAAGCAGAAGCAGCCGGTTTAGGGATAGATGTCAATATAGTGACGGTAGAGGACATTGATACTTATCTGTGGGAACAACAAAATGAGTGGGATATGGCGACATATTCTAATTTAACAGCTCCAAGAGGGGATGGAGGATACTTCTTTAACGTTGCTTACTTGCCAGAGGGTTCTTTAAACCCTGGACAAATCAACATCCCGGAAGTAAACGAATTAACGGAACAGCTAAATGAAAAAGCTGATCAACAAGAACGAATTGACTTACAAAAGAAAGCGGTGGCTATTATTCAAGAGCAGCTTCCGCAATCCTTTATTTTACATCCGCATATCATTGTCGGTGTAAATGAACGGGTGAAAAATTGGAGCCCAGGATCAGAGGAGTATTATTTGATTACAAATTCAATGGATGTTGAATAAGGAAGAAAAGTGAAAGTGTCTGCGATACTTTCACTTTTCTGGTTCTTTTCAGTGTATAGGAGGTGCCTGGGGTGAGAAAAACTTTGTCAATCGTTGCTTCAAGGCTTGTTCAATTGCTCATCATGGTTTCAGTCCTTTCTTTTGTGACCTTTGTATTAATGAAGGTCACACCTGGTGATCCCATTCGGGATTTGCTAAATGTAGATGATGTTGTTGCAACAAAAGCTGATGAGGAAAAGCTAAAGAAAGAATATGAGTTTGATCAGCCAATTCTCGTTCAATATGGAAAATGGATTTTGAATGTCATGCATTTTGATTTGGGAGAATCGATTATTTCCAAACGACCAGTTATAGAAATGATCGTTAGCAGATTACCAGCGACCATTGCCTTAACGACGGGAGGCATGGTCGTGCTGTTTTTACTTTCCATTTCATTTGGAACTCTAGGTGCTGTTTATGAAGGTCGTTGGCCAGACTTTATTAGCAGATGGGTAGCCATGTTAGGTGCTTCTATTCCTAGTTTTTGGCTGGGGTTATTGTTAATTTATTTCTTTTCCTTAAAACTTAATCTTTTACCTGTAATGGGAAAGGGGACGTTAGCCCATTTTGTATTGCCCTCGATCACTCTAGGTGTAGCTATGGCCCCAATGTATATTCGACTCTTACGTGAGCGTCTTATCTCTACATTACAAAGTCCATATATTGAGGCAGCCAGGGCAAGGGGATTAACTAAAGAACGAATCCTATTCTTACATGCCTTAAGAGGAAGTCTAATACCGTTAATTACTATGTTTGGCTTGAGTATTGGAAGCCTTATAGGAGGGGTTACGGTAATTGAAATTCTTTTCTCTTGGCCAGGAATGGGAGAGCTTATTGTGAGCTCGGTTAAACAACGTGATTATCCTGTCATACAAGGATACATCCTCATAGTAGGTTTTTTGGTTGTGATTACTAATCTAATTGTCGATTTATTATATTTAGTTGTTAATCCTCAAATCAAACAAGGAAAGGAGACTGTGTAATGGAACCCGCTTTGATAAAATCTAGAGCACTTAAACTTATCCATGACCCTACTATGACAATAGGTCTTTTCCTTGCTTTGCTATTAGGCGGGGTTACCATTCTTGGTGGATGGCTTGTTCCGCACGACCCCTTTCAAATAAATATGAATAATAGATTACAAGGGACTTCCTTCGACCATTGGTTTGGTACAGACCAATTAGGAAGGGATGTATTTTCAAGAATTATTTATGGTGCAAAGTTAACCATCGGTCTCGGTGTATTTGCCATCATGATCGCTGTGGTTATCGGCGTACCAATTGGTCTTTTTTCGGGTTTTATAGGTGGAAGAGTAGATGCTTTCTTAATGAGAATTGTGGACGGCATACTGTCGTTTCCTGATTTTATTCTTGCTATTGCCATTGCTGGAATGCTTGGGCCTAACTTAACAAATTTAATCATAGCGATCGTTTTAGTAAGATGGATCGTATATGCACGAGTTGTGCGTGGATTGGTGCTGGCTGAGAAAGAAAAGGAGTATGTGCTAGTATCCAAGGTCTCGTTTTCTAGTGCCTTCAAAACAATAAGGATGCATTTAATTCCGCAAATTCTTCCAGATATCATTGTCATGGCTGCCATTGATGTGGGGAAGGTCATTCTGCTCATCTCTGCGTTTTCTTATATTGGACTTGGAGCACAGCCGCCTATTCCTGAATGGGGAGCTATGTTGAATGAAGGGCGTTCATACTTTCAAGTCGTACCTTCTCTAATGATTTACCCTGGTCTTGCCATTATGCTGACAGTATTATGCTGTAACTTGCTAGGCGATGGATTGAAAAACTATTTTGATATTCGCAAAAGGAGGGGTTAATGGTGAAAAGTTCTTTGATTTCCATCCAAGATTTGCGGATTACTAGTCAATCAGCTGAAAAGGTTCTAATCAGCAATGTTAATTTAGAGATTGGAAAGGGAGAAATTGTCGGACTTATTGGAGAAAGTGGCAGCGGAAAAAGTTTAACCGCTAGAGCTGTCATGAGACTTCTCCCCCCAGATATGAAAGTTAGTGGGAAAATTTTTTATAAAGGTACTGATGTGCTGGCGGTCAATCCTAAAGAGCACCGTCATTTACTTGGAAGTGGAATAGGTATGATTTTTCAAGACTATAGAGGCAGCTTTACTCCTTTTATTAAAATTGGGAATCAGATGATCGAAACAATTCGTACACATTATAAGATGACTAAAAATGAAGCTAAAAGTATTGCTCTTACTGTTCTGGAAGAAATGGGGTTAGAATCAAAACGAGTTTATGACAGCTATTCGTTTCAACTAAGTGGAGGACAGGTTCAGCGTGCAGCCATAGCGATGTCACTAGCTTTAAAACCAGACTTAATCATCTGTGATGAAATGACGACAGCACTGGATGTAATGAGTGGTGAAAGAGTATTAGACTATATTGATCAAATAAGGAATAAAACAGGTTGCTCTGTCTTAATGATTACACATGATTTAGCGTTAGCTTATAAAAGGACAGATCGTATGTATGTCATGAATCAAGGAGAAATTGTCGAAGAAGGTTTACCTGAACAAATTCGCTGCCACCATAAGCACCCATATACAAAAAAACTTTGTTCATGCTTACTGGCTCTACCTGCAAAGAAGTCAATACAAAAGAAAAGAGCGTATTCAGTATGAGCCTGGTTATAGAAGGTCTTTCAAAACAGTACACCAAGAGTATTCAAGCGTTAAAACATATTTCCCTCACAGTCTCTGATGGGGAAAGTATTGGCATAGTTGGAGAAAGCGGCAGCGGCAAAAGTACATTAGCTCGTATTCTATTAGGATTGGAACCATATAAAGAAGGTTCTGTCACCTATAAGGGAAAGCTGATTGTTCCCAAAAATCGAAGTTCGTTACGCGCGTACCGTAAGAGTGTCCAAATGATTTTCCAAGATTCTACAAGTACATTAAACCCTAAATTACCAATATGGAAAAGTTTACTAGAACCGCTGGATAATTATAAAGAATTCTCACCTTCTTTTCTAGAACAGGGTCTTACAAAATTGGAAAAGGCAGAGAAGCTTCTAGAAATAGTAGGTCTCGATAAAGAGATGTTCAGTCGTTATCCGGTGGAGTTAAGTGGGGGGCAAAAGCAACGTGTTAGTATTGCTAGAGCCATTAGTCTTGAACCTTCATTGTTAGTTTGTGATGAGCCTACTGCTAGCTTAGATATGACAATCCAAGTTCAAATCCTGCAACTGCTTAAAGAGCTTCAAAGGAAAACGAATATGACCATTCTTTTCATTTCACACGATATAAGAGCTGTTGCGTATCTATGCGAGCGAATGATCGTTCTAAAAGAAGGTTTAATGGTTGATGAATTTAAAATGGCTGACATTTATCATTCAGATCGTCATCCTTATACCAAAGCCCTCATTAAAGCAGCTTCGATAGATTAGTCATAACTCGTTAGGAGGAGTTTATGAAGTTGGCAACTAAATCATTAAAGGGTATCAATAGCCCTGCACCCTTTAGTCATAGAGAGTATTTAGTGTTGGCCATTCCACTGATTATTTCAGGCATTTCAACACCCATTTTAGGGGCTGTTGATACTGCAGTAGTCGGAAGAATTCCTGACCCGGCTTCGATTGGCGGAGTTGCGGTTGGGGCTGTAATCTTTAATACATTGTACTGGCTCCTTGGATTTCTTCGTGTCAGTACAAGCGGATTTACTGCTCAAGCAGAAGGAGCAAATAATCAAACTGAAATGATACTTTCCTTAGTTAGGCCAATGATATTAGCTATATTGCTTGGCATAATTTTTATCCTTTTACAAGCTCCTATCCTATCCATTGCACTATCTTTGATTGGAGGAAGTGAAGCAGTATCATCCTATGCATCCACCTATTTTTCGATTCGAATATGGGGAGCACCTTTTATTCTATTAAGCTACGTCATTATTGGCTGGCTGATTGGAATGGGAAAGGTTGGCTTAGCTTTGGCTACTCAGATATGGATGAATGTATTGAACATTCTATTAGACCTTGTTTTTGTCTTAGGTTTAGGAATGGGAGTAAAGGGCGTTGCCTATGCAACCCTCATAGCTGAAGTCAGTGCGGTTCTGTTAGGAGCGTGGCTTTTATATATAACTAATAGAGAAAAACTGGCTGACATAAAAATATCAATGTTACTGGATATAGAACCCATTTTAAATATGATGAAAATGAACCGGGACTTGTTTTTGAGGACGGCATGCTTGCTGACGATGACTTTGCTGTTTACTTCCTCCAGTGCGAGTATGGGTGAAGTTACTTTAGCAGCTAATGCTATTTTGCTGCAACTTCATTATATAATTGCTTATTTATTTGGTGGTTTTTCAAATGCCTCTAGCATTTTAGTTGGCAGAGCCATAGGTGGGAAAAATCAGTATTTGTATAAGCTGGCAGTTAGCCTATCCGCTCAGTGGGGATTTGCTTCGGCAGTTCTATTGAGCTTAATCGTATTTTTTTTCGGTGAAAGTATAATCTCCTTATTTACGACAATTGCAGAAGTGAAGAATTTAACAAAGGAGTTCCTGGTGTGGATTCTGTTGTATCCTATCTTAGGTTTCTGGGGTTTGCAGTTAGAAGGAATATTTTCCGGTGCTACGGAAGCTAAATCGATCAGAGATTCGATTGCTTTAGCTTTAATTGTCTTTTTAATTACTCTTTGGCTCTGTGTGCCTCTGTATCAAAATCATGGATTATGGATGGCGTTTGTCCTTTTTAGTTTATCTCGTTCTTTCTTTTTATCGTTATTTGTTCCAAAGTTAACTCGAGAAAAATTTGTTAACCCAGGCTAACCTCCTCGTTCACTAACGATAATAAAGTGTAAAATTAGAGATGCTTAATGAGAGCATGTCAGTATATAGGATTGGGCTAAAGGCGGGGAGATATGCAAGGGCTAGAAGTTGAAGTTTTGAGCATGAACGTACTCATGAAGAGAAAACCAGAACTAAATAATAGTGACAGGTACCTATTGATACCTGTCATTATTATTTACAAATTGAATAATTAACTGGTTAAGTTCTTTCGCCCCCTTAGTCGGGATACGGTGGTCAACATTCTCGATAAAATGCAATTCGTTTTGGGGCAATTTTTCATGCAATTGCTTTGCATAAGAGTGAAAGGGCTTATCCTTCTTGCCATAAACCAGTAAGATAGGCAGATTAATCTCATTTAACTGATTGACACAATTGTATTTTAGACTATAGCGGTAATATTGCTCAATGTTGCGGTAATCCCCTTTTTTTGCTTCTGAAAACATATCTTTAAACAGCTTTATATTATTTGAATTGCTCCAGGAGATGGACCATGCTAATAAGTTTATAGCCCCTTTGCTTGAAAGCTTGATTCCTAAAGCAATCTTCTTCCTCAAGTAATCGTCATTTACATCAGGCATGGCCCCAATCGAAATTCCCCCCAAAACCCGTTCAGGAAACGTCAGCAAAAATTCTAATACAATCGAACCGCCCGTGGAATATCCGCATAAAAATGCTTTATTTATATTTAGATGGTCCAATAGTCGGATGATATCCTCAGTAATCACTGGATAGGTTATTGGTTCGGGGGAGTAGGGGCTATTTCCATGTCCCCTGATATCAAAAGTAATGATCTGAAAATTTTTCGAGAGGTCTTCTAATTGATATTTGAAGTTTACGGAAGTCAATACAGGCGGGTGGATAAAAACGATGGGAGTTCCGCTTCCTTTTACATTATAATACAGGCTGCCACTTTTCATATTCAGCATTGGCATGTACTTGTCACCTCAACTACTTATTAATTTCTTTCACCAATCCGTCTGACCTGGAAGCGTTGAACCATCTAACAAAGGTTACTGGTGAATCCAATGAATATTTTCCCTTACTTTAATGCAAAAAATTCATATTGCATGGGTAAGTGAAACGGAAAAATGATATGAAAGGTAATGTCTCATGAATTGGGGAGTTAAGGCGGTTAATGCTTAAGTTTGATTCAACATAACAATATAAATGCGTTATGGAAAAAATTCGGAAACAATATTGTATCGTGTAACTTTAGCAGAGGAATAATGTTAATGGAGGAAGTAGCTTTGTTAATTGTAAATTGTTCGAGCAGAATTGAGGGTACAGATTAATAAAAAGTAGATCTAATGGCAAACACATAGATAAGACAACCAATAACGAAAAAAAGCTGCAAAACCAAATGGTTTTGCAGCTTTTTTGTTAATGGAGAATAGGGGGCTCGAACCCCTGACCTCAACGCTGCCAGCGTTGCGCTCTCCCAGCTGAGCTAATCCCCCGTATCGAATTGATAAGGTACAAGAAAGATTATATAACCATCTGGCTGGACATGCAAGACAAAATTTCAAAAGTAAATCAAAAAGCCGCGCTTAAGCGGCTTTTTTCTACAATCCCTCAATTTCAACCCTGTTGATTCCTTCCATTTTGGAGACCGTTTCGTATACATCGGTCGTTTTTCTGCGGATGTCCACTGTCACGATTAACTGGACGAGCTGGTTTCCCTCAGCTAAATCCTTGATGCGCACATTCTTTAGCGCAATTTTTTCAGACTTGATCTTAGCAATGATATCAGCGATGCTTTCCCTAGTGTTAACGTTAAATTGAAGCCTGATTTCTTTTTCGCGCAATTGCCTTGGACCAATAAACTTCATTAGGAATGGCATGAATTCCACACTGAAAATCAATAACGCCACACCAGCGATTGCTTCAAAGTAAAACCCTGCTCCGACTGTAATGCCTATTCCTGCAGCCCCCCAGATCATTGCTGCAGTAGTCAGACCGGAAATCGTGTCGTTCCCTCTTCGTAAAATCACACCCGCACCCAGGAAGCCAATACCTGACACAATCTGTGCGGCCAAACGAAGGGGATCCATCGTGATATTCACATCATCGTCTCCTGGGAACATATAAGCAGATTCACTCGATACCACTGTCAAAAGGCAGCTTACGATCGAAATGACAAGGCTTGTTTTCAATCCTACCGGTTTCCTCTTAATTTCCCTTTCCAGCCCAATCACAAGTCCTAAAAAAGCGGAAAGTCCCAACTTAATTAAAATTTCCATATCAATTGAAGTGAACATTGTGATCTCCTGCCCCGTTAAGATGTAGTTACTTTCCCTATATTTATTGAAATAAACTTATACCGAGAAAATTTTCATGTAAACTCAAGATAAAAAATCATTTTCATTGTAAAATACTTATAATTCATAAAAAGGAGAATCAAAATGGAAGCACCTAAAGTCAATCCTTACCTCGCGGTTGCGATCGGTGTGGTGGCTGTTTCAACGTCTGCCATCCTTGTTAAGGTCTCATCCGCACCGGCGGGAGTCATTGCGTTTTACCGGTTGTTTTTTTCAGTATTAATTATGCTTCCGGTCTTTCTAATAAAATATGTTCCGGAACTTCGACTTATTACGAAACGGGATTGGGTATTCACCGGGATCGCCGGCATCTTTCTGGCTTTTCACTTTATCCTGTGGTTCGAATCATTAAACTACACTTCTGTAGCCAGCTCGACCGTACTCGTCACCCTGCAGCCTATTTTTGCATTTATAGGGGCCTATCTGTTCTTTCAAGAGCGGTTATCTGTAAAAGCGATTTTTAGCGGGGTGATCGCAATTGCTGGAAGTGTCATTATCAGCTGGGGTGATTTTAAAATCAGCGGCAGTGCTCTGTTTGGAGATTTCCTGGCATTGGCTGCTTGCGCACTGGTAACCGTTTATCTATTATTCGGCCAGACAGTAAGGAAGAGAATGTCGCTGATCACATATACATTTATTGTGTACAGCATCAGTTCGATTACATTGTTCTTCTATGTAATAGCTGCAGGTGATTCATTCTATCCATATGCTGCAAGTGATTGGGTGTATTTTATTCTGCTCGCATTGATTCCGACTCTGCTTGGCCATACATTGTTCAACTGGTCCCTGAAGTGGGTAAGCACATCAATCATATCAATGGCCATTTTATTCGAACCAATCGGGGCAACAGTTCTTGCTTTCTACCTTCTTGGTGAAACGGTAGTCTGGACCCAGGTGGCTGGAGGACTGGTTGTTATTGCTGGGATAACAATATTCCTGGTAGATGAAAGAAAGATGAAGCTGAAAAAACAAGCTGAAATAAACTCGATTTCAGGGTAGGGGATCATAATGGTAATAAGAAGAGCTACCAAAGATGACGCAACAGGAATTGCAGAGGTTCATATCAGAAGCTGGCAAGAAACATATAAGGGGATTGTCAGCCAAGATTATTTGGATTCTTTAAAAGCAGAAGACCGGAAACCTTTATGGGAAAAAAGCTTATCTGAGTCGCCGGATAAAGCCCCGGTTTATGTGGCAGTTAATCCTGACGGAGAAATAATTGGCTTCGCTTCCTATGGAAAAGAGAGGACAGGGAAGGTTAATGCATACGGGGAACTGTACGCAATCTATATCCTCCAAAAAGGTCAGAAAGCTAAAAATGGATTGAAGCTAATCAAAGCGGGTGTGGAGGAATTATTGAAACAGAAATATAAATCCATGCTTGTATGGGTGCTATCCGATAATGGCAGCCGCGGGTTTTATGAAAGTCTCAAGCCTCAAAAAGCAGGCGAAGAAGTCGTTGAAATAGCCGGTGAGGAATATGTTGAATTCGCATATGTATGGCATGATTTAGAATCTCTTCTAGAGTTAGTACGCCAAAAATTATGAAAGACGGCTCTCGAGCCGTCTTTCTGTTTAATGCTCTTTATTATGCAAACAGATAGGTGAACCTTGAAAATATAAGGGCACATACTGACGTTAAAATGAATGTACCACCGTGAACCTTTCCTTCAGCGTTAGCAATTTTGATGGCTTCAATATAAGCTACGCAAAACGAAATCAGGGCCATGATTAGTGATAGATATAGTGCGATGGATTGCAGCAAAGAAATCACCTCGAATGATAGTTTGTCCAAGACATTCTATGAGGGCTGGTACGCAATTATTAATAAATCTTTTTTATAATAAGAAGAAACATGGAAAAGAAAAGCAAAATCAATCAATATAAAAATTTCTTCTAAAATTATATTGCAAACATATTTTATCCGTGGTATATTTAATCTCGCTTCAGGAAAACAACGCTGAATTGAAAAACAAAACATCGATTTTATGAAAAACAAAAATAAAAAACGATGTTGACAATAACAATTCACCGTGTTATATTAATAAGGTCGCTTCTGGGCGACGAACTGAAACGAATTGCTCTTTGAAAACTAAACAAACAAGCGTC
>NZ_RSFW01000021.1 GCF_003937825.1 Mesobacillus subterraneus | reverse complement strand
GTAGCAGACCTGCCATCCCAGCATTCAAAGGATGGAACAACGGTAGCAGACCTGCCATCCCAGCATTCAAAGGATGGAACAACGGTAGCAGACCTTCCATCTCAGCACTCAAAGGATGGAACAACGGTAGCGGACCTGCCGTCTCAGCATTCACTGGAAGAATCGGACCTTCCATCACAGCATCGTTCTGGTTCTAGTTTATCTTAATACCAGATTTCAGCAGCCTGAACCATAAATGGTCAGGTTGTTTTTCATTTAGGCTGATTAAGCATGGCTTGTTTCATACTTTTTGCATACATATCATCTATAATAAGAATTTGGGGAGGAGTTTCAGAACTCGCCTCCCCATTACATTGTCAGTCGACTATGTCCATATGATCAGGGTTCATCATCTGAAAATTCCTGCTTGGCATGGCGCCATTTGTACCATGGCAATCATTGTACATTTGCTGTAATTCTTTCTGAGATAATTCAGGGTGCATCTTTTCCATTAGTAGTTTTATCTGGCCAAAATTGAACGTGCCTTTGCTTTGATTCCCATCTTCTGCGAAGGCGACAGTGCTTGCCCCCAGGATAATGGCTGCACTTAAAAAGGTGAATGAAATTTTCTTCATCGCTTATTCAGCTCCTTTCTTTTATACGTTCATCATATCGAGCCATTATGCAAAAACTTAGCAGAAGCCGTGACGAAATCATGAATATTCTTACCGGAGGATTTAATATGTCATTATTGGAAATGCTGACTGGCCAGCCGCTGTGGGTGTCGGTTACAATCAGCCTTGCTGTCAGCATTCTCGTTGCGATTGCAGGAGTCATCCCAAGTGCATTTGTGACGGCCGCAAATATCATGTACTTTGGTTTTGCGGGCGGTCTGGTCCTTTCGACACTGGGAGAAGCATTTGGTGCGATCATCAGCTTTTTCCTGTATAGAAAAGGAATCAAAAAGCTTAGCAGCAAAAATGACCGAAAGAAAAAGATAAAATTGCTGGACAGACTTAAAGCAACGGATGGCAGGGAGGCATTTGTCCTTGTCCTCCTGCTGAGGTTATTTCCTTTCGCCCCTTCCGGACTTGTCACCCTGGCCGCCTCCTATAGCAAAATGGGGGCTGCGTCCTTCATGGTTTCAAGCACGATTGGGAAAATCCCCGCTCTGGTCATCGAGGCATATTCCGTCCATACTGTACTTGGATGGAAAACAGAATATCAGCTCGCAGCGGCCGCTTTTGCAGCAGTCGCCGGAGTTTGTTACTATTATTGGACAACCATGAGAGAAAAACGGAGGAAACAAAATGTTAAATAAGACAAGGGTTATATTCATGCTTGCTGCTGCGATGCTGGTCATTTCAGCCTGTTCAAATGAACCTGAACAGCAGAAATCAGAACCGGCCCCTGCGCAGCAAACACCTGAACAAAAAGAAGCTGAAAAGGATTCCAATGGAGAGTTTGTTGTAAAAGCTGCAAAGCAACGGATCGAGCACGTCCACGGAATTGGCTACCCCGGCAATGATGATGGACTTTATGTCGCTTCCCACCATGGATTAAGGATATTCAAGAATGGGGAGTGGCTGGAAACAACAGAGCAATTGCATGACTACATGGGCTTCCAGGCAGTTGAAGACGGTTTTTATGCAAGTGGCCACCCTGAAGAAGGGTCTGAACTGAAAAATCCACTGGGACTTGTAAAAAGCACGGATCAAGGAAAGTCACTCGATAAGGTGGCTTTTTATGGAGAGAGCGACTTCCACTTCCTTTCAGCGAGTTACAAGGATTCCGTCCTCTATTTGATCAATGAGGAGGCTAATTCCGAACTTGAAAGAGGGATTTATGTCTCCAGGGACAATGCGAAAAGCTGGGAAACGGTCGAACTCAATGGCTTTGAGGCAGATACGTTTGGAATGATCGCGGTCCATCCGGAGAATGGAGAAAGGTTCGCCATGTCGACCAGGGAGGGAGTATTCTTGACCGAGGATTATGGCAAGAATATCAGGAAAGCTGGTGACTATGAGTTAGTGACTGCAGCATCCTTCTCTAAAGAGTCATTGTACATTTCACCGGTCCAGCAAAACAAAATCAAGCTTTTGAAACTGGATCCAGCTAAACTGGAAGAGGCAGTAGAACTTAAGATTCCTACTCTGAACCATGACAATCCAATTACTTATATCGCAGCTCACCCTGAGCAAGAAGGAAGAATCGCGTTCATCACGATCCTCAATGATTTATTCGAATCCCAGGACGGCGGCCAGACATGGAAGCAGTTGCTGGTGAATGGAAGAATAGAATAACATTTGATGCCACAGCATTTTACGCTGTGGTTTTTTTCTTTCTCCTTAAGGGGGCAGCATGAAACAGACACTCTTTACCCCCGGGTACATATCCTGACTATTGGGAGGTGATCGCGATGGCAACAAGCAAAGCGATAGTGTACGTGGGGCAAATGGGTGCGGATACTTTTACACAGGCCCTTAATGGGGTGCTTTATACACAAGATCAAATTGGCTTCATGGCAGACAGAATTTTGTGGACCGAAGGACAAATAGGAGTAATGGCAGACAGGATCGTCTATGTCATTGAACTTTCCCAGTTCAATACGGTCAAGGCAATGTATATGGTAATGGATATGTCCTTCATGGGAACCGATACGATGATGAATAATATGTCCAAATACGCAATCACGGTAAATCCGGTGAGCTATATTCCATGGTTGAGCAGATCGGGATATACGAATACTTATCTTCATCATCCAGAACCATATTTTTCAAAAGAATAAGCAGGAAGCAGCAGCCAAAAATAATAAATGGCTGCTTATTTTTTTTCGAAATCGCGATTACTTTTTACCATTAGGGGTATATGTATAGGGGAATTTTAAAAAGTATGGATTCTGCCTGCTTTTAAATACTAATGAGTAGGAAGGGGGATTACTATGTCTATTTCTGCAGATAAAGTGCTGGACGCCAAAGGGCTTGCATGCCCGATGCCAATCGTCAAAACGAAAAAAACGATGAATGAACTGGAGCCTGGCCAGGTGATTGAAGTGCAGGCTACCGACAAAGGCTCGACAACTGACTTGAAAGCCTGGGCTGAAAGTACAGGAAACCAATATCTAGGAACAATCACTGAGGGAGATGTGCTGAAACATTATCTCCGCAAGGCGAGTGAAGACGAACTCTCTGATGAGTCACCTCACCCGCATACTGCTACGCTTGAAGAAGTACTGAACAAACTTGATGGCAATGAAAAAATCAAGATTCTCGATGTCAGGGAGTCAGCTGAATATGCGTTCAGCCACATACCAAATGCGATTTCAATACCTCTAGGAGAGCTTGAGCAGCGGTTCAATGAGCTGAATCCGGAAGAGGATGTTTATATTATCTGCCGCTCTGGATCAAGGAGTGATATGGCAGCCAAGAAACTTGCCGAAAAAGGCTTCAAAAAACCAATCAATGTTGTCTCTGGCATGAAGGCCTGGACAGGCCCTACAGAAACATCAGTTGAAAAATAAGGAGGAACCATTATGAAAGTAGCAATCATCGCCGCGAACGGCGGTATGTTTGACGCATATAAAGTTTTCAATATCGCGACTGCAGCAGCAGCCACGGATGCAGAAGTAGGAATCTTCTTCACATTCGAAGGCTTGAATTTAATCCACAAAGAAATGCATAAGCAGCTGCCGATGCCTGCTGGAACAGAACATTTCCAGGAGGGTTTTAAAAGAGAAAATGTTCCTCCTGTAGATCAGCTTGTAGAAATGGCGCAGGAAATGGGCGTTAAGATGATTGCCTGCCAGATGACAATGGACGTCATGACTCTTCAAAAAGAACATTTCGTTGATGGAATTGATGTAGGCGGCGCCGCTTCCTTCCTGCACTTTGCAAGTGATGCAGATATCACGCTGACATTCTAAATCGGAAAATTAGGAGGGACAGAATGGCGAAGACAATCAAAGTTAAGGAATTGGCCAGGAAAGTCATCAATCATGAGGAGCTTTTCATCCTGGATGCAAGGAATACCGATGATTTCGATGATTGGAAAATTGAAGGCCGAAATGTCAAAGTTCATAATACACCGTATTTTGATCTCCTCGAGGGTATTGATCCTGTAATGAATGTACTGCCTAAGGATAAGGATATTTATGTCGTTTGTGCAAAAGGCGGTTCGTCCGAATTTGTAGCAGATCAAATTGAAGAAGCCGGATTTACGGATGTCTATTCCATTGAAGGCGGGATGAAAGCCTGGAGTGAACACCTGGAGCCGATCAAAGTTGGAGACCTTAAAAGCGGCGGCTCTATTTACCAGTTCGTCCGTATCGGAAAAGGCTGTCTTTCTTATCTGGTTGAATCAAGCGGAGAAGCGGCGATCATTGATACAAACAGGATGATTGAGCAATATGAGGAATTCATGTCAGGCAAGGATTTCAAACTCACTGCCCTGCTGGATACCCATCTGCATGCCGACCATATTTCCGGTGGCCGTAAGCTCGCGGAAAAAGTGGGTGCCAAGTACTATCTTCCTCCGAAAGATGCCGAGGAAGTCAATTTTCACTATGAACCGCTTCAGGATGGCGATGAAATCAAGGTAGGAAACACGGTCATCCGTGCTTTGTATTCACCAGGGCACACGATCGGAAGTACATCCTTCATTGTGGATGATCAGTATTTGCTGACAGGGGACATTTTGTTCATCGACTCAATTGGCCGCCCGGACCTGGCTGGTCTGGCTCAGGACTGGGTAGGTGACTTGAGGGATACATTGTACAAGCGTTATAAAGAGCTTGCGGATGAACTCCTCGTCCTGCCAGCACATTATATGGGCATCAATGAAATGAATGATGATGGCAGCATTTCAGAAAAGCTTGGCGTCCTGTATGCACAGAATCATGGTTTGCAGATTGACAGCGAAGACACCTTCCGCAAGACAGTAACCGAGAACCTTCCGCCTCAGCCAAACTCCTATCAAGAGATCAGGCAGACGAATATGGGTAAGATCAACCCGGATCTCGAAGAGCAGCGCGAAATGGAAATCGGTCCAAACCGCTGTGCTGTCAGATAATCATAAGAGGGGTACCTTTAATGGGTACTCCTTTCTATATCAATTAAATCAAGGCTTTTTCCATAAGCTTCTGTTTTAGGAGGTTTATGAAAAAGGCTTTGCACAGGAGGAGAAATCATGAGCAAATTGACAATCATCCAGCAAAACGATACACATGGAAGCCTTGAGCTTCACAATGAATTATTCTGGCAGGGGGACGAGCCTGTACTCAGGAAAACGGGTGGACTAACAAGGATTTCACAATATATTAAAGATCTAAAAGCTCAGAATGAACACGTCCTGTTCCTTGATGGAGGTGATTTGTTCCACGGTACTCTTCCCCTTGTGGAATCAAAAGGGGATTCCTTGCTGCCCGCCCTCGGAAAAATGGAACTGGATGGCTGGGTTCCGGGAAACTGGGATTTTGCCTACGGGAAGGAACAGCTGGCTGCCTTAAATGAACGCCTTCCATTCCCCGGGCTGGCATGCAATGTAAAAGAGGAACAAACAGGTGAACCATTTATGAAGCCTTATATGATCAAGGAATTTGAGGGTGTAAAGGTAGGAATCATTGGTCTCACCTATCCATTTGTAGATGAAACGATGCCGGACAGCTTTTCGAAAGGTCTCACTTTTTCAAAAGGGATAGAGGAGACTCGAGCCTGCGTAAAAGAACTGAAAGGTCAAGTTGATCTAGTAATGCTGGTGAGTCATATGGGGCTTCCGCTGGATGTCGAGCTGGCGACAATAGTTGACGGAATTGACATCATTTTATCAGGGCATAGTCATGACCGGATTGAACAGCCGATTACCGTGAACGGAACCCTGGTCGTGCAGGCCGGCTCGAGCGCTTCTTTCCTCGGAAAGCTGGAGATCTCACTCAATGGCAGCAGAATTAGTGATTATCAGTACGAATTAGTAGCTGTGGATGAGAGCCTTCCCGAGAATGAAGAAATGGCGGTAGCCGTTTCAGAAATTCTGAATCGATACCAGAAGGAAAGGGAGAATGTTGTCGGCAGGACAGATACGATCTTGCACAGGATGACCCTGAATGAAGCACCGATGGATAAGCTGATTACCGATGCGTACCGTCATGCTTTCGATTGTGATTTGGCCTTTTCGCATGGTTGGCGATACGGCACGCCAATACCTGCAGGGAAAATCACTGAATTTGACCTGCATACCATTATACCGACCAATCCAGAAATGTTCACAATGGAAATGAGCGGTGAGCGCCTCCTGAAAGCATTTGAGAAAAACCTCGAAATGGTCTTTTCAAGGAATCCGTTCAAGCAAAAAGGCGGGTATATTTTGAGGTCATCTGGCCTGTTCATAGCTTTCAAGCCTTACAATCCTGAAGGAAACCGGATCCAGAAACTTCTTGTCGGCGGAAAAGAGATCGATTTGAAAAAGAAATACAAAATTGCCGGTGGCGGCAAGCAGCTTTTCAAGGGAGCAGAAGCCGATAAAACCTATCACGGCGTTCATGCAGTCGAGGTCATTAAGCAATTTCTAGAGGAAAAAGGAACTTTTAAAATGGACGGAGAGCCAAAGATTATTAGTATATAAACGAATTAAAGGCAGTGTTTTTCTTCGTTGTAAAGGTGATTGACGTGGTGGATTGATATACAATTTATGGAAAAAGTAGTGAAAACTCCGAAAATCGTAGTGGAAAGTGGCTAAACCGTAGTGTAAATGCCCAAAAACGTAGTGAAAAATGGCTAAACCGTAGTGAAAACACCGATTTTCGTAGTGATGGTAATCATTAACGCAGTGATTACACCGCTTTTTGTAGTGATGATAATCAACTTCATGGTAATAACACAGCTTTTCGAAGTGATCACACCGATTTTCTTAATGATGGTAAGTCTTCACCCCGTTTTTTGTAAACAAAAACTCCAATAATAAAAAAGTCGCGGTCCAAATGCCGCGACTTTTCCTGTATTCTTATTTATTTTACCCCGGTAAGGTCCTTCATCATCTTTTCATCCATCGGCCCGACGATTTTCTTGGTGATGACGCCGTTTTCGTCGAGGATGTAGCTGGTCGGGATGGTGAACGCCTGGTAGGTGGTGCCGGCGTATCCTTCTTCATCCATTGGAATCGTGAAGGTCAGACCAAATTCATCGACGAACTTTTGGACTTCGTCTGTCCCTTTGTCCATATTGGTCAGGTTGACGGCGAGGATTTCCACGCCCTGGTCCTGGTATTCTTCATAGAAGTTTTGCATATGCGGCATTTCGGCCTTGCATGGCGGGCACCATGTCGCCCAGAAATTAAGGATGACTTTCTTGCCGCGGTAATCAGAAAGCTTGATGGTTTGTCCGTCCAGTGTGTTCAATTCAAAATCTGGTGCCTCAGCGCCTTCGCGCAGGGAAGACAGCTTCGCACCAGGGATGTCCTCGGTTGTTTCAACAGCTTCCCCTGTTTGGTCTACTGTTTTCTTTTCGCTTTCTGTCGACGTCGGCTTCCAGATATTCACGACGAGAATGACGACAGCAAGGGCAAGGATGGCGAATGATAAAAGATTTTTATTCAATGCTGTATTTCCTCCTTTTTTAATCGTTTAAAAACGAGCAAGTAAATGCCTAGTGCTAAGATCAGCAGGTTTTCCACGGCGAATAAATCGGAAAACAGGCTGAGAACCAGTGCTTCTGCCATTAGGAACAAGAGGGCGAACTGCTCAGTCAGCCTTCCATTTTTAAAGTGAAATAGCAAGAATCCGGCCAGCAGGATCGCCTGGACAGCTGCAGCTGCATAATCGATTGAAAAAGCGAATAATGCCGTCCAATACAGCATGAAAAAGAGCAGGTATACAGGAAGATATTCATTTGTATTGATATTGCTGTCCTTTTTTCTTGCAACCCAAAACAAATAGAGGGCAATTCCCACATATGCGAGAATCTGCCCTTCCGTCCCTCCGTTGAAGTAAAGGAGGGAGAAGGGAGTATCAAGGAACATCTTAAAGTTAAAGACTGCATAGCTGAGTTTATAAATCGCTATATAAATGAAGAAGCTATTCCAGTACCAATCATCGATACTCTTTTTTTCTTTGAGCCTGTAGAGCAGGGCTCCGATAAAAATGGCGGCGAACCCTGCAAGCAGGTCCGCTGGCAGCGTGAATCTGCCGATTGTTAAATAATTCAAGCAACATCACCTTTTTTGGGCTGTTCTGACGTGAACTCAATCTCATAGCGGATATCGATGCTTCCGACTACCGATTGAATCATGCCGCAGTTTTTCAAGACAAGGCTGGCGATCTTTTCAGCCTGGAATTCCTTGTCTGCATCTTCTGTTTGTACACTGACTTTGAAGGTCAGCTGTTCGATGCGGTTTGCTTCATCCGGGTTCCTGACGGCAGAAACACCTACATCCATTCTTTTATAGTCTATTCTTTTCTTTGTCAGAATATTTGCGAGCAATGAGGTGCTGCAGCCTGTCAAAGAAGAGATGAAGAGCTCTAAGGGCCTGTAACCCATTTCTGTATTCGGAGATATTGGCAGGAATCCATACTCCAGCTGTCCAATTAGTTTATCATTATAATAGGTAAATTCCATCACAATCGCTCCTTAAATAAAAATACGAATTCCCATTCAGTATGGATTCGTTTTGTTAAGGAATGATTAAGAAGCTTCATGAATTGGAATCCTTATCCAAAATGAGTGGTTATGCCCATCAGTATCAAGGCCAATGGACCCTCGGTGCGCGTCGATGATGCTCTTGGCGATGGCAAGTCCGAGGCCGGCTCCATCAGCTTTTGTGCTGCGGGATTCTTCCGCTCTGTAAAAACGCTCAAAGATCAGGTCTTTTTTCTCGGGATCAATATACTTGCCTTTATGGGAAAAAGTGATGCAATACTGCTTCCCTTCAGGTCGGGCATGTATCGAGAGCTTGCCACCCAGGTCATAATCGATAATGTTTTGCAGCATGTTGGAAATCACCTGCTTTAGCCCGTCTTTATGGCCGATGACAGTACCGGGAATAATCTCCTGGCTGAAAGAATTAAACCTGCTGGAAAGTTTCAGCTGGAACGCAGACAGGGATTCGGCCAAGACTGATTTTATATCGATTTCCTCAAAACGTTTTTCCAAAAAATAAACTTCTTGGTTCCACGCATCCAGCTCGGAAATCAAGTCGACAATCCGGGTGATTCTCCTTGATTCCTCGAGAAGAGAGCCGAACAATTCTTTATCCCCTGTCAATACTCCATTTTGAAGAGCTTCAAGGTACCCGTTAATATTGGTCAGCGGTGTCCTCAATTCATGGGCAATATCCCTCAGCATTTCTTCCCGGCTTGATTGGACGGCCGAAAGAGTTTCTGTCATGGCATTGAAGTTGGTTACCAATTCACCTAATTCTCCGCTGGAAGGGAGATCAATTCTCGAGGGAATTCTTCCTTCTTTTATTTGATTGGCGGCAATGGCCATCGTCTTCACCGGCTTTACAATCCGCCTGACCGAAAAATAGTGCAAAAGCCCGGCGACGATAAAGGCGAGGATACTTACCTTAATAAGGAACGAATTCAGGGTATCAACCAGCTGCGAACCGGTAACCTGCTCCTGGTTAACAAGGAAGCAGGCGTAATCCTTTACCGAAATCCCTGCGAGCATGATGACCAAAAGAATGACAACGCTGTTTACCGCAACAAGCTTTGATAACAGCAAGCTGGCAATGCTTTTAATTCGCCGCAAATTTATACCCCATTCCTCTAACAGTCTGAATATAATCTTTCGGCGTTTTCTCTTTGATTTTTTCGCGGAGGTTCTTGATATGGACGTCGATTGTCCGCTTCGTTACCGCCTTTTCGTTATTCTCATAGATGGAATCCAGAATTTGCGTCCGGGAAAGGATCTGGCCAGGATGCTGCATGAACATATGGAGGAGCCTGAACTCAAAATTGGTCAAATCCAGTGGTTCTCCATCAACCATTGCCTGGCCCTTGGCAGGTTTGATTGTCAGGCCAGTGAAGGTGAGCTTTCCGCATCGGCTTGCCGTCCTTCGCAAAACAGCCTCTATCCGGACCATCAGTTCAGCAGGGCTGAAGGGCTTCACAACATAGTCGTCGGCACCAAGCTTGAATCCTTCGATCCTTGCTTTTTCAGATGCTTTTGCTGTCAGCATGATGACAGGCATCATGCTTTCGAGATCATTCCGAAGCCAGCGGCAAATCTCTTCACCACTTTTGCCCGGCAGCATCAAATCAAGGATCAGGATGCAGGGATCATATTTTTCAATCATTTCCTGGGCGGCAATTCCGTCATCCGCCTCAAGAACCTCATACCCCTCATTGGCCAGATAGATTTTTACAAGATTGCGGATTTTAGGGTCATCCTCCACAACCAATACACTTTTGCCAATCAGATCCTTTTTCACTTCATACTCACACTCCTTCACGGCAAATCCTTCACCGGTGCAACTGCTCTATTATTCAATGAAATGAATCGGTATTAAAATCCAAATAAGCTATACGCAGACAGCCATGCACTGATTTTTTGCATTTGGCCGGAAAGGACGAGGAAGCCCATGCCTACCATGATCATGCCGTTGACAAATGCAAGCTTGGCTAGATGTTTATTGATTTTTTTAATGGCTTTCAAAGAATACGAAATCACGAACGAGATAATGATGAAAGGAACTGCCATTCCAAGGGAATAGGAGGTCAGCAGATACATTCCCTGATATAATGTGTCAGACGAACTTGCCAGAAGCAGGATCGAGGAAAGGGCAAGCCCTACACAAGGCGACCACCCGCTGGCAAAGGCCATGCCAAGGAATACCGATCCAAAAACACCTTTTGATTTTGTTTCGGAATGAACCTTTTTTTCCATCATTAAAAATTTTATGTTCAGCAATCCAGCCATTTGCAGACCGAAAATGATGATCAGCAGGCCGGCGATCTGCATGACGATTGTCCTGTAATTCGCAAACATCTGTCCCAGGAAGGAAGCAGATGCGCCCATGATGATAAAAATTAAGCTGAATCCCAATATGAAACCGAATGAGCGAGTGAAAAGGGTGGTGCGGTCGACAGCCACCTTTGCCCCTTCAATTTTTCCGCCCGTCAGATGTGTTATGTATGCTGGTAGCAGCGGGAAAACACAAGGGGAGAAAAAAGATAATATACCTGCGGTAAAAGCGAAAAATAGTCCAACTTCAGTCATTTTCAATAATCACTCCTTTTCTGTCCTCTATAATGCCAGTCTATTGTTAAGGAATAATGAAGAGAGCAGCAAGAATAAAGTTAAATACTCTAAAAGGTATTATGCATCTCGTATATTGTATACTCATAATCAATCACTTTCAATTCTTCCCCTTCAGGAATAATTCCCTTTCGATTGCTAGTATACTGTTTCAAGCCAAAAAAATAAAACCTAGGAGATTTCCTAGGTTTTACTACAAAATACTTATCCACAAACATATCCCCCCTATGGTATAATGCGGGTTAATGGTCGAGATTTCTTTTGATCCCGAAGTACGTGAATAGGGAGACAGCGGATAAAATCACCATTGAGGCAATCTCAAATTTAACGTCGCGGTACGTGATGGAATCATCCTTTGTGAAGTACATCAAACCGAAAATAAATACAGATAATACAATAACGATTACGGTGATATCGGCTTTTTTCATTCTATTCCCTCCAAATCTAAATTAGTAAGGGGTGCGATCATATTGAACTTGGAACATTTAAAAACATTTATTGCAGCGGCAAAATATGAAAGCTTCTCCCAGGCAGGAAAGATGCTGAATCTGTCCCAGCCGGCTGTCAGCCATCAAATCAGCCAATTAGAAACCTATTACAATAAACAGCTGTTCATAAGAGCCAATCGCAAAATCAAATTATCAGAAGCGGGTAAAACCTTGTATGAGCATGGACAGCACCTGATCACACTGAACGAAAAGCTTGAAAAGCTTCTCAAGGAAGGGGATTCAAGTCAAACGATCAAGATAGGCTGCAGCAACACGATCGGAGAATGCCTGATCTCAAAAATGATACAGGATTTCATTAAGCTGAATCCTGACATCACCAGCAGGCAGATAGAAATCACAATCGGTACTTCTGTCTATATAACAGACCTGCTTTATTCGTCTGAAATTGACCTTGCTCTTGTCGAAGGACAAGCCGGACGTTATGACTTTATTTCTTATGAATTTTACGATGACTTGCTTGTGCTTGGTGTTTCTCCGCAAATGAGAATTAATCCTTCCGACCAGGAGCCTTCAAAGCTGGAGGAAATGACCTGGCTGATCCGCGAGCCGGGCTGCGCGATGAGGCAGGCCACTTTGGACCTTTGGAAGGGACTGGACATCGAGCCTCAATCCGTCCTCGTCTATAACAGCAATACGCTGATCAAAGAAGGAGTGAAAAATGGCCTGGGAGTCGCGGTTTTCTCCAAGCTGGCCATCTGCCCTGAAGTAATAAACAGGCAGCTGGTTGTCAGCCCGTTCAAAGACAGGGACCGCTTCCGTCCATTCTATCTGCTGCGGAAGGATAAACAATTCAAATCCGATCTTCATGAGAAAGCCTGGAATTTCATAACCAACCTAGATGAAAATCCTAATGCCTCCTGTTAAAAGGCATTAGGATTTTTCTTTTTACTTTTTATCTTTATTTTGCTCAGAAAGTTCCAGCTCTAGCTCTGTCTGGATTGTTAACGTTTTGTGCTCGTCGGAAGCAAGGTAATCGATGATTTGCTGCCTTTGCTCATCGGTCATTTTTGCCCCATTACCAGCCATACGGTCTACAACAGATTTCCATTGGTCGGCACCTTTGCTTGTATTCTTCATGATCCGGCCGATGTCATGGCACTGAAGACAGCTTCCGAGGAATGCTTCTTCATTGATGTTTCTCGCCTCAGGGAAGACGAGAGTGGAAGCCTTCTTGATTTTGTTGACTTCCTCTTCGTTGCCGGTTTGATAAGCGAGAATCTGTTCCTTTGGCACATTTGTCTTAATCGCGATTCCGTTAGGGTTCAAACCGACAGGAATCGTCTGTCTGAAGTCCTTTTTCTTCGTCAGGTCAATTTTCGTAAGCGTCTTGTCGCCCCAGTTTGATCCGAACATCATGCTTCCTTCTGGACTCCACATCAGCCAGTGGATGTTCTGGACGCCCCATATTTTACGGACAATTTTGTAATTGTCGTTAGGATCAAGGACTGTCAGGAATCCAGCCCCATTCTGGGATGTATACCAGTAACCGTCTGGACCAAGGTAAGGTATGTTGGTTCCTGCACCTGTCTTAACTGTTTTGACCAGCCTTAATTTTTCAACATCGATGATCGAAATCGATCCATCATTTCGATTGCCCGTGACAAGGTCATGGGTTTCTCCCATGAAGTGTACATTGACTGGTTTCGGAATATCGCCAACTTTCTTGAGAAGCTTTTCCGTTTCCGCGTCATAAATAGCCACTTCATCATCAGCTGTGTTTGACACAGCTACATACTTGCCATCGTTAGACATGTCAAGACCGGATCCTGTTCCTTTTCCATAGTCCGTCTCAGTCCGTTCAAGGTGTCGCATTTCACCTGTTTCAATGTCTATGACAGTGATGAAAGGTTCAGCCTGCAAGCTGACAAACAACTTCTTGCCATCTGGAGTGACGTTCAAATCCCTCGGCTTTTTCCCGACATTTTTGAACACCTTCACAAGTTTTGCTGTTTTAGCATCGATCATGCCGACTGCTTCCACTCCATTGAGGGAAGTGTAGGCGTATTTTCCGTCAAGCGAAAACGTCATATGCTGTGGTGCCGGCGGGTTCTCAAAGCCTGGGAAATCAATGTCATGCGATTCAAGAGTTTCCATATTGATCGCCAGGACACTTGTTCCGTATCGCTGTGTCGCGAATGCCCATGTTTGATCCTTATTTAAATGGACATGATGGGGAGTGCCTGAGCTTTGAAAATACTTGACCGGATTACCCGTTTTGATATCGGCAATGGCTACCCCGTTACTAACCTCGTTAGCTGACAGGATCCATCCTTCGCCGTCCCAATCCATGTTTGTATCTGCGTTTCCGTTAGGCTGGTCTTTCCACCAGTTTGAAGAATAATCTTTATGAACCTCAGGAAGTACTTTATGGTTCTTATCATCCAGAGAAGCATCTTTCACTGCTGCTTCTGAGCAGGCAGTAAGGGAAATAGATAAAAGAGCGAATGCTGATAGTTTCAAGAGTTTGTTCATGTACGATCTCACCTCACTTTAATTTCGATTAGAACCATCCGACTAGAAGGACAAGCACCAGGGCAGTCGTTGTGCCCCATGTAATCCATACACCCGGATGTGTAAGCCATTTTGTTTTATCATCCACACGGGAAATACCCTGGGCAAGTCCGTATGGGCAGACTTTACAGAATGAATTTCTCGCCTTGTATGACAAAGCTGTATAAAGAGCTGTTGTGGAGGTCACAAGGAAGAAATACTTGTTCATTTTCAAGCTGACCAGCGAATCCCAGATTGTCATCGGATTATAAAAATAACTCACAGTCGCATAAGCCATGAAGAAGCTAGTCACAAGGCTCAATACAAAAGTGACGGCCTTCCCTTTTTCACCTAGTTTTGCTTCGATTTTATTCAAGAGCATACTGAAGGTATTGTGAGGGCAAGCGTATTGGCAGAAAGCCCTGTACACAATCATGGACAATGCAAGGAACGCCATCAGGAACAAGAATAGAAAGACGAAAAATAGATAACCAGCTTCATAGCTTAATTCATAGCCAAACAAGAACAGCTTTTCGTTATCAATATCCATCCTGAATCCGTTCCATAATGGCAGAGTAAAGATGATGATGAAAAATGCCCATCTGATAATAGTTTTTGCCATGGAAATCCTCCTTTCCTATCTGTAGTCCTTTAAGTATTCATATACAAGGTCGATTTCTTTTTCCGTATATATGTGTCCGATTGCCGGCATCGTATTACGGCCATTTTTGATGACGTTCTTAATATCTTCTTCCGTCATCCTTTCTGCTACACCGCTTAAATCAGGGGCAGCACCGGTAGCGTGGCAGCTTAGGCATGTGCCCTCGAAAATAAGTTCGCCTTTATTCTCTTGCGGAGCTGCAGCAGGTTCGACTGCTAATTTACCTGGCATGAAGATGGCATATCCGATTGCCCAGATTGCCACCACATAAAAGACAGCTACCAAAAGCTTAGGAACTCTATTATGCTCCACTTTAATATCAGAGACGATGTCCGCTTCCTTATGTTCATGTCCTTTTTTCATAAAAACCACCTGCCTTTTTAGATTGCTGGAGTTAGATAAAATCATTACCTTAAACCCCAGGGGTCTAAGGTAATGGCTTCTATTCAAGGGTTTTAATTATTTGGGTTGTTCAACTCTTTCTTGTATTCCTCAAGTCTTTCTTCTGTCGGCTTAAGGCTCATCAAGTAAGCGACAAGGTCATCAAGCTCCTGGTCGGACAGATAATCGAATGATGGCATGATCGTTCCCGGGCTTGTTGACTGCGGGTCGATCAAGTGCTGTCGCTGCCAGTCTTCATTGTATTTCAATCCAACCCACATCAAATCTGGGCCTGTACGGTTGGAGCCCAATAGATGGGGCAAATCATATTTATAGTCGCCGCCCTGGGAAACTGGTCCAAGGTTTTGGTTAGTGTCAGCAGGCAATGCCCTTACAAATTGTGTGTGGCACGTTTGGCAGCCATTTTGGATATAGATTTCTCTTCCTCTTGCTTCAGCGGAATCCTCTGGATAGTTGCGAAGCTCACCGCTCGCAGTCGCCGAGTTGATTTCCTGGTCGAAGAGGGGAAGGATGACCGTTCCGGCTACACCGAAAGTCCATAGAATTAAAGCAACGATTAATACAGCTGATGGTTTACGTTCCAACGTGTTCCCTCCTCATTAAGCAGTAGCAGCTTGCTGCTGTGCTTGCTGTTTTTTCTCGATTTTTGCCATTTTGATTGTCTTGTACATGTTCCATGCCAGGAAGAACTGAGCTACATACATCATCGTTCCGCCGATTGCGCGTCCCTGTACATATGGTTCCATCATCAGTACAGTCTGCAGGAATGGAACACCTTCAATCCAGGCGAAGCCTTGTACGATGCCTGCGATCCATAGTGAGAATGCAAATACTAAGAAGCCGACAGTTGAGAACCAGAAGTGGGCTTCCATTGCTCTTTTGCTGAACATTTCACGTCCAACGATTTTCGGCAGGATGTAATAGATTGCGGCGAAAGATGTGAAAGAGAACGCTCCGAACGGTCCCATATGGGCATGCCCTACAGTCCAGTGAGTGAATTTAATGACTGAACTTACGGATGGAAGGGCTTGCAAAGGTCCCTGAAGACATGCAAATAAGTAGAAAATGGTACCGGCCATTGTAAAACGAAGCGGTACGCTTGTTCTGGTCTGTGCCCATGAACCTTTCATCGTTCCCCAGAAGTTCGCCAATACGGCCCAAACCGGAATAAGCAGAACGATAGAAGGAATGACACCTGCCTTGGAAATCCAGCCTGGGATTGGTCCATTCATCAGATGGTGAGGACCGTTCCATACATAGAAAGTTGCGATCGCCCAGAAACCGATCATCGATAACTGGTGGCTGTAAAGCGGGCGGCCAGTCAGTTTAGGCAGCAAGTAGTAAATCTGTCCAACTCCGACTGTTGTCATCCACAGACCAATCGCGTTATGGCCAAGGAACCAGCCCATCAGCCCTTGCTGTACTCCACTTGGGATCCATCGAGCCGGGAAGTTGCCGACAATCCAGGTCAACGGCAGCCACAGCAATGATCCAAGGAAGTACCATAAGCTGACATACAGCATTTTTTCTGTTCGTTGTCCAACTGTCTTGAAAAGGTTATAACCTACAAGTCCAATCGCAATAAGAAGCTGAACATCGACCCAGAGCGGGAATTCTCCATACTCGATTACTTCGGTCTGGCCCAACAGCAAGGCGAAGAATCCTTCCAAAATAACGATGTTATAAAAAACTAATGAAAAATTGCCTAGCTTTTCACTATAAACCTTTGTCTTCGCAAGCTTAGGAATCATGTAGAACATAGATCCGACATAAGCCATCGAAAGCCATGCATAAATGACCAGCATGACGTGGGCTGAACGAACATGCCCATAAGTAAACCAGCGATTGTTCAACAATTCAGGCCAGATTTGTTTTGTGGCCGTCAGAAGTCCCATGGTCATGCCGACGATTATCCAGAAGACAGCAGCGATGAACCAATTCTTCGAAGAACTCCATTTTTCATCTGTAAACATTTTGACACTCCCTTGTTCATAAAATAAACACAAATATTTCACAATTTCTTCACAATCTGCTATGTTACATGATACATTGCTTAAACCATTTAAGTTATTCAACTTTTCTATAGGGTTATCCAATTGTTTTATATGTGCTGGTTGGATGGTAAAAAAGGAGGGATTTGCCCCATTTTTGGCAAAAAAAAACAGAGCGGTATGTTCCGCTCCGGCAGGGGATGTTTAATTCTGTTCTTCTTTTTTATTGTACTTTTTACGAATGGTATCGAGGATAAAGATGATAAGAATCGGCACTCCGATGTAATAAAGGAAATCAAAGTACAATCCAAGGGATTCGTGGTCCATTTTGTTACCCCCTCATTTATTTTGAACACAGTTTAAGCCCAAAGTGTTTTTTTTACAACCCCTAAAATATATACTCTGGACGGTTTAATCAATATCTGTTAGAGTAGTTCGATATAAAATACTTTGCCAAAAAGGAGGGATTAACGATGGCACCTGGAGCATGGATCTTACTAATGGTTATGTTCGCCTTCACAGCTTCGGCAGGAATTATCTGGTATTGGAGCAAGAAAAACGGCCTTTATGATGAAAGTGTAAAATATAGAATGCTTGATGAAGACTAAGAAAGACGGCACAAAATCTTTACAATCTGCTAATTATAAAGACGTGCGCCAGGCTTTTACTTGCTTCATGAAGTATGAATTCCTCCATTTTTTATTATACAAATAAAATATTTTCTTCTATTAAATATAGTTCATGCTTTCACAGAGGATCTGCATGAATTATAACTACATCTTGATTAATCATTTCCTTAAAAAACATTCCATTATTCCTTCTCGTACAGTCAATGTTACCGAACAAGCATCATAAGATGCTCATAACCTGATATTGTTTCGCACTGGATTGCTTTATGGTCTGCAACTTTTCGGAGCAAATGCGTTTCGAAAATAACTAGGTTAAATCTTTTTTAAAAAGGATTGCAAACCGAAGAAAATCCAACTCTAAAATAAAAGTCATAAAATATTCATAAATAGTGTTGACAAAGGCATTAATATTTTATACTATATACCCTGTAAGGTATTTAACAACGTATACACGTTACAAAAGATAAATATTTTTTTACACAGAAAAATACCCATAACCGTAATAAATAAGGGGGAGAAAGTAAAATGGGAGAACAGAAAAAACGACGATCGTTTTATTTAGCGGGGATTATGACAAGGTCATGGCTGCTTACATCATTGCAAATGGTGCTGCAGCTTATGATCATGAGGTAACAATCTTCCACACATTCTGGGGATTGAACGCATTAAGAAAAGATGAGCCAATCCAGGCTGATAAAACATTCATTGAAAAAATGTTCGGCAAGATAATGCCAAGAGGCGCCAACAAAATGGGCCTTTCTAAAATGAACTTTGCAGGATTCGGTCCTAAGATGATCAAGGATGTCATGAAGAAGCACAACGCAATGCCGCTTCCAGACTTGATCGAATTGGCAAAGGAGCAGGATGTTAAGCTTGTAGCCTGCCAAATGACAGTAGATTTGCTTGGTCTAAGACAAGAAGAGATCATGGAAGGCGTCGAGTTTGCAGGCGTAGCTGCGTACCTGGCTGATGCTGAAGACGGCAACGTCAACCTGTTTATCTAATCGATACTTTTAATTGGAGGTCTACAAATGGAAACTGTAAAAACGAATGCAACAGTCGACGCAAAAGGGCTTGCATGCCCAATGCCGATTGTGAGAACGAAAAAAGCAATCAACAATATGAATTCTGGCGAGGTTTTGGAAGTACTCGCAACGGATAAAGGTTCCAGAGCGGATATCCAGGCATGGGCAAAGAGCTCTGGCAACCAGTACCTTGGAACAGTAGAAGAAGGTGACGTTCTTAAGCACTATATCCGTAAAGGCGGTTCAGATGAAGAACAGGAAGAAACAAAATATCCAAACGTTGTTTCAAACGATGATGTCATCAAAAAACTTGAAGCAAATGAGGATGTTGTTGTCCTTGATGTCCGTGAACCAGCGGAATATGCTTTTGGACACATTCCAAACGCTGTTTCGATTCCCTTTGGCGATTTGGAAAACCGTTTGGCTGAGCTCGATAAGTCTAAAACGATCCTTGTTGTCTGCCGTACAGGCAACAGAAGTGACATGGCTTCACAAACACTTTCAAGCAATGGCTTCGAAAATGTCTGGAACGTCGTACCAGGCATGTCTCAGTGGAATGGACCAACTGATTCAAAAGTAAAATAAAAATTTTAGATAAAAATATACCTATGGAGGTAAATCTCAAAATGAAAGCTATGACGTCTAAAGAAGTAACAAAAAAAGTGTTCAATAAAGAAGCATTATTTATCCTTGATGTCCGTAATGAGACTGACTTCAATGATTGGAAAATCGAAGGCGAAAACTTCGAATACTTGAATGTTCCTTACTTCGATCTACTTGATGGTGTAGAAGAAATTCTTGATCAGGTACCAACTGACAAAGAAGTCCTTGTGGTATGAGCAAAAGAAGGCTCTTCTGTTATGGTTGCCGAAATGCTTGAGGAAGCAGGCCGTGAAGTATCTTACCTTCAAGGCGGAATGAAAGCATGGAGCGAGCACTTGGAGCCAGTTAAGGTTGGCGATCTTAAAGATGGCGGAGCAATGTACCAATTTGTCCGCATCGGCAAAGGCTGCCTTTCTTACGCAGTTGTTTCCAACGGTGAAGCAGCATTGATTGACGCTACAAGAATGACAGACGTTTATCTGGATTTTGCTAAAGAGCTTGGCGTTGAAATTAAGCATGTATTTGATACGCATCTGCACGCAGACCACATTTCAGGCGGCAGAAAAATTGCTGAAGCAACTGGTGCTGCTTACTGGCTGCCTCCAAAAGACGCTGATGAAGTTACATTCAACTACCAGCCTCTTGAAGATGGCAATAATGTGAAAATTGGCGAAACAAACATTGACATCAATGCACTCTATACGCCAGGCCACACAATCGGATCGACTTCATTTGTAGTAGATGGAAAATATCTTCTATCCGGGGATATACTATTCATTGATTCAATTGGACGTCCTGACCTTGCCGGTAAAGCTGAAGACTGGGTAGCAGACCTGAGAAATTCACTTTACACGCGTTACAAACAACTTTCTGATGAGCTAGTTGTTCTTCCTGCACACTTCATGATCATTGAAGAGTTGAATGAAGATGGAAGCGTATCTGAAAAATTAGGTACACTGTTCGCTAAGAACCATGGTTTGAACATCGAAGACGAAGCTGAGTTCCGCAGAATGGTAACAGAGAACCTGCCGCCACAGCCAAATGCTTACCAGGAAATCCGCGAAACAAACATGGGTAAAATCAGCCCAGATGAAGAAAAGCAAAGAGAAATGGAAATTGGACCTAACCGCTGTGCGGTAAGATAAATCTTTCCAGGGGACTTTGCTCCCCGGAAGGCATTTGAGGCATATGAAAAATAAACTTTTTATACAACCAAGGAGGATTTTAACATGAACGTAGCAAAAGTATTAGACGCAAAGGGACTTGCTTGTCCAATGCCAATCGTAAAAACTAAGAAGGCGATCACTGACCTTCAATCTGGAGACGTACTAGAAATTCATACAACTGATAAAGGCGCTGTAAAAGATCTTGCAGCTTGGGCTGATTCCACTGGAAACGAACTTCTGAAGCATGAAGAAGAAAACGGTGTGTTCAAGTTCTGGATGAAGAAGGCGTAATTGAACGAAGGGGGAGCTTGTCTCCCTTTTCTTTTGGTTTTAAAAAGCTTGTTCGGCGAAAAATGCTCTTTGCCGAAAAAAAGCCATTATAGGGATTAAGGAGGAAGCCTGATGGATTTTACTTATTTAGTCGTCATCTTTTTAATTGGTTTTATCGGTTCTTATATATCCGGGATGGTTGGAATTGGCGGTTCAATCATTAAATACCCAATGCTTTTATATATTCCGCCATTGTTTGGGATTGCTGCTTTCAGCGCCCATGAAGTATCAGGTATCAGTGCGGTCCAGGTATTCTTCGCTACGATCGGTGGTGTCTGGGCTTATCGTAAGGGTGGATACTTGAATAAGACATTGATTATTTACATGGGTTCCAGTATCCTGATTGGATCCTTGATCGGAAGCTACGGCTCAAGATTCATGTCTGAGGGCGGAATCAACCTTGTCTACGGTATTCTGGCATTGATTGCTGCAGTCATGATGTTCGTGCCGAAGAAAAATATAGATGATATCCCGCTTGATCAGGTAACATTCAATAAATGGCTTGCCGCATTTTTCGCATTCATCGTCGGTATCGGTGCAGGTATCGTAGGTGCAGCTGGCGCATTCTTGCTGGTTCCGATCATGCTTGTCGTGTTGAAGATCCCTACACGAATGACCATTGCAACATCACTGGCGATTACGTTCATTTCTTCGATTGGATCAACAGTAGGTAAGCTTGCCACTGGCCAGGTAGCATTCTGGCCTGCTCTGATCATGGTCGTAGCGAGTTTGATTGCTTCACCACTGGGAGCCAACGCTGGTAAAAAAGTGAATACCAAAATACTTCAATACATCCTGGCAGGCTTGATTCTTGCTACGGCTATTAAAATTTGGATGGATATACTATAAAAAACTGAGGAGGCTTCGCTTAGGCGGAGTCTTTTTTTTGGGGATTATTATTCCGATATGCCAAATTATTACATAATATCCTGATATTTAAGCCTTTTGTCATAGTGGTAAAACTATCAAACGATACTTTCTCCCTATTTAGAATATACTGAAAATTATATATTATTTAGTAAATAGAAATATTCTAATAGGGAGTGAATGAATTGCTAAAAGTCCTTTCAACTTCAGCTTTGTCTCTTGCTTTAGCGGGCAGTGCCGTTTTCGCAGGAGTCAGTGCAAGTGATCAGACTGCAAAGACACACAGTAAATATGAATTAAGCCTGGCGCACCATGTAGGTGCTGCTCCTGAGCTTGTGGATAGAGCAAAGGAATTAGGTATTGATATATCAAAGGTGGATCCAGCTGAAAAGCTTGCGCAGAATGGGACAAAATTCCACCAGCCTGGCGATAATCATGTCACTTACAAGGAAGCAACAGGAGATGTTCCTGTACTCGTATTATTGGCTAAATATCCAGAAGGCGATGAGCCTATCGGGGACATGCCTGGACAAGTACCTGCCAAATATTATGAGGACTTGATTTTTGGCACTGAGTACAACCCATATGAGCTGGAGCAGTTCAAGAAATTTGATGGTCCAAATGTACCGAAGAATCGTACGATGCAAAATGCTTACAAAGAATCAAGTTACGGAGCAATTAACCTCGTTCGCAAGGAAAATACTGAATTCGTTTGGGTGGAAATGCCACATGGAGCTTCCTACTATTTGGATCAGGAAGGTAAGTACGCGGAA
This sequence comes from Mesobacillus subterraneus, assembly GCF_003937825.1. GTDB lineage: Bacteria > Bacillota > Bacilli > Bacillales > Cytobacillaceae > Mesobacillus > Mesobacillus subterraneus. The sequence continues at coordinate 54,363 of NZ_RSFW01000021.1, read as the reverse complement.
AGTGGAAAATATGTTCTTGGCAATGAAAACGGTGATGCCCATACAGGTGAATTCATCCGTGATTTGTTAAAAGCAGCAGATGACCAGGTTGACTTCTCTCAATACGCTGAAAATGGTGAAGTTCCTAATATCTTCGTTGTCCATGAAGGAACAGGGGCTGAGTTCAGCCGTGACCCGGCACAATTCTGGTCACACAAATGGAGCTTGCTAAGCGCGCTATATTATGGCAAGTACTATGAAACTGGCAAGCCAGCGGATGTTCATGCCGGCATGAAACAATCCGAGTGGATTGCAAAAACAGTCAAGGAAGATATGACGTATGATGGCGTAGTCGTAAACAACTATAACATCCAGCCTGGTATCGGCGGAAACGTTGCAGGTTTTGATGCAGCTACAAATACGTACAGCGATGAAAAGAAAACAGGTCCATTCCCTGCACAGACTGGTGTGTATGCGCATGAATTTGGACATGCTCTGGGACTTCCGGATTTCTATGACACGGTTTATACATCAGAGGGTGTTGGTAACTATTCCATGATGGCAGGCGGATCCTGGATGCGTTATCCAGATGCAGCAGCATATGGCGGAAACTCTCCTACACACTTTGATCCTTTCTCAAAGATTTTCTTAGGCTGGGTGAATCCAATTGAAGTAAAACCAGGCGAAGTACAAGAAATTACATTGCCACCAATCAATAAAGCAACTGCTGACAATGGTATCGTGAAGATGGAAGTTCCAGGATCAAATGGAACTGAATACTTCCTGTTCGAAAATATCCAGCAGGATGGGTTCAACCAGGGCATGATCCGTCAAGGTGAAAACGCGAAAGGTCTGGTTGCATGGCATGTTGATGAAAATGTCATCAATCTTTATCAGACTGCTGGCTTCCGTCCGAATAACGTAGAAAACTGGATGAATAAGCGCTTCCAGTACAATCAGTCCCAGACTGCAAGCAATGGTGAAGTTGTCACGCATTACGGTCTGTCCGTCCTTCAGGCAGATGGTTTGTATGATCTTGAAAAGAACGTGAACCGCGGTGACGCTGGTGACTTCTTCAAGACTGGCAGCAAAATCACTCCTGTTTCCGGAAATGTACACACTGGCTCTTACTACTTCTGGAAGGGCTACAGCGATACTCCAGCTGATTCTGGAATCCATGTGACAAACATCAAAGAGAATAAAGACGGTTCAATCACCGCTAAATTCTTCTATAACTTTAATTCAAGCAAAAAATAACATGGGAAAAAACCTGAGCGGACTCAATCCTGCTCAGGTTTTTTACGTTAAGCTGTTTTCGTATTGATTGCTGCTTTTCGTATAACCTAAGTAATTCCATTCACTTTCTACCGGTCTCTATCGGATTTTGTCCGAAGTCATGCCACCTTCGGACATTTTCACTGCTGCTCCACCGGATTTTGTCCGAAGTCATGTCCCCTTCACGGACATTTTCACGGCTTCTCCACCGGATTTTGTCCGAAGTCATGCCGTCTTCGAACATTTTCACAGCTGCTCCACCGGATTTTGTCCGAAGGTATGCCCCCTTCGGACATTTTCGCTGCTGCTCCACCGGATTTTGTCCGAAGTCATGCCCCCTTCGGACATTTTCACTGCGTCTCCACCGGATTTTGTCCGAAGTCATGCCCCCTTCGGACATTTTCGCTGCTGCTCTACCGGATTTTGTCCGAAGTCCTGCCAACTTCGGACATTTTCACGGCTTCTCCGCCGGATTTTGTCCGAAGTCCTGCTACCTTCGAACATTTTCACGGCTTCTCCACCGGATTTTGTCCGAAGGTATGCCGACTTCGGACATTTTCACGGCTTCTCCACCGGATTTGTCTCCGAATTCTTTTTTTTAGAAAAAAAGAAATCCCCCAATCCCAGCAGGATCGAAGGCAACAAAGTTCAATAAAAGAGCCTTGCGTTATGATACGAACACATTTAAATGGCCATGAAGGACCTTTGCCTGGAAGGGCAGCGGATCGCCTTCCTCACCGTCAATATTCACGACATGCGGCTTGGAGGAAGACACATTCAGGTAGCTGGTACGGATATATTCGACGTCTTCGCTTTCCTCCAGTTCTCCTTTTAGTAGTGAAGGAATGAGTGTTGCCAGTTTTGGGAACGACAATTTTTTAACAATAAATACATGGAGTTTCCCATCGTTCACATTAGCTTCTGGTGCCAGCGCTTCAAAGCCTCCGACGGAATTCGTGAGGGCCGCGAGCAATATAAAAGCATTGCCTTCCCATTTGCCTCTTTCATGTTCAACCGATATTTCGATAGCTTCCCCGCTTAAGACCGATTTAGCACCTTCCATAAAATATGCCAGTGAGCCAAACCTTGTTTTTTGCTCTGGCGTCACTTTATAGGATGCTTCCGCAATGGAGCCGACCGCTAACACATTCATGAAGTAGAAGTTATCCACTTTCCCGATATCAACAGGGCGGAGATGCTGCTCCGCCAGGATGGAAATCGCCTCAAATGGTTCGAGAGGGATGTTGAGTGCCCTTGCGAAATCATTGATCGTCCCCAACGGAACAATGGCAAGGGCGGGGCGATGTGCCTGTTCAGCAAGTCCGTTGATGACTTCATTGACAGTGCCATCGCCTCCCATTGAGATGACGGCATCATAAAGAGCCACACAGGCCTCCGTAGCAAACGCAGCGGCGTCGCCTTCTTTCTCTGTTTTCTTTATATCGATTTCTTCATATGTTTTTTGCAATGCTTCTTCTATTTTTTCTATATAGTCGTTCGCCTTTTCCTTACCTGACGAGGGATTAAGTATGATCATAGCTTTCATCCGCTGCAACCTCCATCTAACTTTATACCAACCCTATTATTTACCTTAAAAAGCTTTTCCATAAACCGGGGGCGTTTGCATAGATAGGTGAGAAAAATGAAGAAATACAGTGATTCTGTGAGATATCAATTGATTTCTTATTGTAATTAAGCAAAATTGGGGAAAAGGGCAATTTTTCGTGCCCTTTTCATGCTTTACAACCCGAACAGGTGAGGAGTATGATTACATCAGTTTCAAAATAAATGAGTTTCATATTTCTAAATCGCTTAATCCTACCAGGAGCGGGGGAACCATGATTGTGGATCGTATCCACTTGGGGTGAGGCCTTTCAAAGGCGGGGCTATTCTCAGTCCTAATCCGACAGCTAACTCCGTAAGCGTTGCAGAAGAGGAAGATGGAGCTTGTGCGACAAGTCTGTTCAAAGTCCACAAGGCTAATATCTATAAGCCTCTGGGGGCTTTTTTGTTTTGCAGAATTTTAAATATGTCGACTATTTTAAAATCCGGTAAAAACAAGTCCCTGCAAAGAAATAGTAAACGCATAATTTCCTCATACTAAGGAAAGAAGGAAACCATCATGCGCAGGAGAATGCTTTCAAAGCTGGATCCGCCGAAGGTTCTTGTACTGGGTTTTGGCATCATCATTCTAATGGGGACAATGCTCCTTGCTCTGCCATCAGCTACAACCGATGGCAAGGGCCTGTCCCTTCTGGACGCTTTTTTCACCGCGACCTCGGCAACTTGTGTCACAGGTCTTGTAGTTGTGGACACCGGTGACACTTTTACCACATTCGGTGAGTTGGTCATTCTGTCAATGATTCAGATTGGCGGACTCGGGTTCATGAGCTTCGCGACCTTGCTGGCGTTTATTCTCGGGAAAAGGATTTCCTTAAAGGAACGGCTGGTCATCCAGGAGTCATTGAATCATGGAACTGTGGATGGGATTGTCAGGCTCGTAAAACGACTATTTGTTTTTACAGCCGCAGCTGAGATTTCCGGGGGGATCCTGCTATCCATTCGATTCGCAGAGGACATGGCGGCGGGCAAAGCGATCTATTTTGGATTCTTTCACGCAGTATCCAATTTTAATAATGCGGGTTTTGACTTAATGGGAAGCTTCCAGGGCCTGACTGCCTATGCAGAAGATCCGGTTGTCACTATTACCATGGTGACCTTGATCAGCCTGGGAGGGATCGGCTTCATTGTTATGAACGAGCTTTTTGAGTATCGAAGCACAAGAAGGCTCTCCCTCCATACCAAAGTGGTTCTGAGCATATCTGCTATTCTTGTTGTTGGTGGAGCATTTCTGATTTTCATTCTGGAATACCATAATCCATCGACCTTAAAGAATTTGACACCATCCGGGAAAATATTAGGGGCGCTATATCAGGCTGTCACCCCCCGGACAGCTGGTTCGAACACATTGAACATCCCGGATTTAAAGCAATCTACATTAATATTGATCATCTTCCTGATGTTTATCGGTGCTTCTCCTGGATCAACAGGGGGAGGGATCAAGACAACGACATTTGCCGTATTGGTTAGTGCAGTGAAATCACAGATTCGCGGCAGGGAAGATGTCACTCTGTTTGGCAGAAGAGTGGATTACAGCATCATTTCAAAGTCTTTGACTGTTACCATGATTTCGATATTTTCGATCATATCCATTACAATGGTGTTGACCATCACGGAACCGGGAAAAGATTTTTTGATGATATTTTTTGAGGCAGTTTCGGCTTTTTCAACTGTTGGTCTGTCAATGGGCCTGACACCAGAGCTGTCCTCATATGGAAAAATATTGATTACAATAACCATGTTCGCAGGACGGATTGGTCCGTTGACACTCGCTTTCGCAATAGCGAAAAGAAGAAAAGAGGATCATTACCGTTATCCTGCTGGAAAAGTGATGATTGGGTAGGAGGATGTTATTATGGCAAAGCAATACGCAGTAATCGGGATGGGACGTTTCGGGTCAAGTGTAGCGACCACCCTCTATCATGAGGGAAACGAAGTATTGGCAATTGACAAGAAGGAACAATATATCGAGGAATACAAAGAACATGTCACCCATGCGGTCATCGGAGATTCCACCGATGAGCAAACATTGAAGGCAGTAGGCATCAGGAACTTCGACACCGTCATCGTCGCGATTGGAGACGACATCCAGGCAAGTATCCTGACCGTCCTGATTTTAAAAGAAATGGGCGTTTCCAATGTCGTTGCAAAAGCCCTTAACAAGCACCATGCCCAGGTATTGTTCAAAGTCGGTGCAGACAAAGTCATTTTCCCTGAACGGGACATGGGGGAACGAGTCGCCCACCAGCTGATGGCATCGCCAAACGTACTCAACTTCATCGAGCTTTCGGACGACTACAGCATCGAAGAAATCAAGCTTCCAATGAGCATGGCAGGCAAAAACCTCATCGAAATCAACCTCCGTGCCAAATACAATATCACTGTTATCGGCATTAAAACAGCAAATAAAGTCGATATCTCTCCAGACCCGGAGAAAACACTCAGGGCGGAGGACATCCTGATTGTCCTTGGCGAAAATGGCGATCTGAACAGGTTCACAAATGTAAAATAGAACAATGACAGCAGGCGGGAGATTATCCGCCTGCTGTTTTTATATGGAAATTATTTAGAAAATTACCAAAAGAAAGACTTTATGTTCATTTATTAACAAACTCCTGCTTCCGTCGATGAAGAATATATGAATCTAATCAAAGAGGGAGCAGAACAACAAGATGAAACGAATGATAAGCATGCTTTTAACGGGATTATTATTAGTCGGAGCCCTGACGGGGTGCAATACAACAGAGATGAAGGCGAAGGAACGGGTGAAAATCGGCATTATGTTGTCTGACGTCGGACTAGGAGATCAATCGTTCAGCGATGCAGCCTTTTCAGGGCTGGCCAAAGCGAGGGACGAGCTGGATATCCTTTTTGACTACCGGGAACTGCACACTGTCGGATCCTATGAAAAAGGCTTCACAGAATTGGTGGAAGGCGGGAATGACATTGTCATCGGGCTGGGATTCATGGTTGTCGAAGACCTTGAAAAGGTCGCAAAAAAATATCCTGAACAACAATTTATCCTGGTTGATTCTGTTTCAGAGTTAGAGAATATCACCTCCATTGTTTTTAAAGAAGAACACGGAAGCTTTCTTGCAGGTGCTGTTGCTGGATTGGCTTCAAAGTCAAACAAAGTTGGTTTCGTCGGAGGTGCCGATGTTCCGTTAATCCGGAAGTTCAAGTCAGGGTTTGAACAAGGCGTGAAAGCTGTCAACCCTGAAGCCGAGGTCAAGGTGGCTTATGCAAATGACTTTGGGAATGCTGAACTCGGAGGAAAACTCGCAAAAGGCATGATTGAAGATGGAGCAGATGTCCTTTATGCCGCTGCCGGTTTTACAGGCGTCGGTGTCCTAAAGGAAGCACAATCGATGAAAAAATACGCCATTGGTGTGGATAGCGACCAGTACTTTTTTGCTGAAAAAGCGATCATCACTTCCATGCTGAAAAACGTCGATGTTGCGCTCTATGAAACGGTCAAAGAATATCTGGAGGGGAAGAAGCTTTCCGGGAAGCAGATCGAACTAGGGATAAATGAACAAGGTGTAGGTCTGGCACCAATCAGGGTGATCAAGCTGACTTCTGAACAGGAAAAAAGATTGAAGGACCTGGAAGAAAAACTATCAAGAAATGAAGTTTCAATTCAGCTGGATTAACAGCTGCAAGTGGGGGAGCCATCATGACTATAAAGAAAAAATTACTGCTTAACTTATTGCTGGCCATCGGATTATCGATTGTCATGATTTCGTTCATCATTTACCGGATGCTGATGGTGCAGGCATCCAACCAGGATTATGTCCAGGTCTTGCTGACGGTGCAGCAGCTTCAGGCTGAAACATCAGCAACGAAGCAATCACTGAATAACTTTTCATTTAACCCTACCGAGGGGAACAGGCAGGAAGCACTGACAAAAATGGAGAAAACCTCTCAGATATTCACACAGGCTCAGGGGCTGATCAAACAGGAAAACAGTAAACAAGTACTGGGTCAGGCATTCGAAAAGTTCACTGCACTTGAATCAGAAGCGGAAAAAGCACTTGAAATAAATATCAGTGCTGAAGTGAAACGTCAGTCACTCCGAAGTGAAGGAGTGCTGAACGACTTGCATCTGCTGAATATCCAGGTGAATGAATACTATGATTTTTTACAGGAAGATCTTAAAAACCAGATTCAGTTCATCATCTGGTCGGCTGTGTTCGGAAGCATTGTACTTCTGGTTGTTGCCGGAGGAATCGGCATCCGGTTGACCAGTTCAATCACCAGGCCGCTTAAACAGATCGCTGTCAATGCCCAGGAAATTGCAAAAGGCAACTTGATCATAGAGAAAGTCTCATACAAACATAAGGACGAGTTAGGAACTTTAAATGAATCATTTGATCAAATGGCGGCGCAATTGACCACCTTGCTGCAAAAAGTAAATAAGGCAAGCAAGGAAGTAGAGGATTTCGCAGAGGAAATTGAGCAGGAAAACGTCTCGTTAACAGAAATCTCCAACCAGGTGGCCGTATCCACTGATGAACTTTCAGCAGGAGCTCAGACGGTTTCCGAGGATTTGCAGCAATCAGTTGAGCTGATTGACGAAATGGACAAGGAAATCATGATGAACCTTGACCACACGCAAGAATCCTCCTTTTATAGCAAAGAAGCAGTTGAAGCGATTGGCGAAGGGCGAAAAGCGATCGAAGGGCAGAAGCAGCTTATTACCGAGAATAAGAAAGCCTCTTTCTCGATCCAGGCAGCGACCGACCAATTCGTGGGCTATGCCGCTAAAATTGAAAACATGGCAGCATCCGTATCTGCAATTGCCGCGCAGACAAATCTGCTCGCCTTGAATGCGGCAATCGAAGCAGCAAGAGCAGGTGAAGCAGGCAAAGGGTTTGCCGTTGTCGCGTCAGAGGTCAGGAAGCTCGCTGAGGAGTCAAATTCAGCCACCACGCAAATCTTTGACATGGTCAACTTGTTAAAAACCGGTCTTGAGGAGATCGGGGAAGCCGTAAACAAGGGAGGAGCCATCGCGGAAGAACAAATGGAATCGATGGATTTAACGATGGCTTCCTTTGAAAATATCGAAACTAAAGTAACCGGTATTTCCGAGAAAATCTCGCAGCTTATGAAAGGGATGGAAGCCTCCAAAGACTTGGGTGCGAAAGTCCTTCATAATGTAGAATCCATCAGTGCCGTCGTCGAGGAAACAGCCGCTGGAAGCGAAGAGATATCCGCTTCCACGACCGAACAATTATCTGCATTTGGTAACCTTTCGAGGAAGGTAACAGACCTCCGGAAGCTGACAAATGAATTGAACGATTCAGTAAAAGTGTTTAAATTCGACCAGTAAAAGGGGATTTGCTGATCTATTTTGAAATGTGGTCGATATATTGAAAAATCCGCTGAGATATTTCGAGATGTGGTCCATGTAGTTAAGATTCATTCAAAATTCTTGATCCACTCATCGCATTATAAATTATGAAATCACAAGAACCAGGCATTTTGCCTGGTTTTTTGTCATGCAGAATAGAATAAATGAGTCTATAATAAGATAAAAGAAAAGAAGATAGATAGATTTAACTCCGAAAACGCTGATAATCAGAAGAGAAGGTGAACTACTTGAAACAAGCGGATTTATTCCTGGCTTTTTTCCGTGTGGGCATCCTCGGGTATGGCGGCGGTCCGTCATCAATCCCACTTGTACATAAGGAAGTCGTCGAAAAATACAAATGGATGGACTCTGATGAATTTGGGGATATCCTCGCGCTCGGTAATGCGCTGCCTGGCCCGATTGCGACAAAAATGGCAGGGTATATCGGCTACCGTGTGGGCGGTGTCCTAGGAATGATCAATGCCCTGGCAGCTACGATCATCCCGACGATTATCATGATGATCGTCCTCCTGACGGTATTGAACTCCTACAAAGAGGAGCCCTGGGTCAAAGGGATGGCAGAAGCAGTGGTTCCGGTCGTTGCCGTCATGCTTGCTGTCCTGACCTGGGATTTTATCAAGAAATCAGGCAAATCGAAGCTCGGCTGGGGTTGGACAGCTGTTGCGCTGATTGGCAGCCTGATTCTTATGCAATTCCTGAACCTGCATCCCGCTATCCTGATTTTTGTGCTCCTGCTCGGTGCATTGCTTAAGAAAGATGCTCCTTCCCGGGAAAAAGAAGGAGGGAATCAGTCATGATCTATTTTCAAATATTCCTGGCATTTTTCATTCCCGGAATTTTAGGATATGGGGGCGGACCCGCCTCCATTCCTTTGATTGAAAACGAAGTCGTTGACCGCTATGAGTGGATGTCCGTGAAGGAATTCAGTGAGGTATTGGCGATGGGAAATGCCCTCCCAGGGCCAATCGCCACCAAGATGGCCGGCTATATCGGGTACGTTGAAGGCGGGGTGCTTGGGGCGGCAGTTGGCATCTTCGCAACAGTCGCTCCATCGCTGATTCTAATGATTGGCTTACTCGGTCTACTGATGAAATTCAAAGATTCATCACGAGTCAAACGGCTGACCATCGTCGTCCGTCCCGTCATTGCTGTTCTGCTCGGGATCATGACATATGATTTCTTTTTTTCCTCCTATGGAGGAGTAGGAATGATGCAAACGATCTTAATCGGCGGAATCAGTTTTGTGTTGATGGAAAAAATGAAAGTCCACCCGGCTTATGTCATCGCCGGAGCACTTGTATATGGAGCCCTTGTTCTCGCGTGAACAGGGGTCTTCTCTTTAGTGTGATGATAAAAAAAATTCCCTTCTCCCCCAACGGTGTAAGCGATTCCAACCGGAAATATCAGAAAAAACTTTGTTGACAAACTACTCAGATGGTTTTAATATTTCAATTATCGAAAAGAATTGAATAAGAAACTTATCAAGAGAGACTGAGGGATTAGGCCCTATGACGTCCGGCAACCTCCAATTTGGAAAGGTGCCACTTCCTACAGAATGTTTTCATTCTGAAAGATAAGTCGTATAGATGTTTACGATGTCTCTTTCCTTGAATGAAAGAGGCATTTTTTATTGTGAAAAAACAGAGCTGGAGGTGTCAGCATGATTGAAGTAAGGAAACTGGTCAAGGTGTATGAAACGAAAAAAGGAAGTGTTACGGGTGTCGAACATGTTTCATTGACTGTGGAAAAAGGAGAGATTTACGGGATCGTCGGGTACAGCGGGGCCGGAAAAAGCTCATTAATCAGATGCCTGAACTTACTTGAGAAACCCACATCAGGTGAGATCATCATCGATGGAGTTGAACTTACCTCATTGAACAAGAGTGAGCTAAGAAAGGCACGTCTGAAAATCGGCATGATTTTTCAGCATTTCCACCTTGTCAGCGCCAAAACCGTCAGTGAAAACATCGCGTTTGCGCTGAAGGCTGCCGGTACGCCGAAAGCAAGGATCAATGAAAGAGTCAACGAGCTTCTGGAAATGGTAGGTCTTTCAGACAAAAAGGATGTCTATCCTGCACAATTGTCAGGCGGCCAAAAGCAGCGTGTCGGAATTGCCAGGGCTTTGGCGAATAATCCTTCCGTTCTTTTATGCGATGAAGCGACCTCAGCTCTTGACCCGAGTACTACCCGGTCGATCCTCGCACTCCTTAAGAAGATTAATAGGGAACTCGGCATCACCATCGTGCTCATCACACATGAAATGGAAGTGGTCAAGACGATTTGTGACCGGATGGCGGTCATGCAGGATGGGAAAATCATAGAAGAAGGCAATGTGTATGAGATTTTCGCAAATCCACAAGAGCCATTGACCAGGGACTTTGTTCAATCCATTCTTCAGTTCGAGCTGCCGGAAAGGCTGCTGGAGGAACGGGATGGGAAGCTGATCAAGATTTATTTCGAGGGAGAGATTGCCGAGCAGAGCGTCATCTCGGATGTGTTCCAGAACTTCAAGGTTCGCGGCAATATCCTTCATGGCAAAATCGAGTACATTCAGGATACTCCACTAGGGATTTTCGTGATGAAGGTGACAGGAGACCCTGACGAGATTGACCGGGCGATTGCCTACATAGCATCAAGAACGAAGAATCTGGAGGTGATCCAATATGCTGCTTGATAACCTGGTCGCCCTGCTGCCGGAACTGAATAAGGCGTTTTTCGAAACGGTTTATATGGTGGGCATCTCCATCCTGGTTGCCATTATTGTCGGACTGCCAACTGGAGTGCTCCTGTTTGTTACCGACAAGGGTTTATTTTTAGAGAATCAGCTTTTTAAAAACATTGCCGGATTCATCGTCAATATGATTCGTTCGGTTCCATTCATCATCCTGTTGATCGCTTTGCTGCCGCTGGCGAATTTAATTGCCGGCACAACGATCGGGCCGACAGCTGCATCTGTTTCATTATCGGTTGCAGCGATTCCGTTTTTTGCGAGAATCGTAGAGCAGAGCCTCCGGGAGATCGATAAGGGGGTAATCGAGGCTGCAGTAGCGACCGGAGCGACTCCGTGGATGATCATCAAAGATGTACTCATTCCTGAAGCAAAGCCCGGAATTGTCCAGGGAATCACCATCACGATCATCAGCCTCGTGGCATACTCGGCAATGGCCGGCATTGTCGGCGGCGGCGGTGTCGGGGACCTGGCGATCCGTTTTGGTTATTACAGGTATGATGATACCGTCATGATCACGACGGTCATTATTTTAATCTGTCTAGTCCAGCTCATTCAATTTGGCGGCGACAAGATTGCAAAAGTAGTAGATAAAAGATAACTAGGGGGCTTTTTTTAAAATGAAAAAATTATTCTTATCAGCAGTTTTGTTATTGTCCATTGGACTGCTTGCAGCATGCGGCAGCGACTCAGCATCAGGCGATGATGCCAAAGCAGACAAGAAAGAGGTTACTTTCGGAGCAACATCCGGACCATACAGCGATATGGTCACAAAGGGCATCAAGCCGCTACTTGAGAAAAAAGGCTATACTGTTAAAGTTGTAGAGTTCAGCGACTATATCCAGCCCAACCTGGCTTTATCAAAAGGTGACCTTGACGCAAACCTTTTCCAGCACAAAGTCTACATGGAAAACTTCGCGAAAGAGCATAAGCTTGAACTTTCAGAGGTAATCGTAGTGCCGACTGCACCAATGGGCATCTATTCAAAGAAGTTCAATTCCCTCGATGAAGTAGCAGACGGATCGGCAATCGCGATTCCTAATGACCCGACGAACGCAGCACGCGCATTCCTGATTCTTGAAGATGCTGGTTTAATCAAACTTGATCCGAATGCTGACCCGCTTACCGTTTCTGAGAAAGATGTGAAAGATAATGTGAAGAACCTCCAGTTCAAGCCAATTGAAGCAGCACAGCTTCCAAGAGCGGTCGAAAGTGTAGACCTTTCAGCGGTGCCAGGAAACTTTGCCCTTGCAGCGAAAATGGATTTGCTTGATGCGCTCCAGCTTGAAAACATGCCTGATCAGTACCGCAATCGTGTCGTCATCAATACGAAGGACCAAGATGCACAGTTTGCAAAGGATATCAAAGAGGTCGTTGAATCAGATGATTTCGAAAAAATCATCGATGAAGGATTCAAGGGCTTCGGAAAACCGGAGTGGATGAATTAATCTTTTATAGAAGTTCCAGGAGAGCGATCTCCTGGAACTTTTCCTTTTTTCTAGCGCTACCCCCTATAAATTGGTTAAAATATGATAAGAGATTGAAAAAGGCTTTTAACAGAGGGAGATTTATGACAAAACGAGATAAACGATCCAGACACTTGGCGGCCATTTCGCTGGCTATTATGGGGACAGGCTTCCTGGCGATGATTCCGTTCCAGAGTTCATTGGCTGGTAAGCTGTTGATGGGCGGATTCGAAGCAGGACTTGTCGGCGGTCTCGCTGACTGGTTTGCAGTAACCGCACTGTTCCGGCATCCGATGGGAATCCCGATTCCTCATACAGCACTCCTGCCGAAAAATCGTGACAGGGTGACCCGCGCTTTGATCAATATGCTTGAAAATGATTGGCTCACGAAAGAGAGCATCATGGACAAATTCAAGCAGATTCACATTCTTGATAAAATTTTCGAGACAGTTGAAAAGGAACTGCATTCCGAATCAGTTAAGAGGAACATTCAGGCATTCAGCCTGGATCTTGTGAAAAAAGTGGATGTCGAAAGATTCGCTCCGACAATCGAACAGGAAATCAAAGGCTTCCTGCTTGCGGCCGACTCCTCGGTATTCCTGCAAAAAGCTTCAAGCCATGTGCTGGCGAAGGAATATGAATCTGCTGCATTCAATTATGTACTGGAAGAGACAGAAAAATGGGCTTCAAAGGATGAAGCAAAAATGGTCCTCGGCAAGCTGGGCAAGCAGGCGATCGATACAACCCAGGCTGATGGACTGTTGAAATTTGCGATCCAATCGTTCAGCAATATGATTACGGAAGAAAAAGTCGGCAATATCCTCCAGTCGTTCATCCTGAAGAGGATGAAAAACCTTAAGCAGGAAGACAATCGTTATCGCCATATGATTCTCGATAAAGTCCGCAAAGAACTGGGAACTATTAACGAGCGGGAAGCTCTTATGCTCGAAATCCAGACTTGGAAAAATAAGATGGTCGAAGAACTGGATTTATCAGGCCCAATCAAGGACGTGCTGGCAAAATCAAAGAATCGCGTCATTGCTTTCATCGAAAAGGAAAGCTTTGTAGATGATACGGTGATCCCGGTTGTAAAGAGATTCATCGATGAAATCAAGGAAGATGAGGGAAAAGTAGAGGGAATCGAAAAATGGCTCCACGCAAAGATTGCAGGGCTGATTGAAAGAAACCACTCGAAAATCGGCAAGCTTGTCAGGGAGAACCTTGATAAGCTGGATACCGAAACACTGATTGACATGATGGAGAACAACATCGGAAAAGACCTCCAGTGGATCAGGGTAAACGGCGCAGTCTGCGGTTTTCTTATCGGAATCGGACTTACCATCTTCAAATTGATCGTTATATAAGGGAAGAGACCAATTCGCACGGGCGGATTGGTCTTTTTCGTTTTAGAACTTGTAATCATATATGAATAATTAAATGGTAAAATGTAGAAAGGGGGAGATGAGATGTCCAGAATTAAAGTTATACTTTCTATAGTACTAATGTTAGTAGTTTTATGCACTTTAACAATTTATTGGGCATATCACCATAAAATCATTTCAGGAAGCTATGATACACTCACAATCAGCGCGATGACGGGTGAAGAAATGGCAATAATTGAAGATGAAAATGAGATTACCAGAATCGTTATGGAAATAAACGAAAGTCCTCGAACGTTCAAGTACAATACCGGCTTAACCTACGATTATCTCCCACATGGCATCCTGACATTCGAAAACGAAAATGAAAAACTGCAAATCAGCATCCTTATGAATAACGGAAATACCATTACGAAATACTTGCAGATTCATACCGACTTTAATTTTGGAAAAGACCCCAACAACTGAATAGCTGCAAGGAAGAATCTGCATTGTCCTGAACGGCAATAATAGCAAAAGCAAAGCTCCTGAGTTTCTGGATTTACTGAGATATAAATAGAAAAAACCCCTGCAGTAAGCGCAGGGGCTAATTGTCGTTATTTTTTTGCTGCGGCATTCCGGAACACTGTCTTGCGGATATAAGGGATCACCCAGCGGTCCAATCCGTATTTACCGGCATTAAAGCCAGCGAAGAGGAGGATGAATCCAAAGAAGATATCGGTTGGATTGTGGGAGACAGTACCTGCAAGGAAGAAGGAGAAGTTCATTACTAGGCCAAAGAAGATAGCGGCGGTTGTCAGGCAACCCAGGATGAGTCCGAGACCAACAAGGAATTCACCGACAGGAACGATGAAGTTAAACAACTCTACATTTGGCAGCGCAACATTTTCCAGGAAGGATACATACCAGCCATAAACCATATTTCCGTCAGGACCCTTTACCGGATTGGCAATTGCGTTTTTCAAATAGCCGGTTGCGTCAAAGCCATCTCCCGTCATTTTATGCCATCCGGCGACCATCCAGTTGTAACCGAGCCATATACGTATAAAAGTCAAAATACCAGCAGCAATATTATTTTCCCTCAACCAATTTGCGAACATCTAAATCGCTTCCCTTCGAAATGAGTTATTATTGATTACACTACAATATATTGATTTCTCAGTTTTAAATGAGGGCTGCAGGGATTTGTTCACATATTTGCTATAACATTATGTCAGGATTTTGAACGTGAAGAGAGAAGGAGCCACGGCAGGAGTTGAATGGACCAAAACTAGTAATTCAAACAAAAAAAGAACCTGGTTTTTCCAGGCTCTTTTCTGCTATTATCGTTAAACTGCTTTATGCGCAGTTTCCGGTTCTCTTTTTAACACAGTCTTGCGGATGAAAGGAACTACCCAGCGGTCAAGGCCGTATTTACCAGCATTGTAGCCGGCAAACAGGATGATGAATCCGAAGAAGATGTCAGTTGGGTTATGAGATACAGTACCAGCAAGGAAGAAGCTGAAGTTCATCACTAAGCCGAAGAACATGGCGGCAGTAGTCAGTGTACCAAGGATCAATCCAAGACCGACAAGGAATTCACCAAGTGGGACGATGAAGTTGAACAGCTCAACGTTCGGCAGTGCAAAGCTTTCAAGGAAGTTTACATACCATCCGTAAACCATGTTTCCGTCAGGACCTTTTACCGGATTTGCAACCGCATTTTTTAAATAGCCGCTAGCATCGAAACCTTCGCCCGTCAATTTTCCCCATCCAGCAGTCATCCAGTTATAACCAAGCCATACCCTAATCACAGTCAACAGGCCAGCAGCAATGTTGTTTTCCCTCAACCAATTTGCGAACATCTAAATCGCTTCCCTTCCAAAATAAGTAATGATTGATTACACTTACAATATATCAGAATCCGAAATAAAAATGAGTTGGATGTGAATTTGTTCACACAAACGCAACAACAAATTGACAGAATTTTGAACTCAAGTAAGAAAAAGAGGCTAAAACATCTGTCAGTGCCTATTTAAAGGATTATTTCACCGATTGAGAGGGTGTTGTAAATGGACCAAGAATCAGGAGCAGCTAATCAAAAATCAGGCACTGAAAAAATTTGGACAAAAGACTTTGTACTGATCTTACTGGCAAATTTCTTCATATTCCTTGGCTTTCAGATGACTCTGCCAACGATTCCTTTGTTTGTAGAGGAATTAGGCGGGAATGACCAATTGATTGGATTTGTTGTCGGGATATTCACGTTTTCAGCGCTGATTGTGCGCCCCTTTGCCGGCAGGTTGCTGGAGACAAGAGGACGAGGTTTCATCTATTTGATTGGCCTGGCTGTTTTCGTTATTTCAGTTGGGTCATTTGGATTTGCCTCTGCGATTGCCATCCTCTTTTTAATGAGGATCGTTCAGGGAGTTGGATGGGGTTTTTCTACAACTGCATCCGGTACGATTGCCACAGATTTGATTCCTCTAAGGCGCAGGGGGGAGGGTATGGGCTATTTTGGCCTGTCAGGGAACTTTTCACTTGCGATTGGACCGTCACTTGGACTGGCACTGGCTGGGGTGATGTCGTTCAAGACCCTGTTTTTAATTTGTGCTGTGATGGGACTGACTGCCTTTCTTTTAGCTTCAAGAATTCAATATAAAAAGGTCGAGAAAAGCGAAGTGAAAATCGAGAGGCGCAAATGGGATCTGTACGAAAAAACAGCCCTGCAGCCTTCGCTGCTGCTATTGTTCATAACGGTTACCTTTGGCGGAATCGCATCTTTTTTGCCTCTTTATACAGCGCAGAAAGGAATTGCCGGTATACAATGGTACTTCCTCATTTTCGCATTGGCTTTGATGGTGTCCAGGTCATTCTCTGGCAGGATTTATGATAAAATGGGACACCGCGCGATTTTTATTCCAGGTGCGGCTCTGATTATGGTTGCCATGGTTTTGCTGGCTTGGCTGCCAAACAGCCTCGTCATGTTCATTGGAGCCGGTTTGTATGGGTTCGGATTTGGATCCGTACAACCCGCACTTCAGGCATGGGCGGTACAGGATGCCCCGATGAACCGGAAAGGCATGGCCAACGCGACATTTTTCTCCTTCTTTGATTTAGGAGTTGGCATTGGCGCCATGGCATTTGGCCAGATTGGCCACTGGCTTGGATATGGAAGCATCTATATCTCATCCGCGCTCTCTGTGCTGATCTCGATTCTGTTATATATATTTATGACTGTGAAAAAATAGATACAAAAACCTGTTCCGAAAGCGGAGCAGGTTTTTACATTTGATGGGTTCCCCATCATGTGGGTAAAAAGGGGTGTAGGTATTTACGAAAAGTGGCATCTCCCGCGATCGGCATCATTTAAGACTTTTAAAAAATATGGTGCGGGGTATAGAAGAGCATAGACCTATAGCGAGTAAAAATGGAGGAGGAATTGTTATGTATTTCAAATCTTTTTTTGATGAACAGCTAGCACACATGTCTTATCTGATTGGATGCCAGAGAACAGGGGAAGCCATTGTCATCGACCCGGCAAGGAATATCCAGCCTTATCTTAATGTCGCGAAGAAAGAAGGCCTCAATATTTCAGCGGCAACGGAAACACATATCCATGCCGATTATCTTTCAGGAGCAAGGGAGCTTGCCCTTCATCATGGCGCGAAGCTGTACGTTTCGGATGAGGGAGACAAAGATTGGAAGTATGAATATGTACACCAGTATGAACACGAAATGCTGACAGAAGGCTCTGTTTTCAACATAGGAAATGTTTATTTTGAAGTAATCCACACACCAGGACACACCCCGGAAAGCATCTCTTTCCTGCTGACGGACAAAGGGGGCGGTGCCAATGAGCCGATGGGCATCTTCACAGGTGACTTCCTGTTCGTAGGCGATGTTGGCCGTCCGGATCTTCTCGAAAAAGCGGCAGGCATTAAGGATACGTCCGAATCGGGTGCTCGCCAGATGTTCGAGTCGCTGCGGAAAGTCGAAAAGCTTTCGGATTTCCTGCAGGTCTGGCCTGCACACGGCGCCGGCAGTGCATGCGGTAAGTCACTTGGTGCAGTGCCGATGTCTACTTTGGGTTATGAGAAAAAATTCAACTGGGCATTCCAGATCAAGGAAGAGGGACAGTTTGTAGAGGAGCTCCTTGCAGGACAGCCTGAACCTCCTAAGTACTTTGCCCAAATGAAAAAGCTTAACAAAGTCGGTCCTGAACTGCTGCGCCGCGAAGAAACACCAAAGGTTTCTCTGGCTGAGGCTGGCAATGCAGCAGTTGCCGATACGCGCCCGGCAAAAGACTTTGCTAAGGGACATGCAGAAGGGGCCATCAACATCCAATACAATAAAACATTTACGAACTGGGCAGGCTGGCTGTTGAGCTACGACCAGGACATTGTGCTGATCGCGGATCCAGAACAACTGGCTGATGTAAAAACATCCCTTCAGTCAATCGGTCTTGACCAGGTTACAGGATACGTCGATCCAAAAGAACTTGGTGCAAGCCTCGAACAATACCAAAACGTCGACGCAAGCAAGGCAAAAGAACTGATGGAGGACGACAACTACTTCGTTATCGACGTCCGCAACCAGAGCGAATGGGACAGCGGCCATATCCCGGGCGCCCATCATATGATGCTGGGGAACCTGACCGACAAACTGGACGAGATTCCAAAAGACAAGAAAATCATCGCCCACTGCCAGTCAGGCGCACGCTCAGCAATCGGCACAAGCCTGCTTCTAAAAAACGGCTTCAAAGATGTATTGAATCTTGATGGCGGCTTCTCCGCATGGGAAGAAGAAGGCCTGCCTGTAAAAAAAGACTAATCGTTTTAGCCAGCTCCGCAGCAGGAGCTGGCTTTCTTGTGCTTTCTAAGGATACAAAAAGAATCAGAGTTTTAATGGCTCTGATCCTCACATTAATCGGTTAACTATCAACAGATAGAAGTGAACTGAACAGCTAGAGATCGTTATCGGAAAAAGTCTGATAGTAAAAGTGTAATGAAACGAAAAAATCTTTGTAGTAGGAATTTAAAAGGATAGTCTTAGTTTCAAAAGTTTGAAAGCTAGAGAATTGAATCCTAAAGATGACTACGAATGACAATAAACAAATAACCAACCTGGTTCCAGGCTGGCTGTTTGTTCTTGGATGCACTTCTATTTTTCACAAAATAATAGGCTATCATTTAGGATTTTTTCTTGGGATAATTGTTTCCAGCAGCAGCATCGTCTCCACAAGATACAGTAGCAAAGTTGGCCTGAGAAACAGATACTGAAGCTGTATTTGACTGTGTAGGACTGATACAACCAATACAGCACCTGCCATTTTGGGGTGCTCCTTTTCCACTCATTTAATTTCTCTCCTTCCAATTTGAAATTTTAATTCATGTCTTTAAGATGTTTTTACATCTTTGTGTTTAAATGCGTACATTTTTACCCCATCTTCGAGATCAGTGGCTTCCATTTTATGCCCATTTATTGTAAGGTCTCCATTTTCGTCAACTGCTAAATTAAATTTATTACCTACAAAATCAAAATTTTGGGGTACAAGTCCACCATCACCACGGACTACCATAACAAGATTGAATTGATTAACATTTATTGTAGCCTCATTTGTCTGTGTAGGATCGATACAACCAATACAGCACTTGCTTTGTTGAGGTGCTCCTTTTCCACTCAAATTAAATCCCCTCCTTTCAAATCGAAGTACATCACACAAATAGTTTATTCTTCATAATTTATTCAGCGTGGACAAGCTCCCTAGAAAAATAGCATATTTTGGAGGTGCGAATATTTTTGTTTTTATGAAAGAAAAGAGAGTGACAAGGATGGTAATACAGATTGCAACTTGATCTCAAATTGCCTGTTTTGACCAAGTGTTAAGTGGCCCTCTCCTGAAAAGTCGAGATGAGCCTACTGCAAACGAAGAAAAAAGTGACACAGTGAGCGCATGAAGGATGGATTCACTAAAACATTAGAGTAAAACTACTTCTTTAAACACGATTCTTCGTTTAGATAGGTATCGGAACCCAATCATTGGCGCCCTGTTTCGATAGAATGAGAGAAAAGAGGTAACCAATAGACGGTATTGGTGACCTGTTTCGGGAGAAAGAGAGAAAAGAGGTAACCAATAGACGGTATTGGTGCCCTGTTTCGGGAGAAAGAGAGAAAAGAGGTAACCAATAGACGGTATTGGTGCCCTGTTTTGGGAGAAAGAGAGAAAAGAGGTAACCAATAGACGGTATTGGTGCCCTGTTTCGGGAGGAAGAGAGAAAAGAGGTAACCAATAGGCGGTATTGATGTCCTGTTTCGGGAGGAAGAGAGAAAAGAGGTAACCAATAGACTCTATGGGTGCCCATTTACAAGAAAGAGAGCTCAGTAAAATGTCCGAAGCAGGTGCCCCTTCGGACAAAAATCGTTGCTTCAGCTCGAGAGAAAATAAGTCACCGATTAAGGAATATAAGAAGCAAGGGCTTCAATCGCTTCAAGCCAGCCGATCCTCAAATCATGAACAAACTATGTCCAAATGTTTAATTAATCTGTAACAATGGCCGAATCAGTTGATTCTCTTCCAGTGGAGCTTTATTTTATATATAACAGATATCGGATTAGAGGGGATTACCGTGAGAATTTTGGTCATTGAGGATAATAAGAGTGTCTGTGCGATGATTGAGATGTTCTTTTTAAAAGAGGGGATTGAAGGGGAGTTCGTCCATGATGGTCTGAAAGGCTACAGTGCTTTTAAGCATGGCAGCTGGGATTTGTTGATTGTCGATTGGATGCTTCCTGGTATGGATGGAGTCACACTGTGCAGGAAGATTCGCCAGGAGGGAAGTGATGTGCCGATCATCATGCTGACGGCGAAGGACAGTGAGTCGGATCAGGTGCTTGGACTGGAAATGGGCGCGGATGATTATGTGACCAAGCCTTTCAGCCCTCTTGCGTTAATGGCCAGGATCAAGGCTGTGGCCCGCCGCTACCAGAAACAGAAGCCGGAGGAGAGCGCGGGTATTGGGACAAGCTTTCTTAAAATCAATAAGGAAACCCGTGAAGTGCTGTTCGATGGAGTGCCTGTCACGAACCTGACGCCGAAGGAATTTGATCTGCTCCTGTTTTTTGCCCAGCACCCTCGGCAGGTTTTTACGAGGGAGCAGCTGCTTGAACGAGTATGGGGATACCAATATTACGGAGATGAGCGGACAGTGGATGTGCATATCAAGCGCTTACGGAAAAAGCTTGGCACGGCTGAGAAGCCATTATTCCATACGGTTTGGGGAGTAGGCTACAAGTTTGATGAATCGGTGGATGGGCATGAAGGTTAAATATATATACCAGCAGTTCATCAGCCATATCAGCATCATCATTGTTGCTTTCCTGGTTCTGAGCCTCATATTCACCCAATATGTAGAGAATCTTGTTTATGAAAACAAGACCGAGGAGCTTATTTCGTATGGAGATAATATCCTTCGGGATCTCGACCGGGGAAGCGAACGACCGGATCAGGTGATCAACCAATATGCGCGTGTCCTGTTTGGCCGTGACATCCAGTTCAGTGTGTTTGATGAAAACATTCAGCTGCTGAATCCAATCCGCTGGAGGGGCCCGGCGATTGAATTTACGGAGAAGGAATGGCGAAAGCTTACGAACGGCGAGCCCATCGTCATGAAGTATGACCTGGAGCGCTATGACAGGGCCGTAACCCTGGTGGCCCTTCCTTATCTTGAGCAGGGCCGCTTTATCGGCGGCATCCTGCTCACTTCGCCAATTGGCGGAGCGCGCGAGATGATTGCTGAAATCAACAAGTATCTGTTTTACACCGTCCTGATTGCGCTTGCTGTTTCGTTCCTGCTGAGCTGGCTGCTGTCCCGCATCCATGTAAACAGGATCAAGAAGCTGCAGGAGGCGACATCAATGGTTTCAGCAGGGGATTACACGGTAAAAGTCCCGTCCTCTGATTTTGATGAAATCGGCGAATTGGCGAACGATTTTAACAGCATGGTTGGCCGGCTGAATGAATCGAAGTCTGAAATTGAAAGGCTTGAGCACCGCCGCCGACAGTTCATGTCCGATGTGTCTCATGAATTGCGCACGCCGCTCACGACGATCAGCGGGATGATTGAAGGCCTGAAGAATGATATGATTCCGGAGGCGGAAAAAGAGCGCGGGATCCAGCTGGTCAGCCAGGAAACAAAGCGCCTGATCAGACTTGTGAATGAGAATCTTGATTATGATAAAATCCGTTCTAATCAGGTTCAACTTTTTAAAGAAGATATTGAACTCATTGAAGTACTGGAGGTCATCCAGGAACAGCTGGAAATGCAGGCTGAAGAGCGAGGGAACACAATCGAGGTAGACGCAGAACCTTCCGCCGTGGTACATGCTGATTATGACCGTCTCGTTCAGATTCTCATCAATATCACGAAGAACAGCATCCAGTTTACCGAGAACGGGACAATACGGCTCCGCGGCAGGATGGACGGAAACATGACTGTCATTGAAATTGAGGATACTGGAATTGGAATTGAACCATCAGAAATCGAGAAAATCTGGGATCGCTTTTACAAAGCCGATCTCTCGAGGACGAGCAATCCATTCGGAGAGTTTGGCTTGGGGCTATCGATTGTCAAACAGCTGGTCCAGATGCATGATGGGAAAATCCAGGTGGAAAGTGAACAGGGACGAGGGACTAAGTTTGTGATTGAGCTGCCATTTCGATAAGATATAAAGACAAGCTGCAGGCATTGCCTCCAGCTTTTCCTATTTGAAGGTTTTTTCACGAAAGGATGGACTTTATGGTACGTTTCGGAGTTGTAGGTACGAACTGGATTACAGAAGCATTTCTAAAAGGTGCCAGCCAGCATGAGGATTTCCAGCTGACGGCAGTATACTCACGCACAGAAGAGCGCGCAGCTGAGTTCGCAGCTAAGTATGGTGCGAATGATGTTTTTACCAGCATGGAAGAGATGGCGGCAAGCGATGTGATTGATGCTGTCTATATCGCGAGCCCGAATTCATTGCATGCTGCCCAGGCGATAACATTTATGGAAAATGGCAAGCATGTGCTGTGCGAAAAGGCGATTGCTTCCAATAGCGATGAGCTTGCGGAAATGGTCAAGATTGCGAAAGAAAATGACGTTGTCTTAATGGAGGCGTTGAAATCGACTTTGATGCCAAATTTCAGGGCGGTTCAGGAAAACATACATAAAATCGGGACAGTCAGAAGGTATTTCGCCAGCTACTGCCAGTATTCCTCCCGCTATGATAAATACAAGGAGGGGACTGTGCTGAATGCGTTCAATCCGGAATATTCAGCAGGTTCATTGATGGATATCGGCATATATTGTATCTATCCCCTTGTGGTCCTGTTCGGAGAGCCGAAATCGGTCCAGGCGAACGGCTATGTACTTGATTCAGGTGTGGACGGGGAAGGAAGCGTGCTGCTGAAATATGATGAGATAGACGCGGTCATTATGTTCTCGAAAATCACCGACTCCACACTGCCGTCTGAAATCCATGGAGAAGAGGGCAACATCCGGATTGATAAGATCAGCACACCTGAAAAAGTGGAAATCATCTACCGTGATGGAAGAATAGAAGATCTTTCACAGGATCAAATCACCGATAATATGTTTTATGAAGCTGAGGAATTTATTGAACTAATTAAGCAAGGCAAAAAGGAATCAGTGAACAACTCGCTGGAAAATTCACGAATTACGATAAAGATCCTGGACGAAGCGAGAAGGCAGATGGGCGTCCGCTTCCCGAGCGATAAATAAAGAGTTTTCGTTAGCCTAATAGTATGCTAAAAAAGGGCAGGTGCACTGGTTGCACCTGCCCTTTCCCTCTATTCAAACCACTCATACAAAAACAAGAGAACCGCCCCTCTGTTTCCAAAAACAGGAGAACCGTCCCTCTGTTTCTACCTCTGTTTCTAGTAATGCAAAAACTTCACGCAAACTGGGTCTGGCACCTTCACGTCACTTTGCAGCAGGGTCAGTTTGCCTGTTTCAGCATCGCGCGAGTAAAGGGCTGCATTGCTGGAGTTCTGGTTTGTCGCGATTAAGTAATTTTCACTTGGATCAAGGACAAAATCTCTCGGCCAGTTTCCTTCTGTTGAAGTATGCTCGACAAAAGTCAGCAGGAAGCTTTCAGGCTCCACTTTGAAAATGGCGATGCTGTCATGTCCGCGATTTGCGGCATAGACAAATTTCCCATTGGAAGAGATATGGATCGCGCTTCCCTGGTTATTTTCCGTGAACTCCGCTGGCAGCGTGGAAACAGCCTGAACCTGTTGGAAGCTTCCATCCTGTGAATTGTATTTCAAGACAAGGACCTCTGAACTGAATTCGGTCATCAAATAAGCAATTTCATTGTTCGGATGGAAGACGAGATGTCTTGGACCGCTTCCAGGAGCGATATGCAATACGCTTTGCTCGATCAGCTGGCCGTTATCTAGTGAATAGGTGATCAGCTGGTCAATGCCCAGGTCGACGACTGCAACGTAATTGCCATCAGGCGTAAACCCTGCATAGTGGGTATGTGCCTTTTCCTGTCTCTCATCTGGGCCAGACCCTTCATGCACAGCGCTGGATAATACAGATTCAATCCTGCCGCTTTCCCGGTCTAGCAGGTAGGAATCTGCAGAGCCTTTATGATAATTTGCCGACAATAGCAGACTGTTTTCGCTGTTCACACTGACATGGCATGGTGAGGCACCAGGAGACAACTCTGAATTGATCCAGGACAAAGCTCCTGAACTAGAAATCGTGAACCCTGCCACACCTCCGGATGCCCCTTCCTTCGCCACTGCATAAAGAAAGCGGTTATCTTCACTGATTGCAAGATAGGTTGGATTTTCGAGTGAGGCAGCGGCTCTCACATCGCTAATCTTTCCGTTCGCAGCATCAAGGGTGAAAGAATAAATCCCCTCGCTGTCGCCTTTTGTATAGGTACCAAAATAACCCTGGAATTTTGTCATCATAAAGCCTCCAATAATGAATGTCTTAACTAGTAACAGTCTAGCAAAAAACTCCACGCTGACAAAATGTTACGAATAACAGGGTATTGGGTAAAACTATTACATGAGTGTTATAGCATAAAGGAATGTCATATTTTCTGACCAAAATCTGGACTTTGGTCTATAGAAGGGATATGCTCATTTATTATAGGTTACAGTGAAATAGGAGGTATAGTATGAGCTTGCAAAAACAGATTATTGAAGCGCTGAATGTCCGTCCTGAGATTAATGCCCAGGAGGAAGTCCGCAAGCGCATTGATTTTTTAAAGGAATACTTAAAGACTTCACATGCGAAAGGGTTCGTGCTGGGAATCAGCGGCGGGCAGGATTCGACTCTTGCTGGCAGGCTCGCGCAGCTTGCGGCAGAAGAATTGCGTGCGGAAGGCACTGAAGCGAAATTCGTGGCAGTGAGGCTTCCTTATGCGGTGCAAAAGGATGAAGACGATGCGCAGCTCGCGCTTAAGTTCATCAAGCCTGATAAAACCATCACCTTCAACATCCAACCAGCAGTCGATACGTTCAATACGCAATTTGAAGATGCAATTGGCGATAAGATGACAGATTTTAATAAAGGAAATGCGAAGGCAAGGATGAGGATGATCACACAGTATGCAATCGCAGGCCAGGAAGGATTGCTGGTAATCGGAACGGACCATGCCGCAGAAGCGGTTACTGGATTCTTTACAAAATTCGGTGACGGAGGTGCCGATTTATTGCCGTTATCAGGACTGAACAAGCGGCAGGGAAGAGAACTGCTCAAGGCCTTGAACGCTGAAGAAAGATTGTATCTTAAAGAGCCGACAGCCGACCTGCTGGATGAAAAACCGCTACAGGCTGATGAAACCGAACTTGGCGTAAGCTACGAGGCGATTGATGATTATCTTGAAGGTAAGCAAATCGGCGAGGAAGATGCAGCCATGATCGAAAAACGCTACCTTGTCTCCGAACACAAACGCCATGTACCAGCATCGATGTTTGATTCATGGTGGAAAAAATAATAAAGGCACAGATAAAAGCCTGGCTGAATCAGATTCAGCCAGGCTTTTCATTTATTCAGATTGTGCGACTGCCAGTTGGGGAGGCTCTTCCTTTTCTGTGACCTTGTCTATTTTATCAGTGAACATTTGGAAGACTCGCTTCTTCTCTTCCAGCTCCTTGATATACTCTTTCAGGTCATTGAACTTTTCTTCAAAAGGCTGATGGTACAATTCACGGATCTTTCTGTTCAGATCAGGATTAACTGTCGATTGGACAACCTGCTTCGTAATATTGAATTTATATGTATAGACCTTCAGCTCGTTTTTTACCTCTTCATATTCCGCGTCAATCTCATGCAAAATTTCTTCAATCTCTGCTTTCCACTTATCTAGCGACACTTTAACATGCTGTTCCATACGGATCCTCCTGCCATTTCGCCTGTAATAAAGCTTCTTCTTTTTATTCTAGCAAGTGAATTTTACATGAAGATTGCTAGGATATTACATTGTTAAAACAATCCGTAAATCAAAATTTTTGAAAGACCACTTTATAGCCACCCTATTAGATATAGGAGAATAGACTTATATTTGTAACTATTTGGCGAATTTTGTTGAAATGATAGTCCTAAAGTTTTATATTGGAAATAGAACTGAAAAAGGCAAACTTATCGAAAGGTAAGGACGCAAAGCCGCGAGTCTAAGGCAAATATGCTATGATTGTCGGGTTGCCAAAAAGATCGGATTGAAAAAGAAGAAGTAGGCAATTAGTTCAGGCTGCAGCTTGGTAAATCCGCCATCTTTTTTTAGGAGGATTTTTTTATTTGAGCCATAGCAGGAACCAGGATTCGCAAAAAGCCTTTTCATCGTAAACTCTAACTTTCTAGTATAATAGCCCAATTTGACGTTTGCGCAGGATGTGAGAGGTTAAATAATACATAAGAATCTTGACAGGACAGATAAAAACAGACCTTTTGGCAGGCTTGTTCTTTTTACAGGGGGAATACCATATATAGACGAAAGGTGGAGGAAGCGTTGACTGTATTATTTGGAACGATCGAATATTTTGAACGGGAAATCGAGTTTCATTTAGCAGAGGTGGAAAAAAGAGAGCGGCTCCGGGAAGAAATCCAGCAAATCCAGATGAAGCTCGAAGAGGAGCTTCGCAATGATTTCATCTGTGACGAAAGGTTAAGAGCAGAATGCCTGCAGAACCTCACCGATGCCTGCAGCAGATTGACAGAAGATTATGTAGTGTGAAACTACTAAAACAGGAAAGCCTGTGGTCCCGGGACCACAGGCTTTTACTATAATTATTATTGTTATTATACATTCTAAAATGTGGCGCTCTCCTTGTTTCGTTCATCCTAAAAAGACCTGATACATCGTCTGGAAAAACTAACGTGTTTGAACTCATACAATAAAGGATATGTTTATCATAGGACAGCAAAAGGAGAAATCGACATGGAGAACAAAGAGTATAACAAGCTTGTAAGAGATTACTTTCCCGAGTTGATGAAGGAAAAGGGAAAAGCTGTGGATTATGAAGTATTGGATGGAAGTGAATATAGCAAAAAATTGATGGAGAAGTTCGATGAGGAAGTGAACAAGTTCCGCAATGCCGGGACTGACCGACTGCTTAGTGAAATTGTCGATTTGCTTGAAGTGGTCTACGCGATTGCTGAGCACCGCGGAATCACAGAAGCAGAAGTGGAATTTATGCGTCAGCTGAAAAGGAACCGAAGCGGCGGTTTTAAAAAACGAATCATGCTGAAAAACATTTCCGGAACTAAATGAAAAAAATCCCCTGCGCTGCTATAGCTCAGGGGATTTTCATTATTTATCAGACAGCCTTATGTGCAGCTTCTGGTGTTTGCTTGAATACAGTCTTGCGGATGAAAGGTATCACCCAGCGGTCTAAACCGTATTTGCCAGCGTTGTAGCCAGCGAACAGGATGATGAAGCCGAAGAAGATGTCAGTAGGGTTATGAGATACAGTTCCGGCAAGGAAGAAGCTGAAGTTCATCACTAAGCCGAAGAACATAGCAGCAGTTGTTAA
Organism: Mesobacillus subterraneus; assembly: GCF_003937825.1. Classification (GTDB taxonomy): domain Bacteria; phylum Bacillota; class Bacilli; order Bacillales; family Cytobacillaceae; genus Mesobacillus; species Mesobacillus subterraneus. The sequence goes on along the minus strand of NZ_RSFW01000021.1, from coordinate 26,507 downwards.
AGTACCAAGGATCAACCCAAGACCGACAAGGAATTCACCAAGTGGAACGATGAAGTTGAACAGTTCGACATTCGGGATCGCGAAGCTTTCTAGGAAGTTTACATACCATCCGTAAACCATGTTTCCGTCAGGACCTTTTACCGGATTCGCAACCGCATTCTTCAAATAACCGCTCGCGTCAAATCCTTCTCCAGTCAACTTGCCCCAACCAGCAGTCATCCAGTTATAACCAAGCCAAACCCTAATCACAGTCAACAGGCCAGCAGCAATGTTGTTTTCTCTCAACCAATTTGCGAACATCTAAATCGCTTCCCTTCAAAAATAGTTATTTATTAGTACACTTATAAAATATCAAAGGAAAATCTGGAAATCTGTGAAAAAAATGTGAAGACACATATCAGCCATAATGTTTTGAACAATTTTTGTCAAAGAATTTCCTTTTATGTTATTTAATACAACGTGGGGTATTTTTGTTCTAGATCCTTGCGACATAGAATGGATAAATTTAGAATAAGAATTATATGAAGACAAGCTTGAAAGGGGAAGAGAAAATTGAGCGAGCTATTGTTCAAGCAATTTGAGTTAACCAGGAATTATTTTCTGAGAAACATTGATGGACTTACGGCAGAAGAAGCGGATGTCCAGCCTGAAGGATTCAACAACACGATTCACTGGCATATTGGACATATATTGACGGTGACGGAGCAATTTATGATGGGTTACCCAAAGAAATCCAGTCATCTTCCGTCAAACTACCTGGACCTTTTTGGCAAGGATACACGACCGGCTGACTGGGTTGGGGATATTCCTTCAATTGAGGTGCTGGCTGTGCAGCTGAAGGAACAGCTTGGAAGAATCAAGGAAGTGCCCCCGCATATGCTTGATGAGAAATTGAAACAGCCTTTCCTGGGTCTGGAGACTTTCGGAGAGCTGGCAAACATGGCGTTATTCCATGAATCGTATCATCTAGGACAGATTCATGCGATGAAGAGATTGCTAAATTCATAGTTTACTGGAGAGCAGGGTCCAAAATGGGCGCTGCTTTTTGAAACTTATTCCTTTCTTATCCGTATAAACGAAAAAGGAAGGTGTTGGAAATGAGCAGAGATAAAGATTCTAAGGAATTACGCCGTTGGATGATCTTAATCATTTCCTCTGTGGCGGCGGGAGCTTTATGGATTTTAGTCGATGTTGTCTGGATAAAAAAGGCTGCTTTGGTGATCTTGCTGATAATAGGCTTCATTGGGTCAGGGTTATTGTACCAATTTTATGAAAGGCTATTAGATCGAGCAGTTAAAAAGAAAAAGAATCAAGATTTAAAATAATGGAGGAAAGAAATGGACCAGGAAAATTGTCCATATTGCCATGTGCATGAAGATACTGAGCAGCAGATCGTTTTAGAGAATGAAACGTGTTATTTTATTCAAAAGGAATCTGAACAGCTAGTCCTGGAGGGAAGCGGGCTGATTATCCCTAAAAAACATAAGCGGGATGTATTCGAGCTTTCAGAACAGGAATGGAAGGATTCTGGAGAGCTGCTTCAGAAGGCGAAAGACTTGCTTGATAAAAGGTATTTGCCTGATGGGTACAGTGTGGGCTGGAACACAGGAAGAGCTGGGGGACAGTCCATCTTTCATGCCCATTTGCATGTCATTCCGCGGTTTAATGATGAGCCTTTTGCCGGACGGGGAATCAGGTATTGGATTAAACAGAAGGATAACTTGAGAAAATAATCAAGCGAAGAGAAGTTGGGAAAATTTCAAACGAATTGTTTGAATATTTTTACAAAAATGAATCGAAAATCCCGGGATAGCAGTCCCGGGATTCTTTTATTTTAGAGGTGTGTTGGGTCTATAGTGGTATAGACATCTATACTGTTGCTTAGATAGTCTAAAGATACATCATGAAAGCCTTTTCAAAGATTAATAGATTAAATAGAGCCTTTGCTCAGAAGAGGAGGAAACATGAAAAAGAAACCATTAACGATTGCCTTAGCAGCAGTACTTGGTGCAGGAGTGTTGATTCCGGTGTCGTTCGCAGAAGGAAGTAACGTGCCAGGCGCATCGATCGAACAAAAGGCGACCAAGGGCGGCCCGCAGGAGTTGCATCCGGTATTTTCGTGGGATGAGCCTGGACCTCTATCCCCCTGTGCTGCACAAAGGATCGGTAAGAGGAGCAGGCATGGTGCAGCAGCCGCTGGATGATATTGATGGCCATATGGAAAAAATGATTGCTGACGGGGTTATGCCAGGCGCGGTTGCTTTCGTTGCCCGCCGCGGTCATATCGTGAAGCAAGAAGCCTATGGATTTGCTTACAAATATGAAGATGATCAATTCACTGAATCTAGCAATCCAATCAGGATGCAGGAGGACACGATTTTTGACCTGGCCTCCATCAGTAAAATTTTCACGACCACTGCCGCCATGATTCTTTATGACCAGGGACGGTTTGACCTTGATGACAAGGTTGCTGAGCATATTCCTGAATTCGCAGCCAATGGAAAGGAAGAGGTCACAATCCGGCAGCTCCTTACCCACACATCAGGTTTTACCGCATGGGTTCCTCTTTATACACAAGGAAGCAGCCGGGATGACAGGATCGGCCTGGTATTGAACCACCCGTTAAGCAATCAGCCGGGCACCAAGTATACATACAGCGATCTCAACATGATCACGCTCGGAGTTTTGATTGAACGCCTATCAGGGCAGCGCCAGGATGAGTTCGTAAAGGAGCATATTACGGAACCGCTTGGAATGACGGATACGATGTACAATCCGCCAGCTGTCTTGAAAAATCGGATTGCCGCTGCAGAATACCAGCCATGGACAAATAGAGGCGTCGTCTGGGGAGAGGTTCATGATGAAAACGCCTGGTCTCTGGATGGTGTTGCCGGACATGCAGGAGTATTCTCGACAGCTGAGGATCTTGCGAAGCTTGCCCATATGTATTTGAATGACGGCCGCTACGGCAGTGCCCGGATCCTTAAGCCGGAAACCGTGAAGATGATCGTGGAGAACCATGTGCCTGAGTTTCCGGGCAATGACCATGGTTTAGGCTGGGAGCTTGCTCAGGGATGGTTCATGGATGCTTTGTCTGAAGGGTCTTCACTTGGCCATACTGGTTATACGGGGACGTCGATTGTCGTGAATCGGAATAATGGCACGGTCGCCATCCTGCTGACAAACAGAGTCCATCCGAGCCGCAACACGGTTTCTACTAATGTCGCCCGCAGGCAGCTGGCAAGGCAGGTAGCGGATGCCATCCGTGTGAAAATTCCGGATGGATCAGCCTGGTTTTCAGGTTATGGTGACCAGCTTGGGCGCAAGCTGACAGCTGAAATAGACCTTGATCAACCTGCGAAACTATCTTTTGAAACGTGGCATCGAATTGAGGCGGAAGCCGATTATGGATATCTCGAACTGTCAAAAGACGGCGAGAACTGGGAGCGGGCTGCAGTGTATACAGGCAGCAGTATCGACTGGGATGCAGTGGAAGTGGATGTGCCTGCAGATACAAAGTATATCCGTTTCCATTATAAAACCGACAGCTATACGAATGGCCGCGGCTGGTATGTGGATCATATCAAGCTGACAAACCCTGATGGAGAAGAGATTGTACCTGAGTTTTCAGGCGAGGGCTGGATGCAACGGGATTATTGAAATCAGTAATTTTCGTTCATTTGGATAAAATATGCAAAATGGAGGAGATATTGTATGAGTAAATTGAGCAAGCTGATGCTTTATTCATTGGTGTTCGTTCTGGCTTTTTCACAAATGCTGCCAGGCTTATCGATGAAGACGGCCAGTGCCGAGGAAACAGGACAGGTGAAGGACCTTGTGATTTACCAGAACATACCCGAAGCCGGAGCAGCCATTGAGGGTGGAAGCATTCAATTAAAGGCACTGCATGTATATTCCGAGGGGCAATTTTTACTCGCCTCGAAAAACCTTGTATGGGAATCTGCCAATAAAAATGTCGCAGTGGTGGATGAAAACGGAAAGGTCCACTTCACGGGACAGAACGGACGCACGTTCATTACCGTAACAGATGGAACTTTTAAGGACAAAATTGCACTTGATTATAAAGTGAACCAAGCTTCAAAAGGAGAAGCAGGTAAGCCTGCGAGCGAGGCTGCGGTCATCAAGCAGGAAGGCCAGAGATACGACCTGATCGGCAACGCAATCAGCAAAATGACCCTGGAAGAAAAAGTGGGCCAGATGCTGATGCCCGATTTCAGGACGTGGAAGGGTTCTAATGTAACGGAGATGCTGCCGGAAATTGAGCAGCTCGTGAAAAAATATCATTTGGGCGGAGTCATTCTTTTCCGTGAGAATGTCGTGACAACTGAACAAACTGCACGCCTCGTATCCGACTATCAGGATGCGGCTGAAAAATACGGCCTGCTGCTGACGATTGACCAGGAAGGCGGGATTGTCACCAGGCTCCAATCCGGTACAGATATGCCGGGAAATATGGCTTTGGGAGCGGCACGCTCAAAGGGAATTTCTTATAACGTCGGGAACGCGATCGGCGAAGAACTGGCTGCGTTAGGGATTAATATGAACTTTGCGCCAGTAATGGACGTCAACAATAATCCAGACAACCCGGTCATCGGTGTCCGTTCATTCGGTGAAGATCCGCAGCTGGTCGCTGACATGGGAGTTGCCTATACAAAAGGCCTTCAGGATGCAGGTGTCGCGGCGACGGCCAAGCACTTCCCGGGACACGGAGATACAGCGGTCGACTCCCACCTTGGCTTGCCTGAGGTGCCACACGACAAGGACCGTTTGAAGGAAGTCGAACTCTATCCGTTCCAAAAAGGGATGGAAGCAGGAATCGATGCGATCATGACTGCGCATGTTACCTTCCCTAAAATCGATGGAACAAAAGCGGTCTCCCAGCTGACTGGGGAAGAAATTGCGATTCCGGCTACACTATCCTACAAGGTATTGACTGAATTGATGCGTGAAGAGATGGACTATGACGGTGTGATCACAACCGACGCGATGAACATGAAAGCCATCTCTGATCACTTCGGACCTGTGGACGCGGCCATCCGCGCTGTAAAAGCGGGAACGGATATCGTGCTGATGCCTGTTGGACTGGAGGCAGTCGCTCAGGGCCTTCTGAAAGCAGTGAAGGCTGGCGAAATCACAGAAGAACGCGTGGAAGCATCTGTGAAACGAATCCTGACTTTGAAGGTGAAACGCGGAGTCATCAAGGAAGAACATCCAGCATCTGTTGAAGAGAAAATCGCCAACGCCCTTCAGGTTGTCGGTTCACCAGAGCATAAACAAATCGAACAAGAAGCAGCAGAAAAGTCCATTACGCTTGTGAAAAATGACGCAGCACTGCCGCTGAAGCTCGATGGCAATGACAAGGTTGTTGTAGTTGGCAACAGCTTCATCAATGATTTGGGCGCAGCAATCAAAAAACGCCATGACAACACAACGGTAATATCTAACGCTTCCTACAAACTGACTGAAGCGCAGCTCGAACAAATTCGAAATGCAAGCGCGGTTGTAATCGGAACCTATACATTCAATGTTTCCGGTCGTTCGCCATCCAACGCTCAAATGCAGATGGTCAACCAGATCATCGGCCTGACGGATGCTCCGGTGATTGGTGTTGGCATCCGTAACCCGTACGATATCATGGCCTTTCCGGAAATTGACGCTTACATGACGCAGTACGGATTCCGCCCGGCGAGCTTCGAAGCCACAGCAGGAGCATTGTTCGGCGATTTCGCGCCAACCGGCAAACTGCCAATCACGATTCCGGATTTGGCTGGCGGCATTTTATATGAATACGGGCATGGCCTCACGTATTAGAAAGTGAATAGGCGGGCACCGATCGGTTGGTGTCCTGCCTTAAGTGGAAGGCATTTGTGATGTATTGGTCGCATTTAGATTTGCCATATTAATAGAGTTCCAGAATGTCTGCAACCAACTAAAAACAGGGGTGATTGCTTTGAAGAAATGGCTGACAGCAGTCCTGGCGACGGTATTGATTCTCTCGACATTGACGATTGCGATGGCGAACCATGACAGCGGGAATGGAAAGAGCCAGGAGCTAAAAAAGTTCAGGGTTGGAGCTGAAGCGCTCCTGGAACAGCATAAGGATCTGATCGAAGGGAAGAGAGTCGGTCTAATTACGAACCCTACCGGAGTCGATAGGGACCTGAACAGTGTGGTCGACCTGCTGTTCAATGATCCTGATGTAGAGCTGACCGCGCTTTATGGACCAGAGCACGGCGTGCGGGGAAGCGCACAGGCTGGAGCTTATGTGGAGTATTATATCGATGAGAAAACAAACCTGCCTGTGTACAGCCTGTACGGACAAACGAAAAAACCGACACCAGAGATGCTTGAGAATGTAGATGTACTCCTGTTTGATATCCAGGATGTCGGAACAAGGTTCTATACGTATATTTACACGATGGCCTATGCCATGGAAGCAGCTAAGGAAAACGAAATTCCGTTCATCGTCCTGGATCGCCCGAATCCGCTTGGCGGCCATAAGGTGGAAGGCCCTGTACTTGAGACAAAATACAAATCATTTGTTGGGAACTATGAAATTCCTCTGCGCCATGGAATGACCGTAGGGGAGCTTGCTCAATTGTTCAATGAAGAATTCGGAATTGGCGCAGACTTGACCGTAGTCGAAATGAACGGCTGGAAGCGCACGATGCATTATGACGATACGCCGCTGGAATTCGTGATGCCTTCGCCTAACATGCCAACACTGGATACAGCCCTGGTCTACCCTGGTGCTGCATTGATCGAAGGCACAAATGTTTCTGAAGGAAGAGGGACAACAAAACCATTCGAGCTGATCGGAGCACCGTTCATCAACTCCGATCACCTGGCAGCAGAATTAAACTCTTTGAAACTGCCAGGCGTAAAGTTCAGGGCTGCATCGTTCATCCCGACGTTCTCAAAGCATTCCGGTAAGCTTTCACACGGAATCCAGATTCATATCACCGACTATGATTCCTTCAAGCCAGTCGAAACAGGGCTTCATATCGTCAAAACAATCCACGATATGTATCCAGAGGATTTCGAGTTCCGTGCTGAAGACAGCAAGGGAATTTCATTCTTTGACCTTCTGACAGGAAACGGCTGGATCAGGGAAGCAATCGAAAATGGCCAGTCAGTCGAGGAAATCAAAGCACAGTGGCAAGATGAGCTGGACCAATTCAAGCAGGTGAGGGAAAAATATCTTTTGTATTAACGTTGTAAGGAATTTTATGAAAATAGCTTTATGAATCCATAAGAAATGGCCTCTGCAAATAGCAGGGGCCATTTTTTAGTTCATGCTATTGTCCCAGTCACTGTACAGTCCGCTGCCATTGCATCCAGGGCATTCATAAGGAGCTGCGTAATAAACAAACTCGTTAGCGGAAAAAGCGTAATAACCTCTTCCATGGCAGTCCGGGCATTTATTTTGATCCTTCATATTGGCAAGGTGATTTTCATATCTTGCATTTCTCCACTGGTTGATCGCATTGAACAAACCCATTTCCGTCCACCTCCACTATTATGCATAGTTTGGAGAAATTTATTTGTTTTTATGTATAGTTTATGGAGAATTCTGATTTTTGACCCGGTACTAGCACAGAACTTGTCTAAAAAGTTGACAGTACTGTGAACAATCTTCAGAACAGGCCATTGCTGGATAAACTTGGACTATAATGAGTTCATATAAAAGTATTGGAGGGAAAAGAATGAAGAATGAACTGACGCAAGCAGTCAACAAACAAATCGCAAACTGGACCGTACTCTATATCAAGCTTCATAACTATCACTGGTATGTCACAGGTCCGGAATTTTTCACGCTGCACGCTAAATTTGAAGAGCTGTACAACGAAGCAGCCTTACATATCGATGAACTGGCAGAACGATTGCTGGCAATGGGAGACAAGCCTGTCGCAACGATGGCTGGAGCGCTTGAACTGTCTTCGGTAAAAGAAGCATCAGGAAATGAAAATGCTCAGGACATGGTTGCGAGCATTGTTGAGGATTATTCAACTATGATTCAGGAACTGAAGCAAGGCATGGAATTGGCTGAGCAGGTGCAGGATGAAACGACAGGTGACCTGCTATTGTCCATCCATTCTGGCTTGGAAAAGCATGTATGGATGCTCAATTCATTTTTGGGCAGGTAGATGGAACAGGAAAGGACGTATGCAGTCGCATACGTCCTTTTTCTATGACTATTTATAGGAAACTGTTCAGCGCTCCAGCCAGCTTTGTGACCAGTTTTCAATTTCCTTCATGATCGGCTCTAGTGCCTTACCTTTTTCAGAAAGCGAATACTCGATTCTGACTGGAGTCTCCGGATAGACTATTCTATTGACAATCCCCTCGTTCTCCAAATCTTTTAAGCGCTCTGAAAGCACCCTTCCGCTGATTCCAATGCCAGATTCTATCGTGCAAAAACGCTGAGGACCAGACAGCAGCTGATAAATGATCAGACCTGTCCATCTCTGACTCAGGATTGTCATGGCTTTTTCAAATCTGGGGCAAATCGACTTATCCATTTCAATCACTCCTTACCTATATTATAAACAGATTAAAAGAAAAATAAATTACTTTTTATAAAATTGTTACTTGACGATATTAATTTACTAAAATATAATTACTTACATAAAGTAACCAAGTAACAAAATATAGATTCGAATCGTTGTTACTGTTATGAAACACACTATAAAGGAGAGTAAAACAGAAATGATCAGAACATACGAAACAGGAGCAACCATTTTACGAGTAGTTTTGGGGGCGACATTTTTCATTCATGGAGCAGCCAAGTTCCAGGGAGACATCGCAAATACAGTAGGGTTCTTTGAGAGCCTCGGGTTGCCAGGTTTCACTGCATACTTGGTCGCATTGATTGAATTAATCGGTGGCCTGGCAATGGTATTGGGAGTGGGAACAAGAGTCGTTTCGATTTTGTTTGCCATTATTCTCGCCGTGGCCATTTTAAAAGTAAAGCTTGCAGGCGGATTTCTAGGCAATGGCCAAATGGCGGGTTACGAACTTGATATAGCTTTACTGGCGATGTCCATTTATCTTGCTTTAGCGAACAAATCACTTTTCGCTTTGGAGAATGTATTATTTCAATCTAAAAATGCATAAGGAGGCAAATAAAATGAGTTTCCACCAAAAGCCAGTCACTTTTGTCAGCCAGGTTAATCTGAAGGTCCAGAACCTGGAACGTTCCCTCGCCTTTTATCAAGAGGTAATCGGTTTAAAAGTGTATGAGCAAACAGAAAGAACAGCGAAACTGACCGCAGAAGCAAAGACGGTCCTACTGTCGCTTGAACAGCCTGCTAACGCAGTACGGAAACCAGGAAGGACGACCGGATTGTATCATTTCGCCCTGTTATTGCCTGATCGTATTGAGCTGGCAAAAATATTAAAGCATTTGGTTCAAGTCGGCTATCCTTTGCAGGGAGCGTCCGATCATCTTGTAAGTGAAGCTCTATATTTGGGAGATCCAGATGGAAATGGGATCGAAATCTATACAGACAGGCCAGCATCGGAATGGGAGTGGAATGGCGATCAAGTCGTAATGGCTACACAGGCATTGGATGCGGAAGGCTTGCTTGCTTTGGGAAATGACGAAACGTGGAACGGACTTCCGGCTGGAACCGTGATGGGGCATATCCATTTGCATGTGTCTGAACTGGCGGACACGGAAAAATTTTATACTAAAGGACTCGGATTCAAAGTGGTCAGCCGTTACGGACCGCAAGCACTATTCATTTCTTCAGGGAAATACCATCACCATATTGGACTGAATACCTGGAATGGCGCAGGTGCACCACAACCGCCAGCAAACAGTGCCGGGCTGGAATCCTATACTTTGGTATTCCCGGATCAAGAGTCGGTTAAAGCAACCATTGGCCGGTTAAAAGATATCGGAGCATCCGTAACCGAAGAAATGGGGGCGTTTGTAACTGCCGATCCGTCTGGCAATCGCATCAAATTGGTAACAGAATAATTTTGCAGAGGTGAAAGTTTTGGGACTGTTCAATAAACTATTCGGAAGTAAAAAGAAGGAGGAAAAAAAGATGGAGAAATTGAATATTGGTATTATTTTGGGAAGCACAAGACAAGGCCGTGTAAGCCCTCAAGTGGGAGAATGGGTGAAAAGCATCGCTGACAAACGCGGAGATGCAAATTATGAGATCGTGGATATAGCTGATTTTGAATTGCCTTTCCTCGGAACAACAGATGGCACTGAGCCAGGAATCGCAGCGTGGAATGAAAAGCTTGCCAGCCTGGATGGATTTGTATTCATCGTACAGGAATATAACCACAGTATTACGGGAGCCTTGAAAAATGCGCTTGATTTCGCACGCGAGGCATGGAATAACAAAGCGGCTGGAATCGTTAGTTACGGTTCTACTGGCGGCGCAAGGGCTGCTGAACATCTGAGAGGGATTTGCGGGGAATTAAAAATTGCTGATGTCCGCACGCATCCAACTTTGTCATTGTTTACAGACTTCGAAAATGGCACGACATTTAAACCACAGGATCTTCATACAGACAATGTAACAGCCATGCTGGATGAGGTAGTCGCCTGGAGCGGCGCGCTAAAGACGTTAAGATAATAGCTGAGCATTTATATTGACCAGTGCTTAATTACGGAGTATTATCTCGAAGTGAACTATTTTTACTTCGAGATTTGTTTTCATCGAAATAGTTTCAAACAATAAAGAATAGGTGGTAAGACATCATGGCAAAAGTTTTATACATCACAGCACATCCGCTGAATGAAGAGCAGTCCTTCAGTCTGGCTGCAGGAAAAGCATTCATCGAAACATACAAAGCACAGAACCAGGAAGATGAAGTCATTCATCTTGATCTGTTCAAAGAAAATATCCCGCATATCGATGCAGACGTATTGGGCGGATGGGGCAAGCTGCAAAAAGGAACTGAATTTGCTGACCTTACTGCAGACGAGCAGGCAAAAATCGGCCGTCTTGCAGAACTGGTTGACCAGTTCACATCAGCAGACAAATTCGTTTTCGTTACACCGCTTTGGAACTTCTCTTTCCCTCCAGTCATGAAGGCATATCTTGATGCAGTAGCGGTGGCTGGCAAGACATTCAGATACACACAAGAAGGCCCAGTCGGTTTAATGACCGATAAAAAAGCCCTTCACATCCAGGCACGCGGCGGTTATTACTCAGAAGGCCCTGCAGCAGCGATGGAAATGGGCAATCGCTACATCGAAACGATAATGAACTTCTTCGGTGTACCTTCTATGGAATGCCTGTTCCTTGAAGGCCACAATGCGAACCCTGAAAAAGCACAGGAAATCAAAGAAAACGGAATCGCCCGTGCCAAAGATCTTGCGCATACATTCTAATGATTCGGTAAAAACAGGTCAGCAACTTTTGCTGACCTGTTTTTTGTGGGGCTAAGTGCTGAAAAATGGTATGTTTTAGGAAAAAGTAGTAACTAATTGGGCTTATAAGTGATGAAGTAAATAGTATCGTTTGGGAGGAAACAGTAACCAATAGCGCTTATAAGTGCTGCGAAGAAATGGTATATTTTAGGATAAATTGGTAGCCAATAAGGCTTATAAGTGCAGGGAAATGGTATTATTTAGGATAAAGTAGTGACCAATAGATCGGGTTGGAATAAAAAATTGGTGTAATTTAGAAGAATGTAGTACCAAGAGCCCTCATTGGTGCCCTTTTTTAAGAGATTTCGAAAATGGAGGTCACCCATAGCCCTTATTAGTGCCCTGTTTCAACAGATTTTGAAAATGGAGGTCACTCATCAGCCTCATTAGTGCCCTGTTTTAGCAGATTTCGAAAAAGAAGGTCACCTATCGCCCTTATTAGTGCCCTGTTTTAGCGAATTTCGAAAAAGAAGGTCACCCATCGCCCTTATTAGTGACCTGTTTTAGCAGATTTCGAAAACGGAGGTCACTCATCAGCCTCATTAGTGACCTGTTTTAGCAGTTTTCGAAAATGGAGGTCACCCATCACCCTTATTAGTGCCCTGTTTCAACAGATTTCGAAAATGGAGGTCACCCATCCCCCCCCATTGGTGACCTTTTCCACTCTCAGATCAAAAAACAGGTCACCAAGTATGCCTTGGCGACCTGTAACCATTCTATTAAACTTCCTGGGGCACCTGCAGGCCCAATCCCTGTGCGATGCGAGTTCCATATTCAGGATCTGCCTTATAGAAATGACCGATCTGGCGAAGTTTGATATCATCACGCTGTACTGGTTTCATCGCGGCAACGATGTTCGCGACGAGGCGTTCGCGCTCTTCTTCATTCATCAAGCGGTATAAGTCACCGGCCTGAGTATAGTGGTCGTTGTGGTCATAGGCCACGTTTTCGGCCACACCGCTGACAGGGAAGCTTGCCTGCTTGTGTTCTTGCACTTCAGTAGGTCCCCCGAAACTATTAGGCTCGTAATTTACTGCTTTTCCGCCATTGCCGTCGAAGCGCATTTGGCCGTCGCGCTGGTAGGAGTTCATTTCTAATTTCGGCCTGTTGATCGGCAGGTGATTGTGGTTCGCTCCAACACGGTAGCGATGTGCGTCGGAGTATGCAAACAGGCGGCCCTGAAGCATTTTATCAGGAGAGACATCGACACCAGGAACTAGATTTCCAGGAGAGAATGTAGCCTGCTCGACTTCCGCGAAATAGTTTTCCGGATTGCGATCCAATACCATGCGGCCGACTTCAATCAATGGATAATCTTTTTGTGACCAAACCTTTGTGACATCGAATGGATCGAAACGATACGTGTTAGCATCCTCTAGTGGCATGATTTGCACATATAGCTTCCACGCAGGGAAGTCGTCAGCTTCAATCGCGTTGAACAAATCTTCTGTATGATAGTCAGGATTTTCGCCGGCAATTTTTGCTGCTACATCTGGTGCAAGGTTTTTCACACCCTGCTCTGTCTTGAAGTGGTATTTGATCCAAACGCCATCGCCATCTTCATTTGTCCACTTGAACGTATGGCTGCCGAATCCATGCATGTGGCGCAAAGTAGCCGGGATACCGCGATCAGACATCAAGATTGTAACCTGATGCAGCGATTCAGGTGAAAGAGACCAGAAATCCCAGACCGCATTTGGATCCTTCAAGTGTGTCTGCGGGTTTCTTTTTTGTGTATGGATGAAGTCTGGGAACTTAATCGCGTCGCGGATGAAGAATACTGGCGTATTGTTTCCGACGATATCATAGTTTCCTTCCTCTGTATAAAACTTCACAGCAAAGCCTCGTGGGTCACGAACTGTATCTGCAGAGCCAAGCTCCCCGGCAACTGTTGAGAAACGGATGAAAAGAGGTGTCTTCTTGCCAACCTCGGATAGGAAAGCCGCTTTCGTGTACCTCGTTACATCATTCGTTACTTCGAAATATCCATGAGCACCGGCACCTTTTGCATGTACAACACGCTCAGGCACACGCTCACGGTTAAAGTGCGCCAATTTCTCCAATAGATGTACATCCTGGATTAAAGTAGGACCTCTTTGGCCCGCAGTCATGGAGTTCTGGTTGTCCCCAACCGGCGCACCCCAGCTTGTAGTAAGATGGTTCTTTTGATAATTGCTCATCATGATCACGCCTTTATCTTAAATTTGTTTATAGCTAAATGATAACACCTTTCAATTAAAAATCAATACTAAATTATAATTATTTTAATTAAATAACTAATATAACAACCAGTAGAACGGTTCTCCTGGTTTCCAAAAACAGGAGAACCGTCCCTGTGTGCAGTTACAATTCTGTAACACTATGTAAAAATTGAACCGGAAACTTACAGGGTTGGTCATATTAGGAAGGGAAGGTGGGATGGAATAATCTACTAGGTTTAAAGAGAATCTAGAGGTTTCAGTGAATGTAGCGGCCTTCTCCTAAATGGCACTTATTGGACGATGATAAACTATGTTACAACTGCTAGCCTTGTTAGTAGTGAGAGAGCACTACTGGGAGGTATGGAAAATGAGAAAAATGAAAAAAACATTGGCAGCGCTGACAGCGGTAGTATCCCTATCTTTATTTTCGCTGCACGGAGCGGCTGAGGCTGCGACGTACCAGGTGAAAAAAGGTGATACACTTTGGGGAATTGCCAGCAATTATGGTGTGCCATTGGCCGAGCTGAAAAAAGCAAACAATCGAACTAGCAATCTACTATATCCAGGACAAAAGTTGACCATCCCGGCAGCGAATGTGTCTGCAGCGGACCAGGACCTTTTGGCGCGTCTTGTACACGCTGAGGCGAAAGGCGAGCCATACGCGGGAAAAGTAGCAGTAGCAACTGTTGTCTTGAATAGAGTAGCAAGCCCTGATTTCCCTAATACAATCAAGGGTGTAATCTACCAGAAATCAAATGGCTACCATGCCTTCACTCCTGTGAAAAATGGAGCGATCAACAAGCCTGCTGATGCAGAAGCGAAGAAAGCAGTAAAAGAAGCTCTTGCATTTAGAGGACAGGGCAAAGGTTCTTTGTTCTTCTTTAACCCAAAAACGGCAGTGAGCAAATGGGTATTCTCAAGAGAAACAACTGTAACGATCGGCAACCACCGATTTGCGAAGTAATAAGAAAAGCGCAAGCGCCTTGGTCAGCCCCGACAAGCGCTGGAGGGCCGACCGGTGAAGTCGCTCTTTGACTTCATTGGGCGGACCGAAATAGAAATGTTTAGCCGACTGTCCAGAAACGCAGAAACTGGAGACTCCGACAAAGAAGCGCTTTTTGCTTCTGCCGGCGGAGTTGAAGTTTCGGAGTTTCTAGGAGGCGACACTGAACAAGCGACTCGAGCTGCTCAAAGCTAACACTTATCGCAAGATACTCGAGGAGGCACTCTCAGTGATGAAAACTGGCCAGGCGCTGGAGCTGGACAATTCTCAAAGAGAAATTTATACTTTCTTATTTTGTAAAAAAGCTGTGCAGATTCTCAGTCTGCGCAGCTTTTTCTCATTTAGGGCTGGGATAAAAGGATTTTAGCCAATTCATTTTCTAATTTTCGACCTTGTGTGTCGTCGATTAGGTTATTCAGTAAAATTGCAAAAATCAATGTTTCACCGCTTGATGTTTCAACATATCCTGACAGGGTGCTTACACCGGTTAGAGAGCCAGTTTTCGCTATAACCCTATCCTTTAAGTCTTCCTCCTTCAGCCGGTTGCGCATCGTTCCTCCGACCATCCTGTCACGATCCCCGGCAACGGGAAGAGAATGCTTGAAAGCAGGAAACCATTTTTCCTTGCGAACATGGAAGAGGAAACTGGTGATTTCGTTGGCCGGTACGAGGTTTGCATGGGATATGCCCGAACCATCTCGCAATACCAGTCTGGCTGGGTCAACACCGAACTTTGCCAATTCGGCATTCATGACTTCAAGTCCTTTTTCCCAGCTGCCTTCTTTGTGGATTGCCTTCCCCATTTCCTTCACGAGCACTTCTGCATGGCCGTTATTGCTTAGCTTCATAAACGGCACAAGCAGATCCTTCAGCGGCATTGATTTATGGGAAATCAATCCAGCCATACCCTCAGTGGCGGTGCCTGTCCTGATTTTCCCAACCACCTCAACCCCCTGATCTTCAAGCGCTCTTTTAAAAAGATCACCCGCATACCCGGAAGGCTCCCATACAGAAACCCATTTACGGTTGTTCTTAGCACCCGCAGGTATGGTTCCTTTTACAAAAATCGTATTCGAGCCGTGTTCACGATCGACCTTTAAGTTATAGGCACCCTTGGGTCCTACTGTTTTCGTCTGATTGACCACCGTTACATAATCGTTTTCTGGCGAAATGGTAATGTTAGCTGATTGACCCTTTTCACCAGGCTGTATGTTAACGATTACCGTGCCGGCATCATAATCCTCATTCGGGGAGGCAGTCAGGGCTGATACTTGCGAGCCATAATACTGGTGTTCATCATTCCAAGTTAAGTCCCCTGAATAGCGGATATCGTCATACCAGCTGTCATCAACGACTACATCTCCTTCGATTCTATTAATTCCTTTATTACTAATTTCCCTAGCGAATTCAGCAAAATCAGCTGGTAACAGCGTTGGATCCCCTCTACCCACTAAGTAGAGGTCTCCATCGAGAGCACCGTCAGAGACTTTTCCATCTGCCGAAACCTCTGTCGTAAATCGGTAATCTTCTCCGAGTACGGAAAGGGCAGCTCCGGCGGTGAAAAGTTTCAGGAGTGATGCAGGCTGAAGGCGAGTGTTTCCCATATGCTCATACAACAGCTCTCCGTCATCAGCCGATCTGATACTCACGCCAGCAAGAGATCCTTCAAGTACCGGGTCACTGGCGAGAAGTTTGTTGATTTCTGCTGAAAGGCTCCGTGCAGGCTCAATCGCCTGGGCAGGAGGATCTTCAGTATGAAAAAGCGGGAAAATGGCCAAGATGGAGATAAGCATTGCAAACATGATTGCTGTATTTTTATGTTTCAAATTCTCCTTCATCCTTTCAAGACTCTATGGAATTCGACAGGAAATTTCCCAATAAACAACCTGCTGAGTCTATGATAATGTTGAAATAAGACAACCCCTTGCTTTTACCATTCTATGTCACGGAGAGCGTAAATTTGTCAGGATCATTTGGAAAACAAATTGTTAATATAAAGTTCAGGAGGGAAAAAATGTACCGTTATTTCATGAATACCTTACTCATTGTAGCCATCGGAGCAGGATTTTACTTCTATTCGGAACTCATTTTTTCAAAGGTGACAGACCCTCTTTACGGAACACTGGCGATTTTGCTGGGATGTCTATTTGCAGCCGGGGTGTCTTGGGAACTTTTTTCATATGGACAATCAGCACGCGAAAAACAGGAAATATAACAAAATCATCGATCAGCACTCCGCTATAAGCAGGGGTGCTTTATTTAATTGAATCTTGAATCATCATTTTATGATAAGTACTGCATAGGGGTATGATAAAATATAGATATATGGAAAAAGGGGGTTTTTGGATTGGATCTTTTGGAACCCGGCACGAACCCGTCTGAATGTGCAGACAGCTGCTGTTCATCAGAGCGTAAGAGCCACCACTCGGAAAAAACAAAGAAAAATCTCGTTACGAGGTTGAATCGGATAGAAGGACAGATTCGCGGCATTAAAGGTTTGATTGAAAAAGATACGTATTGTGATGATGTCATCACACAAATTTCAGCTACCCAGGCAGCCTTGAACTCAGTAGCCAAACTGCTGCTAGAGGGCCATATGAAATCCTGTATCGTCGAACGCATCCAGGAAGGCGACAATGAAGTCGTCGATGAATTGCTGACGACGATAGAAAAGCTGATGAAAAAATAACCAGCACGATTTATTCGTAATTTTCATTTATGTTCTGTATAATGACAATAATTTAATATTTCCTTCGGGGTCGGGTGAAATTCCCAACCGGCGGTGATGAAGCGATGCTTCTTAGTCCGTGACCCGGTTAACTTTTGTTAAACGGTGGATCTGGTGAAACTCCAGGGCCGACAGTATAGTCTGGATGGGAGAAGGAAAAAAGCGGGTTTGAAATCACAGGGATCAGTATGCCCTTTTTTAAACCTCTAGTTTGCTATTGTCTTTCTGGGACCCCGACCATTTTGGTTCGGGGTCTTTTTTCGTCTTAAATGTTTATACGTCAAAAAGAAAGGAGGTTTTAAAATGAATGATCGTGACTATATGGCTCTTGCCATCACCCTTGCAAAGGCCACGGAAGCTCAGACATCCCCAAATCCCCATGTCGGTGCTGTCGTGGTCAGGGACAATCAAATCGTTGGTATGGGTGCACACTTAAAAGCTGGCGAGCCGCATGCCGAGGTACATGCCATTCGGATGGCAGGCGAAAAGGCAGCAGGTTCCACTCTCTATGTCACACTTGAACCATGCAGCCATTACGGCAAAACTCCGCCGTGTTCAGATTTAGTCATTGAATCCGGCATCAAAAAGGTTTTTGTCGCTTCGGTTGATCCAAATCCGCTTGTAGGCGGCGCGGGAACCAAAAAGATGAGGGAGGCAGGCATTGAGGTTGAGGTCGGCTTGCTGCAGGAAAAAGCTGCATTGCTAAATAAAGTATTTTTTCATTACATAAATACTGGGATGCCGTATGTGACCTTGAAATCTGCTGTCAGCCTTGACGGCAAGATTGCGACGGTCACAGGAGAAAGCCGGTGGATCACCGGTGAGGATGCCAGAAAGGATGTCCATCAGTTCCGCCATACACATGACGCCATCCTGGTTGGAGTCAATACTGTTATCAAGGATAATCCAAGTCTTACGACCAGACTTGAAGCTGGAGGGAAAAGTCCGGTCAGGGTCATACTGGATACAGCTTTGCGGACACCGTTGGATGCGCAAGCAGTGAATGATCAGGCTGCTAGAACCATTATCGTGACTGGAGTGGAAGTGGATCCTGACAAAGTCGCACACTTTACAGATCGAGGCATTGAATTGATCACCTTAAAAACTCCCAAAATCGGCATAACAGACATGCTGAAGGAATTAGGAGAACGCGGTATTACTTCGGTTTATGTCGAAGGCGGTGCCGAGGTACATGGCAGCTTTTTAAAAGAAAAAGCTTTCCAGCAAGTAATTACTTATATTGCGCCAAAATTAATCGGCGGTAGACTAGCACCCGTTTCTTATGGCGGGGAAGGCTTCGCGTCTATGGACGATGCTGTTCAATTGGTGATCAATGATGTAAAACAGATTGGGCAGGATGTTCGGATCATCGCGGAGCCGGTTTAAGGAGGTTCATATGTTTACAGGAATCATTGAAGAAATAGGGACCATAGCGAATGTCCAGCAAAATGGAGTGTCTTTTGTCCTGACCATCGATGCTAAAAAAGTCCTGACAGATGTAAAACTCGGTGACAGCATTGCTGTGAACGGGGTATGCCTGACAGTCACCTCTTTCACAGAAAATCGCTTCACTGTTGATGTCATGCCTGAAACGGTGAAAGCTTCCAGTTTAAAGGTGATTAAAAGAGGCTCTAAGGTGAATCTGGAGAGAGCCATGGCTGCCGGGGGCAGATTTGGCGGCCACTTTGTCGCAGGCCATGTCGATGGGGTCGGTGTCATCAAAGGGAAAAAGCAGATTGAAAACGCCATATACTATGAGATTCAAGTAGAGCCTGAACTGCTGAAGTACGTGATTATGAAAGGGTCTGTCGCTGTTGATGGCACGAGCCTGACTGTTTTTGGAATATCAGATGACAGTTTCACTTTGTCCCTTATTCCGCTTACCCTTTCTGAAACGGTGCTGGGGTTGAAGGGTTCAGGTGATATCGTGAATATTGAATGCGACATGATTGGGAAGTATGTCGGCCATTTTTTGAATAACCAGTTTCCTGCTGCTAAGCGCGGCAGTGATATTACAGCTCAATTTTTAAAAGAAAATGGGTTTATGTGAGGGGGATGACCATGTTTGATCCGATTGAAGAAGCCATTTATGAACTCATGCAAGGCAAACCAGTGATCGTATGTGACGATGAGGATCGTGAGAACGAAGGTGATTTTGTCGCGTTGGCGGAAAAAGCGACACCAGATGTCATCAATTTCATGGCAACACACGGGCGCGGCCTGATTTGTGTTCCAATTGAAACGGAGTTAGCACAAAAGCTTGACCTTATGCCGATGGTATCCCGCAATACCGATCCCCATGGAACAGCTTTTACCATCAGCATTGATCATAAGTATTCAACAACAGGAATTTCTGCCTTTGAACGCTCGGCCACTGTACTAAGCATGTTGGATCCTGAGTCAAAGGCTGCGGATTTTAAAAGGCCTGGACATATCTTCCCGCTTGTAGCGAAAAAAGGCGGGGTGTTAAGAAGGGCTGGACATACGGAGGCGGCAGTGGACCTGGCTAAGTTATGCGGTGCAGAGCCTGCAGGTGTTATCTGCGAAATCATGAATGAAGATGGTACGATGGCGCGTGTCCCGCAGCTGCGCAAGATTGCTGATCAGTTTGAACTGAAAATGATCACGATTAAAGACTTGATACAATATCGCAATCGAAAGGACAAGCTGATCAAGAGAGAGGTTGAGATCAACCTTCCAACAGAATTTGGCATTTTCAAGGCGGTCGGTTATTCAAACCTGGTGGATGACAAGGAGCATGTTGCCCTTGTGAAAGGGGAAATCGATCCCGAAGAACCCGTCCTTGTCAGAGTCCATTCTGAATGTCTGACCGGTGATGTCTTCGGCTCTTATCGATGTGATTGCGGCCCGCAGCTGCACGCCGCATTAAGCCAGATTGAAAAAGAAGGCAGAGGTGTCCTTCTGTACATGCGCCAGGAGGGAAGAGGCATTGGCCTGATGAACAAGCTCCGAGCCTATAAGCTTCAGGAAGAAGGCTATGATACGGTGGAAGCCAATGAAAAGCTTGGTTTCGGAGCGGACTTGAGGGAGTATGGCATCGGTGCACAAATCCTCAGGGACCTTGGTATTAAGCAAATTAAACTTTTGACGAATAACCCCAGAAAAATAAGGGGGTTAAAAGGGTATGACCTTGAGGTGGTTGATCGGGTTGCGATCCAGATGCCGACAAGGGAAGAGAACGAAAACTATTTAAAGACAAAGCACAGCAAGCTAGGTCATTTATTAAACTTTTAATGGAGGAATCGACATGAACAGAACGTATGAAGGTAATTTAGTAGGAACAGGTCTTAAAGTTGGAATCGTTGTAGGGCGTTTCAATGAATTTATCACAAGCAAACTTTTGGGTGGTGCGCAGGACGCCCTGAAAAGACACGGTGTGGAAGAAAGTGATGTGGATGTTGCCTGGGTTCCAGGAGCATTTGAAATCCCAATGGTTGCCCAGAAGCTGGCGAAAAGCAATAAATATGATGCTGTGATCACATTAGGTACAGTCATCCGAGGAGCGACACCGCATTTTGATTATGTTTCCAACGAAACAGCAAAAGGCGTTTCATCCGCTGCACTGAACACAGGTGTACCAGTCATTTTCGGGGTGCTGACAACAGATACGATTGAACAGGCAATCGAACGTGCCGGTACGAAAGCCGGCAATAAAGGCTGGGATGCAGCAGTCTCGGCGATCGAAATGGCCAATTTGATGAAAAGTATTGAAATGTAAATAGAATTGTTATTGCTGCAGGCGAATTGCCTGCAGTTTTTTATTGTCTTTTTGCACCTTTTGTATTTGTTAAAAATCTTCCCCGATTTTTAAATTCCTCGCCTCAGTTTGTTAATAATTTGTTCATAATTACTGGATAAGATGATGACAAGTTAGATTTGAGGAGGAGTTACCATGAATGAGTTCGAGCAGCATACCCGGTTTCAGGATGGGGAGCCGGTGAAGAAAACCAATAAATTAAAAAGCGTTTTTTCAACAGTGATGGCTGGAGTGGTCGGCTCGGCGATCACACTGGCAGCAGTGAATTATACAGATTCGGGAAGCGGCGCCGTGGTCCAGCCTCCTGCGCAAACTGCAACTGAGAGTGGCAATTCGGGCATCGTGGCTACCCAGACTTCCTCGAAAAATCCAAGTTCCATTGCAGATATCATCGAGTCTTCTTCCAGGTCGATTGTCGGCATCACCAATATTCAGCAGGAAAACAATCCATTTTCCAGAAGTCAGGGTTCCGTGGAAAGCGGATCAGGATCCGGAGTGATTTTTAAAAAGGAAGGAAACCAGGCCTACATCATCACAAACAATCATGTGATCGAAGGGGCTTCCAAGGTTGAAGTCTCCCTGTACAACGGGGATAAGGTGGACGCTGAGGTAGTCGGGGCAGATGCCTTGACGGACCTTGCGGTTGTTAAAATCTCTGCCAGTGAGGCAGTCGATGTGATTGATTTTGGTGACTCAGATGTGCTCCGGGCAGGCGATCAGGTTCTGGCCATCGGTAACCCGCTTGGACTGGATTTATCACGGACTGTCACCCAGGGAATCGTGAGCGCGGTCGATCGTTCGATTTCTTTCCCGACATCTGCTGGTGAATGGGAGATGAACGTCATCCAGACAGATGCAGCGATCAATCCGGGCAACAGTGGCGGCGCGCTGATCAATACCGACGGAAAGGTGATTGGGATCAACAGCCTGAAAATTTCGCAGAACGGTGTCGAAGGCCTTGGCTTCGCGATTCCAAGCAATGATGTTCTGCCAATCGTCAACCAGTTGATCGAAAAAGGAAAAGTTGAGCGCCCATATCTGGGTGTCAGCCTGGCTGATTTGGCGCAGATTCCACACGATTATTTAGAAAACCTTCCTGATGAGGTGGATTCGGGCACAATGGTTACTTATATTGCACCAAATTCCGCCGCATCTGAAGCAGGCCTCCAGGAACAGGATGTCATCGTAGCCATTAATGGGGAGAAAGTAGAGAACGCAGGCGATTTAAGAAGATTCATGTATACAAAGCTAAATACAGGTGACAGTGCCGAATTGACAATTTACCGCGATGGCAAGAAGCAGACCTTCCAGGTTAAGCTGACTGCCGCTAATGCAGATTAATGGGGGAAAGAATGATTAATTCAATGAAAAAAAATAAAGTGATGATGATTTTAGCTGTAGTGGTTCTTGGGTTGATCCTGACTATGACGATGGCTTTTTCAAAAAAAGAGACAGCAGCAAGTATCAATGGCGAGAAAATAACGAAGGACGATCTCAATGGAAAACTGACAGAAATGTACGGTGCCGATGTGCTCGATTCGCTGATCACAAACAAAGTGATTGAAATGGAAGCGGAAAAACAAAAGGTGAAGGTGACAGGCAGCGAGATCGATGAGGAACTGACCAGGCTGCAGGAGTCCTATGGCGGGGAAGCAGCATTCTCCGCAGCACTGGAGCAAAACAATGTCTCAATAGACAGGATTAGGGAAGATATTGAGATCTATCTTCTGGCTGAAAAAATGATAAAACCGGATCTTTCGATTTCGGATGAGGAAATTACAACATATTTTGAGGAGAATAAAGATTCCTTTGGGCAAAAGGAGCAGGTACAGGCAAGCCATATCCTCGTTGAAGATGAGGAGACGGCCAAGAAAGTGAAGGAAGACCTGGAAAACGGAAAGGATTTCGCGGAACTGGCCAAGGAATACTCCACCGACACCAGCAATGCTGCAGATGGCGGTGAGCTCGGGTATTTCGGAAAAGGCGAAATGACGGAGGAATTCGAAAAGGAAGCCTTTGCTCTTGAAATCAATGCCATCAGCGAACCTGTCAAAACGGATTTCGGTTACCATATCATCAAGGTGACCGATAAAAAGGCTGCAAAAGAAGCTGCACTTGAAGAACATAAAAAAGAAATCGAAGAATTATTATTTGATGAAAAAATCCAGGCGCAATATCCAGTCTGGCTGGAAGAAAAGAAAGCAGATTATGAGATCAAGAATTACCTATAGCAAGGTGAGGACCCCTGCAGAAATGCGGGGGTTCTTTTGCTTATATCCAAATGTGGTTTTTAAGATATTTTGAAATTAAAAAATTAATTTGTTGCAGGCCAAGTTTCCTTTGCGATAAAATGTTTACCAAAGGAAACTTTTTAAGGGATGCGCATATATTGTTTAAACAAAAGGGGCTCCTGCACGATAAAAGTTTACCGAGGGAAACATTCTAGTGTTTGTCCACACTTCGAGAAAAAAACTACGCAAAGTTTTCCTTGGTGCAAGCTTCTAGTGTTCGACAATGAATAGGCATTTCAATCCAAAATTCCCTGGTACAACTTTTCGTGTCGAGTCAGTAAAAATCATGTAAAACAAAGGAGAATGAAAATGGCACAAGAAATTTTATTTGCATTTGGTTTGACCTTATTTGCAGGCCTTGCCACCGGGATTGGCAGTATACTTGCCTTTTTCACCTCACGTACGAATACGAAATTCCTTTCCATCGCTCTCGGCTTCTCTGCAGGGGTGATGATCTACGTGTCGATGATTGAAATTTTCGTCAAAGCGAAGGACTCTCTCGTTTCTGCCTTGGGCGTCCAATCTGGGAACTGGGCCACTGTCGGAGGATTTTTCGCAGGAGTCCTGCTCATTGCCTTGATCGATAAGTTCATTCCAAAGCAAAGCAATCCACATGAACTAAAAAAGGTCGAAGATATGAATCCATCCTCGAAACCAGCACAGGATGCGGCCTTGTTAAAAATGGGCACATTCACAGCACTCGCCATCGGGATTCATAACTTCCCTGAAGGCATTGCCACCTTCACTTCCGCAATCCAGGATCCGGCTCTGGGAGTAGCGATTGCCATCGCGATCGCCATCCACAACATTCCTGAAGGGATCGCCGTGTCGGTACCGGTCTATTTTGCTACAGGTGATAAAAAGAAAGCTTTCAAACTATCATTTTTGTCCGGATTGTCTGAACCGATTGGCGCACTGGCAGCTTACTTATTCTTAATGCCATTTTTGAATGACATCATGTTCGGCGTCATCTTTGCAGCAGTAGCCGGGATCATGGTTTTCATCTCACTGGATGAACTTTTGCCGGCTGCGAAAAAATACGACGAATCTCATCTTGCCATCTATGGATTGATTGCCGGAATGGCCGTAATGGCGGTCAGTTTGCTGTTATTCATATAAATCTAGTGAAAACAAGAGATCATTTTACTATTATTTCCATGACAAAAAGAGTGACCTGTAAAAAAATGGTCACTCTTTTTGGTTCTTTCGTTATTGGGAAAATTCGAAAATGGTTCGAATGACTTGTGAATTTTTCTTAAACGTGTATTTTTACCTGATTCTAAAGACTCAAAAATGAATAGATTAGCATATTGTCATTATCAGAATATTTTAAATACAATAGAGTCTGTAACACCATAAATGCAGAGGAGTGGTTGAATGAAAAAGAGGAAAGTACTAGGAACCGCACTATTAAGCATGACAATGGGTTTATCTATGTTCGCGGCTGGGGCATTTGGCCAGGCGCCAGAGACACAGGATTCCTACCGGGTACTGGTTCAGGGACCTGCGGCTGAAAAATCAAAGGCAAAGGATCAGTATGGTGCCAGATGGGATTTTGGAACGAATGGTTTTACGACTACCGTTAATGCAAAGCAATATCAGGCATTATTGAAAAACAAAAATTTAAATGTTGAAACAGTATCCACTGTACAATTGGAAGCAAAGCCAGGCTCAGGAGCACAGGCAGGACCATCTGACCGCACTCCTTGGGGAATGGAAGCAATCTATAATGACAAGAACCTTCAGGCAACATCCGGAGGGAATGGAATTAAGGTTGCGGTACTGGATACCGGTGTTAACATCAACCATAACGATTTAGCTGGCAGTGCCGAGCAATGTAAAGATTTCACGAACAGAAGATCTCCTCTTGTGGATGGCACTTGTAATGATAAGAATGGCCATGGTACGCATGTAGCCGGGACGGTATTGGCTCATGGCGGAAATGGAACTGGAATTTACGGCGTTGCCCCTGAGTCAGATTTGTGGGCTTATAAGGTGCTGAACGACCAGGGATCAGGATATTCTGATGACATCGCTGGGGCAATCCAGCATGCTGCCGACGAAGCAGTGCGCACAGGCTCCAAAGTGGTAATTTCAATGTCACTTGGGTCAAGCAGCAAGAGTACATTGATTGCTGACGCAGTTGACTATGCATATGGAAAAGGCGTCCTGGT
Source organism: Mesobacillus subterraneus (assembly GCF_003937825.1). Lineage (GTDB taxonomy): Bacteria > Bacillota > Bacilli > Bacillales > Cytobacillaceae > Mesobacillus > Mesobacillus subterraneus. The sequence goes on along the minus strand of NZ_RSFW01000021.1, from coordinate 913 downwards.
TGTAGCAGCTGCCGGAAACAGCGGACCGAACGCCAATACAATCGGTTATCCAGGTGCCCTAGTGAATGCAGTAGCAGTTGCCGCATTGGAAAATGTTCAGGAAAACGGTACATACCGTGTCGCTGACTTCTCATCCCGCGGAAACCCTTCAACAGATGGCGATTATATCATCCACGAGCGTGACGTAGAACTTTCTGCACCAGGAAGAGCAATCGAATCAACCTGGTTTGATGGGTCTTACAACACAATCAGCGGTACTTCCATGGCAACACCGCACGTTTCCGGACTCGCAGCGAAAATTTGGGCTTCCAATCCAAATATGAGCCATACCCAGCTTCGCGCAGAACTGCAGAACCGTGCGAAAGCAAATGACATCCTAGGCGGATCAGGAGCAGCAGCGGGTGACGACTACGCATCCGGCTTCGGCTTCCCGAAAGTAAAATAATATAATAGACATGATAAAAGGCGTCTGATCAAGTGATCAGGCGTCTTTTTTGAGAATAGTATATAAATTTCGAAACAGATTTAAGAGGAAAAAAATTTTTTTAGCGGAAAAATGAGGATTAATAGCAAAATTTAACTTTATATAGGTAATAAATCAGTCTTAATAGTGAAATATAGCTGCGAAATCAAAATTTTTGCAGCGGAAAAGATGTGCATGATTGCGAAATGGAGCGTTTATAGCGTCCGAAGTCCTATTAACTTTGGACATTTTCACTGATTCACCACCGGATTTTGTCCGAAGTCCTATCAACTTCGGACATTTTCACTGCTCCTGCACCGGATTTTGTCCGAAGTCCTATCAACTTCGGACATTTTCACTGCTCCTCCACCGGATTTTGTCCGAAGTCCTATCAACTTCGGACATTTTCACTGCTCCACCACCGGATTTTGTCCGAAGTCCTATCAACTT
>NZ_RSFW01000020.1 GCF_003937825.1 Mesobacillus subterraneus | reverse complement strand
GAACTGCACCCCAATTGTTAGACACACCTAACAATTGGAGGTGTAGTTTTTTTATGGGAAAGTATCTTTTAGAAACGAAGATTGCGGCTGTTCATGCATATCTAGACAATGTGGGATCCTATAAGGACATTGCTTTGGAGTACAATGTTGATCCTACAATGTTAGTCGTTTGGGTGGCCCTGTTCAGGGAACATGGATTGGCAGGCTTTCAGGAATCATATACAAATTATTCTATAGAGTTTAAAATGGACGTACTTACTTATATGAACGAAACGGGAGCGTCCACGAGAGAAGCCTCTGCCGAATTTAACATTCCGTCCCCAAGTACGGTTTGGAAATGGCAGAACATCTATGAAACACAAGGGATTGACGCTCTCTTACCAAAGAAGAAGGGGCGTCTATCCATGAAGAAAGAACCTAAAAAGAATCTACCCATTAAAGGATCAGACGAGGAATTAATAGCTGAGAACGAACGGTTACGGATGGAGAATGCTTATTTAAAAAAGCTGCACGCCTTAATTCAGGAAAAGGAAAAGTCACAGTACAAGAAAAAGCGCAAATAGTTTATGAATTAAGGCATGATTTTAAAGTGACAGAGCTGGTGAAAATGGCTGAGATAAAACGCAGTACGTATTATTATTGGGTAAAGCAAATGAAACAGCCTGATAAATATGAGAAAGTTAAAGAAGTCATCCAACATATCTTTGACAAACACAAGGGCCGCTACGGCTACCGACGAATCACATTAGAGTTGCGTAACAAGGGTTTTACCGTGAATCATAAAACGGTATTGCGTTTAATGAAAGGACTGGGATTGAAGAGTCTTGTCCGCATGAAGAAGTACCGTTCTTACCGTGGAAAAGTAGGCAAGATTGCCCCTAATCTTTTAGAGCGAGACTTCCAGGCAGAAGCACCTAATGAGAAATGGGTGACCGATGTAACGGAGTTCCATCTATTTGGTGAGAAGTTATATTTATCACCAGTTCTTGACTTGTATAATGGAGAAATTATTGCTTACCAGATTGAGAAACGTCCTGTTTATTCCCTCGTTTCCAAAATGCTCGATAAGGCCTTTGAAAGGCTGGGAGACAAAGAAACCCCTATCCTCCACTCGGATCAGGGATGGCAATACCAGATGAATCAATATCAGCACGCATTAAAACAAAAGAGAATTACACAGAGCATGTCCCGTAAGGGTAACTGTTTGGATAATGCCGTCATGGAGAACTTCTTTGGCTTATTAAAGAGTGAGCTACTTTATTTAGAAGAATTTGAGAGTATGGAGCACTTTATACAGGAATTGGAGAAGTATATCTATTATTACAACCACGATCGTATTAAGGCAAAATTAAAAGGCAAGAGTCCGGTACAATACCGAACTCTTGCCCCTCAGGCTGCCTAATATTTTGTGTCTAACTTTTTGGGTTCGGTTCAGAGTTAGTGTTCCCTTCAGTGCCTTTTTTTATAAGTTTAAATGATTCTTTAATTCAGTTTTAATATTTTCATGGGATTGGGGTGAAATTACCCAATAATAGATTCCGTTAATTTTCGTTCCGCTACCTTCGATTTTCATCTGCTCAATATTTCCAGCTGCGGATTTATAGTGACTTTGAATAGATTTCATTTCGTCAAATGTGATATTGGTTGAAACGTTTTTTCCTAGGGCTTCAAATATATTATCAAATTTCGTTAATGTGCCAACGCTGGCACCTTTATTTACAATTCCCTGGATAATTTGGCGTTGTCTGTTTTGTCGTCCGAAATCTCCTTCTGGATCACTTTTTCTCATTCTCACGTAAGCAAGAGCTTCTTGTCCGTTTAGATCAATTTGTCCTTGAGCAAAGTGGAACTTTCCTTCTGTGAATTCACGAGTATTGTTTACTGTGACTCCTCCAACTGCATCTACTATATCCTGAAAGCCTTCCATATTCATTTTTACATAATAATCAATCGGGATATCCAGGAACTTCTCTACAGTATCCATTGACATTTCAACTCCGCCAAAGGCATATGCATGGTTAATCTTATCCTGGGTTCCACGACCGACAATTTCAGTTCTTGTATCACGAGGAATGCTCAGCATTTTCACCGATTTTTTTTCTGGGTTGATTGTCAGGGCTATGACTGTATCGGATCTTCCTTTATCGCCAGCACGCTCATCGACACCCAGCATAAGTACAGTAAAAGGTTCTTTGTTATTGAATGCTATTTTTCTGCCTTCTCTATCAATGGGTTGATGCATTGTTTCAACAGCATCTGACAGAGAGTTATATAAAGAAAAAACATAAGCTCCTAAAGCAATGAATAGTATCAAAAAAATTGTCCCAGTGATTCTCAGCCATTTTCTTTTCTTTTTTGTGTTCCTCTCGGCTCTCACATTCTTACCCCCATAGTTTTACAATTTCAATACTATAAAATAATAGCAGATATATCATTATTTGAATATAGGCTTTATTTAAAACCTGGTAATATCTACTAAGTACGATGTTTTTTGTAAATAAACTTTGATATAAACCGATAAAAAGAATAATTAAAGCTTTTTCCATAACACATCATGAAGGAGCAGTAAATTTTGTTTTGATTTGTTATGGAAATGACTTTAAAAATCATAAAGGGTGGGTAATGAGTGAAAAAGTCATCATTGATCAAAGCAATCGTTTGCCTAATGGTTCTTCTATCTTTTTTAGTGCCACTAGAAAAAGATGTTGCCGAAGCTGCATATACCTATAAGGCCAAAGTCAATGTGGATATATTGAATGTCCGGTCAAAACCAGGAACTGGATATTCAAAGGTAGGCAAACTAAAGAAGAATGATATGATTGCGGTTGTGGGAAACTCTAAAAGTTGGTCAAAGGTCTCCTATGGAAAAAAAACAGGTTGGGTCTCCTCAAAGTACCTGACTACAATAACGAGCAACGGCTATGTAACTGCTTCTAGTTTAAATCTTAGGAAGTCATATTCAACAAAAAGTGCTGCTATTATTTCTTTGCCAAAAGGAACTGCTGTAACAATAATGGGTCAAAACAAGCTGTGGCTGAAAGTATATGTTCCTTCAAAAAAGAAAACAGGTTGGTTTGCTGCTAAGTATATCTCTGAAAAAAAGCCTGTCCTTGATTCTAAACCAATTGGCACGTACTATGTAACAGCGAAAACCACCCTTAATATTAGGCAAAAGCCTAACTCTACCGCAAATATTGTAGCAAAGACACAACACGGAGAAGCTGTTAAAGTATATAGCAAAAAAGGATTATGGTATGAAGTTCAGCTTTCATCTGGACAGAAAGGCTGGGCAGCTGCAAAGTTTTTGAGTCTAAAGAAGCCGGTGATTAAGGCTGCTGTAGATCCTTCGGCCAGTTCTCCTGAAGATCAGCCTCAAACTATTACTGGTAAATTAGTCTTAAAAGTGAACAGCAATGTAAGGACGGGGCCAGGCACAACCTACCCGATTATTTCCATTGAAAAAGCAGGTACCTTACTAGAAAAAATAGGGGAAGATGGAGAATGGTTTGAGGTAAAAAAGGCAAATGGAGAGGTAGGCTGGGTCGCAGGATGGCTTGTTCGGTCACCTGAATCTGTACTAAAGGGAAGAGTGATTGTTCTTGACCCGGGGCACGGAGGCCGTGATAGCGGAACCAGCGGGAAAATCTATCCTGAAAAACAGTTAGTATTAAGAACTGCTCAGGAGTTGGCGCCATTGCTGCAAAAGGCGGGAGCCAAGGTCATTTTTACGAGAGATAAGGATTTTTATTTAACCCTTGGTCAACGCGTGAATATAAGTCATTTGAATAAAGCAGATGCCTTCATCAGTCTGCATTATAACGCGTTCTCCTCTACTAGTTCAGGACTTATGACGTTTTATTATAATTCTTCCCAAGAAGGCCAACTGGCTAGAATGATTCAAGCGGAAATGATCAATTATACTGGCATGAGGGATATGGGAGCAAAATTTGGGAATTATCATGTTCTTAGAGAAAACAAGCAGCCTGCAGTCTTGCTTGAATTAGGTTTTCTTTCAAATCCAAGTGAAGAGCAGCTGGTAGCTACTTCTGCTTATCAAAAGAAGGTTACAAAAGGAATATATGAAGGAATCTTTAATTATTTCTTAAATAAATAAAAAATAATCCCTCCTGAATAATCAGGAGGGATTATTTTTGCTATGCAAGCTCTGCTATCGCTTTTTCCTTCGGAGCAGCTTTTGCCTTTTTACGTTTAGTCTTTCCAACAATAAACTCACCAAAAGGAAGCATCGAAACCAGCTTGATAATGATCATTGAAACCACAGTTGATCCAATTAGCAATACTATCACTTGGGGTATATAATAGGTTACATATTCGGCAACATAAGGAGCCATAAACCTTTGGACTTGCCAGTGCAGGAGATAGATCCCGAAAGAGTAATTGCTGATAATATTTATGATTTTAGATTGGGGAATTAATTGGCCCCAAGCAAGAAAAACCGCTGTTACTGATAATACTAAAGGATATAAGTCCAGGCGTCTTGAGCTAATTTCACTAATTCCGGCTCTATGTCCAAGATACACAATTCCTAAAGAAACAACTAACATGAATAAGGTAAACCAACGATATTTTAACAGTTTTTCAGATAGATATTTATAATGCTTACCTATCAAGAAAGCAGCAGTGAAGTAACCGAACCAAGCGAAAAATGGCAGTTTTAATGTGTACTCAAGACCATTCATCGGAGGGACTTCACCAGTAATGAAGCTTAAATAAAGAGCCATAACGATTAAACTCAATGGAAGCATCCAAACCATCGATAATTTAAAGCGGACTACAAGATAGTGAAGGATGTACAGCTGAAAGATAACTAAAATAAACCATCCTTCGAATTTCCCTGTAAGGATATTGTCGAGTATTTTTTGGTCAAGTTTTAAATTTGGATTAAAATGTAACCTAACAAAAGCGTCAAGTATTCCAAAGGAGACAAAAGGCAAGTAAATATATTTTATACGCCCAGCCCAAAAGTTATCAGGTAATCGATTTGGATAACGATTGGCTAATATTATAATGGACAAAACAATGAACGTAGGTGTCGCATAGTTAAGGATTATTCTAAAGAAGTAATAGATGTCATATTGTGGGTGCCCTACGATACGTGAGATCTGGGTTGTACTATGCAGGAGGACAACACTTAAGCTGGCAAAAACCCTTAATAGATTCCATTCTTTAACCATGTTGTTCGCCTCTCTTTTTTCTTAGTTGAAACGGATTTAATTATCCTATAAAACTATAAAGTATAACACAGGTTTAGTCAATTTCAAATTATTTACATATGGAGTGATCCAAACATTTCCGTATCAGATCGGTGTATCTTGTTATCGTTTCTTTAGCTTTTGGCTGTATGTTGATTTGGACCATTAAATAATTTAAAATTGTAAAGAAAGTCCAGTTGGACAAATGCACATTCTTTAAATATAACACATCAATTAAGAAATTACAGATTTAGTTGGAAAGAAGGTCTTTAAAATTAATACGAAAAGAATCTTCAATTTAATAAAAAAATCAGGAAAACGAATTATTAATAAAACCCGCAGACAAAAGGTTAAATTAAAGGAGTACTTTATAGACAATCTTATGTCCTACGGAGAACTTCTTAAAGTAGAAGAGGTTGAAGGGATAGTAAGTTTTTATATTGAATTGAATAAAAAATACGAGAGCTTTGAAAAAGAACTAAGCCTGGTTTTCCAAAATAAAGAGAAAGATCTTGTTCTTTCTTTGCCTGGTATTGTGGACAATTCAACAAATGAGAGCGTTGTGTATAAATTTTCTTTAAATAGAAATGAAATAAATCTTCCTGCAGAAAAGAAGAATTATTATCTATTTATTACTGCGCAAGGCAAGAAATTTAGAGTGCGCTTCATCAACAATTTTGATGAAAATCATTCGATAGATTATTTTGAAACCAATACTCATCTGTTTTTTGTGAGACGAGACAGGCATAGAAGAGTTTTTTTTCGAACTGGTTCCCTTTGCGACTTGGAGGCAATGTATGACCTTCCTAATTTCATAACATCCATTAGCTCGGATCGAGATACTGTATTAGCTTCAGGGGAAATTCTAAATGATACTTTTTTAACTCATTTTCCAGACGCTCAATTCTTTTTGACATTAAGAACTTCAAATGGAGTTAACATGAAAGCTCCACTCCTTATTAAAGGAAATGAATATGTTGCTAAGATTGAAATACCGCAAGACCGATATTTGCCAAAGGGTAAATGGAACTTCTTCATTTTAGTGAATGGTGAAGGATTTGAAAAATACTTTCCTTGTTATATAAAGAGAAGGCATGAGGAAAATTGTCATATCGAAATGCAAATCCCAGGATTTAAAGAATCGCTTGTTTTGAGAACCAAGATGAAAAATGGAAAGATTTCCGGGAAATTATCAGCTCAGCCAATAAAGCCTGATTCATTTAATATTAAGTTTCGTGAGGCTGACCAAACATATGCTATTCACTTTAAATTTCCGAAAGATTCCAAAATATTTACAAAAGGTTTCGACGAAATCTATTTGCGTCTTCATCAAAGGGATACAAACGAGTTTTTCGATTATAAGTGTGAGATTGATATCAAGGGGAATCACTTGGAGGTATTGAGCGCTATCCAAATACATCAGCTGACTAATGGGACTATTGATAGTGCCCGAAGGTGGGATGTATACCTAGGTATTAAAAGGTCAGAAGGATTTTTTAATCACCGTATAAAAAACCAGCAACTTTCCCTGATAAATAAGATAACAACCGCATATCTCAAGAGTGATGAAGACCAATATTATACGATGTTCTATCGAACTAAATATAATGGTTTATCATTTGTATATTCACGCATTCCTTTGGTCAAGTATGTTAATGACTATCATATTGACAATGGCCGGCTGATTCTTGAGGGAATTACTAAGTTTTCGTACAACAAATTTAATCATGAAGAAATTATTGTGTCACTGGTGCTTGTTAACAGAATGACTGAGGAGTCCTTGGTTTATAAAGGACGGCGATACGGTGGAAAACAAAAGAAAAAATTTAGTATTGAAATACCTTTAAAAGAGTTAGATGCATTAGTGAATAACTTTAAAGAGATCATCGACTTCTATTTAGTAATGGAAGGCCCTGGTCTTTATAGAAAGGTAAAAATAGGGTTAAAAGAGTTTGACTATTATAAGGACGATATTCAGGTTCATGACGCGGTGGATACTAATTCGGAAATCGTTACTGAATATTATCTTACCATCACACCTAAGGGCAACTTGAAGTTAGAAAGCTTTCGGTATAATAGGAAGTCGTATGAACTTATACAAAGGAGTGCAGATCTAGCACCTTCAAAGAATGTGTGGCTTGTGGGTGAGCGACCAGACACTGCTCAGGACAATGGTCTAAGGTTCTTTGAATATATTAGAGAGAATCATCCTGAAATTGAGATCTATTATGCTATAGAGGAGCATGCGCCAGATGCAGAGAAGCTAAAATCTATTGGCAATGTCCTCTTTATTGGCAGTGATGAACATATAGAAAAAAGTATAGAGGCTTCCAAATTCATCGGGACGCACGATTTGGATTATATCCTTCCTTTTAAGGGAGCCAAAATGAAAAATTATAGGGAAGCTCAAAAAATATTTCTGCAGCATGGTGTCCTTGGCAGAAAGAATGTTCCTTATCATAAGAAATATTATAAATATCCATTTGACATATTTATCGTTTCTTCTATCCCAGAAAAAACCATGGTGGTTAATAAGTTTGGCTATGAATGGCATGAAGTAGCTGCTACAGGATTGGCGAGGTTTGATAAACTGCAGGAGAATCATCATCCTAATCGGGAAATATTACTAATTCCTACATGGAGAGAATGGATTGTTAATGAAGAGAAGCTTATTAACTCAAGTTATTTCAATAAATATCTTAGTTTTATTACCTCGGCTAGATTAGCTGAGATCCTTGAGAGATATGATTTGAAGCTGAATTTTTATCCGCATTACAGGATGCAAGAGTATATAGCCGATAATATTGATATTGATAATAAAAGAATTAGGCTTATTAAGTTGGGAGAAGTAGATGTCCAGAATCTAATCAAGGATAATATCCTGATGATTACAGATTATTCATCCGTATCGTTTGATTTTACTTATCTGAGGAAGCCTGTAATTTATTACCATTTTGATCCTGATATGTTTTTCTCTACTGGAATTTTACGGCCTATCGAGGAAACCTTTCTGGGAGATATTGTTTCTACAGAGGAAGAACTGCTAAATAAAATAGAAAACGCTGCCCTCCGTGATTTCAGGCCACTGGAAATCGTTGACGAGAGATTCGATTGGATCTTTACTGTACAGGATCAAAATAACAATCAAAGAATTCTAGATGTCATTCTAAATGGTATCCAAGAAGAGGAGCCATTATCTGTTGAAAACAATTAGGACTGCAAAAAGAAACACCAACCTTCATTCTAGAAGTGTTGGTGTTTCTTTTCTAACTTATTATTAATATTGACCTTCTCCGTTGCAGTCTTAGACAGTGAATCTATAATTGATAAAACAGCGTTTTCGCTTGAAACTCCATAGGAGTATTTATTCCATTTTTCATTAAAATCATGAAGCTTATATAGGTGAAAATCTTTTTCTTTAATGGAACGTATGATTTCCTGGGTAGAAAAAGCAACAGGACCTGGTACAAGCTTATTATACTCTTCCCAAAAGCCTCTGGATTTTTCATAAGAAGTCAAGTCATAAGGGAAGAAGATCATTGGTTTATTTAATAATGAAAATTCAAAGGGCAGTGAAGAATAATCGGTAATTAAAATATCTGTTACAAACAATAGATCGTTTACATTAGGATAATCAGAAAAGTCATACACAAACCCTTTTAGGTTATCAGATAGCATTGCGCCATTTTTAATTGCCGGATGCAATTTCAACAACAAAATATACTCATCTTCAAATTCCTGTTTTAACTGGTCCAAATTTATACGCAGCTCAAAGGTATCCAGGTTTTCATCCCTAAAAGTAGGGGCGTATAGTAATACTTTCTTATTGCGAAGGAAAGGATATTTAGAGCAAAGCTTATGGGTGATATATTCCTTTTTGCTTTCATCAAAAAAGAGGTCTGTTCTTGGAATACCTGTTCGTCTGATATTGGCTTCAGGGACTCCGAATGCTTTTTGGAATATTTCAGCCATTGAATCCGATCCGACTAAGACCTGATCGAATTTCCCATAAACTTTTTTAAATCTTTCCTGTGCAATTTTACTTCTCATGGAAACGGATTGGTCTTCCAACCCGAACTTCTTTATAGCTCCGTTTGCATGCCATATTTGCATACATGTAACATCTGGCTGGAATTTCGCAACAGCCAAAAAAGGATAATAATTATCTGCAACAATTACTTTAGCAGTTGCTAAGTGGTATACAGACTGAATAAATTGAAGGAAATGTCTTGGGGTGAATACCAAAACTGTCGCCTCTTTGAATACATTGAAATGCCCCTTAATCTTTTCAGTCGATAAAAAAACAGTACGACAAGAGAGCTCTTGTCGCTTCATTTCTTTATAAATATAAGAGTTGTTTTCAGGAAAAGTGGCAACAAATACCACTTTTTTTTGAATGGGTACTAGACTTACTAGTTTGAAGATGATGGAAAAAAGCCTTAGATACAAGAAAATGGCTAGTTCTCTAGCCATTGTTAATCCTGAACAGGTCTGTTTTTATTTTTGATGTTGAGATTCCAACAGTTCTAGGCAGATAAATGACCTCGCAATAATCTTTTAAGAAGTCAAATTTACCTTTCCAATCATCACCCATTACAAATATATCAATGTCGTGCTCGATTACATCCTTAATTTTTTGTTCCCAGTCGTTCTCAGGAATCACCTTATCAACATATCTGATGGATTCCAGAATCATTTTTCTGTTATCGAAGCTATGATAAGACTTTTTATTCTTTATCTTATTGAATTCATCAGTTGAGATTGCAACTGTCAAATGATCGCCAAGGTCTTTGGCGCGCTTTAACAAATTAACATGGCCCCAATGAAGTAAGTCGAATGTGCCGTATGTTATCACTTTTTTCATTCTTTACCCTCCTTGCCATATTACTGAAAATATATATAAACTTTACACAGAAGTAATAAACGCTTAAACATTATAGGTTAAAGTGTAGTTAAGTGAACTAATAACTACATGTGTCATTGTTTGTCTATAAAACTATGATATTTGTCGAGAAATGTTTAGAAATCACATCCCCATAAATTTTAAACTATTTTACCCTTTTTATCAAGATGGTTAAACATGGAGAATTTATAGTGCTTTGTGGATCTATATCCTTGCTGGTTTATATGGAGGATAAATTTTAGTATTGTTTTTGTTTGTGATTTTTCTCTTGTTATTTATGTATAATGGAGAAAAACAACTATTGGAGAAATGTATGATGGTTAAGGGTCAAGAAATATCCGATATGCAAAAAGGTGATTATAACTATACGATTGATGCAATGAAGTTTATAAGTGTGGTCGCAGTAGTAATGATACATGTGACGGTATTTTTGCCGCATCGCAATTTAGCGACGATTTCCAATTATTACATATACAGGCATGCGTTAGATATTGCTGTCCCGTTTTTTTTTGCGGTATCAGGATACCTTATTTCCGGCAAGGGAAATATGGGATATATTAGCAAGTATGCGAAGAAAATATTTACAATGTATGTAGTATTCAGCATTCTATATATATTTATAAGATTTTTATTTATTGGTACGGATAGGATGTTTTTGGACAAGGCATTTTGGGTTTCTGCAAGGATATTGGTGGAGAGCCTAACTGTAACCAATCTTTTGAATGGTACAATAGGATCTTAGCATCTATGGTTTTTGGCAGCATTATTTATTTCCACATTGTTGTTAAGAATATCATTGCATTTCAAACTTCATCCTAAAACGATTCTGTTAGCTTCCTTATTGTTTTACTTAATGAATACAATAGACCTTTTCGGACTAAGTCCACTTATTAAATATGAAGGATTTCCACAAGGTTTTTTTTATCTGGTGTTAGGGTATTATTTAGGAAGTGTAAGACCGGTAATGCGCCGACCATTATTATGGTTTTTCTTTTCATTAATTCTTTATACTGCTTTTAGGTTAATATATCCTGGTGGTGTTAGTACCCTGTTTTTGGCAACAGCTACTTATTCCCTGGTTGCCTTATGTATTACTTATCCCGGAAAAGAAAATATACTTTCCCGGCTAGGTGGATATGCACTAAGTATTTATATATTGCATGTTATGATCCTTAAAGTCATCATAAAGATCTACGTTTACAGTGGTTTTGAGGACTATTATAATCAAGATTATTATGTGGCGATAGCCACATTCATTAGTGTGTTCTTGCCAATAATTATTTATAAACCAATAAACATCATTTTTGTTAAACCTTTTTCTAAAGCTCTGAGTGTATTTCTTAGGTAGGCTTCGTGAAAATACCGGATCATCGGCAAATTGTGTGATGCCAAGTCCGGTTTTTTCTATTTGCTTTAGAAAATTCATGGAATTAATATAATTGACTAGAATAGATATTGGCGTGTGTTTGTGGTAAAAATGATAGTATTGGCAGAAGTACTATCAGTCTTAAAAGGAAGAGGATTATCCTATGATTCGAAAACTTATATTCCGTTTGAAAAAATTAGATCTCACGAAAAAGATATATAAAACAATTTTTAAGGTAATTGGAAGTATGCCTCCGGATAAGAAGTTAGTTGTGTTTGAAAGTTACCTGGGAAAGCAATACAGCTGTAACCCAAGGGCGATTTATGAACATCTACAGACTCATTCCCCAGGATATAAGGTGTATTGGAGTGTGGACCCGAGATCCATGGAGACATTCGAATCTAAGGGGCTTAACACAGTGAAGAGGTTTTCCATAAAGTGGCTGTTCATTATGGCGAGGGCTCGTTATTGGGTTTCTAACAGTCGGCTCCCCTTATGGATACCGAAACCCAAACATACGCTATACCTTCAAACCTGGCATGGCACGCCACTCAAAAGGCTTGCGGCGGATATGGAAGAAGTCCATATGCCAGGTACTGATTCTGAACAGTATAAAACAAATTTTTTGTCTGAGTCAGCACGCTGGGATTTCTTGATTTCACCTAATAGATATTCTACGGATATTTTTAGAAGGGCCTTTGAATTTAATAAAGAAGTCATTGAGTCAGGATATCCTAGAAATGATATATTATATAAAGAGGACTCAAGCCAGCGCATCTCAGAACTGAAGCGAAAACTAGGCATACCTGAAGATAAAAACATTATATTATACGCACCTACCTGGAGAGACAATGAGTTTTACTCTGTTGGTAAGTATAAATTTAATTTAAAATTGGATTTGGAATTGATGCAGCAGGAGCTGGGCAATGAGTATGTTGTTCTTTTGAGAATGCATTATTTGATATCAGAAAACCTCGACCTGAGCTCGTATAATGGGTTTGCATATAACATGTCTTCATATGAGGATATCCGGGAACTTTACTTACTAGCTGACCTTCTTATTACAGACTATTCTTCTGTCTTTTTTGATTATGCTAACCTAAAAAAGCCGATGATTTTTTATGTGTATGATATAGAATCCTATCGAGATCAGTTGCGTGGTTTTTACTTTGATTTCGAGAAGGAAGCTCCCGGTCCTCTAGTGAAAAGCACCAAAGGAATTATTGAAGAAATAAAGAAAATTGAATCTGGAGAGTTTCTTTACAAAGAAAGGCTTGAAGCTTTCTACGGCCAATTTTGTTATTTAGAGGATGGAAATGCATCTAAAAGAGTGGTTGAAAGAATATTTAGAACTTAATTTAGAAGAAAGTAACAATAAGTTATGAGCGTTGCTAGTGTATAATCTTATTCAGTAAACGATCTTCTTAATTAGAAAGGAAAAAAAATGAAATCTGCCATTACGGTGCTCCAAGAACAAATAAAAAGTTTTTATCTTATTAGAAGACTTTCTCTATATGAAGTTAAGAGCCAGAATAAAAATAATTACCTTGGGATGCTATGGGAAATACTAAATCCTGGTATCCAGATTGCGATCTATTGGTTCGTCTTTGGTTATGTGATCAGGGGTGCTGATAGAGATGTTAATAATATCCCTTTTTTCCCCTGGCTATTAGCTGGTTTGCTTTTATGGTTCTTTGTTAATCCTGCCATTACACAGGGATCAAAATCCATATACTCAAGAATCAGGATTATCTCAAAAATGAGTTTCCCTGTAAGTGTTATTCCAACTTATGTTATTTTTTCAAGGTTATACCCGCATTTATTGCTATTAGGTATAGGAATAATATTACTGCAGTTCTTAGGGTTTCCTATTAGCATTTATTATTTACAATTGCCTTATTTTATTTTTGCCACAGTTGCACTCGTTGTTTCTATTTCCTTACTTACATCGACTCTAGCTACAATTGTGAGAGATGTTCAGATGGTCGTGCAATCACTAATGAGGATGCTTCTGTATTTAACGCCTATTCTATGGGCAAGGGAATTACCAGGTTTTCTAAGTGTAGTTTTTAAATTGAACCCGTTTTATTATGTAGTAGAAGGATACCGTGCATCTCTGCTGTATAATGAATGGTTTATCTTTTCAGATTGGCGGTTTACTCTATATTTTTGGTTTGTAGTACTTTTATTTTTTACAATTGGGTCATCCGTCCATGTTAAGTTTAGAAAGCATTTTGTAGACTATCTATAATTGGAAGTGTTGTTTCTTGAACAAATCAGTGATCGTTAAAAACGTTTCTAAAAAATATAAACTTTATAAATCGACTTCTGAACGGTTGTTGGATGTGCTTTTGCCTAAAAGCTATGGAGAAGATTTTTACGCTTTGCGGAATATTAGCTTTGAAGCTGATGAAGGAGATGTAGTTGGCTTCTTGGGTATCAACGGCTCAGGTAAATCAACATTGTCTAATATCATTGCAGGAATAGTGCCGCCAACAGATGGGGAAGTGGACGTAAAGGGTCAAACGGCTTTAATCGCTGTTGCTTCAGGTCTTAATAATGAATTAAGCGGACGTGATAATATTGAGCTGAAATTGTTAATGCTGGGATTTGGCAAGAGTGAGATCAAGCAGTTGGAGCCAGAAATTATTGAATTCTCCGAGCTGGGAAAATTCATTGATCAGCCGGTGAAATCTTATTCAAGCGGAATGAAGTCGAAGCTTGGTTTTGCGATCTCAGTCAATATTGACCCGGATGTACTAATTATTGATGAAGCATTGTCGGTGGGAGATAAAGCGTTTGCCGAAAAGTCCCTGAATAAAATGAAGGAGTTCAAAGAACGGGGCAAAACGATGTTCTTTGTTAGTCACTCCATTGGGCAAATGAAACAGTTCTGTGAAAAAATAGTCTGGCTTGAATTCGGTCAATTGAAAATGTATGGGACTGTAGACGAAGTAGTTCCTGAATACGAAAAATTCTTGAAAGAGTATAAAGCCATGTCAAAAAAAGAACAAAAACAGTATCGAGAACGTTCTTTGGAAAGACAAAGCCAACTGGATGTCACTTGAATTAACTTGAGCACTGGGAATTCCCCAGTGTTTTTTTTATGGAGAATTTCTTCGGTTTGGATAATCCTTTAGTTGTGATTTTATGGAAAAACTAAAAAAATATAGAGAAATATGTCGGTTTTTGATAGATTAGTAGAAGAAGCCAAAGGAGGGATTAGTTACATAAAAAAATTCAGATGACCAAAGTTGTTTTGTTGGACCTATAGATATTGGTTTGCAAGAGCAAGGGTTCTAAGAGGCGCAGGCTGAACCAAAATTTGTTCTTGGCTCATGGATCGATTAGTGAAGGCTTGATTCCTATTTAGACATACAAAATCAGGATGACGTAGCCGAGAACATGGGTTGGTTAAAGCCAATATATTTATGGGGGATTATTTAGTGGCTAAAATAAAGAAAATAAGTGTTTATTTTTTGATTCTCATGCTTTTGTTACAGGGATTACCTTATGGAGCTCTGGCAGCTGAAAATATGGAAACAGCTGAGATGCCTGCTGAGACTAAGGCAGTAGTTGCTGCGGGAAACGAAGATAAGGAAGTACCGCTCTATGAGGAACCTGATATAGAAAGTGAAATTCTGGCTCAGTTAGCAGATGGAACAGAAGTAACTGTAATTGCAGTAGAGAATGATTATACAAGTGTTTTATACGAGAATACAGAGGCCGGTGAACCGCTTACTGGATACATTGCTAGTGAAAACCTTGTAGACGCCTCTTTATCAGAGGAAGTTCTTGCTGATGATGAAGGAGAACTGTCAACTGTTCCTGTAGAATCTAAAGATGAAACAAGTGTTGAGGGGGAACCCGCCCATGACACTGAAGCTGGTAACGAGGAAGGCCCTGCAGAGCAAGAGGAGGCAGAAGTGGTTCCTGTAGAGGAGGAAGTAAAGATATCCGATTCTATTGAGGCAGGGAAAGATCAATCAAGTGAAGAAATAACGAAAATTGAAGAGCAAGAAACAGTTACTGAAGTTGATCAAACAGAGGAAAAACAAACAACAGAAGTTACAGCCCAAACCAGCTCAACTCCAATAGAAACTAAAGTCCAACGAACATCTCTAACAGTTTCTTCTATTGAGGAAGGTACTGTAGAAAACTATCAAGGAATTGCTTTATCTAGCCCTACTAATATTTATCAAGAGGCTTCAACAGGATCAAAGGTAATTAAGTCCTATGCCCAAGGTTCTATATTATACTATCAATCTTTTAATAATGATTGGTACCAGGCAACTGTTTTTGTAGGGGGACAAGCACAGAGTGGCTATATTAAGTCTTCTGATGTGGAGAATTTAAATGGGGATACGACCTCATATAAAGGATTATCTTTGAAGGCTCCCACTATCATATATTCTAAGGCTTCTAGATCGTCTAGTTCCTTAAAGAAATACAACCAGGGAACAATCTTGTACTACAAAGCTTTTTCATCTGAATGGTATCAGGCTACAGTATACATTAGCGGTCAGGCCCGAACAGGATATATTCATAAGAGTGATGTGGAAAACCTAGATGGCAGTGCAGTATCATACAAAGGAATTGCACTAAAAGCTCCAACAATTATATATTCACAACCCTCTGTTTCATCTGCCGCGCTCAAACAATATAGCCAAGGTACCCTTTTATATTACCGTTCATTTTCAAGTAGTTGGTACCAGGCAACTGTATATATAAGCGGGAAGGCCCGAACGGGATATATTCATAAAAGTGATGTTGAAAATGCGACTGCTAACCCTGTGGATTATAAAGGTGTAGCCCTTAAGTCACCTACTAAAGTTTACAAGATGGCAAGTACTTCATCATCAGCATTGAAATCATATTCCCAAGGTAAGATACTCTATTACAAGTCATTTACAGCTGGCTGGTATCAGGCGAGTGTAGTTGTGAATGGAGTAACCAGAACAGGTTACATCAGTGTCAATGATGTTGAAAGTGCAGTCGAGACTTCCTCTAGCTTTAAGGTAAGAGGGATTGTGAGTAAGGTAAATGTGTACTCATATACGTCATCCAGCGCATCAGTGCTTAAATCATATGGGAAAGACACGATTTTGATTGTTAAGAATTTTACATCATCATGGTATCAAGCGACTGTCTATATCAATGGGAAGGCAAGGACTGGATACATCAAGAAAAGTGATACCAGCACTGACTTGCAGGAACCATCCTATCTCAATGCGGATCTAAGGAAGTCTGCAAACCTAACTGCCCAGGATATAGTTGACTTTTTCAATAGGAGAAGTCCTAACAGTCCGCTTAAAAACTACGCCCAGAGTTTTATCAATGTTCAGAATAAATATGGGGTAAATGCAGCATATTTAGTAGCTCATACGATTTGGGAAACAGGTTGGGGCGGCTCAAACCTAATGACCTATAAGAATAACTTGTATGGCTATGGCGCGTATGATGTATGTCCGTTTACTTGCGGATATTATTATCCAACAATTGAGGACAGCATCAATTCAGTAGCCTACATGGTGAGGGTCAATTACTTAAATCCTACAGGGGCTTACTATTATGAAGAGTACGGTTCTACCCTAACCGGTATGAATGTTAGATATGCAACAGACCAGAATTGGAAAAATGGTATTGCGAACCTTATGCAGAGCATTAAGCCGTTTGATTCACGCTATTATTCAAGCGCCTCTATTCTTCCTTTAAATGCAGGTCAGCCAGGAAGCTTTGGAAGGGATATACCAAAGGGATTGCCATATCCTACAAGCATAATCAAGAACTTCCCACAGGGCACAACTGCAACGATTATGGAGGATGCTAAATTCCGTACATTGCCATATACTTCTGCTTCAACGATTATTGGTACCCTAAGCAGTTCAACAAAGGTAACTGTTTTGGGCTATAACACTGATGTGCGAACAACAGGTTCATATCCGTATGACCATACCTGGTATCGAATTTCCTTCAATGGAACGGAAGGCTGGGTGTATGGTAAGTTAATTGATATCGATAATTTGCTTAAAGTAGTGAATGTATCAACAACATTGAATATTCGTTCAGCTCCGGTAGACGGAACTGTGGTTGGTTCCGTGGCTGCTAATGGATACTTAAAGGCTGTATTGAATTCAGGGAAACCAGTAACAGATCAAGGTTGGTATAAAGTATACCTTCCAGGCTCTACATCTACAGGCTGGGTTTCTGGCGAATTTATAAATATCATTAAGAATTAACTTTAATGAGGAAAGCTTGATTTTTCAAGGCTTTCCTTTTTTTATTGTTGGCATAAACCTCAGGAAATAATCGGAATTTATTAATTGAGATAGACATGTTAAGATTAATGAGAAAATAATTGCCTATTGATTCAACTAAGATGAAAGAGGATCCAGTATGAAAAATTCCTTAGTAAACGTGTTAGGTATTCCTTTTATTAATAAAGATTTAACAGAAATGTCAGCCCTTTTGACAAAAAGGATAAATGTTGATAAAAAAACCTTTGTCGTTACGGCAAATCCTGAGATAGTAATGCATGCTATTAAGGATCCTATCTATAACGAAATAGTTAATTCAGCTGATTATGTTGTACCTGATGGGGCAGGAGTGATCCTGGCCTCCAGGATCCTAGGTACACCCCTTAAGGAAAGGGTAGCTGGGTACGATTTAACGATTAAGATGCTAGAAAATGCCAATCAAAACGGGTGGAAGATATATTTGCTTGGCGGTAAGGAAGATGTTAATAGTAAAGCCGTGATTAATATAAAGAAGCAATATCCTGATATTAAGATTGCTGGAAATCATCACGGTTTTTTTGACATGGAAGACGATTCTGTTGCAAGAGACATATTGCATGCTAAGCCGGATATTGTACTTGTAGCCTTGGGCTTTCCGAGACAAGAAATATGGGTTTCTAAGTACTTTGGCGAATTTAAAAACGGTCTTTTTATTGGTGTTGGCGGCACAATTGATGTTCTTTCTGGCAATGTCAAAAGAGCTCCTTCATTTTGGGTGAAACTCAATCTTGAATGGTTATATAGATTATTGATTCAGCCGTCACGGTGGAGAAGAATGCTTGTACTTCCATTATTTGTTTTGAAAGTTTTTAGCTCCAAATACAAAAACTAAATTTAACATTGAAACCTTTAAACAAAAATATCGTCTTATTCATGTAATAAAATTTACATTGTGCCCATTAATTTGGATAATCTTTTACAAAAAAGGGTAATAGGGAATATAAATGGTACTACCTATCAAACTCTCGGATTAAAATTCTATCTCTATTTTATGCCTAATGTGCTATAATAGTTACGTTTGAAGCTCTTTGTGATTTCCTAATGTTTTTATCAATTTAGGACATCATAATAATCGAGGAGGGTCAGCATGTTCATAATGACCTTAATATTATGTTTTATATCCTCCATTCTTATTACACCATTTGTAAAAAAATTGGCGTTTAAAGTTGGAGCTACTGATCAGCCAAATCAGCGAAAAGTACATGCGAAAGTTATGCCTCGTATGGGAGGCCTCGCTATCTATATAAGCTTTATTTCGGGTTTGTTGATCATGAATCCTGATAGTCCATATCATTTGGCAATTGTGGTTGGAAGCATCATTATTGTCTTGACTGGCATTTTGGACGATATCTTTGAACTTAAAGCAAGGGTTAAATTGATTAATCAGATTGCCGCCGCACTTGTAGTGGTTTTATGGGGCGGGATTGATGTTGATTTCATCAACCTTCCATTCGGCAGAGGTGAACTCGAATTTGGAGTTTGGAGCGTTCCCATCACGATTCTTTGGATTGTCGGAATTACAAACGCGATTAATTTAATTGATGGACTTGATGGACTGGCCGCTGGAGTGTCTTCCATTGCATTGATCTCCATTTCAGGAATGGCTATCGTGATGGGTGATGTCTATGTAATGACCATTGGTTTTCTCCTTTTGGCAAGTACGTTAGGGTTTTTGATTTTCAACTTCCATCCTGCGAAGATTTTCATGGGTGATACTGGAGCATTATTCCTCGGGTACATGATTGCTGTTTTATCCTTGTTAGGATTTAAGAACGTAACATTTATTTCATTTATTATTCCAGTTATCATGCTGGGTGTACCCATGACGGATACAGTATTTGCGATTGTTCGCCGCCTTGTAAAAAGAACACCTCTGGCAGCGCCAGATAAATCGCACCTCCATCATTGTCTTTTGAATCTTGGCTTTACACACCGCCAAACCGTATTATTGATTTATGCAATCAGCGCGATGTTCGGTTTGACTGGCTTTATCTTTTCGTTTACAACGGTGTGGGGCTCGCTTCTGATCCTTTTCATCATCATCATTGCCATTGAATTAATTGTTGAAAGTGTCGGCCTTGTCAGTAAGGATTATAAACCTCTCCTTAACATGATGAGGGGCATTAAATATGAAAAGAATCGATGAGACTTAACCCTTGCAAATTTCGCAAGGGTTTTTTTGTTTTTAAAAAAAATCCCCTTCTAATAAGAAGGGGAAGCTGTGTCCATTGGAGTTTTTGTACTTTCACTTGTTACATTTAAATGTGTTTTTAGAATCGCTTTTGTTTCAAGCAAGGCCATTTCGTCCAACTGGTAGTAATAAATGCCGTCAATCCTGGTATCAGATCCAGCCAAGTTCAAGGTCTCGGTGTTCAGGTTGCTGCCGGCTGTAGCATATTCAATGAACGATTTCATTTGATCGAATCTTAAATCTGTCGTCATGTTTTTCCCGACTGCTTCCATTACACTTGAATAATTGCCGATTGATTTCACAGATACTGACTTTTTAATGATTGCTTTGATGATTTCCTGCTGTCTTTTACCGCGTTCAATGTCATTATCAAGCTTTCTGGTTCTAGCTAATGCAAGAGCCTCTTCACCGTCCAGTGTCTGGAGACCTTGATATAATGTGATCGCATCCTTGCGATCCTTGGAATCTTGTTCAGAAAACGTATAAGGGACGTTTACTTCAATTCCGTTAAGTGCGTCAATCACGTCAATAAAGGCGTCGAAGTTCATTTTCACATAATAATCAACTGGAACATCAAGAAGTTCTTCGACCGTTTCTAATGTAAGTTCTACTCCGCCATATGCATGTGCGTGATTAATCTTCGTGTAGATATTCTTTTCAGGAATATGAACATAAGAATCACGGGGAATGCTGACGAGCTTAATGGATTTATCATCCTGGTTGAACGTTGCAAGCATGAGGGCATCCGTCCGGGAGCTACCTTCAAACTGACGTTTGTTACTGTCGTCTACCCCTATGAACAATACGGAAAAATTCTCATCGAACGGGTTCACTGCTCTTTTGCCTTCACGGTCAATCGGGTTATATGATTCCTCCATGACAGACTCAGCTTTATTAAATAAAAATGCCCCATATGCTATGAAACTTAAGGAAACTAGCATGAGTGGCAGTAGGACCCATCGAATGACTCTTTTTCTCTTTATGCGTTTCTTATGAAAATTATTATTGCTCCTGAGTGAAGCCATATATTAATCTCCTTTATACTAAATGTAAATGGTTTGTAAATATAAATTTTGCCTAAATTTCATTTTACATCCTTTTTGCCTGTTCGTAAATTGAATTTTTTGTCATACGGCTACTTCCAAGTATACTGCTTCACCCGAACGAATCTCACCCTGTCCGCTCGTCATTTCAACCATCCACTCTTCAAATGCGCCCGTTTGCGCTTCCTCTACATATGTTTCAATTTCCACCTTATCCAGATAGTGAATTTCTTTCACCTGGTATACTGAAGACCGCAGTTCATTTTCGATCTTGCCAAGCCAGGTGTAATCAATCGTCGTATGCATGATGCGCATCAGCTTCCGTTCAACGATGCCAGTCGCATTTAGTCCCTCTGAGGTTGCCTTGCCATATGAGCGGATTAGTCCCCCGGCACCCAGCTTGATTCCGCCGAAGTAGCGGGTAATGACAACTACCGTATCCTTTAACTTTTTCTTTTTAAGGACCTCCAGAATTGGAACTCCTGCCGTTCCGCTTGGTTCGCCATCATCATTTGCTTTTTGGATCTGGTCATTCTCCCCAATGATGTAAGCTGAGCAATTATGGGTAGCATTCCAGTTCTGCTTTTTAATTTTCTGTATGAATTCCTGAGCTTCTTCTTCTGTTTCAGCTCTCTGTATATAGGCAATGAATCGGGATTTTTGAATCTCGATTTCATGTTCTCCGTAACCTTTTACCGTATAGTAAGTTTGAAGCAATTTCCTCGCTCCCTCTAGCAAAAATTTTCCCAACTATATCTTCGACATGATTTTTATGTTCGACAATAGGACTTAGTGCTACAATTCATTATAAGTTGACGGCAAACGCGGGACAATGCTGTCTTATGATTGTAATATAACTTTAATACAGGTAATGGGTTGGAATGGTATAATAGGTAGTGGTCTGACAAGGTATTTGGAAAAATATTATTCTTTTAAATCTTGGGTTTAACTCCTAAAATAATAGGATATAAGACTTAGAATGAAAAATCAAATCTATGTCTTTGTATCGATTTTTAAGTAAATGGACATGTTTTTCTTATGGAAAATTAGTAAGTTTTTCTATTTAAAGTTAAAATATCTTTAGTGCCGCCCGTGGGGGAGTTTTTACATGGCGATTAAAAAATTCGACACGAAAGCCCTCGATCTGATTTTAGAAAAAATGATCGAAACCGTTGGAAACAGTAAAGACGAAATCTTCCGAATTGGGGAACAATGCAGGACAGATTATGAGTCGATTACCAACGAATTAAAAGAGATAAAGAGAAAAGTTGCCCAGATTATCAATGATGGCGATAAATTGGATGTTCAGGTAAGGGCAGCCAGGCTACGGCTATCTGAGGTAAGCAAGCACTTTAAGGACTATTCAGAATCTCAGGTCCGCGAGGCTTACGAAGTGGCTCATAAGCTGCAAATGGATTTGACCATGAACCGGCAAACAGAGAAGCAGCTGCGTGAGAAACGTGATGACCTCGAACGAAGATTGGTAGGCTTGAATGAAACGATTGAGCGAGCAGACCATCTCATTTCCCAGATTACCGTTGTCATGAATTATATGATGAGCGATATCAGACAGATGGGAGAAGCACTCGAAACGGCGAAGGAGAAACAGGATTTCGGTTTGAAGATCATTGAGGCACAGGAAGATGAGCGCAAAAGACTCTCTCGTGAAATACATGACGGACCAGCTCAAATGATGGCGAATGTCATGATGCGTTCCGATTTAATAGAGCGAGTTTATAAGGAACGAGGCGCGAATGAGGCAATCAATGAAATCAGAAATATGAAAAAGATGGTCCGTTCCGCGCTATATGAGGTCCGAAGAATCATTTACGATTTGAGGCCAATGGCGCTTGACGATCTCGGGTTGGTTCCTACCCTCAAAAAGTATTTACAAACAATCGAAGAGTATCATAAGAGCACCAGAATTCAATTTACCAATATTGGTGAAGACAGAAGGCTGCCTGGGAAGTATGAAGTTGCACTGTTCCGGATGATTCAGGAGTCCGTGCAAAATGCTTTGAAGCATGCAGAAGCGACTTCTATCCAGGTGAAGCTGGAAATCCGAAGAGACCAGATCATGGTCGTGATTAAGGATGATGGCAAAGGTTTTGATATAAATGACAAGAAGCCTGAGTCATTTGGATTGCTTGGAATCAAAGAAAGAGTTGAATTGCTCGAAGGCGAGCTGTCCATCCATTCAAAAATAGACACTGGAACTCTGGTTATCATCCAAGTTCCGTTGAATTTATAGGCGGCCTGGCTGCCAGGCAAGAGAAAATAGAGATAGAAGCCGTAGGGGAGGCGTATGTTATGACAACAAAGATTGTTATTATTGACGACCATCAACTTTTCAGAGAAGGGGTAAAACGGATCCTTGATTTTGAACCATCCTTCGAAGTAGTTGCAGAAGGAGACGACGGCAGCGAAGCGGTCGAGCTTGTGGAAAAATATCAGCCTGATGTAGTAATTATGGATATCAATATGCCTAATACGAATGGCGTAGAAGCGACAGCTGAGTTGATTGAGAATTATCCAGATTCAAAAGTCATCATCCTATCTATCCATGATGATGAAAATTATGTCACTCATGCCCTGAAAACAGGTGCCACTGGCTATCTGTTAAAAGAAATGGATGCTGATGCGCTTATCGAGGCTGTAAAAGTAGTGGCAGAAGGTGGATCATACTTGCATCCTAGAGTTACACATAATCTTGTGAAAGAATATCGCAGACTCTCATCGGAAGAGAGTGGCTCTGATAAGTACATATCACCTGTTGAAATTCGCCGCCCGCTTCATTTGCTGACACGCCGTGAATGCGAAGTCCTTCAGCTCCTTGCTGATGGTAAGAGCAATAGAGGG
Source organism: Mesobacillus subterraneus (assembly GCF_003937825.1). Lineage (GTDB taxonomy): Bacteria > Bacillota > Bacilli > Bacillales > Cytobacillaceae > Mesobacillus > Mesobacillus subterraneus. Next base: position 169,106 of record NZ_RSFW01000020.1, on the reverse strand, counting down.
ATTGGCGAGGCACTTTTCATCAGTGAAAAGACTGTTAAAAACCACGTCAGCAACATCCTGCAAAAAATGAATGTAAACGATCGTACCCAGGCAGTTGTTGTAGCGATCAAGAATGGTTGGGTAGAAGTAAGATAATTCAAAGAAACCACATTTGTCGAAATGACAAATGTGGTTTTTTGTCGATTATTGGGTTTTGTTGTTGGAAATTTACGACAGAAAGTTCCCAAAACATTTACAAAAACTTAATAAAATTCGATATAATTAGAGAAGCTAATAAAACGGAGGGGTGGTCACTATTTCATCACTATGGGAACTCACTGACGAAAAGTTGATAGAAGCATATCATAAGGCTACTCTATTGAATTTGGATGCCACATTTATCGCCATGCTTATAGAGGAGATTGATAACAGGGGCTTGGATCAATTAATAAACCAATATGTTTCTTAAAAGTGTAACGCTGCGCAACCGATTGCCAGCGTTTTTTTTTATGCACGTGAGAGGCTCAGTGTTTAATCAACACACACACTAAAACTCTTTTCTCAAATAGTTTTTCTGAAAACATGCATTTTAACGAGAGTTCATATAAAATGGGAATGTACATATCGCAGAGAAAAACATAAGGATGGTAATATACTAATGAAAACGGCAGTTGTTACGGATAGTACTGCGTACATCCCGAAGGAGTTGCGGGAGAAATGGAATATCCACATGATTCCGTTGAGCGTGATTTTCAGTACCGAAACATATAGAGAAGATATAGATATTAGTGCAGAAGAATTTTATGAGGAAGTAAAGCAGCGAGAGCTCCCGACGACTTCCATGCCGCCGCTAGGTGAGTTTGTGGCGCTTTTTGAAAGATTGTCGAAGGACTACGATGCAGTAATCAGCATTCACTTGTCCAGCGGGATAAGCGGCACGTACCAGGGGGCGGTCAGCGCTGCTGAAATGGTTGAGGGTATCAAAGTGTTCACTTTCGACTCTGAAGTCAGTGCAATGGTTCAGGGGTTTTATGCTTTGGAAGCTGCAGAAATGGCAGAGCAGGGAGTCGATCCTGAAATGATAATGGCCAGATTGCACGAAATTAAACAGACATCTCGTGCCTACTTCATGGTCGATGACTTAAGCCATTTGCAGCGAGGAGGCAGATTATCTAGCGCACAGGCACTGATCGGAAGCCTGCTTCAGGTAAAGCCATTGCTTCATTTTGAGAACAAAAAGATTGTTCCCTTTGAAAAAGTACGTACTCGTAAAAAAGCGTTAAACCGAGTCGTTGAACTGCTGGCTGAAGATGCAAACAGCGGCGAAGAGTATCGTGCGGTTGTGATCCATGCCAATCGTGAAGCCGAAGCACTCGAGTGGAAAAGCGAACTCGAAGCCCAGTTCCCGAATGTGGAATTCATGCTAAGCTATTTTGGCCCGGTCATTGGCACTCATCTTGGTGAAGGTTCAATGGGCATGGGCTGGTACAAAAAATAACTACGGATCTAGTTTCTACTTCTAAGCTAAAACGCCATTTCCGTCTTGGAGACTGGCGTTTTAATTTTTATCCACAGAACTTTGTAGTTATCAACATAAAATTTAACTTATCAACACTTATTTCTACTCCTAATCCTCTTTATCCACAATTGTAACCGCTTCTTCTCCCTTTTTTAAAAGTTACCAACAAAATAACCCACATTGTACACAGGTTTATATGGTTATCCACATAAAAATCCACAAAAGGTTGTGATTAACTATGAGATTCTTGATAAAAGAGGGGAAATTAATCCCCAAACTTGATTCTTCTGATGATGAAACGACATTTTCCATCTCCAACCTCCCCGAAATTCCTCAGCTATCCACAAACCCCTTCTTTGAGTACAATCCAGAACTTCAAAAGATGCTGGCAGGCAAACAGTTGTTGATTGATGAACTGCCGTTTACTATAGATGAGATTCAAGCGCATTATGAAAATGGCTACTTGGTTTATCGTAAAGGAATCCAAAAACAGGAGAACCGTCCCCATGGTTCAAGCGGTGTAACTGAAAAACACACGAACCTTCCTCGTATTTGCGTTAGATGCGGAACGAGTGATGAGTCCTGGTTTGGGGAATTCCCTTGTGCCCGTTGCGGTGAAAGGGACATTTATTGCCCGAAATGTTTGATGATGGGGAGGGTGAGTGAGTGTACTCCGCTTGTTTGCTGGGTTGGGCCTGAATCTGATTTCCCTGTTGTCGATCGTCCGCTTGAATGGGCTGGGAGTTTATCGGAAGGTCAGCAGGTCGCTTCTCAACGTGTTTTGGATGCGGTGAAGACAACGTCGGAGTTGCTGGTTTGGGCGGTTGCCGGGGCTGGTAAAACGGAGGTTCTGTTTGCTGGAATCAATGAAGCGTTAACCTCAGGTAAGAGAGTATGCCTAGCAACTCCGCGTACGGATGTAGTCCTTGAACTGACTCCCCGCTTGAAGAAAGCATTCCCACAAACCAAGATTGCTTCGTTATACGGAGGGAGTGAGGAACGCCATGAATTTACCCAACTTACGATTGCGACAACTCACCAGCTGCTCCGTTTTTACAAGGCGTTTGATGTCATGATTGTCGATGAAGTCGATGCTTTTCCGTACTCCATTGATGAGACATTACAATATGCGGTGCAGCAATCAAGAAAGCTGGATTCCTCTCTTATTTACCTTACTGCAACGCCAAGCAAACAATGGCAAAAGGAATGCCGGCTTGGAAAAAGAAAATATGTGACGATACCAGCTCGCTACCATCGCCATCCATTACCTGTTCCAAAGCTTGAGTGGTCGGGCAATTGGGAGAAGATGCTGACAAAGGGAAAGTTGCCAGCAAACATTATCAAATGGATCGAAACAAGACAGGCTAGTAGAAGACAAGCTTTGCTTTTTGCCCCAAAGATTGCCTCTATGGAAAAAATCCTCCCCATCCTTCGCAAAATGGATCCACTCATTGAATCTGTTCATGCTGAAGATCCCGATAGAAAAGAAAAAGTCATGAAGCTGCGGAATAAAGAAATCCCAATATTGCTCTCCACAACGATACTAGAAAGAGGGGTTACCTTCCCGAACATTGATGTGGCGGTCATCGGCTCAGAGGATCGGATTTTTACCGAGAGCGCATTGGTGCAAATCGCCGGGCGTGCTGGGCGGAGCGCTGATTTTCCGACAGGTGAAGTGGTATTTTTTCATTATGGAAAAACGGAAGCGATGCTTAGTGCGAGAAAACAGATCGAGATGATGAATAAGGAAGGGATTAAGAAGGGGCTGATTGATGTATGAATATGTGGAAGGGAGCTAATTGCATGTTATGTCATGAAGAAATCGAGCCGGAGATTTCGTGGCGCAGTTTCCTTGGAAAAGATCAAGCGCCGAAGATCTGCACGGAATGTAAGGATAGTTTCGCTCCAATCACAGGAGAAAAATGTGAAATCTGTGGAAGGCCCTTTGATTTTTTAGAGGAAGAATATCGTATCGGTAATATTTGCATGGATTGCAAGCGCTGGGAGGAAAATGAAGAGTGGAGCGGAAGCTTGGACAAGAATCGCTCGCTGTATCGTTACACTGATTTTACGAAGGAGGTTATTGCCCGATTCAAGTTTCGTGGTGATTATGTTTTTGCAGATATTTTTACCGAAGACATAAAGACGGTTTTACAAGCTTTCCAATATGACTATATTGTTCCAATCCCTCTCAGCGATGAACGCCTTTACGAACGAGGCTTCAATCAGTCCGAAGCATTAATCAAAGCTGCTGGCTACACCCCCACCCATCTTCTCACCAGAATCCACTCTGAAAAACAGTCAAAAAAATCGAGGGATGAGAGAATTCAGATAGAGCAAGTGTTCAAAATGGCAGAAGGAGTTGAAATCGAATGTAAAACTATTTTGCTTTTTGACGATATATATACTACAGGATCAACGCTTAGGCATGCAGCAAAAGTATTAAAGCAAAATGGTGCTTCAAAGGTCATGTCACTAACTTTGGCGCGTTGACGGTATATGATAAAATTAGGGGAGGAAGGACATTGGAACTTACAAATTGTCCTGATTGCGGAGAAATCTTCGTCAAAAATAAATTTAGAGATATCTGTGAAAAGTGCTGGAAAGCTGAGCAGGTTGCTTATGATACTGTTTCAAAATATATGAGAAAAAGAGAAAACCGCGCTGCGACTATGCTTCAGGTTGTAGAAGCAACAGGTGTAGAGGAAGAGTTAATTTTAAAGTTTATCAAGACGGGTAAACTGCAGATTACTCAATTCCCTAACCTGGGCTATCCTTGTGATAAATGCGGCACGATTATTCGAGAAGGCAGGATTTGCGGTACATGTGCAGGGAAAATAAAAAAGGAACTAAAAGTTCATGAACATGAAGAACAGCGCAAAAAAGAATTATCGAAAAGAACTGCGACTTTTTTCACCCATCGAGATTAGGTGAAAAGAATCATTAAAAATATTCTAGTTCTTGCCGATAATATGATTAGAATCGTTCTGAAAGCGAGGGTTAGACATGAAAATAAACAATATAGGCCCATCAGGGATCAATCCATATAAACGCCAGATGAACAAACTAGATGCAGCAGCTAACACGCAGAACAAGAAAGCGGATAAAGTTGAAATCTCTTCAACTGCAAAGGAAATGCAGCAGCTTTCCCAAGTATCCGATCTGCGTCAAAAAAAGGTTGAAGAACTGAAAATCCAGGTGGAAAACGGTACGTATAAGGTAAATACGAAAGAAACGGCGAAAAGCATCATTAATTTTTATAACAATAAATAGGAGGAATACTCGTCTTGCGGGCGAGTGTTTCTTTATGCCAAGAAGGAGGGCAGTCCATGTCTGCTGAATCACTTACTGTCATCATGACTAAAATGCTCAAATTGCATAAAAGCCTTTACGAATTGACCGTGAAGAAGACGGACATCGTGAAAAAAGGAGACACAGCTGCCCTCGACCAGCTTCTAAAGGATGAGCAGGCGCATATGGCAGCGATCAATAAGCTCGAGCAAGAGCGACTGGCACTGTCAAATCAAGTGATGCCTGGCGCGTCATTGCAGGAAATAGCCGAGGCACTACTTTCGGAAAAAGATGAGCTTTTGCAAATAAAAGAAGAATTGACCACTGTCATATCTGAAATTAAGGCTCGGAATGAACTTAATCAGCAACTGATTCATCAATCGCTGCAGTTTATCAATTTTTCCAAGAGTCTTGTGATTCCTCAGGAAAAAGAAATCAATTACGGACCGCCTGCTGGAAAGAAACAAAAGCCAGGGCAATCGCCAGGTATGTTCAACTCAAAAGCATAATATTTGGAGGAACGAAACATGCGTTCAACCTTTATGGGATTAGAAACAGCTCGCCGCGGCATGTTCACGCAGCAGAGCGCTCTACATACAACAGGACATAATATCGCCAATGCCAACACTCCAGGCTACTCACGCCAGCGGATCAACTTCGCACAGACTGAACCTTATCCAAATGCAGCGCTTAATCGTCCGCAGATCCCTGGACAGGTTGGTACTGGTGTGAAAGCTGGGTCGATTCAGCGTATTCGCGATAGCTTTCTGGATGTTCAATATCGTAATGAAAATAACAAACTAGGCTATTGGGAAACCAGGGCAGAGTCTTTTCTGAAGCTGGAAGAAGTACTTAATGAACCGTCAGATTCCGGATTGGCTAAGACGATGGATCAGTTCTGGCAGTCGCTACAGGATTTAGCGGTAAACCCTACGAATCCCGGTGCACGCTCAGTCGTTCGCCAGCGCGGGATTGCAGTGGCGGAAACTTTTAACTACTTGCATAATTCTTTATCTTCTGTCCAGAGTGATTTGAAGAATGAAATAACCGTTACTGAGAAGTCAATCAACTCTATCCTAGATCAAATTAGCAAAATCAATGGGCAGATTGCTGATGTAGAACCACATAAATACTTGCCTAACGACTTATACGATGAACGTGACCGTTTAATAGACCAATTGTCTTCACTGGTTAATATAAAAGTCGACTATATAAGTTCTGGAAATGGTTCACTGGACATTGCTGAGGGACAGGCAGTCATCAAAATGGTCAGTGACAGTGGGAAAGAGCTAGGAATCCTGGTTAGCGGCGACCGCTATAATAAAATGAATGTTAATTTCGATGGCTTAGGTGACTCGGTAAAAACAGTGACGATAGGGCAATCGAGTTTTAACTTCACAGAATTAAATTCAATGGGAAAACTGAAGGCTTTGGTAGATTCATATGGATATGAGAATAACGGCAAAGTTACAGGTGTCTATCCTGAAATGATGACCAAGCTTGATGATCTTGCATTTACATTTGCAACTCAGTTTAATGAGGTCCATAAAAGCGGAATGAGTCCTAACGATATTACGAATGGGACTAAAGCGGGTAATCCGTTTTTTGTGGATGCTGAGAATGAAGAAATTTCACGAGCTGGGTTCTCAGGAAGAATTCAATTGGCTGATGCAATAGCTTCAAGTCTTGACAACATTGCAACAGCAGACGGATCTGATATAGCTAATGCTACTATCGGAGACTCTTCCAATATTCTGAAATTAGCAAATATCATTAACGGTAAGTTCGATTACTCAGGTAAAAATGAACTTTCCAACTTCAGAAATTATTATGAAGGTGTAATTGGCGGAATGGCCGTTCTTTCCCAGGAAGCTGTTAGACTGACAAATAACAGTGGTTCTCTTAGAGAATCTGTGGAAAACCGCAGGAAATCTGTAAGTTCCGTTTCACTTGATGAAGAAATGACAAATATGATTCAGTTCCAGCACGCCTACAACGCATCAGCCCGGATGATCACACTCCAGGACGAAATGCTCGATAAAATTATCAACGGTATGGGAACTGCAGGAAGATAGGTGAATTAAAATGCGTATAACACAATCAATGCTTTCTTCCAATTCGTTAAGAAACCTGAGTGAAAGCTATCGGCGCATGGGTCAGTATCAGGACCAGCTGGCGACAGGAAAAAAAATCACGAAGCCGTCCGATGATCCGGTAGTAGCAATGAAAGGCATGTTCTATCGTTCTGGCTTGACCGAGGTTGAACAATACAAACGAAATCTTTCTGAGCTTTATTTGTGGATGGAGAATTCGGAGGCCGGAATTGAACAGGCGAATAATGGGCTGCAGCGTGTTCGGGAACTGACGGTTCAAGGTAAAAATGGTTCACTCAGCCCGAGTGACCGTGAAGCAGTTGCTCGCGAAATTGAGCAAATTAAACTTGATTTAGTACAGGTGGCAAATACTAAAGTGTCTGGCCGGTATATTTTTCATGGAACGGATACTGATCATCCTCCTGTCCCGGTTGAAAATCCGCCAACAGTGGCTAACAACCTAACTAACCCGGCTATCAATAATTATAAAGTAGAAGTTTCTCCGGGCGTTTCTTTAAGAGCTAACATCAATCCGGCTAATCTATTTAATCAGGAACTATTTGATGTTGTTCAGGGTATCCAGGCTGCTTTGGAAAATGATAATCCAGCAGATTTAGATGATTTGTTGAATCGTCTGGACAAAACGATGGATAATCTTTCATCAGAGAGAGCTGAATTAGGGGCGCGCTACAACAGGCTTGAAGTAATTGACACACGCCTTGGCTACCAGGAAGTTATGGCCACAAGGGTATTGTCAGATAATGAAGACGCTGATATTGAGCGTGTTATTATGGACTTGAAAACCCAGGAAAGTGTTCACCGTGCGGCGCTTGGAGTAGGTGCACGTATACTTCAGCCGACACTGTTAGACTTTTTAAGATAAGCTATTCTCATTGGGAATAGCTTTTTTTACTAGGAGGGATAGGAAATGCAAGTCCCACAGATTCGAATCCAATCAACCCCCGGGCGAATCGCAATAAACACCGTACCAGCGATTCAAGAAATCGAGCAGCCGAAAGCGGAGTTGACAATTGAACAGCCTGAGGCGGAAATGAGTATTAGCAAGTCACCTGCAAAGCTGACGATTGACCAATCCCAGGCACGGGCAGATATGGATTTAAAAAGCATTGCACGCCGAATAGAGGATGCAGCCCAACAGGGATATCAGGATTTGCTGGCAGGGATTGCCCGTATGTCTCAGGATGGCGATGAACTGATGCTGCTTGAAAATGGCGGAAATGCAATCGTTGAACAGGCGAAGCGGAACAGTGAGTCTCCTATGCTGGATTTTAATATCGGGTGGATCCCCTCTGCTGGCTCAGTAAAAACAAACTATGATCCAGGTAGGTTGGAAGTCAATTGGAAGGTAAATAAACCTATTATTGAAAGTAAAATGAATAAACCGATTATCAACTATACACCTGGCAAGGCAGAGATATCTATGATGCAATACCCATCTTTAAAAATTGACTTTGAAAATCTTAGGCATGTTGGCGTCAAATATGAACAAATTATTTAAAGGAATGATGTAAGAATGAAGATAAATACACGGTATCATGGTGAAGTAGAGATCAATCAAGAAGATATACTTTCGTTTGCAAAAGGAATTCCGGGGTTTCAGGAGGAGAGGGAATTCTGCTTACTTCCTCTTTCAGAGGAGGGTGTTTATTATGTAATGCAGTCCCTGAATACATCCGAACTGGCATTCATTGTTACAAATCCTTTTAACTTTTTCAAAGAATATGATTTTACCCTAGAAGAATCAGTTATTGAAGAACTTCATCTAGAGTCAGAAAAAGATGTAAGGGTCTATACTATTCTTACCGTTCAGGATCCTTTCATAAAAACAACTGCCAACCTCCAGGCACCGGTAATTACCAATTTGAATAATCGTAAAGCTAAACAAGTTGTTCTTCATAATGAGCAATATGGTACAAAGCAACCAATTTTTCAAAATGATGAAGTAAAGGGGTGATGAACGATGCTGGTACTAACAAGAAAAAACGGAGAAAGTATCACTATCGGCGATGACATCGAAATCACAGTTATCTCATCTAAAAATGATCAAGTCAAAATAGGGATCAAAGCACCTAAGAGTATTGAGGTGTTCAGGAAGGAAATCCTGGAACAGATCCAAAGCGAGAATGAGCAGGCATCTAAAGATATATCTTCAATGATGGATTTTATAAAAAACAAATAAAAAAATAAAAAAACTTTTAAGAAACTATTAAACATCTTTTTCTGACGACGATAAAACTATTGTAAGGGAGAATAAGGGCGGCCGACCTTATCGCTCGGACAAAATATAATCTTGTTCACATGGATGTGAACACCAAATTCAAGGAGGAAAACTCAAATGAGAATCAACCACAATATCGCGGCTCTTAACACACACCGCCAATTAAGCAGCGCAAACGGCGCACAAGCAAAATCAATGGAAAAACTAGCTTCTGGTCTTCGCATCAACCGTGCCGGTGACGATGCAGCTGGACTAGCAATCTCTGAAAAAATGCGTGGTCAGATCCGTGGTTTGGATCAAGCTGCTCGTAACGCTCAAGACGGTATCTCTTTAATCCAAACTGCTGAGGGTGCTTTGAACGAAACTCACAGCATTTTGCAACGTGTACGTGAATTAGCGGTTCAATCTTCCAATGATACTAACACGAATGATGATCGTGGAGAGTTACAAAAAGAGGTAGCAGAACTTCTTAAAGAAGTAGATAGAATCGCAACTACAACTGAATTTAACACACAAAAGTTACTTGATGGATCAGATGCTGATGGAAAGGTATTCCACATCGGTGCAAATGCTGATCAAAATATTACTGTTACTATTCGCGACATGAAGGCAACTGGTACAGTTCTAAATATTGGATCCGTTGACATCTCTAGCCAAACTGGTGCAAACACTGCGATTACATCTTTGGATGCTGCAATCAAGGAAGTTTCTTCTGAACGTGCTATGCTTGGTGCAAATCAAAACCGCCTGGAGCACACAATCAACAACCTAGGTACTTCTTCTGAAAACCTAACTGCTGCTGAGTCTCGTGTACGTGACGTTGACATGGCTAAAGAAATGATGGAACAAACTAAGAACTCTATCCTTTCTCAAGCAGCGCAAGCAATGTTGGCTCAATCTAATCAGATGCCTCAGGGTGTTTTACAACTTCTGAGATAATGATTAAAGGGCGTCTTATCTGGTAACGGATAAGATCATAACTGGGTGAATTGCTGGAACTTCCTAAAGCTCGGTCCACCACAACGTAACTGGAAACGGTAGGCGTGAGGGTTTCAAAAGGATTAAGATATATAATGGATAATCAGCAGCCAAGCTCCTGTGAGGAAACTCTGGAGAAGGTTCAACGACTAGGGAAAACAGTCTAAGGTAGGAATACTATGGCTATGAATCCCGTAGGACAGGCATTCTGTTCGAAGTGCCCAGCCCCTTATTAGAAGGGTGAAGATATAGTCTATTCTGTACTCGAAAGATACAGTCGCGAAGCAAGCGAACCAACAACCACAAGGAGTTCTTCAACTTCTTCGTTAATTAGATGTTCAAAAAGATGGCCCATCTTACAGATGGCCATCTTTTCTTATTTCCCTAAGTTTGTAAACTATTGACCAGTATGGCCGGTTTAGCGCTGTGGAAATTTCTTTATGTGTCAGTCCCGCCTTCTTAAGTGTAATGAGGCGTTTAATTTCAATCTGGGTATAATTTTTGAACCTCATAGAATCTGAGGAAATCACTGTATATCCTGACAATAGCTTGTTTTTACTTAACTCCATATTTTTTCTGTATTCCCAATCAAACTTATACCTCATTGAAGGGATTGTGGATATAGTACTTTTTGTCAGCGAAAGTAATTTTAATGTTTCTTCAACTGATGTAAGTTTTAAAATATATCCAAAACCGTCTCTGCGCTTATTTAATTTGAAGTTCAGATTAAAGGTTTCATTTAAATGGTTTTGTAAAAGAGTGAGATCAGATTTAGGGTAGTTTTGTAGGTAAAGAGAGGCATGAGGTGTAATATAAATTAACTTTTTTCTATGATTAATTGGTTTTGTTATCATTAGCGAACCATCATCTAAGAAGAGTACTGCAAGAAAATGAGGGAGAGTACAATAATGTAAAAGTTCTGAAGGAATCTTTTTATTTCCCTTTTCATTATAAAAATGATGATATAACTTTGTAAATAGTGGAAGAGACTTGGAAACCAAGTAGGTGTCGTCCGTACGTAAATAAAGAATATCTGGGAAGAATTTCATTTTCCATTTTCGATATTCTAGTTGTTCTTTGGAGAAATGTTCTCTGTAACTGTTATTTCTTCTTCGGCTATTTTTATACAGCTTTGTAATTTCACCATCTGCAATTATGCTAGCAGCTACAATATTTCTCTGCTCATCTGATAAATCCTCGAAAAACATTTACTCCACCCTTTTCTTCAAACTAATGCTTATTCATGTAAATTATAAATTAAAATACAATAATATAGTTATAAAGTACTATTAAAAGGATTGTATAAAAAGTATATAATAGACTAAAACTCACAGAAATCCAAAGTGAAAAAGGCAAACTATGGGAAACTGTAGGACGCAAAGCCAGGGGCCTGTTCTGTTTAAGTAGTTCTTTAAGCGGATGGTAGCCGGTTGCCACAAGGATTCATAGTCTATTTACCTATGAACCTTGTTAGAGGTTCTTTTTTATTTGGAGTCTGTCCAAAAGGTGGGACTATTATATGAAAAACTTTGTAAACAGAAAGTTGATTTTCCTTGCTTTAATTCTCATTACTTCGCAGATTTTCTTTCCTCTGGTCAATGCATTTGCTTCTTCTACTGCATTGCCTCCCAGTAATCTTGCAACGCAATACATAACTCCGGATGACGTAAAGCTTACATGGTCTTCTGTATATGGAGCGACAGGTTATAATGTATATGAAATAACTGAGGGGAAGCTTATTCTTCGTGACAGGACCACAGCCCCTAGCTATACGCTCAACAATTTAGATGAGGGGTCTTACCGCTTTGTTGTCTCTACATTAAGTTCAGAAGGTGAATCCGGGCCCAGCGCACCTATTTCTTTCGATGTAGTCTATCCTGAAATGTCTGCACCGGCGACCCTTACCCAAGCTGTCTCGAACGGTAATGATCTCACTCTTAGTTGGGGAGCAGCTCAATATGCTGAAAAATATCTTCTCTATCAGATCTCGGAAGCTGCGGAGCCTACCCTCATTGCTTCGACCGCAGCAAGAACATATAAACTGACAAATTTGGCTGAGGGCAACTATACATATGCGGTTTCAGCCTCCCATTCCCTATACGGGGAATCGGCGCTCTCTCCGAAAGTGAAATTAGATTTGACACATCCGGAAATGACAGCACCAAATAATTTCAACTATTCGATTTCAAATGGTACAGAAATAAATTTAAAGTGGAATGCAGTTTCTTTTGCGACGAACTACAAACTTTATGAAATAAAAGATAATGAAAAGGCGCTTACTAATACAGTTACTGGGACAAACCTTAAACTAACTGGTATGGCTGCAGGTGAATACTTTTATGAAATTCGGTCTAATAGTGATCGATTTGGAGAATCTGCAGAAGGCAGTCAATTGAAAGTTACAATTGGTGATGTCGTGATGGCTGCGCCAGGAAATGTTACCTATAGCTTTAAGAATATTAATGATATCGTTCTTGCTTGGGAAAGTGTCCCACAAGCGACAAGCTATAAGATTTACCAACAGGTTAATGAAGAGAAGATTCTTAGAGGAACAGTTACTGGTACCAGCTATACCGTTCCAAACGCTCCTGAAGATGAGTACCAATACGAGATTCACTCTTTTTCAAGTACTTATGGAGAATCGGAGATTGGAGGCAAGGTAAAAGTACCTGTTATCCATCCCGTTATGGTGCCACCCCTTAATGTAAAGGGAACAGTAAAGGATGACAAGGATCTTACAATAACATGGGATACAGCTGAGAACGCAACGAATTACCGAGTCTATCAAATTGTTAATGGGCAGAAGACTTTAAAGAGTACAGTTTCAGCGACAAGCGTAACTTATACAAATCTTACACCAGGCGAGTATATGTATGCTGTTCATTCCTATTCCTCGCGCTTTGGAGAGTCCGCTGAGGGAACTCCTTTAACAGAGACGGTGAAGGGGAAAACCATGCTTTCACCGGCAAATCTTACCCATACTGTTTTAAACGGAAATGATATTAAATTAAGCTGGACTGCAGCTGAAAATGCCACTAACTATAAAATCTATCAAGTGGTAGATGGACAGAAAACTTTAAAGAATACAATCACAGGAACTACTATCACCTATACAAATTTACCTGAGGGAGATTATTATTATTTAGTTCATTCGAACTCTTCACTTTTTGGTGAATCAGAAACGGGTTCAGAAATGAAGCTTACAATGATCCATCCAACAATGGAATCCCCTCAGGAGCTGACATACAAACTAAATAATGGAAATGACGTTGCCTTGAGTTGGTCAGCAGCACAGTATGCGACTGCCTATAAGGTATATCAGCTGATAGACGGAGTAAAAGTATTGAAATATAACGGCTCTGCGTTGAGTGCAACAATCTCAAAACTGCCTGTTGGGGAACATACATTTATTGTGCATTCGGTAAGCTCCCGATTTGGAGAGTCACGAGAAGGAAATAAGATATCCATTAACATAAATGAATACACAATGGAAGCACCCGAAAACTTAACGCATACTATTTCTAACGTTAATACTCTCTCCCTAAAGTGGGATGCAGTTTTATATGCGAATCGATATAAAGTATATGAAGTAGTAGATGGACAGCGATTCCTCAAAGCCACCGTCACAGGAACGACGGCTGCAATTAGCAACATACCAGAGGGGAAGCGCCATTACGTAATACATTCAGAAAGTGACCGGTTTGGCGAATCACCTAAAGGAGCTCCGGTGGCTATTGAAATCGTCTTTCCAGTTATTCAGGCACCAGAGAATCTAACTTACAGTATAAAAAACGGTAATGATGTCGTACTGGCTTGGAGTGCTGCTCCATATGCAACAAGTTACAAAGTGTATGAAAAAATAGATGGACAAAAAATCTTAAAAGCGACAGCTACAGGATTGTCGGCGACAATCACCAATATCACAGAAGGGGAACATTCATATATTGTTCACACTGTGAGCTCCCGTTTTGGTGAATCAGAAGAGGGCAGTGATGTCACAATTGATATTGTGTATCCTTCTATGCAGGAACCTGAGAATTTGACACACACCATAACAAATGGAAATGATATTACATTAAAGTGGAATGCATCTTTATATGCTACTAGCTACAAGGTATATCAGATTCTAGGAAGCGAAAAAGTTTTGAAAACAACAGTAACTGGGACATCAGCTGTTTTAACCAATATGCCGGAAGGAAAGTACTCATTTGAGATTCATTCCTTTAGCACTCGTTTTGGAGAGTCTGTTCAAGGTACGGGAAATTCATTCGAGCTGGTATTTCCAATCATGCAAGCCCCTTCTAACTTTTCACACAGCATAACAAATGGCAACGATATTGTTTTGAGATGGAATAGCACATCCTTCGCAACCTCTTATAAGGTTTATCGTATTATTGATGGCAAAAAGGAGCTTTTAAGAACGTTAACAGGTACTGCTGTGACATTTACGAATATGCCTGAAGGAAATTATGAGTACGAAGTCCATTCGGTTAGCAGCAGGTTTGGCGAATCTCCAGAAGCCAGCAAATTGAACTTTGAGCTTTCTTGGCCGGTTGTTCAGCCACCACAGGTCTCTGGAACAGTGTTCAATGTAAACAATATTACTTTGGCCTGGCCAGCTGTCACTTGGGCAAATGAGTATAGAGTATATAAATTAAATGATGGTGGAAAAGAGTTAATTTATAAAGGAACAGCGTTGAACTATAAAGTTTATAATTTGACAGAAAAAACTCATTCGTTTGAAGTCACAGCATACAGTACCCGCTTTGGTGAATCAAACCCATCGAATAAAATTACTGAAAAGATCATTTATCCAATTATGGAACCTCCTGCAGCGGAGTTAAAGTTACTAAGTGAATCGAGTGCCCGTATTTACTGGGATTTTGTTACCTATGCAAATGGATACAATATATATGAATTATTGGATGGGAAGCCCGTACTAGTTGCTGCAAATGTAAATAACCTATCTTATACCCTTACAGACCTGACCTATGCGAACCACGAATATTACGTAACATCTTACAGCAACTCCTTTGGGGAATCAGAGCCTTCAAATATTGTGCTGGCAAAGCTGATCGTCGATACTCAGGCACCTGTTACATCCTCGAATATTAAGAACGACTGGTCCAATGAGAGTGTCAGTGTGAAGCTGACCGCAAGTGATGATGAAACGGGTGTTGCCGCTACGTACTATTCTGTTAATGGAAGTGGTTTTGTTGAAGGAATCACGGCAATAGTATCAGGAGAAGGCCTCCATCAGATTGCATACTATAGCGTCGATAGAGCAGGAAATAAAGAAGAGGTAAAAACCGAGACAGTAAAAATAGATTTTCAAGCTCCAAACACGATATCAAATATGGATGCTAACTGGAAAAGGGATTCTTTTACTGTGGAGCTAAATGCAGAAGATGGATTGAGTGGAGTATCTAAAACTTACTACTCTGTAAATGGGGAAGATTTTACTGAAGGAAATACTCTTATTCTGACTGAAGATGGTGCTTACCAGGTATCTTACTTCAGTAAGGATCTTGCAGGGAATACTGAAGCGGTTAAGACGGAAATCGTGAAAATCGACAAATCAGCTCCAGTTACTGCAGCAAATGCACAAGAAGAATGGTACAAGTCAGATGCGAAAATCGAGTTAACTTCACAAGACAGCTTTAGTGGGGTTGATACAGCCTACTATTCTATAAACGGGTCAGAATTTGTTGAAGGTGATAACTTTATCCTTTCGGAAGAAGGAGTTCATAAAGTCTCATACTTCAGCACAGATCAAGCTGGAAATAAAGAAGAGGTCCAGGTTATCTATGTGAAAGTTGATAAAACGGCACCGGTAATAACGACTGAGTTTGATGATGAGTATGTATTAGGAACAAGCTTGGCTATTAAATATATAGCAGCTGATAAATATTCTGGTATCAAATCAGAAGAAATTACAGTTAATGATATTGAATATAATAATGGGGAAAGTCTCACTCTAGATATACCTGGAATATATACTGTTAAAATTAAGGTAACGGATCATGCAGGGTGGACGACTACTTATGAAAAAAATTTTGGAGTCTATGTTCCAATAGAACTCGAAGTTCTGCCTAAGGTTATTAAAGGGAACAAGGGGATTTTTACGGTAAAGGCAATCCTTCCTGAAGCCTATCAAGATTTATTTGATGTGTCCTCTGTTACCTTAAACGGAGTAGCACCTGTTATGGATAATACGGGTTTACTCAAGCAGGCCGAGAAAGGTCATTTTAAATTTGAACGCGAAAATTTTGATTGGGATCCTGGGCAAGTAAAACTGGAACTAAGGGGATACTTAAGTGACGGGAACCATGTATTTGGAACAAAATTAGTAGATGTAAAGTAAGCAAGCAGGATTCCTTTTTTGAGGAATCCTTTTTTTAGGTTTTAATCATCAAAGTACTAAATAAATCGGAAGATTCACCGATATTACATAAAAGATTGTTTATTCCAGGGGGATCCAGTGATGATTGAACGGTTATCATCAAACCATTTTTCCTCACAAACAAGAAATGCCGATTCAGGCGTGACAAACATCCAGATGCAGGAAAGATTAGTTGAGTATTTACCAGAGGCACAATTTGAAGAGAAGACAGAGAGTGTAACTTTCCCGAAAGAGAAGGTTGAAGAGATTGTTTCAAAAATGAATAAGTTTATGGAAAACTCACCAACTTCATTGAAATTTGAGTTCCATGAAAAGCTGAA
The DNA here is from genome assembly GCF_003937825.1 of Mesobacillus subterraneus. Lineage (GTDB taxonomy): Bacteria > Bacillota > Bacilli > Bacillales > Cytobacillaceae > Mesobacillus > Mesobacillus subterraneus. The sequence continues at coordinate 152,284 of NZ_RSFW01000020.1, read as the reverse complement.
TGAATACTTTGTTAAAATCGTAGACGATAAAACGAAGGAAGTTGTAAGGGAAATCCCACCAAAAAAAATGCTTGATTTTTATGCAGCAATGACCGAGTTTCTGGGATTGATGGTGGATAAAAAAGTATAAAGGTGATGTAAATGGCGGGTATACGTGTAGGCGGTTTAGCCAGTGGAATGGACATTGACCAAATTATCACAGATTTAATGAAGGCAGAACGGATGCCTTTAGATAAACTAGCACAAAAAAAACAATATCTTGAGTGGCAGAGGGATGATTATCGGAGTATAAATAAATCCCTTTTAGAATTGGATCAACTAATATTTGATGGTGTCTTAAGGCAGAGTTCTTTTAGTAAAAAAACGGTGTCCGTTTCCAATCCAGGCGCTGTTTCGATTAAAAACATAAACTCTACAGCAGATTTTTCTGGGAGTATTCAAGTGAAACGCCTTGCTTCGGCGGCGAGTATGTATTCAAAGGCGAGTTCTACAATTGACTCCACAGCTAAATTGAGTGATTTAGGAATAACGGGCCCTATTACCATCGAGGCCATTGGCAAGGACGGAAGTCTAAATACTAAGCAAGTTACGATTGATCCTGAGAAAGATACCTTGGACACGCTCATCGTTAAAATTAATAGCCAAACTGATGTGTCTGCCTATTTTGATAAAGCCTCTGGCAAGTTTTCGATTAGCGCTAAAAATACAGGCGATGTAGCAGGGGGACCGGAAATTGTTCTAGGCGGTGACCTAAACTTCTGGTCTGCATTAAATATGGATTTAACCAGCGATGATGCGGTTGCAAACAATGTGGGAACCGCAGGAGTAAATGCAGAGATAGTATACAATGGTATGCCGATCGTAAGATCTTCCAATACCTTTGCTATTAATGGAGTGGAAATTTCATTAAAGGCAGTTACAGATGGGCCAGTTACCTTCTCCTCAGCAACTGATACTGATGCAATCCTTGATACAATTGTAAAATTCGTGGATCAATACAACTCGTTGATTGAGAAAATTAAAGGCGAGCTCGAAGAAAAGCGTTATCGTGACTTCCAGCCTTTAACCAGTGAACAAAAAGATTCTATGAATGAAAAAGATATAGAGCGCTGGGAAGAAAAAGCGCGCAGTGGAACATTGAGAGGAGACTCGATTCTCTCAGGAGCTTTAAACAAAATGCGCATGGATTTATATACAGCTGTTTCTGGTATTGCAGGTAAAAACCAGCTTGCTGAGATAGGGATTAAAACCTCAAGTAACTATATGGATGGCGGAAAATTGGTCATCGATACAGATAAACTTAGAGCAGCCCTTACAGAAAATCCAAATGGTGTTTATGAAATATTCGCTAAGAACGGCGGTACATCTGCTGAACAGGGACTAGGCCGACGTTTGCGTGATACGATAAAAAGCACCATGCTGAACATTGAAAAACGTGCAGGGAAGGCCAGCAGCACCAATAACGCCTTTACCCTCGGCAGGAACCTGTTGAACATTGACAGCCAAATCAATCGTTTCGAAGATCGGTTAATTAAAGTTGAAGACCGCTACTGGCGCCAATTCACAGCAATGGAAAAAGCGATTCAAAAGGCAAATAGTCAGTCAGCGTATTTAATGCAGCAGTTTAGCTATTAAAAAGCCTTTTTACAAAAAGGAGAGTAAAACATGGCACTAACGAATCCTTATCAATCTTACCAGCAGAACTCAGTCAATACCGCTTCTCCTGGCGAATTGACACTAATGTTATATAACGGATGCTTGAAGTTTATCAATCTGGCAAAGCATGCGATTGATACGAACGATATTCAAGCAAAAAATACGAATATCCAAAAAGCACAGAAAATCGTTCAAGAGTTAATGGTTACGCTTAATTTGGATCTTGAAGTTTCACAGAATATGATGGCCTTGTACGATTTTATGAATCGCCGATTGATCGATGCAAATATAAAAAACGACAAGGCGATTTTGGAGGAAGTGGAAGTGCTGGTTACGGACTTCCGCGACACCTGGAAGCAGGTCATTCAATTGAACCGCCAGAAGCAACATAGCCAGGGTGGCATGGCGTGAGTGCAGTCATTCAATTTCATCAGCTAACAACTGAGTTGATCAGGTTGCTTGAGAATACTGATGTTGATCGAGATGATAAAATCGCTAAGGTTGAAGAATTACTGAACCAACGTGAAACGCTAATTGAGGAGATCAAACCACCCTATACTCCTGAAGAATTGGAAAAAGGGAAGGAAGTCACACTGTTAAATACAAAGCTGGATCAGCTTTTAAAGCGCGAGAAGGGCGCCGTCCAAAGAGACATCAAGGATCTGCAAAACAAAAAAGAATCGAACACAAAATATGTCAACCCATATCAAAGCCTTTCGACTGACGGCATGTTTTACGACAGGAGAAAATAGGTGAACGCGTTAAGCGAAGAAAAATTTCTTTTGGTCAACCAGTATATTGGTTTGCTGGAAACCATCGAAGAAGCTTTTGGCCACATTTTCCTTTGTCTAGAGGATCTTATGTTTGAGGATGCTGAAAACTTGTGGGATGACATCCTTGCGGCTTTTTGGCAGATTTATCAGTCTAACCAGGTTCTTGCTGAGCATTTTTTCGATCGACCGGGCATACTGAGCCAGTTTGAAAATTTTGAGTCCGTTTTGGAAAAAGCTCAACCGATGCAAAACACAGACTACATTTTATGGGAAGGAATCATAGGGGAAGGCATCTATCCTGCTTTTTCCGAATGGTCCAGGGAAATAACTAAACAATTCCGCCCTTATTACATTAATTAACCGCCTAATTTCGGGCGGTTTTTCCATTTCTGGACAAGCCTCTACAAATTATCCACTATTCCGACAGTAAAAACAGACATAAAAATGTCAAATCTTCAGACTGTTTTTGCAGGAGTTCTTTGGGGTAAAATAGAATTAGTAATACATAGTCATATCCCAAAGGAGGAGTCCACTATGAACTACAACATTCGTGGAGAAAACATTGAGGTAACGCCAGCAATCAGAGAGTATGTAGAGAAGAAGGTTGCGAAGCTTGACCGGTATTTTACCGAGTCACCCAATGCCAATGTGAACGTGAACCTGAAAGTTTACCAGGATAAAAAATCAAAAGTTGAAATTACGATTCCGATGAAGGACCTTGTGCTTCGCGCAGAGGAAACTCATGAAGATATGTATGCGGCGATCGACTTAATCACTGATAAGCTTGAGCGTCAGATCCGCAAGCATAAAACGAAAGTAAACCGCAAATTCCGTGAAAAGGAAAGCCTGAAGGACTACGCTCCAATTTTCACAGAAGTCGAGCACGTTGACGAAGACGAAGACCTTGAAGTTGTCCGCACAAAGAGCTTCGACCTGAAGCCAATGGACAGCGAGGAAGCGATCCTGCAGATGAACATGCTGGGCCACAGCTTCTACGTCTTCACAAATGCTGAAACAAATCAAACAAACGTTGTTTACAAGCGTAACGACGGCCGCTATGGTTTGATCGAGGCACAATAACTTATAATCAATACCCACAGTCAGAATTTGGCTGTGGGTTTTAATTTGCGCTCTTGAAGGAAATTTTATACCGAGTGCCGAAATATTTTTTACAGGAGGCGATACATAATGACATTTTCAATTGTAGGTTATGATCCGCAAGAAAAAGAATGGGGGATTGCGGTGCAGTCGAAGTTCCTTGGTGTGGGCGCAGTCGTGCCGTTTGCCAAGGCGGGAGTTGGTGCTGTGGCGACGCAATCGTATGCGAATACGGCTTATGGTCCGCAGGCGCTTGAACTGATGGCGCAGGGGAAATCGGCTGAGGAAGTGATGGAGCTGATCACGAAGAATGATCCTGACAAAGAAATGCGCCAGGTTGGCTTGATTGACGCCGAAGGGAATCCGGCCACTTTTACAGGTACATATTGTTATGATTGGGCAGGCGGCGTGACTGGAAAGCATTTTGCGGCTCAGGGAAATATTTTAGTAGACGAGAATACTGTTAAGGCGATGGCAGAGACGTTTGGATCAACGGAAGGCTCGCTGGCACATCGATTGCTTCAGGCCCTGAACGCTGGTCAGCTAGCAGGTGGCGACAGCAGGGGCCAGCAGTCGGCGGCACTTCTTGTCGTGAAGGAGAAGGGTGGCTATGGCGGCTACAATGACCGTTATATCGATTTGCGTGTCGATGACCATCCGGAGCCAATCACAGAACTGATCCGCATCTACGGATTGCAGCAGCTTTATTTTGCAAAAGCAAAGCCTGAGAACGTGGCCACTATTGAAGGCGAGGTAAAAGCCGACGTGGTTCAGCACCTCAAGCGTCTGGATTATTTAAAGGGAGACCCTGCTGACGAGGAAGAGTTGCATAAAGCGCTCACTGCCTACATCCACACGGAAAACTTCGAGGAGCGCGAACAGGAGAAAGGCAAGATTGACCTGGAAGTTTTGGAGTTCATGAAAAACCAATAACTCACACTGTCCCTCTGTCAGCCGGCAGGGGGCTTTTCGCCATCCCCGATTGGTTGTCACCCCCTTTTGGAAGTGGTAAGATAGTAATAAGAAATAAATCGAATTTTCAAAAGGGATTCGGTGCACTCAGGGCGAATCTTTTTTCTTTGGGACATTTTTTCAAAATCGAAATCAACGAGATTCAATAGATAAAAGGAGCGTCTGTATGGGGATTTTAACGAAAATTTTCGACCAGAATAAACGCGATATTAAAAGATTGACGAAAATGGCGGATCAAATTGATTCGCTTGCAGGTGATATGGAAAAGCTTTCGGATGATGACTTGAGGGCAAAGACGGAGGAGTTCAAAAACCGTTATCAGAACGGCGAGTCCACAGATGACATGCTGGTTGAAGCGTTCGCGGTTGTCCGTGAAGGGGCAAAGCGTGTCCTTGGCCTGTATCCTTACAAGGTCCAGTTGATGGGTGGTATTGCCTTGCATGAAGGGAATATCTCCGAGATGAAAACTGGTGAAGGTAAAACCTTGACTGCAACGATGCCTGTTTACCTGAACGCGATTACAGGCCGCGGAGTGCACGTTATCACGGTCAACGAATACCTAGCGAGCCGTGACGCCGTTGAGATGGGCAAGCTGTATGAGTTCCTTGGCCTGACGGTCGGTCTGAACCTGAACAGCATGACGAAGGAAGAAAAACAGGAAGCGTACCGCGCAGACATTACTTATGGTACAAACAATGAGTTCGGCTTCGACTACCTCCGTGACAACATGGTGCTCTATATGGAGCAAAAGGTTCAGCGTCCGCTGCACTTCTGCGTCATCGATGAAGTTGACTCCATCCTGATTGATGAGGCACGTACTCCGTTGATCATTTCCGGTTCCGCGCAAAAATCCGCCGCGCTTTACATGCAGGCAAACGCATTCGTGCGTACGCTGAAGCGTGAAGAGGATTACACTTTTGATGAAAAAACGAAGGGTGTCCAGCTAACGGAGGATGGCATCACGAAGTCCGAGAAGGCTTTCGGCATCGAAAACCTTTTTGACATCAAGCATGTGACCCTGCTGCACCATATCAACCAGGCTATGAAGGCTCATGCGAGCATGCATCTTGATGTTGATTATGTCGTCCAGGACGGCGAGATTGTCATCGTTGACCAATTCACTGGACGTCTGATGAAGGGCCGCCGCTACAGCGAAGGTCTGCATCAGGCAATCGAGGCAAAAGAAGGCCTTGAGATCCAGAACGAGAGCATGACACTTGCGACAATCACATTCCAGAACTACTTCCGTATGTACGAAAAGCTGTCCGGTATGACAGGTACAGCAAAGACTGAGGAAGAGGAATTCCGTAATATCTACAATATGAACGTTGTCGTCATCCCGACAAACCGTCCGATCGCTCGTGACGACCGTCCGGATTTGATTTACGCAACAATGCAAGGGAAGTTCAAGGCAGTTGCCGAGGACATCGCCGAGCGCCATCAGGCTGGCCAGCCGGTTCTTGTTGGTACGGTTGCGATTGAAACGTCTGAAATCATTTCAGCTTATTTGACGAAAAAAGGCATCAAGCACAATGTCCTTAACGCGAAAAACCATGAGCGTGAAGCGGATATCATCGCAGAAGCAGGCCAAAAGGGAGCGGTAACGATCGCGACAAACATGGCGGGCCGTGGTACGGACATCAAGCTTGGCGAAGGTGTGAAAGAAATTGGCGGCCTTGCGGTGGTCGGTACAGAGCGTCATGAGAGCCGTCGTATCGATAACCAGCTTCGTGGACGTTCCGGACGTCAGGGTGACCCGGGTGTGACTCAGTTCTACCTATCCATGGAAGATGAACTGATGCGCCGTTTCGGTTCTGATAATATGAAAGCGATGATGGAGCGACTGGGCATGGATGATACCCAGCCGATCCAGAGCAAGATGGTTTCTAGAGCTGTTGAATCTGCGCAGAAGCGTGTTGAAGGCAATAACTTCGATGCTCGTAAACAATTGCTACAGTACGATGATGTTCTTCGCCAGCAGCGCGAAATCATCTACAAGCAGCGTGATGAGGTTCTTGAATCCGAGAACCTTCGCGGTATCGTTGAAACAATGATCAGGTCTGCATTGGAGCGCAATGTCTCTGCCCATACGCCAGCAGGCGAGGATGTGGAAAAATGGGATCTGAACAGCATCATCGATTATGTGAACGGGAACCTGCTTCACGAAGGCGACATCACTGTCGAAGACCTTCACGGGAAAGAGCAGGATGAGATCATTGACGCCATCATTGCAAAGGTAAAAGAGCGCTATGATGAAAAAGAAGAGATGCTGACAGACGAGCAAATGCGCGAGTTTGAAAAAGTCATCGTGCTTCGTTCGGTTGACTCGAAGTGGATGGACCACATCGACCAGATGGACCAGCTCCGCCAGGGAATCCATCTCCGTGCATACGGTCAGATCGATCCGCTGCGCGAATATCAGCATGAAGGCTTTGCGATGTTCGAGAACATGGTTCTTTCCATTGAAGACGATGTTGCGAAATACATCATGAAGGCGGAAATCCGCAGCAACCTGGAGCGCCAGGAAGTAGCGAAGGGCCATGCGGTGAATCCGAAGGAAGGCGAAGGCGGAAAAGTGAAGAAGAAGCCAGTCGTCAAGGCGATGGATGTCGGCCGTAATGACCCATGCATCTGCGGCAGTGGCAAGAAATACAAGAACTGCTGCGGCAAAGCTGAATAATTTTTAACAAGAGGGCCCGTTTTCGGCTCTCTTTTTCCTTGAGGCATAGAATGAGGTATAATGGAATTAACTTTTTTATGAGGTGAACGATATGGAATTGGCAGATATCAGGAATGAGCTTGAAAAAACAGCTAAGAAATTAGCGGACTTCAGGGGGTCTCTTTGACCTCGAAAACAAGGAAGCGCGGATCGCGGAGCTAGAGGATGGCATGCTTGCGCCGGACTTTTGGGATGACCAGCAGAAGGCACAGGTTGTTATCAACGAAGCAAATGCGCTTAAGGAACAGGTCAATGTTTTTAACGAGCTGAATGAGACGTATGAAAACCTTGATTTGACGTACGAGCTTGTCAAAGAGGAAAATGACGCGGATCTTCGTGAAGAACTGGAGAAGGAGCTCGTTGAATTCAAAGAGCGCATGAGCGAGTTCGAGCTTCAGCTGTTATTGAGCGAGGAATATGATAAAAATAACGCGATCCTTGAATTGCATCCGGGCGCTGGCGGAACGGAATCCCAGGACTGGGGCTCGATGCTGCTGCGGATGTACACGCGCTGGGCGGAAAAGCGCGGCTTCAAGGTTGAAACGCTGGACTACCTGCCAGGCGACGAAGCGGGAATTAAGAGTGTCACTCTGGCGATCAAAGGCCACAATGCCTACGGCTATTTGAAGGCGGAAAAAGGGGTACACCGTCTGGTTCGTATATCGCCATTTGACTCTTCAGGCCGCCGTCATACGTCGTTTGTATCCTGCGAAGTGATGCCGGAATTTAACAACGAGATCGAAATTGAAATTCGTACGGAAGACCTGAAAATTGATACGTACCGTGCGAGCGGTGCCGGCGGTCAGCATATCAACACCACTGACTCCGCTGTCCGTATTACGCACATACCAACTGGCGTTGTTGTCTCTTCTCAGGCAGAACGTTCACAGATTAAAAACCGTGAAACATCGATGAAAATGTTGAAAGCAAAGCTTTATCAGCGCGAAATCGAACAGCAGCAAGCCGAGCTGGACGAAATCCGCGGCGAGCAAAAAGAAATCGGGTGGGGCAGCCAGATCCGCTCCTACGTCTTCCATCCATACTCCATGGTCAAAGACCACCGCACCAGCGCCGAGTCCGGCAATGTGCAAGCCGTAATGGATGGGGATATTGATATGTTCATTGACGCTTATTTGAGATCGAAATTGAGTTTGGGTGAGTAAATATGAGTTTGGAGACCCCCCGCCGTGGTTGGCAGGGGGCTTTTTGCGTGGCTGGAAAAATTATTCTCTTACTAAAATACTATAATTGCGTAATCATCTTTGTTAATTGCGTACAAATTTGAGGTAATTGCACAATCACTCCGATTTATTGCACGAAAATACACCATAATTGCACAGTCTCCTATATATAGGAAAACCTCCTCGGCCAAAAAGGGAGAGGAGGCTTCTTCAAGTTTTAGAATACACTCTATTTTTCGTACTACCTGTATGTTTCAAGTCCATATTCCCCAGCAAGTATGTTGCAATCGTACGGGACGGCATGAGCAGGAACTTTCGTAATTGCATGTTCGTAATCGTCCGTCCTATTAACAAAAAATAATCCAGAATTGCTTGCTCATGGGCACTAGTTGAGCTTGTTCCACAATGAAGGCAATACCATTTCCGTGAGATTCTTTCCATGCTGAATCGGTCGCAGGCAGGACAAAGAATGCCGGGAATGATTTCAGAAGGGGAGATATTGTACTTACGGATACTCGCTGTTTCAGGTTCGTGGCTTTTAATCAGAAGTTTTGTTAACTTCTTTATATCCTTTAAAGTCAGAATTTCTTTTTGATGACTGTTTTGAAACTCCCCTATTTTAAAAATCAAATTACCACCTTTGCTTACTCTGTCAAAGACTTCTTGATTTTTGCTGGGATTTTGTAGGATGGATCCGTGATTGCTGTAGGTTACGAGGAATTCTAAAGGAAGAGGGTTGATGTTGTGTTTCTTCAGCCAGTTCCTGAATTGATAAACTTGCCTTTTTACCTGGTCGATTGGACAATCGTAAACTTCTGTAGTGTCATTGTACCTTCGAAAAACTTGTTTGAAGTCAGGGTCAAACTCAATGATTCCAGGCATATTCTTATTTTCAATCAATAGGATGAATTTGGTTGATAACAGAAGGAGATCAATTTGGAAGTGTTTTGAACCCTGTGGTATGCGGAGGTCTTGGAAAATGTGGAAGTCATTATCATCTAAAAGGCTGAGATAATAGTCTATATCCTGTTCTCCTTTAAAACCAGCTCTTATAATAAGCAAATCTTTAAGAATTTCTTGCCTTTTTGGATGATTTGGAGGGAGTCTGCGAAGTAGTGCTTCATTAACGAGGATTCTTAGTGGGATTGTTCTTCGTTTTACAATCAAAATGTTCACTCCTTTAGGTTAATGACTAGGATATTCGACATAATTCGGTTAAATCCTTCTTTAAAAAGAATAGAAGTGTGAACTGGAAAAATTATTCTCTTAAAACAAGATGATAATTTCGTAGACATATTAAATAATTGCACAAAACGTCTCCTTAATTAAGTAATCCATTTGATTAATTGCACGAAAATAGACGAGAATTGCGTCTTCTTCCTGAAAAAGGAAAAAGTTCCGCTGAAAAAAGCTAACTTCAAACTAAAAACATCGTTTTAACCCCAATTACCTTTTTTTCAGCAACCCCAGACCCAAAAACAGACGCACAACCGCTAAAAACAGGTAACAAAAAAGCAGCCTTCCAGCAGGAAGGCCGCTTCACTATAGTTAGAAGAACAAACAATAGTTAGATAAACAAATTCAATCCAGAATCCTCAGCGTCGCCAAGGTAGGCTGCTACGCCGCCGATTTCGACACCGTCGATGAGTTCTTCTTTTGCAATGCCCATGATGTCCATGCTCATGCCGCATGCTAAGAGTTTGACTCCCGCATCCATAGCATTTTTCATTAGGGTTTCAAGGCTGTCGACGTTTTTATTGGCCATGACGGTTTTGATCATCTTGGCACCCATGCCGCCCATGTTCATTTTAGAGAGTGGCAGGTCGTTTGAGCCTTTTGGCATCATCATGCTGAACATTTTTGCCATCATGTCTTTTTCGGTGGATGGTGCGTCGTTGCGTTTCAGGATGTTCAATCCCCAGAAGGTGAAGAATAATGTTACTTCTTTGCCCATTGCAGCCGCGCCGGATGCGATGATGAAGGTTGCAATCGCCTTGTCGAGGTCGCCGCTGAATACGACCATCGTCGCGCCGTTTTTAGCCGATGCGGCAGCTGGTATGCTAGTTGGAACCTCAACTGGTGCAGCCATCGTATTCACAGGCACCACCACATTGCCTTTCATAATGTGAGCTTTGAACTTCTTATCTTCGAATTTGTTGCTGACAAGCTTGTTGCCGGTTTTCTCGCACCAGGCCTTTATATCCTTCGCAAAGCCTGGATCTGTTGCGTGGACTTCTAGCACCTCGCCGTCCTGCATGTCACCGATTGTTTTATACACCTTCATGATCGGGCCGGGACATGATAGACCGCAGGCATCAAGTGTCGTTTTTACAGTCGGTGGAGCCACAGGTGCTGCAACTGGAGCAGCCTCAACAGCCAACCCCACGCTGGACTGGGCTGCACCCGCAGCAATCTCCTCCATCGCAGCATTACGTTGGGCAACGCCATTGTCGCTAATTGGTGTACCGCAGTTTTCGCTTGCATCTGGCTCATATACGCAAGAGTAGGTCTTATAGCCGCCGTCGAGGTTGCAGACCTTGAATCCTGCCTGAGTCAGGATGCGGGATGCAAGATAGCCACGCAGGCCGACCTGGCAATATACGTATACTTCTTTCTTTGGAATTTCGTCAAGACGGTCGCGAAGCTCTCCTAATGGAATGTTCACAGAACCCTCAATCATGCCCATGTCGCGCTCGATCGGTTCGCGGACGTCAATCAGATAACCTCCGTTTGCCAGGATGTCGTTGACTTCATGCCATTGGACGGTTTCGACAAGCCCTTCCGCAATGTTCTTAGCTGCATAGCCAGCCATGTTGACTGGATCTTTTGCAGAAGAGTATGGCGGCGCGTATGCAAGCTCAAGGTCTGGCAGATCGAAAATGGTCATGCCGCCTTTGATGGCAGTTGCCAGAACGTCGATGCGCTTGTCGGCTCCATCGTAAGATACTGCCTGGGCACCGAAGATTTTACCTGTCTCGCGGTCAAAGATCAATTTTAGCGCGATCGGAAAGGCGCCAGGATAGTAACCTGCGTGAGAGCTTGGGTGAACGTGCACGACATCGTAAGAGATGCCAAGACGCTTCAAAGTCTTCTCGTTATTACCTGTTGCGGCAACGGTCATGTCGAATACCTTCGCGATAGATGTGCCAAGCGTGCCCTGGTATTTGGAATCGATGCCGTTGATATGGTCAGCAACGATGCGGCCCTGGCGGTTAGCAGGCCATGCAAGCGGAATGTGAGTCGCCTGACCGTTGATGTAGTCTTTTACTTCAATTGCGTCACCGATTGCGTAGATGCTTTCGTCAGCTGTCTGCAGGCGTTCGTTAACACGGATGGCACCGCGCAGGCCAAGCTCAAGGCCAGCTTCCTTCGCCAGTTTGTTTTCAGGAGCGACACCAATTGCAAGGATGACCAAATCAGTCTCAATCTGCATGCCGCTGTTCAGGTTGATCAACTTGCCCTTGTGATTGAAAGATTTTACTCCGTCTTCAAGAACGAGATTCACGCCTTTTTCACGGAGGTGCTGATGTAAAATAGAAGCCATTTCAAAGTCGATTGGCGCCATGATCTGGTCTGCCATTTCAACGAGTGTTACTTCAACACCGCGCTCCCAGAGGTTCTCTGCCATTTCGACGCCGATAAACCCGCCTCCGATGACGGTTGCCTTCTGCGGTTTTTGCTCATCCACGTACGTTTTGATTTTATCCGTATCAGGAATGTTGCGAAGAGTGAATAGTGCTTCCGCATCATCAATACCGGGAATTGGCGGCTTGATTGGGCTTGCTCCTGGTGATAAAACGAGTACATCGTAGCTTTCCTCATACGTTTCACCAGTTTTTAAATTCTTGATTTCCACGATTTTGCGTTCACGATCGATGCGTGTCACTTCGCTCAGGTTGCGGATGTCCATGTTGAATTTCTTTGACATGCCTTCAACTGTCTGCACAAGCAAGGCGTCGCGCTCCTGGATCGCACCGCCTATATAATAAGGAAGTCCGCAGTTTGCGAAAGAAATATATTCACCACGTTCGATCATCACGATTTCTGTTTTTTCATCTAATCTTCTTAAACGGGCCGCTGTAGTAGCTCCTCCAGCAACTCCACCTACGATCACAACTTTTTTTGTCATAATGATTACCCTCTTTCTGTGATATATCTATCCGTAAACAAAATTTGTAATTATCTTTTCTACAGGAAAGACTAATTAAAATGTATTAGCCTCTCTATACGTGAAATATATCACAAAGTACGACTAGGGGTAAGGGTATTTGGTGAAACGTCAAAAATTGTTCATAATTTCACAAACTAAATGCGAGCTAGCTTGAAAAAACGGACAAATGCGTATCTTCTATTATAAAACGTGCTCATTCTTTCACCCTTTAATACGGCGCACTGCTGGCGTTTACAGAAAATTCGACACGTGCTATACTCACTGACGGCATTAATGTAAAAAGGGGATAGGACTTTGAAAAAAAGGCGTAATCATACATCGAATCCAACTGTAGAAAAGCTTTTTGAATATGTATATGTACTGATTGGTTCAGCGATTGTGGCAATCTCGTTCAATGTGTTCTTGCTGCCGAACCGAGTGGCATCCGGCGGGGTGAGCGGGATCAGTACGATTCTGGATGCGACGATTGGCTGGGAGCCGGCGTATGTCCAGTGGGCATTCAACATCCCGTTGTTTATCGCAGGGGTTGTTTTACTTGGGCGCCAATATGGGTATAAAACTCTTGCAGGGACCATCTTCCTGCCGTTCGTTGTTTTTTTAACGAATGATGTTAAGCCATGGACCCTCGATCCTTTGTTAGGCTCGCTGTTCGGCGGGATTGGTGTCGGTCTTGGCCTTGGAATTGTTTTCAGAGGAAATGCGTCAACTGGCGGTACCGACTTGGCAGCGCAAATCATCCATAAGTTTACCGGGCTTTCACTTGGGACTTGCGTGGCGTTAATTGACGGTTTGATTGTATTGTCCGCTGCGATTGTATTTGATATTGAGCGCGGCCTTTATGCATTGATCGGCCTTTATGTTACTAGTAAGACAATTGATCTTGTGCAGGTCGGCATCGGGCGCTCGAAGATGGCGATGGTCATCACCAACCGCCAGGAAGAAGTTCGTGAAGCGATCTTGAATAAAATTGACCGTGGAGTGACAAAACTATCAGCATACGGCGGCTATACCGACCAAGAACGACCAATTATCATGTGCGTCGTGGATCAGACGGAGTTCACAAAATTGAAACAATTGGTTCAATCCATTGATCCTGCTGCGTTTGTCATTGTTATGGATGCTTCAGAGGTATTGGGCGAGGGTTTTAAACGGGCATAGAATTGGTATAAAATAGTCGTGTATGCAAAATTTTCTTAGGGGGAGTTAAGTTGAAGAAGAAATTATTAGCTCTATTAATGGGAACCTCCTTAGCACTGGCAGCTTGCGGCGGCGGCGGCGACGAAGCAGGCGGCGGAGACACAGCTGGTGCGGATCCAGAAAAGCTTTATAACCAAAAATGCTCCAGCTGCCATGGCGGCAATCTTGAAGGCGGCGTAGGACCTAAGCTAAGTGACGCAGGTGCACGTTTATCTCAGGAAGACATTGAGAGCATCATTGCAAACGGCCAGGGCTCCATGCCTCCAAAACTGCTTGAAGGCGACGATGCTTCTGCAGTAGCTGAATGGCTGGCAAACAAGAAATAAGGTTGAAAAGGAAACGTCCTGATTTTTCAGGACGTTTTTTGTTTGCCTTGTGGGTTTGCGATGCTGTTGCTGTTACTCAAGAAACTGAACTTTGTATAACAAATTTCCAATACCAATATAGGTAAATTGCTGTCTTTATGCATTTTTGCAAAATCGCCAAATTATTTAGCAATTCAGCAAGCTTCACAAAGTAGCCATACATTTTTTGTCAAACGAACGTAACACCAGTGAAATAATACTGAAGATTTACTGAATTCAAAAATACCAATAAACCCAGACAGGAGGCGGTAACTAGCCTGCTTGCTAGTGCAAAAATTGGTAAAAAGACTTGTTGTTATTAGTATCTAAGGAAGTAAATGGATAAAAACTACTAATTTGAAAAGAAACTGTAATAAATAAAAGGGTTATTTTGATAGAGGGAGATGCTATAATAGGTTTGTTACAAATTGTCGAAGTTTAGCCGCGTGTTTTAAGACAAACCATCTAAGGTGATTTTTAAATGATAGATATGCAAGATGTTTACAAAACTTACCCGAATGGCATCGTTGCCGCGAGCGGGATTAATGTTCATATAGATGCAGGTGAATTTTTATACGTAGTAGGACCCAGCGGTGCTGGAAAATCTACTTTCATCAAAATGATGTACCGTGAAGTAAAGCCTTCGAAAGGTTCCATCATTATAAATGGTGTCGATCTTGCCAAGTTGAAGAACAGCAAAGTTCCATTGCTGCGCCGAAATATCGGCGTCGTGTTCCAGGACTTCAAATTGCTTAATACTCTATCAGTCTATGAAAATGTCGCATTTGCAATGGAAGTTATTGAAGAGTCTCCGCAATATATCAAGAAACGCGTCATGGAAACACTTGAGCTTGTTGGCCTGAAGCATAAAGCAAGAGCTCTTCCTACTGAGCTATCGGGCGGGGAGCAGCAGCGTGTTGCTATCGCACGTTCAATTGTGAACGCACCAAAAGTGGTGATTGCCGATGAGCCGACAGGAAACCTTGATCCAGATACCTCATGGGAAATCATGAATATCTTCGAAGAAATCAATATGCGTGGAACCACGATTGTCATGGCAACCCACAACAAAGAAATCGTCAACACAATCAAGCATCGCGTCATCGCGATTGAAAATGGCAGGATTGCCCGTGACGAAATGAAAGGTGAATACGGATATGAAAGCTAGAACATTCCGCCGCCACGTTCGTGAGAGCTTTAAAAGCTTGGGCCGAAACGGCTGGATGACCTTCGCGTCCGTGAGTGCCGTAACAGTTACCTTGCTTTTGGTCGGTGTCTTTTTCGTCATTATGATGAATTTAAATAAAGTCGCAACCACAATAGAGGAAGATGTAGAAATCCGAGTCCATGTGGATGTAGCAGCGAATGACAAAGATAAAGAGGTATTGCAGCAACAGATTAACCGGGTTTCCGGGATTAAAAGTGTAACTTACTCTCCAAAGGAAAAAGAGCTTGAGAATCTCATCGAGAGCCTTGGAGAAGAAGGAGAAGCTTTCCAGCTGTTCGAACAAGATAATCCTTTGAACGATGTCTACGTCGTAAAGACGAAAAATCCTACTGATACAATGAAAGTTGCCCAACAGATTGAGAAGCTAAATTATGTCGCAACTGTTAAGTACGGGCAGGGCAAGGTCGAACAACTATTCAATTTTATAAAAATCAGCCGTAACGTCGGGCTCGTCCTGATCATCGGGCTTCTTTTTACAGCGATGTTCCTGATTTCCAACACGATTAAAATTACAATCATGGCGCGTAAACGAGAGATTGAAATCATGAGGCTCGTGGGTGCCACAAATGGATTTATCAGATGGCCGTTCTTCCTTGAAGGACTATGGCTGGGAATCCTGGGTGCAGTAGTGCCAATCGCAGTTGTGTCAGCAGCGTACTTTTACGCGTATGACTTCCTGAATGCTAAATTAAAAGACCACTTTATAAAATTGCTTGAATTCAACCCGTTTGTTTACCAGCTGTCTGCGATCCTGATCATTATGGGAGCAGCAATTGGAATCTGGGGAAGTCTCATGTCCGTCCGTAAATTCTTAAAAGTGTAAGAGGGCATTTCCGGAATATTCCGGAAATTACCTCTAAACACTACATAGCCATTAGACGATAGATAGAAAGACAAAGTTACGAAACTATCATAAGTATGAGAGGGGTATAGTTCTAGTGAAAAAACAGATACTCTCACTAGCAGTAGTCAGTACTTTAAGCCTGGGTTCCTTATTAAGCCCATTATCAATGGAAACAGCAAATGCAACGAGCATTTCTGAAATGCAGAAGCAGCAGAATGAATTGAAGAATAAGCGTTCAGGCATCAATGCTGAAATTAACCAAAAAGACGATAAAATCGGTGAGCTTCAGGGTGAGCAGCAAAAAATAGGTGATCAAATTAAGAAGCTTGATTTCGCAGTTTCTGATACAGAAAAGAAAATCAGTGCTAAAAACGCTGAAATTGACCAGACCAATAAAGAGATTGAGCAATTAAAAGCGGAAATCGCTGTGTTGGAACAACGTATTGAAAAACGTAATGAACTGCTTAAGAACAAAGCTCGTTCCTTCCAGGAAAATGGGGGAACAGTAAACTATATGGACGTCCTGCTTGGAGCACAGAGCTTCAGCGACTTCGTTGACCGTGTAAACGCAGTAACGACCATTGTTCAGGCAGACAAAGATATCCTTGAGCAGCACAGAAAAGATAAAGAAGAGCTTGAACTGAAACGTAACCAGGTAGAAACTAAGCTTAATAACCTTCAACAAATGAAGAAAGAATTAGAGTCTTTGAAGGTAAGTCTGAATGCACAGATTCAAGAAAAGAATAAATTAATGAAGACTTTAAAGCATGAAGAAGAACAGATGCATGGTGAAAAGTTGGAATTGGAAGAGACTGCAGAACTCCTTGCTGCGCAAGAAGCTGCGATGGCCCAGGCGATTCAGCTAGAGAAGAAACGTCAAGCGGAAATCGCTGCGGAAAGAGCTCGTCAGGCAGAACTTGAGAGACAAAGACAAGCAGCCGCGGCAGCTGCAGCGGCTGCTGCAGCCAAAAAGAGTGGCAACGGAAGCTCATCTTCTGCACCAGCACCTGCACCAGCACCAGCTCCAAGTGCAGCGCCATCCGATGCAGGCGGCATGCTTCAAATGCCAGCAAATGGACGCTTAACCTCAGGAATTGGCCAGCGTTGGGGAACTTTCCACGCAGGAATTGATATTGCTAACAGTGGAGCGAATGTGCCAATCGTGGCTGCTGCTGATGGAGTCGTTATCCGATCTTACTACTCTTCAAGCTATGGAAATGCGATTTTCGTCGCTCACTCTATTAACGGCCAAACATATACGACAGTCTATGCGCATATGAGCGATCGTTCTGTAAGCAGTGGACAAGTTGTATCACGCGGCCAGCGTATCGGTACAATGGGTAACACCGGCCAATCATATGGCCAGCACTTGCACTTTGAATTGCATAAAGGCTCTTGGAATGCTTCAAAATCGAATGCCATCAATCCAATGCCGTACTTCTAATAAAATTTTTCGGGAAGAGACATAGGTCTCTTCCTTTTTTATTTTCCCCGATATGAGTCTTAGAAACTTGTAAAATAAAACCAACTAAAGAGAGTGCTAAAAATTAATCCTTCATACCCTGTCCCTCTTCGTCATATAATGGGAATCATAGAAATTTTTACGGCAGAGGAGCAGTTGATGCGGTAAACGAGGGGGAGTACGGCAATGGAACGGAAGTGGATTGCCTTTTTAATGGCGGGCTCGCTGCTGACAGGTGCAGGGAGTACATACGCCGGTATGCAATGGTATGAAAGCAAGGCTGGGGTTTTGGAACGGCAGATTGTGCCAGAGCAGATTTCGAATGCGGAGTCCGGCAATCCGTCCAGCCTTGATAAGGTCGAGCAGGCTTACAGCTTGATTTTTAACAGTTATGTGGAAAAGGTTGAGGAAGAGAAGCTGATTGAAGGTGCGATTCAGGGGATGCTGGCCACTCTGGAGGATCCTTATTCCGTCTATATGGACAAGGATACGGCAAAACAGTTCAATGAGACGCTCGAATCTTCCTTTGAAGGCATCGGGGCAGAAGTCAGCTCGGTCGATGGGAAGATCGTGATTGTGTCACCTTTTAAAAATTCTCCGGCCGAAAAAGCGGGTCTGAAGCCGAATGACCAGATTTTGAAGGTGGATGGCGAAAGCATCGAAGGCCTTGATTTATACGAGGCTACCTTGAAGATTCGCGGCAAAAAAGGTACCCCTGTAGTCCTGGAGATTGGGCGCAAAGGCTTGAAGGAGCCTTTGCAGGTAAAAGTGATTCGCGATGAAATCCCTCAGATTACTGTTCATGCAGACATGAAAAAGGTGAACGGGGAAAAGATCGGGTATCTGGAAATCACATCATTCTCGACAGATACGTCCAAGGAATTCAACAAGGAGCTTAAAGCCCTTGAAAAAGATGGCATGGATGCGCTCTTGATTGATGTCCGTGGAAATCCAGGCGGGCTACTCTCAAGCGTCGAAGAGATTTTGCGCGAATTGATCTCTAAAGAAAAGCCGCTCTATCAAATCGAGGAGCGCAACGGGGACAAGACGCGCTATTTTTCCAATCTCGAAAAAGTGAAGGACTATTCGATTGGCGTTTTGATTGATAAAGGAAGTGCTTCTGCTTCAGAGATCCTGGCAGGCGCATTGAAGGAAGCGGGCGGTTACCCGGTCATCGGCGAGAAAACCTTCGGCAAGGGAACGGTGCAGCAGCCGGTGCCGATGGGAGATGGCAGCAACATCAAGCTCACGCTGTACAAATGGCTGACACCAGACGGCAATTGGATTCACAACAAAGGAATTGAGCCAACCGTCGCGGTAAGCCAGCCAGCTCTTTATAATACCCATCCTATTCAAGCTGAACAGCCGCTCCAGCGGGATATGAACAGCGAGCAAGTGAAGAACGCGCAGGAAATCCTCACCGGACTCGGCTTCGAGCCAGGACGGACAGATGGCTACTTCAGCGATATGACCGAAATTGCAGTGAAAGCCTTCCAACGGAAAAGAGAGATGAATGCAACGGGCGTAATCGACGCGAAAACAGCCACCGCCCTTGAAGAAGCAGCAAGAGAAGCGATGAAACAGGAAGAGAACGACGTCCAGCTGCAGACTGCTTTGAGGCTGCTGGCGAAATAAATCAAAGGCTGCCCCTCAGTTTGGTATGAGGGGTAACTTTTTTTCTGGATTTGGATGACGGTGCAATTACAGGCATTGTTTGTGCAATTCTAACCGATTTTTACGCAAAAAACGGAAAAGACCGTGCAATTAACACAAATGATTACGCAATTACCGAGTCCTATTAAGAGAATAAATTTTCCAGTTGCCATTTCACAGTATTTAAGACAGATTGCAGATGTATTTGGCGCATAGATTATGCTAACCCCAACTCAATTTGACGCAATTCATTGCCTACCGCTCATCGATCCACACCAAAACAACTCAACAAGAAAAAAATCCCACCCATATTCCTCAACTATTGATAGGTTTTAACCTCCAGATTTGATAGAATAAGCTTAACTATCATAACTCGTAAAAAGGCTGGTGACATAGGGGTGGCACAGGATTGGTTCATTGAACTTCTAAAAGGGACGGGCAGGCTTCTGCTTCACCCTGTGTTCTATTATTCTATATTTTTGGCGGCGGTCCTGGGAGTTTCGCGCGTGAAGCGGGAGCGGAAGAATTTCACGGTGAGGGCGAAGGATGCTTATTTTGAGCTTCGTCAGCTGTTTCCGATCGGATTGCTGATCGGGCTGATTATTTCAATCATTACCGTTGCTGCTGGTCTCACGATTCCGTTCGCGGCAATTATTTTAATCGCGGCATTCACATTGCTGCTGAGTCTGACAACGCAAATTAGGCTGCTTGCACCTGCGTATACGATAGGTGCCGCATTTTTCGCACTGATTTTCCTTTCAGACCAAAACATCGATCTTCCGTTATTAGGAACTATCGATGATAAAATCTATCCTTCCATCGCAATTTTATTAGCTTTACTGACAATTGCGGAGGGCATCCTCATTTTACTAAACGGTAAAAAGGGGACGTCGCCTAAGCTCATTAAAAGTAAGCGTGGGCAGATGGTTGGTGTCCATGAGGTAAAGCGAGTCTGGCTGGTGCCGGCATTTATGCTGATCCCTGGCAATGTCCTGACGCTCCCGTTCGACTGGTGGCCGGTGTTCACACTTGGAGATAATACATATTCACTGATTCTGGTTCCGTTCGCGATCGGTATGCATCAGCAGGTGCAGGGCATGCTGCCGACGGAAGCAATCCAGCAGCAAGGCAGCCGCGTGATTGGGCTCGGTGTCCTGATATCCATGATTGCTGCTACTGGTTACTGGTACCCAATTGCCTCGATTGCGGCTGTCGCCGTCGCCATCATTGGCCGCGAAGCATTGACTTTCGCGCAAAGAATGAAAGAAGAGAGTGGCCCGTTCTATTTTTCGAAAAAGAACCATGGCGTCATGATCCTTGGCATTCTCCCGGGATCGCCGGCGGATAAAATGGCCCTGGCGGTGGGGGAGCTTGTCACAAAAGTGAACGGTGCCAATGTCCACGATGAAAAGGCATTCTATGAAGCGCTGTCACGAAACAGGGCACACTGCAAGCTCGAGGTGCTAGATACGAACGGACAAATCCGCTTCGTCCAAAGAGCGCTGTACGAAGGCGATCATCACGAATTGGGTATCCTATTTGTTCAGGATGAGAAGAAGTGGGACAGTGCCGTTGTCTAGTGTGATTATTCATCAACATCCTGAAAGGTGTCTTAATTTAGCGGAATAGTTTCAAATTTATTTAATCGAACAATTTTATTCACTGCAAATGCTGTGACAATTAAATATTCAGGTCAGCTTCTAGTAAAGACTAAAAAAGCGGGGGATTCCCCGCTTTTTGTTTTTTAAAAGAATGGGTAGATAGCCTTAAGAAATTTCATTTACAGGAAAGCTATTTCCAAAGTATGATAATCACAGTGAAAACTATATTTATAGATTGGGGAACATGAATGGGAGCATATCGCAGCATTTTTTTTCTTATTGTTGTATTTTCCTTGGTTTTAGGCAGTTTTTATCCTTATACCAGTAAAGTTGTGGAAGCGGTCAATTTCAGTAGGATTACAGAAATTGTGGATAAGCGAACTGAAAATACGTGGACATTCCGGAATACCAACTTTTCTGAGACAATTGATTTATTTCCTCTTGCTGTTTTCGAGACAAATTCTTCAGGAAAATTCGAACAGAAGGACATGAATGGCAAAAATGGTCCCTTGATTTTTATTTCTTCTGTAGAAGCAGATACTAATTTTTCGGATGAAAATCTATTGAAAGTGGGTTCTGATGAACAAGGAAGTTATCGTACATACCTTAATTTTGGGAGCAGTTTACCCGAACTCGAAAATAAACTGATAGTTGATGCTAAGCTGCAGCTGGTTGAGTATGGGAACACAAAACAGCCAGGTTACTATGATCCGGTCCATAAGGATGGAGCGTTTGCTGTACACAATATAACGGAAAGCTGGGATGCATCTACTGTTACATGGGATACTAAGCCTGAAATCAGTGAACAGCCTGTCGCTGTTGAAACGGATATGAAATATGTAGACAGCAGAAGGTTTGTATGGGATATCACGAAGTTAGTCCAAGAGTGGTACAAAAACCCTGCAGAATCTCATGGGATTGCATTAAAAGCGAATGATGAAAGAGTTCATGGAACTTTACGCTCCTTCGTTAAGATAGATCCAACGATTAGCTATATTCCCGTTCTTCAAATTACATATAATAATCCTGATTTAATAACCCCTACTGGGATGGGATACAATTTTGGCGAGAATAGTGGGAAGGGGCGCATCGATTTGCGTTGGTATTCAGTTTCAGGAGCCAAAGGATATAAAGTATTAATTTTTAATGGTAGAGATTATGAAGAGATTGATGTAGGGAATCAGAAAACCTGGACATCGCTTGGCAAGCAAATCTGGCCGACAGAAGAGCAGATCCGCCAAGGAGAACATAAACTGCGACTCGATGGAAGTGGTGGAGATTTTTCTGATAAGCCTGCTGCTGTTTATTCCAACGCGGGTGGAACAGATAGAAATCCCTTTATCTACTATTTTAAGATACAGGCCTATAATGACAATGGAACTATGATATCAAATGAGGTTGGAGTCGGAATTCCTGATGGGACACCTCCATCCGTTCCTGCTAACCTTCAGGTAAAGGAACTGGCAAGTGATTTTACGATTAGCTGGGATGCGGCTGTTGATGACCGCTCTGGCATCAGCAGCTATCAGGTAACTATAGATTCTCATAATGGGAATCGGTTCCTTACTCGTAGTACTTCACTTACTGAAATGAAAATCAAAGAGGAAGACCTGTTGTATGGCGGACCATTTAAAATTTCGGTAAGAGCTGTCGATGCTAATGGTAATAAATCAGAAGCTGCAAGTATTGAAGCTGAACCAAGACCACTAAGGGATTCACGGATTCATGGGTTTTCTATACCGTCTTATCCCCTTGAGGTGACTAGAAACCCAAATGTTAAACTAATTGTTGAAAATACAGGATTTGATGATTGGACCGCAGAAAAGGGGTATGAGGTCCGAGTCGAGGGAATTTCAGATTATGAGCTGCTAGGAGCTCCAAAAGATTTGAAGGCAGGAGAGAGTGGATGGTTTGAGGTGGAGCTAAAAGGACCACTAACGTTAGGGACAATCCCAATTAAGCTGGGAATCTTTCATCGCGAACATGGTTGGATTGGCTCGACTGTTAACAGATCAATAACCGTTGTGGATACTACGTCTCCTGAGGTGATTATTGAGTCTCCTGCCAATCATGACTCTCTTTACGGGGATGTTTCGGTATACGGAAGGATAAGCGATTATAAAGTAGAGAATTATACTATATCATATGGAATGGGTTCAGATCCTCTCGAGTGGAAAACTCTTGAAAATGTGACGAATCAGGGTGGCAACTTCCACTTTAATTGGAATACAAGAGGAATATCGGGTGGAGAGTACACATTGAAGGTGGATGCAGTTGATTCCTCAGGAAACAAAAAAAGTATTAAACATAATGTATATATCAATCTTCCGCCAATGACACCACTTGTCAGCCAGGTGACTGATAATGCGACAAGCGTATCGGGGACAGCTAAGGCCGGTACGGCCATCAAGGTGTTAAAAGGCGGTGCGTTGGTAGGAAGTGCTATAACGGGAACTGATGGGGTATTCTCGGTTAAAATGATTGCAGCACAGCCAGCAGGCACCATACTTCAGGTAACTTCAACGGATGATTACGGCAACCTCAGCTTGCCTCAATTGGTGACTGTCATAGACAAAACACCACCTCCGGCTCCTAAGGTGAATACAGTGGGAGACAATATGACCAGTGTCACCGGTTATGGAGAGAAGGGTGCAACCATAAAGGTGTGGAAAGGCTCTTCAGTGATTGGCACGTCAACAGTTAAATCAGATGGCACCTATATAGTGCTTATCTCCAAGCAGCCAGCAGGTAGCATTTTACTGGTGACGGCAACTGATAAAGCGTTAAATGTAAGTGCAGCAACGAAGGTGACTGTCGTCGATAAAACCCCACCAGCAGCACCAATGGTTAATTCTATTGGTAATAACTCTACAATCGTTACAGGTACTGCTGAAAAAAATGCTGTGATTAAAGTAAAGAAAGGCACGACGGTTATTGCAACAGTTACAGTCAAGGCAGATGGAAAATATTCAGCCGTAATTTCCAAGCAGAAGGCGGGGACCGTGCTTTCGATCACAGCTACTGATAAAGCGGGGAATGTTAGCAGCGTTAGAAAAACGACCGTACTGGACAAAATTGCTCCAGCGATTCCTACTGTGAATGCAGTTTATTCCTATCACACCAGTGTAAAAGGAAAAGCAGAAGCCTATTCCTACATCACCATGAAAAAGGGGTCTACTGTCATCGGAACAGTAAAAGCAAACTCTAAAGGAAACTTCACTGTGAAAATTAAAAAACAGAAACGTGGCACAAAACTCTATATCACAGCGAGGGATCAAGCTGGTAATACCAGCAAAGTGAGAACCGTTACTGTGAAATAAAATAGTTTCGGTGAGGAATGGATTTTCAGTAAATTGAGGCGCAGAAGGGTTAAATAAATACTATTTTACTAGGTAATCCAAAAGACCTTCAAGATTTTCATTCTCGAAGGTCTTTTTTGAATAACAAAGACAACTTCCATGATAAAAAGTATGTTATTTATGATCATAATATAAGAGAATACTAAACAAGGGGGAATCCAAAATGAAAGACTTATCACCAGAACAACGTGAAGAACTTCTAGCAACCTTGAAAGCCCGTTTCGAGAAAAACATGAACCGGCACGAAGGTCTGGAATGGCCCGAAATCCAGACTAAGCTTGAAGCTAATCTTGAAAAACTGTGGTCGCTTCATGAAATGGAAGAATCGGGCGGGGAACCGGATGTGGTCGGCTTTGACGAACAGACGGGCGAATACATATTTTTTGATTGCTCAGCGGAAAGTCCGAAGGGCCGCAGAAGTGTTTGCTATGACCGGGAAGCGCTGGAGGCCAGGAAAAAGCATAAGCCGGAAAATAGCGCGATGGATCTGGCAGCTGCAATGGGCATTGAAATTTTAACGGAAGAACAGTATCGGAAGCTGCAAAATCTGGGAAGTTTCGATCTGAAAACGTCCAGCTGGGTGCAGACTCCTGATAACATCAGAAAACTTGGCGGGGCGCTCTTTTGTGACCGCCGCTATGACACCGTCTTTGTGTACCATAATGGAGCCGATTCCTATTATGGTGCAAGAGGCTTCCGCGGCTCGCTAAGGGTCTGAGTTATGTACGAGGTACAATTGTTGAACAGCTAAAAACTGCAAAAAAGCGGGAGACCTGGCGTCTTCCGCTTTTTGTGAGGCTTTTACTCAACAACCCCGGTCCTCAAAATCTCGAACTCCACCTTCACATTGACTTTGCTCTCGGCGTACATTTTATGCCATTTATCGCTTGTCAAATCGGCATGCCTGACGCTTTTTCGGTAGATCTCACCGAGGCCGAATGGGTCGGATTCGACTGCCTGGGCTTTTGCGATCAGACCTTCAATATCCGATTTCATTTTTTCACCGAGCTTTTTTTCCAGCATCTTCACGTTTTTCGGGTTTTTCAGGTCGAGAGCTTGATTGATTTCAAGTAATCGCGTTTTGAGCTGGATTTTCATCTCGAAATCCAGGTTGTCTTTGCTGATCAGATTGATGTCGCTTCGGCTGCTGATGGTGTCGAGAACAACAGCCAAATCATCAGGGCCAGAGGAATTCGATGTGAATTTAAATCCCTCAGGACTAATCATCAATTCAATTGACCCGGCTTTGTAGCGGTCATTGATCAGCTTGAGATAAAATGCTTCCTGTGCATTGATTTTCCCCACCATTTTATCCCTTTTAATCAGCGCCACACCAATGATTTCAATTTCGCCATCTGCCCCTTTGATTATTGGCAAGACCGGGTCGACTCCATCAGAGTAATAGTCATGCATTGTTTCTTGGAGCGTTGAAGAGGGAATCGTTTCGCCTTTAATATTCTGATCAAGCTGCTTGTAAATCAGCTGGCTGATATTTGAGAACTTAGCGTTTTTTGCATGCAGAAGTTCCTTCGTGCTTCCTTCTACTACAGCGAGGTAGGTTAGGTCGCTGATAGACGGATCCCGTGCGAGTGTATCGGCAAGGTTAATCAGTCCGAGTTTGACGACTTCTTCACTGAAGAGAGCTACGCGCAGCTGACCGGATTGCAGTTTTTTCGGGCTCTTTAAATCGGTCTTGATTCGTGCTCCTTTACTCGTCGCTGCTTTCGTTGTCAGGACAACGAAATCCTGGGGAGCCTCCGGGTCAATTTGCAAAAGTATAATGGTCGTTGAAATTTTCCCATCCTCTGTGACATCATAGCCCACGGTGGTAATAAGCCCCATGCGCTCAAGTGTTTTAGGTTCAGCGCACCCCGTTATCAGGAAGACTGCAAGCGACAAGGCCATCAGCTTAGTCGCTGTTTTTCGCATTTGCCTCACCCTCTTTTTTAAAAAATTTCTTCTTAATCAAGACAGCGGCATAGAGGACAAAAGGGTAACCAAAAATGAGATAAAAAGCTCCTCTGGCAAAGTAATCATTCATCATGTTGATTTCGAGCCTGTTTAATGGAAAGATCAAAGTAAGGTAGATGAAACCTAAAAGAAGCCAGCTTACTTTTTTCTCTTTTTTATTTAAAATCCTTGCAATTCCGCGAGAAGCGGACCACATATAGAGCATCAGGTTCGGCAGAATCAAAATCACCCAAAAGGTGATCGCGACATACTCGAATCTTTCGATAAAAGGGAAGCGGACAATCTTGAAGAGTGACAGGGTTCCCCAGATGGTCCGTTCCAGCTGGCCGCCGCTGAAATAGGCAAGGGACACGACCATAAGCGCAAGGTAAAGGATGGTCGTGAATAACAATCCGAATTGCATATGCCGGTGTACACGGTCTTTTTCTCTCAAATAAGGGAATATTGTATAAATAATTTCAAAGCCAATGACAGTGAAGGTCATTTGTTTGGCACCCTTAAGCAATTCAGGGATATTTGCTTCGAACATCGGAAAGAGATAATCCCATTTGGCGAACTGGAAGGGGTAGGCGAGCAAAAGGGTCAGCCATAGGGATAAGACGACACTGAAAAAACTGACCCCGACTACTGTCCGCAGTCCGCCGTTTAAAGCGTAATAAACGAGATAGACGAGCGTCAGGGCGAGCAGCCAGTTTGGGACTTCCGGAAAAATCCATGCCTGGATGACCTCGATGTAATTTCGGACAATCACATGGAAGGCGCCGAGGCAATAGAGGACAAAGATGACGTTCAGCGCGTTCCCGAGCCATTTTCCAAGTAAATCATACTGAATTCCATATATGTCTGAGCTTTCATAGGCGAACAGAGTTTTCACCATCACAAACCCCACAACGGCGGTTGCAACGCCGCTGATTAGAACGGAAATCCAGGCATCATGCTTTGCTTCAAGGAAAATGATCCGCTGAAATCCTTGGATTCCTACACCGAGCTGCATGGAATGCACCACGAAGACGAGCAGGAACGTATTGACCATATGCTGGGGTTTTGGCTCGATGAGAACTTTCATTCATAACACCACATTTTTATTCTTTAGATTTGCGAGTCTGAAATTTAATTCTGTCCCTGGGCCTGGTTAAATGCGGTCTTTTATTGGTCCATGCTAACGGAAACCGGATGATGCTGTCAGGCCAATCGGAAAAACGCGGCGGATAAAATGGAGCCAGGAAAGGGGTTCCCAGGCTTTCTTGCTTGATCAGGTGGATCAGAAGGAAACAGAAGCCAATCATCAGTCCGTAAAATCCCCAGAAACCTGCTAAAAGGATCAGCGGAAAACGCAGGATCCGGATGACATTGCCCATCATATAATTAGGTGTCGTGAACGAGGCCAGCGCGCTGACCGCGATGATGATGATCAGGATATTGCTCGTAAACCCGGCATCAACCGCAGCAGTCCCGACGACAATACCGCCTACGATACCCATCGTCTGGCCCACCTTGGTTGGCAAGCGTGCGCCTGCTTCCCTCAGAAGTTCAATCATGATTTCCAGCAGCAATGCTTCAAAAATGGGAGGGAATGGTACCAGTGATCTTGATTCTCCCAGGGGAATCAGCAGTGTCTGCGGGATGATTTCATAATGGAAGGTGAGAGCCGCGACATAAATGGCTGTGAAAAAGATGGACACAATCATCGAGAAAATCCTCAGCAACCGTAGGAAGGTAGCAATCTGCCATCTGACACTTTCGTCCTCCATGCTTTGGAAAAATTCGAAAAAACTAAGCGGAGCTCCGATCACTTGAACGCTGCCATCAACAAGGACGGCCACCTTCCCGTTCAGCAGCCATGCACATGCCCGGTCCGGCCGCTCCGTCATTAGCAGTTGTGGAAAAATCGCCAAGGAATTATCCTCTACCAATTGGACGAGCGTGGAGCTGTCGAGAATGCTGTCTACATCAATTTTCTGGATCCGTTTCCGCATTCTTTCAACCATTTCTTCATCTGCTATATCTTTTAAATAAAGAAGGGAAATTCCTGAGTTTGTCTGTTTTCCTAATGTGAAACTTTCATTGCAAAGGTTAGGGTTTGTTAGATATCTTCTGATTAAAGAGATATTTGTCGCAAGACTTTCGTTGAATGCGAGCTGTGGCCCAAGCACCTGGGATTCATTTTCCGGCCTGGTGAGTGAGCGGTTTTCCTGGGTACCGACAGCTGCCTCGACAATAATCGGATATCCGTCTGAATGAATGATGACGGAGCCTTTTAAAATTTTGTCAATAATCTCTTCTACATATTTCAGTTTGCCAGAGCTGCCTACGTTGATTCTTTTAAGGGCGTCATCAGGTGTCGGCTGTGCATCTTCAAGGCGTGCAAGCACATCCTCATTGATCATTTTATTGTCTGTAATCGTATCGACATACACCAGTGTAAGGCCATTTTGCAGTTCTTTAATATGTAAGTCGGCACTGTGATGAAGGAGGTCCTTCATTCTTTGGATGAAATCTTCTTTCTTAACAGGGATTAATTCCATGTCGTCGAGATTTTTTTTATTCATGCTGTTCAGGATGTCGGCTTTCTTTTTCTTGAAGAACATAAAAAAATCCCTCCGATGCAATCTTCTAATTAAGAGGTTTTGCATCAAAGGGAAAAATTATACTGTTGGTAGTTTTAATGATTTAGAAAATCCCCAATGAATCAAGGAAGACGACAATGATGACGACCGGGACGACAAACCTCATCACATTGTACCAGAGGTTAAAGAGCCAGTGGCCGCCTTTTGAATCCCGCAGCAGTTCCTGGCGCAGTACTTCTTTCTTGATTTTCAGCGGGACGAAGATGGCGATCAGCAGTACGCCGAGCGGCATCAGGATGTTGCTGACAAGATAGTCAGCTCCGTCGAAGATGCTTTTTCCAAAGATCGCTGCATCCGCCATCGTGCCAAATGAAAGGGCAGAAGGGATTCCGAGCAGAAAAATCAGACCTCCGGCAATCCAGGCGAATTTCGCCCGCTTTTTCTGGTCGCCTTTCGCAAGGGTGGCAACGACGATTTCAAGCATCGAAAAAGCCGAAGTCAGGGTCGCGAACAAGAACAATGCCAGGAACAACAGCAAGAATAGCTCCCCAAGGACCAATTTTTCAAAAACGGCCGGAAGTACGATGAACAGAAGACCAGGACCTTCCGCAGGTTCGAATCCTAGTGAAAAGACCGCCGGGAAGATCGCCAGCCCGGCAAGCAGGGCGATGAATAGGTTCATCCCGACAACTGACAAGGCCGGCTGGACGATGCTTTCCTTTTTCGGCAAGTACGAACTGTAGGTCACCATGACCGAAACGCCGACGCTCAACGAGAAGAACGATTGTCCCATTGCGAACAGCACGCTTTCCGAAGTGATGCTTGAAAAATTAGGCTGAAGGAAGAATCTTACGCCATCAAGTGCATTTTCCAGTGTCAGCGAGCGAACAATCAGGATGACAAACAATAGGAATAGTGCCGGCATCAAGATCTTGCTTGCTTTTTCAATCCCTGATTGCACGCCGCGGGCGACAACAAGAATGGTGATGAGCAAAAATGCGGCCTGTGCAGCAAGGACAGTCCATGAATTGCTGATTGTCTGGCCAAACAGGTCGCTGTAATTGGCACCTTCCTCGACAATCCCGCCAGTGATTCCTTTTACAAAATAAAGGCTGATCCAGCCGCCGACCACGCTGTAAAAGCTGAGCAAAACAAAGCAGGTGAACACACCGAGAATGCCGATCCAGTACCAATTGCTTTTAGGTGCGATTTCTCGATACGCCCGGATTGCCTCCTTTCCTGTGCTCCGGCCGATGACGAATTCGGCAAGCAATAAAGGCAGGCCGATGAATAATGAAAACAGAATGAACATCAGGAAAAACGCTCCACCGCCGCTCACGCCTGTGACATACGGCAGCTTCCAAATCGCGCCGATCCCGATTGCCGAGCCGGCAGCCGCTAAAATGAATCCAATCTTCGATGACCACTGATCTTTCTCCATGTTGTTTCTCCCCTTTTTCTCTCTGGATTCAGCTTTTGTGATTGATGTCCGGACAAAATAAAAAGCCACGCCGCTATCCATCAATCTGGATAGGGACGTGGCTGAACACGCGGTACCACCCTATTTGGAAGCAAAAACCCGCTTCCCGCTCAAGTTAATTGGATAACGGCCAAAACCGTTCCTTTTTTCAAAGGAAAAGCTCCAAGAACGAAATTCACCAGGACTTTGTATCAGTTTCCACCAACCACTGATTCTCTGCAAACAGGGAGACCGGCTTAATAGACTCTTTTCAACGCTTTTTTTCTATAAGGCTCTTTTGTGAGCTCTTAAATGTATTTCTTGGAATTGTATTATGATAACAGGGCCTGTGTCAATGAATTTTTTTGCTCGTCCCTTTGTGAATCGTTAAGAAAACTAAAACTCGGGAGGCTCCAGCCATTCCAGGCCTTTTTCGGTGATCATCGTGCCGCTTCTTCCTCGGCGGCTGATGATAAACCCACTTTGCTGCAATTCTTTTAGGCGAAGGCGGATTTGCTGTTCAGTAAGGGGGTGGGGGGTCCCGGACATTTCTTTGCAAAGCTGAGGCCTGCCCGCACTTTTGCCACTGAAATTCAGATTTTTTATGCACTGAAGCAGGGTTCTGTGTTCTGCTGTCTTTATGCACCCTGTCGATTCAGTGGGCTTTTGATTTTCCTGCTTGTCAACCGGGAGATCGTCGCTGGATATGCTATCGCCCTCAGAAACGGCCAGCATGTACAGCAATGTGTTTTTCAGCTCGCGGATATTTCCCTTCCATGGCATGTTTGATAATCTGCCCATGGCTTCATGGTCAATCCTAGCATGAGGCTTATCGCTTTCAAAAATGAAATGCTGAACCAGCAAGGGAATGTCTTCCTTGCGGTGCCTGAGCGGAGGCAGACTCAGGGAAAGCACTTTCAAACGATGGTACAAATCCTCCCGGAAGTCGCCTTTTTCAATCATTTCTTTCAGGTTTTTATTAGTTGCAGCAATGATCCTGACATTGACAGGGATGTTCTTATTGCCGCCTATTCTCCGAATCTCCTGTTCTTGCAAAACACGCAAAAGCCTTGCCTGGAGCTTCATGCTGATATCGCCAATTTCGTCGAGGAACAGGGTTCCGCCATCGGCCTGCTCGAATACGCCTTTCTTGCCGCCTTTTCGCGCCCCTGTGAAGGATCCTTCTTCATATCCGAACAATTCGCTTTCGAGAAGGTCCTCCGGCAAAGCATTGCAGTTGATTGCAAGATAGGGGGCAACCTTGCGGCTTGAAGCCATATGGATCGCGCTCGCGAATAATTCTTTTCCCGTCCCGCTTTCACCTTGGATCAAAATGGGCAGATGGGTCTTTGCCAGTTTACGGGCAATTTTCTTTGTTTCTTTGATAGCCTTGCTTTTGCCGAGGATATTTTCGAAGCTATGCTTTGCTATATAGCCTTTCTTCTGCAGTTCAAGCCTGACCGCTTTTTCCATTTCAATTGTCTCGTCCATGTTTTTGAAGGTGGCGACCACCGTGTTATCCTGGACAATCGGCACCCGGTGGACCATGACATTCATTTGCCGTACAAGGAATGGGTGTGGAACTTCTTCTTCTGTTTCTTTTAACAAAAAATGAAGGAGCTCCGGATTATGGAGAATTTCACTGACCTTCCTGTTTAATGCCCTTTCTTTCGGTATACCGGTGATTTTCTCTAGAACATCATTGAACACCGTGATGCGTCCAGCAGGATCAATGGCCATGATGCCATCATTGACCCCGTCGACAACATGCTTTAAGTACTGATTGAGCTTTACTGCTTCTTCTTTTAAGTAGGAAAGTTTCTTGCTCAATTCAATAATCCTGCGCGTATACTTATCTGCGATCTGAATTCCTAGTGTTTCCGGAAGGGCGAGGCGGTTGACGATCTTCAAGATTGTATGGATATCGATCAGCCTGACTCCAATGTTGATTTTTGTGGCGATCGAATCGGGAATGAGTTCCATCTCTCCCGGAGTGACAGCAACTTCAATGGATTCAAGGTATTCTTTGCCAGGAAAATAGGGATGATAATGCAAGTGATCGATTCCAAGGGCTTTAAGGGTGTAGATGGAATCATTGACACTTTCGGGAAAATCGTTAACATACAGGACATGAGTGCCAGCTGGCAGACTGAATAGCCTGTCGATATATTGGTGGTTGATCGTCCTTGCTGCGACAACCACTTCGCAATTCTCACCAATGATATGCCGTACCTCTTCCTCAATCAAATAGGATGAATAAATAACGATCTCTCCTGAAAGCCTGTCGGGCAAAAATTCCTCTGAAGAGTAGCTAATGATGGATACATAGTTTCCAAGAATGTTTTCCAGCTGCTCCATTAATGCGAGCCTAGTTTCTTTAGTGCCGGCGAGCAGAATGAGTTGTTTTTTCATTTTATTGGGTCCTTTTGGGTTTATTTAAACAATATAATACCATTAAAATTAACCAATTAGAACCAATTAACCTTTTCGTTTACTCTCGAGACCTTTATTAATAAGGTGTTTTATATTGGCATGAAAATTGCAAAAACTTAGATATAACAGTTAGGGAGGTTTATCATGGAGAAAAAGGTATGGAAAGTTCCTCACACATTCGTCATTGTGTTCTTCGTTGTCATGCTTGCGGCAGTGGTCACATACTTCGTGCCGGTAGGTCAATTCGAAACGAAGGACGTCACCTACACGGAAGGTGGAGAGGAAAAAACAAAAACAGTGCTGGATCCGGAGAGTTTCCAGATCGTTAAAGATGAACAAGGAAACCCTGTCCATAAAGGGACGGAGTTATTTGAAGCAGGCGGAGAAGCTGGCTTTCTTAACTTTGTATTTGAAGGTCTGGTTT
Source organism: Mesobacillus subterraneus (assembly GCF_003937825.1). Lineage (GTDB taxonomy): Bacteria > Bacillota > Bacilli > Bacillales > Cytobacillaceae > Mesobacillus > Mesobacillus subterraneus. The sequence goes on along the minus strand of NZ_RSFW01000020.1, from coordinate 119,172 downwards.
CCGGTGACAAATGGGGATCGGCAGTCGGAGTTGTCGCTTTCATCCTCATCATTGGCGGTGCATTTGGCATCATCATGAGGACGAGGGCCATCGAGGAAGGAATCTTGAATGTCATCGATAAGACGAAAGGTCGGGAAATCCTCATCATTCCGATCATGTTTTTCTTGTTCTCGCTCGGCGGCGCCGTTTTCGGGATGGGAGAGGAAGCGATTGCTTTCGCGATGATTCTGGTGCCTTTAATGGTAGCACTCGGGTATGATGCAATCACAGGTGTGATGATTACGTATGTCGCAACGCAGATAGGATTTGCAACATCCTGGATGAACCCTTTCGGCGTTGCTATAGCGCAAGGGATTTCTGGAGTGCCAGTCCTTTCCGAATCACCATTCCGAATGGCCATGTGGGCAGTGTTCACGCTGATTGGAATCGTCTACACGTGGCGATATGCTGCAAATATCAAAAAGGATCCGGTAAGGTCGCTGAGCTATGGAAGTGACGATTATTTCCGGAAGGACATGAAAAACCAGGATTTGAACGTGAAATTCACGCTAGGTCATGCGCTCGTTATTTTAACGGTTGTTGCCGGAATAGTTTGGATTGTTTGGGGAGTGGTGGAACATGCTTACTATATTCCAGAGATTGCTTCTCAATTTTTCACCATCGGACTCGTTGCCGGGATCATAGGGGTTATTTTTAAATTGAATAAAATGAAAGTCAATGACATCGCGGACGGGTTCATTGATGGTGCAAAAGATTTGCTGCCTGCAGCGCTTGTCGTCGGGATGGCAAAAGGAATTGTTATCATTCTTGGTGGTGACAGTCCGGATGCACCATCCGTGCTCAACACGATGCTTTATGGAGCTGGCCAGGCAATTGGCGACCTTCCAGCATCCGTTTCGGCCGTTTTTATGTACTTATTCCAATCCATTTTTAATTTCTTTGTTGTTTCCGGCTCTGGCCAGGCAGCGTTGACGATGCCTTTAATGGCACCACTTGCCGATATTGCAGGGGTATCACGCCAGGTGGCAGTCCTTGCCTTCCAGTTAGGGGATGGTTTGACGAATATCATCGTTCCGACCTCTGCTGCATTGATTGGAACCCTTGGAGCCGCAAGAATCGACTGGGGCGTTTGGGCAAAATTCATAGGGAAATTCATGCTCCTGATGGTCGCTGTATCAATTATCTTTATTATCATTGCTGTCACCATTGGTCTATAATGGAGAAAAATATGAAGGTGGGGGATCTTCTTGCTGACGTTAATCAAAAATGGCGACATTTACGCACCAGATCACCTTGGAAAAAAGGATGTCCTGATCGTTGATAATAAAATTGGATTCATTCAGGACAGGATTGATGTTCCTGAAAATTTTGTGGACGTGAAGGTCATTGATGCCAGCGGGAAAAAGGTTGTCCCGGGTTTCATTGATTCCCATGTTCATCTGATTGGTGGTGGCGGGGAAGGCGGGTTCAAGACTCGGACCCCTGAGATTCAATTGACTCAGGCCACCACCGCCGGGATTACTACGCTTGTTGGTGTCCTTGGGACAGACGGAACCACTCGTACGATGGCGAGTTTGATTGCCAAGGCACGCGGACTTGAAGAAGAGGGAGTCACCTGCTTCGTGCAGACAGGCTCGTACCAGGTGCCGGTCAAGACGCTTACCGGAAAAATAGAAGATGATATTATTTTGATTGATAAGGTCATCGGAGCGGGGGAAATCGCGATTGCAGATCACCGCTCATCCCAGCCGACTGCTGAAGAACTTGCGAAGATTGCTTCGGCTGCCCGGATTGGCGGCATGCTCGCCAGTAAAAGTGGCATCGTCAATGTGCATGTCGGGGACAGCTACGACCATCTAAAGCTGATTGAAGAGGTAGTAGAAAACACGGATATTCCCATCCGGCAATTTTACCCGACCCATATTAATCGAAATCCGCATCTTTTCGAGGCAGGGATTGAGTATGCGAAAAAGGGAGGCTGGGTCGATTTTACGACTAGTTCGATTCCGAAGTTTCTGGAGGAAGGCGAGGTAAAATGCAGTGTCGGGTTGAAGCGAATGCTCGAGGCCGGAGTGGATATAAGCCAGATTACCTTCACCTCAGATGGACAGGCGAGCCTGCCGGATTTTGATAAAAATGGTGAACTGATCGGGCTGCAGGTCGGACAGGTATCCTCTTTATACGAAGCTGTGAAGGATGCTGTTTTATCTGAGGGAATCCCGCTGGATTTGGCCATTCGGGTCATCACGGAAAACCCGGCGACGATTTTAAAGCTTTCTCAAAAGGGACGCATTGAAGCAGGCCGTGACGCTGACCTCGTGCTGATTGATGAGGATTTTGAGATTGATACCGTCATTGCGATGGGAAGAGTGATGGTGGAGAACGGCGTTCCTGTTGTAAAAGGAACGTTTGAATAAGAGGGAAAACCTTGGCCTGGAGATGGCCAAGGTTTTTTTGCGTCTTCTGTACTCGGGAAGCGGCCTGTTTTCTGCCATAATCACGCAACGGGGAATAAACGGGACTCAACGGGGAATATATCTCGGCCAACGGGGAATAAAACAAGTCCAACGGGGAATAAGTCGCTCTCAACGGGGAATAAATGCACCAGGCTGACAAGGAACCAGTCAACTTCGAATGAAAAATGCGTTAATCGTGTAGAAATTCCGCCAACAGGGAAGAAAAATGCATTCAACTGGGCAGAAATCCGCAAACCGTGAAAAAAATCCGGCTAACCGTTAATAAAAAGCTGCCAACCGTTAATAAAACACGATCAACCGTGAAAAAAATCCATCCAACCGTGAAAAAAATCCATCCAACCGTGAAAAAAGTCCACCCCAACCTGGGAAAAAGCCAACCCAACCACGAAAAAAGCAAAAGCCTCAAATAAATCTCGCAGTTTTTGCATTTTACAGGCGCCAAATAGCCCCGATCACGAAAAAACCGGGCAAAATTATCTGCCCGGTCCACAAAATACGTGCCTTTTTAAAAAATCATATACAAAACCAATCCGCCAACTGCGCCTGTCAGTACAACGACCCATGGCGGCAGCTTCCAGTATACGAGCATACTGAACAGAATAGCGGCAAAAACGAAATCGATCGGTGCCAGAATGGAGCTGGTCCAAATTGGGTGATAGAAGGCTGCAATCAGGATTCCGACCACTGCAGCATTGACGCCCATCAGCGCGCGGCTGATCTTGCTGTTTCGTCTTAATGCATCCCAGAATGGCAGTGTGCCAAGGATCAGCAGGAACGCAGGCAGGAAGATGGCTGCCGTTGCCAGCAATCCGCCCTGCCAGCCATTGATGATCGCACCGATATAGGCTGCGAAGGTGAACAGTGGGCCTGGCACGGCCTGGGTGGCTCCGTATCCTGCAAGGAAGGCTTCTTCACTCAGCCAGCCTGTCGGCACGAATTCACGCTCCAGCAAGGGCAAAACTACATGGCCGCCGCCAAAAACAAGGGAGCCTGAGCGATAAAAGCTATCAAACATTGCTATCCAATTCAGGGCCGTCGCTTCACGTAAAACCGGCAGAAGGATAAGCAAGCCGAAAAAAAGCCCGAGGCTGACATAGCCTACTCCTTTGGAAATCGGGAAATGCATTCTTTTTTCATCCTCAGCGGTGTGCGATTTAAAAATAACATATCCTAAAACAGCTGCAATCAAAATCACCCCAACCTGAGTAAAGGCCGTTTGCCACAGCAAGGTAACGGCCAGTGCGAACAAAGCGATTGTTTTTCGCGGCAGGTCAGGCGTCAGCTTCTGCGCCATCCCCAGAATCGCATGGGCGACAACAGCAACAGCGACGATTTTTAAACCGTGGATCCAGGCGGCGTCACCAATATCAAATCCCTGGAGGACCAAGGCAAAAATGATGAGTGCAAGAACCGATGGGAGGGTGAAGCCGAGGAATGCGATAAGTCCGCCAAGCAGGCCCCCGCGCATAAGGCCGACACCGATTCCGACCTGGCTGCTGGCGGGACCGGGAAGGAACTGGCAGAGTGCCACCAGATCGGCATAGCTTTTTTCATCCATCCACTTTCTTCGTCGGACGTATTCTTCATGGAAATAGCCGAGGTGGGCGACAGGTCCGCCGAATGACGTCAGGCCGAGCCGGGTCGATACCATCAAGATTTCCAGCAGCGACTGGAAGGTTACCGTTTTTTTCTCTGTCATTTCTTTCTCTCCTTTACTAACTGAAAACGCTCGTTAAAAAATGATTTATAAGCGAGCTGCAAATATAAAATGACCGTCAGCGACACGCTTCCAACGATACCAAGCATGATCGCAATCTGGTATTCAACGGCAACGATAGGGGAAGTGCCGGATAGGATTTGACCTGTCATCATACCTGGCAGAAAAATGATTCCCATCCCGACCATGGAATTGATTGTTGGCAGCATCGCGGAATCGAACGCCTCATTGACGATTTTTTTAGCGGCATCTTTTGGCGCAGCTCCCAGCATGAGTGCTCCTTCAATCTGGGCCCTGTGCGAGTCGAATCCGGAAATCAGATTGTTGACCCCCAGCGAGACGCCGGTCATTGAATTTCCGATGATCATCCCGGCAATCGGGATGAAGTATCGAGGCTCATACCAGGGGGTGACATCGAGGACGACGAGAATGAAAAAGAATAAACTCGTCAGGATACCGACTCCCATGGCAATGGCAATATGCTTTTTCATATCAATGCCAAGCGGATGCTTCGTTCTTTTATAAACATTGTAAACCGCGAAAACTTGCATGATGGCAATGATCCCAAGTGTGTAAAATGGGTTCGGATTATCGAAAAGGTAGACTAGCAGATAACCGACCAGGATCAGCTGGAGTGACATGCGCACGGTCGCCAGCAGGATTTCTTTTTCCCGTCGAATCCCGCGTACCCGTACAATCACAATTAAAATCAGGATGAAAATATATGCGGCCGCAAGCTGCAAAAAGGATAGATCCATCACATCATCCATCAGCTCACCCCGCTTCTTAACGAATATCGTGACATCTCAATCGTGTTTTCGGCGACGAGCTCTGCCAGTGTCTTCGAATGGGTAATCATGATGACCGTCTTTGAAGGCTGCTTCGTATATTCCGAGAACCTTGTTAAAACCGTTCTGGCGGTTTCTTCATCAAGCGCAGAGGTCGGTTCATCCAGCAGGAAAACCTCCGGATCAAGCAGCATCGCCCTTGCCCAGGATAGCCGCTGCTTCTCGCCGCCGGAAAGGTTTTCTGCTTCGTCGTTGAGCTTTTTATCAAGCATGAACAGCTTCAGCACTGATTCCATTTCTTCCACTCCAGCCGCTTCTTTTCTGGAAAAAGCAAGGCCGATTTGCAGATTATCTTCAATGCTGCCGTCAAAAATGACAGGGGCTTGCGGGACCATCAAAACTGTTCTTCGGAGCTGAAGCGGATCGATGTCGGCGACCCGTTCGTTTTTAAAAGAAATCTCGCCCTCATCCGGACTCGACAAATCATTCAGCAACCGCAGGAGGGTAGTTTTGCCGCTGCCGCTCGGGCCAAGGATGCAGGTGAATTGATTGGCGGGTATGGTCAAATCGTCGATGTGGATGATTCCGTTGACTCTCACATTCTTGAGCTCAAACATGTTAACCCTCCGATCAATCCTTGATTTCCTTGAACAGTTCGTATGCTTTTTTTGCGCTTCCTCGAGAACGCGGTTGCCATTCTCCGTGGTCCGGTAGTATTTTCGTATTTTTCCTTCGACGTTTCTTTCTTCTTTTACAAGAAGGCCGTCCGACTCCATCGTGTGGAGAATCGGATACAATGTGCCTGCGCTCAGGCTGTATCCATGCTCCTTAAGCTCCTCAAGCATCCACAAGCCAAAGATCGGCTGTTCCTTGGCATGGTGCAGGATATGTATCTGAATGAATCCGAGAAAAAGCTTTCGTAAAACTTTATCCTCCATCTAGAATCCTTCTTTCTCCTGTTATCGAAACTCAATAACGAAATTCGATATTATTGTATCTTAAATCCTGAATAATTCAAGTATTTCCCCTTTTATAAACATACATAGATAGTTTTAGGGCGAAAAAGACATTTTTTATCCATAGAAAAATCATAAAAACTGCACAGCTTCTATTTACATTAAAGCTAGTTACCAGAAAAAAATGGAGGTGTCAGCGGTGGGAAAGAGAAAGGTGCTCTTATTATTGATTTGTTTACTTTTTGCCCTCAATATATCGGCTTTTGCAGATGAAGGAGATTCTAAAAACAGCAAGCAGCAGCAAAATGTGTCTACGGTGGCTGAAGATGAACAGGAAGACATTCATCATCAGGATGAAAGCTCACATCATGAAAACAGCTCACATGAACAAGAGGACAGTGAGCATCATGATAGCGACATACACGGCTCAGACGCCAGCCATAATGATGCTGGCAGCGGCTCGCATAGTGAAGGGAATGACAGCCAATCCCATGGAGAAGGAAGTACGAGCCATGGTGATAGCAGTTCACATAAAGACAGCACAGGACATGATGGCAGCGGTATAAAAGAAGATGATAGCAATGGCCATGATGACGGCGGGGAACATGGAGGGAATGGGGGCCATGGTGAAGAAACCGTTGTTGAACCCGGCCCGGATTATTCAATACTCGGAGGTTTTGGAGCAGTGAACCTTACTTTTATCATCATAGGCATCTGGAATAAATGGTTCAGAAGGAGAGGTGAATAACATGGCAATGCCCGAAAAGAAGCTATCAGAGCAGAAAAAGCCATTCGATCTTTTATCAGTTCCGCTTTTGAAAAAATTTATTCAGAGTAAGTGGTACCCTGGGATTTTTCAGTGGATGGTCATCATTGTGTTTTCCATTATTGTCTTCGAACTGGTGGCAGGTACCATCAATCCGCATAGGAACTTCGGGACTACGATGACATGGGTGTTATGGTGGCCGCTGATTCCAGTCATCTTCATTGCCGCTGGCCGGTTCTGGTGTGCGATTTGCCCATTTGGAAAGCTTAGTGACATTGTTCGCAAGCTTGTCGGTGCTGAACGGCCGATGCCCAAGTTTCTGAGGAAATATGGAATCTGGCTAATTGATTTGTTTTTCATTGCGATCACATACAGCGACCATGTGTGGGGAATCGTTGAGTCGCCGCGAGGCTCAGGTTATTTATTGCTTTTGCTGGTAACCATGGTGGTCGTGACCTCTGTGTATTATGAAAGAAGGACATTCTGTAAAACGCTTTGCTTCCTCGGCGGCCTGGCGGGCAACTATTCTCGTGCCGGAGCTCTTGAATTAAGAGGCACCCCTGATATTTGTAAAACCTGTAAATCACAAGCCTGCTTTAAAGGGAGCGAGAAAGCGGAAGGCTGTCCGATGTTCCAATTTGTCCGGACGATGGATTCCAGTGCAGAATGCAATATTTGCGGAAACTGTGTGAAAAACTGTCCTAATGACTCGATCAGGCTTTCCCTGAGGGTGCCGACTAAAGAGATTTGGGGCATTAAGAATCCGAAACTTGAGCACGCCTCACTCGCCGCTGTCATCATGGGAATCGTGTTTGTCCAAAACATCACTATGCTTGAAATCTGGCAGGATATCCTTGCCATGATTGGTTCTGTAACTGGGACAGAAAATTATGTTGTTAACTTTACAGTTGCTTATATCATTTCCATGGCGCTGCCGATCCTTCTGCTGTTAGGAACGGCAAAAATGGCTTCTTATATGGGAATGGCTGAGTCTGTAAAAAAGAACTTTATCCGTTTTGGTTATGCCATCATTCCACTTGACCTTGCTGGGCATCTGGGACATAACCTTTTTCACATCATTACCGAAGGAAAAGCAATCTGGTACAATTCCATTGGCCTTTTTGGAGTAAAGGTAAATCCAGGAGATTTAAGCCTTGCATCGACCTCGACGGTTCAGCTTTTACAATATGCCATTATCATTCTCGGATTCTTCGGTTCGTCCTATACTGCTTATAAACTCGGCAGCAAGGCGAAATTTAAAGCGATGGTACCTTATTATGCATTGATGGTTTTGCTTGCGGTCATCAATATTTACCTGTTCTCACTTCCTATGAATCATCGAGTCCACTAAGCATGACTTCTAGGGAAAATTAATGGAAAAGCGGAGGATGCTCTGCTTAGAAAGATAGGAGGCATATGATGAAAATACTGGTCATGGATCAAGAAGAGCAAATGGCAGATTTACTTTCATTTTACTTTCGGCCTCATGGAATACAGTGTGTTTTAAAAACAACAGCATTGGAAGCAATAGATTATTTGGAAACAAATAAAGTAGACTTCATCGTATTGGAAACGGAACTATTGGAAATGGGTGATTCAACCTTTTTACATCATATCCATAAGAAATGGAATATCCCTTTCCTGATTGTTTCCAGGAAAAATTCCCGTGAGGAAATTCTGAAAGGGTTTAAGTCAGGTGCTGACGATTATATCAGCAAGCCCTTCGACTATGAGGAACTGACTGAAAGAGTTTCTGGGATTCTCAGGAGGCGTTGCCTGATTTCTCGCGTTCCACCTGGATTTTTAATGTAATGATAATGTGATCTCTTGCTTCTGAACGGCTATCCAAAAAGGATAGCCGTTTTTTCATACACCAGGAAAATATATATTTTTCACTTCGAGAAATGCCCGGCTCCAGCGCCTAGCCCCTCGAGTCGCTTCGGCCCGCCGAATGAAGCCAAAGCCCGCCCCATGAAGTTAAAGAACGACTTCCCAGTTCGGCCCTCCAGCGGTTGTCCGGGCTGACCAATGCCCTGGCGCTTTTCTTATCTGAAGCCTGGTATTTTACCTTATAATTTTGCAGATTTTATCAATTTCAAAAAACTGTAAGAAACAATTGTGGGAAATTTTCATTTGTGATCAACTTCACATTTTGCAGCGAAATCCCCGTTTATGATGGGGGTAGATAATGAAGAGGAGGAAATGAACATGAAAAAAATAGGCTTGATTCTGATTGGCATGCTTGCAGTTACTGGATTTTTCCTTGCTGGATGTGGAAAGGAGAATGCTGAAGAGGCTCAAGGAACATCATCTAAGGATTCCTCTACAACAGAAGCAGTAGTTGAAACTGCTGTAGAAAAGTTTTATTTTACGGCCAATGAGGGAGGTTCGATCAGCAAAATCAACGCAGAGAACAACCAGGTAATCGAAACAATTAATGCCGAGGGAGTTGTCCATAACATCCAGCTATCTCCTGATGGAAAAATCGTTGCCGCGACTCTCGTTCCAGTGGCAGAAGGAGGACATGGCGACCATGGCAGCCATGGAGAGGAAACAGGAAAAGTATTATTCTATGATGCATATACCAATGAACTTTTAAAAACAGTGGAGGTCGGAAATCACCCTGCTCATGTCGTCTATTCCGGGGATGGAAAGCTGGTACTAGTAACGAATAATGAAGATAATACCGTTTCGGTCATCGATGCTGCAACATATGATGTGATCAAAACCATTGGCACAGGAAAGGGCCCTCATGGCTTCAGAGTTTCAGCTGATAACAAATTTGCCTATATTGCCAATATGGGTGAGGAAAGTATAAGTGTGATTGATCTGGAAACATTCGAGGAAAACAGGATCAATGCTGGTAAAACTCCTGTAACCACAGGCATCACAAAAGACGGAAAGACGCTGGCAGTGACCCTTTTCGCTGAAAATGCCCTGGCCATCATCGATACAGAAACGAAAGAAGTCGTGAAGATAGAAGTAGGCAGAGGACCAGCACAGGTGTATATCGGACCCGATGATAAATTTGCGTATGTCGCAAATCAGGGCACAAAGGAATCTCCTTCGAATACAATTTCAATTGTGGACCTTGAGGCCAAAGCGGTTGTAGATGAGATTGAAACAGGCAGTGGAGCTCATGGTGTAGTCGTTAGTGCTGACGGGAAATTTGCTTATGTCACCAATATGTTCGACAACACCGTCAGCATCATCGACCTCGAGAGCAAGGAAGTAAAAACGATTAAAGTTGGGGAAATTCCGAATGGAATCACGATCATGGAATAAAATTCTGCACACATTCTCCATTTTTACAAGGTATGATTGAATGATCCGAAAAATGGAGGTAGACATGGGGATGGAAGTGACAGAAAAAACAGTGAAGCTGGCAGTCAATGGCGGGATTAACTTTGGTTCAAAGCTCAACGCCAGACAGCTGCTCGTTTTGGCAAAATACCTGCCGGATGATCAGGAACTCGAGCTGACCACATTCCAGCAGCTCTACATTGAGATTCCGGAGGGACGAAAGGAAGAAGCTGTTGCAGAATTTGAGGCTGCCGGGCTGAGCTGTTATCCTGTCGGCAGCTTTGTCAAAAGCCTCCGAACCTGCAATTTTTGCAAGGGTGCTGAGGAGGAAGGAATGCCGGTCGCAATCGAGCTGAACAGAAGAATTGCCGGCAAGCCTGTACCTTTCACGCTCAAGCCCGCCTATACCGGGTGCCCGGTTGGCTGCGGCGAGCCGCTGGTCAACGACATCGGCATCATGAAGGTCGGCGAAGGCTACAACCTATATGCCGGGGGAAAATCCAAGGGCCAGGACGCTGCTCCAGCCGGCTTGCTGTTTGAGCAGCTTACACCAGAAGAACTTTATCAAAAAGTGGATCGGCTTATTGAAATTTATGCCGAGCACGGGAAAAAGCGTGAGCAAATGCATAAATTCATGAACCGGTTTGGGAAGGAACAGCTGATGGAGGCTTTGAATCAGACTTTCAGATAGAAAATAGGGATTAAACTCCCACTCTCAGCATAAGGGCGTACTCGTCCTTATGCTTTTATTTTGCGAATAACCCTGTACATCACAGGGCATCTATAAGAAGTGAAACTTACATTGAAAAAGGGTGTCCTGATGGCTCTTTCGATTTATCTCACGATTACGATCCTGGTTCTTCAATTTGCGTACCATGTGCAAAAACCGCTGAGTTTCCTCCAAAACGCAGTGATTTTCATGGTGGTTGCGATCATTACGCGCCAGTGTTTGACGCTTTTAGTGATGGAATGGAAGTTTTATAAAATGACCGAGGACGATTGGCTTTTCGTTTGCTTGCTATTGTGCCGGGATGTGCTGACTCCGATGATGTCTGTGATTTTTATCAATTTTTATGTTCGTGCAAAATCAGCAGGGCAGAAGGCGGTCGTCTTCCTGGTATCTCTGGTCATCCTCCTTGCGCTTCACCAGCTGGCTATAACATTTAACCTCCTTACATATCTCAAATGGAATTTCTTTTATACCATCCTGCTGAATGCGGGATTCCTGCTGACCGCACTAGGAGTCTTCAAACTGATTTCACTTACACTGGAGAATCGCAAACATGAAAGTTTATGATAGAGCATTTAACGAAAATGAATGGTTCGTCATCATCAGCATAATTGTCATGAACGTGGCGATTTGGTTAGCACCGCGAATCTTCAGCAAGCTGGAGGCTGTCGGGTATTATATATTCGGCATCTACATCGGCCTTTTTTATGACCATACGATCAGCATCAAACCCTGGGATTTTTACGATGTGAATGATAATTCCTCCTATCAGTTCATCGATTTCCTGAGCTACATCATGTATGGTCCATACGGCTATTTCTTTCTCTATTTCTATGTAAAATGGAACATCCGCCGGCTGAAAATCATTCCTTATATCCTGATATGGTCAGCTTTCTCGTTGCTGATGGAGTTGATTAGCCTCAAGGTTGGCTTATTCCATTTTGACAAAGGCTATCGCATGTACTGGTCCTTCCCGATTTACCTGTTTTCGCAAAGCCTGATGATCATCTTTTACCATTTATCCGTAAAAAGAAAAAACTGGAAAAATTTATAAGTCTCAACTATAATTTAACCACTACATAGTTGAGGGGAATTTCTATGGTTAAACATGGTGCCATACGTTTGGTTTATATCGTTTTACAGTACATAATCGGAGTGCTTTTATTTATCGTGATCGGCAGCTTGCCAGTCCTTCTTCGGGATTTGACCTATGATTTTGAAGGGTATTTTACGAAGATCAGGGAACTGTCTGTGAAAATTTTCACCCTGAGCGATTTAACTTACAATGGAAAGCATGACATGATCTCCGCGGTGATGGGGCGTTTTTTCTATTCTATGAAGACGCTGGGCACGGCATTTTTCGCGGCTCTCATCCTGGCTTTCCTGCTCTCTTATTTAATTGTTCTCTTTTTTGGAAAAAAGAAAGACTATATTTTAAGTTTTATAGAAATCATCCGGGCGGTCCCTGATGTTCTGTGGATGTTTTTGCTCCAGGTTTTCGTTATCTGGATTTATAAAAGCTTTGGGATGAAGCTGGTGCAGACCGTCTCATTGGGGAGTGATAACCAGGCTGTCCTGCTGCCGCTTATCAGTCTAAGTCTCCCGATCTTCCTTTTTCTCACACAAATCATCGTTCTTAAGATTTTTGAAGAATTGGATAAGCAGTATATTATCTTCGCCAAGTCAAAGGGGTTAACCCCGATTTACATGCTGAATATGCATGTCATCCGCAACATCAGCCAGGATTTGCTTGGCCACTTTAAAACGATCATCTGGATGATGCTCTCGACATTGGTGATGGTCGAGTATGTGTTTAACATGGACGGGTTGATGCTGTTCAACATTAAGAATCTTTCCGTTGAGCTGTTCGTATTCACCTGTATTTTGTTTTTTACGCCTTTTTTTATACTTTATAGATTACTAGATGTCAGAAGGGATCCGCGATGAAGACATTGTTGAAGAGGAAAAAATTCATATTTGGTGCGTCGTTCCTGATCATCATGGTGACGCTCAGTCTTTTGAATACCGTCTTGAATGACGGGAAAATCAGGCAGGTGCTGCTTGTATATAATGAGGATGGGTCGCTGCAGAAGGCGCCGCCCTATCCGCCCTTCGATGTCTTCCTGTTTGGCTCGGACATGTATGGCTATGATATGCTCCACACGGTGATTGAGGGGGCGAAGTATTCGATTGGCATCGTCTTGATTGTCGCCTTCTTCAGGATGCTATTTTCCATCATGCTCAGCTATTTTTTGTTCAGGGTTCCTGAACGTGTTTTCAAAGTCATCAAAGCAATTTCCGAACCTTTATCCTTTTTCCCGCAGACACTGATTGCCTATTTTCTGCTGCGGACGGTGGTCATGTATACAATTGAGGGCTTTCATCACCCCCTCTGGGTACGGGTAGTATACGAGTTCATCATTTTGATCCTCGTAGCGCTGCCAGCCTTGACGGTCCAGCTGATCGAACAGAAACGCCGGATTTGGAAGGAAGAGTTTATCGAATCAGCCATCACGCTTGGCGGCAGCAAGCGCCATATCTATTTCAAACATGTTCTGCCTCAGCTGTACGAGGAATGGGTCCTGATGTTCGGCCAGCAGTTTTTGCAGGTGCTGACCCTGCTCGTCCACCTCGGAGTCATGCTGATCCTGTTTGGCGGCACCATCCTCGGAGACGGCGATCCGCCAACATCCGTCACCCATGAATGGTCCGGACTGATCGGACTCAACAAACGCTTCATGCTCACATACGAATGGATCGTCTATGTACCAATCCTGTTCTTCACCCTCACAGCCCTGAGCGTAGCCATGATCAATAAAGCCCTCAGCGACTGGTTCAAGCACAAAGACATGATCAGGAAGAGTAAGTAAAACAGAGGTAAAACAGAGGGACGGTTCTCCTGTTTTTGGAAAAACAGAAGAACCGTCCCTCTGTTTATAACACTTTCGTACTATACAAATACCCCGTTTGATGAATAGCTTCGGGGTCTTGTTTTTGGCATAATGGTCTTTAACGAAACTCATTATGAGTTTGGCCCATTCATTGGCTAGTGGCACCCTCCATTCGGCCAGTGAGTGGGTTTTATTTGTGTTTCGGGAACCCTCACGGTAAAATTAATTAACTGAAAATTCTAAACTAAAAGGAGGTGCGCTCTTGCATCAGGCACTTTCTCAAAGAAGGGAAAAATCCGCCAGGCTGTTCATGAGTTCCGTGTCACTGCTGGGCTGGCTGCTGATACTTTTTTCATTGGTAAAATTGGAGCCGCCCGCTGAGCCGATTGTTCTGGTCCTTTTATTTATTTTCCTGCTTATTAGCGAGTATTACCCGATGCCGGTGTGGCGGGGGCAGACGGCGATTACTTTCCCGGTTGTGTACGTTCTGTTCCTGCTCTATGGATTTCCCTACACGGCCATTGCTTACGGAGGTGCCGTGCTGATTGTCAACCTGATCCATCGGAGGCCGTTCAGGACGGTGTTTTTCAATCCAGCTCAACTGGTGCTCAGTTTTTACGGTGCAGTCTTGATGCTGCCGTATTTCAAAGGCTTACTGGATAAACTGGCACTCACTCCGACTGTTCAGGGTTTCCTTGAGTATTTCTTCCTGTTAGCTTTGTACGTCATCATCAATAATCTGATCGTCGACCTCGTACTCTTTATCAGGCCGCAGCATTATTCTTTTAAAATGTGGATGCAAAAAAATATGACAGAGCTGAACAGTGCTGCGATTTCGCTGATATACGGCATCATCCTGTATGTGGTCGGGAGCCAGAACCGCGGTGAAATCGATGTGTTTGCCTATTTCTTCTTTTTCTCGCCGCTTGTCGGGATTTCCTTGTTGAGTGCCACGATTGCCAGGCTGAAAAGAGAGAAAAATCGTCTGAAGCTGCTTTTTTCCATTACGTCGGAGCTGAACCAAATGCTTCCTTCTCAGGACTGGCTTTCGGCACTCAAGGGAAGGTTCAACGAGCTGATCGGAGCGGAGGCAAGCCTGTTATGGATCAAACGAGACGGGGAATGGGTTTTGAGCTTCAAGGATGGAAGGACGCTGCAAAACTGCGAATTGCCAGCTGCTGCATTTGAAGAGTTCGAGGAGATGAGGCGGCCGATCATCTATAATGACCGGAAAAAGGTCGGCGGGCCTGCAGCGGAATGTTTTGAAGACGATGTAAAGGCCTTCGTCTATTCACCTCTAGTGATCGAGAACGAGACAATCGGCATGTTCATCATCGCCAGGAGCCGGACAAAGAGTTTTCAGGATGATGATGTACAATCGATTGCGACGCTGGCGAACCAGCTTGCTGTCATCATCAAGACACGGATGCTTTTTACCGAAAAAGAAAAACGGATTGTTCTGGAAGAACGGAACCGAATTGCCCGTGATATCCACGATGGTGTCGCCCAGACACTTGCCGGAGCCGTCATGAAGCTTGAAACAGCAGGGAAAAAATTCACGAAGAATCCTGAAGAAACGAGAAAGCTCGTCGATGAAAGTGTCCTTGGCCTCAGGGAAAGCCTGAAGGAGGTGCGCGAATCCATCTATGCATTGCGGCCCTATCCGACGCAAAAGGCGACTCTTGCTGAGGCAATTTTACGAAAAATCGAAGCGGTCCAGAAGGAGTTCCAGCAGGATATTGAATTTGAGATCAGGGGACAGGAGCTCGAATTGAGCCCAATGGTCGAGAAGGTTCTGTTCGATACCTTCCAGGAAAGCCTGCAAAACGCCATCAAACACTCACAGGCTTCGGCCATCGAAGTTCTCTTAAGCTACCAATCTGAACATATTCTTTTACGAATCAAGGATGACGGGAAAGGGTTCTCGCTGTTCCAGGCGATGCTGAAGGCGAGGAACCAGCCGCACTTCGGCATTCTGCAAATGAACGACGCCGCGGAAAAAATCAATGCTTCCTTGCAGATCGACAGCAAGGAAGGCTCAGGAACGGAAGTTGTCATCACCGTTCCTAGAATGGGAATCGAGGGGGAGAACACCAATGATCAGGCTCATGCTAGTGGATGACCATGCCGTCCTGAGAGACGGGCTGCGCACCATCATTTCTGTCGAGGAAGATATCGAGGTTGTCGGTGAGGCCGTCACAGGCGACGACGCCCTTATACAGGCAGAAAAATGCAAGCCCGACATGATTTTGATGGACATCAACATGCCGATGAAAAACGGAGTGGAAGTAACGGGCATTTTAAAAAAGAAATACCCGCATATCAAAATCCTCGTGTTGACGATGCACAGCCACGAAGAATACTTCATGTCGGCAATTCGTGAGGGAGCGGACGGCTATTTACTGAAGGACGCACCATCCGACCAGGTTGTCGAAGCCATTCGTACCGTCGCCGGCGGCGAATCGGTCATCCATCCGTCCATGACGAGGAAGCTGCTCGCCTTCCATCAGCAAAAACAAACGCAGCAGGAAGACACCACGCTGACCGAGCGCGAAAAGGAAGTCCTGCTCTGTCTCGTCGAAGGCCTCAGCAATAAAGAAATCGCCGACCGCCTGTTCATCAGCGACAAAACGGTCAAAATCCACGTCAGCAAAATCTTCAAAAAGCTGAATGTCAAAAGCCGCTCCCAGGTCGTCATCCATGCGGTCCAGCACCAGCTCGTGCCGATTCCGCCGACTGCATAGTGTATATAGTAGAGTCCCTGAGGAGGGGCTCTTTTTCTATGGCTACTACTTTAGTAGTATCGAAGATTAGTACAGAGGTAATTATTTTTTACCCCGAATGCAGAATGGTTTTCTTGTAAATATTGTGGGAATATTAAGAAAAATAGCTAAGGGGTTGAATCATTAAATGAAGTTTAAAGCTGCATTTTTAGCAATTGTCCTTATGGCCGCGACATTTTTTGCTTGTGTTGTTCCTGGGTCGACCACGAAGGCAGTTGAGCCTGTAAAAGCGGTAGTGGATGCCGAGTTGACGAAAAAACTATTAACGGCAATCGGACCGGTCGAAGCGATCGTAACTTTTAAAAGCGATGAAGGAGTGCTGCCGGAGCAGGTGAAGCTGCTTGAGTCCGCAGGCATCACAAAAGGGCTTACGCTGAAAAGCCTGCCAATCGCCGGGGTTATAGCGACGAAAAAACAGATTGATCAGCTGGCACAGAGCGACCAGGTCGTATCGATTTATTTGAACAAAAAGCTGAAATATGAAAATGCAGATGCGACAGATCTCACAGGAGTCAATCAGGTTCGCACAGATGATAATATGAGAAAGCTCAATGGCGGACTGCCGGTATCCGGAAAGGGGATTGGCGTTGTTATCAATGACAGCGGGGTTGACGGAACGCATAAGGATCTGGAGTTTGGCAGTCACCTCGTGCAGAACGTTTTAGGATCCACCAATCTGAATGCCATCAGTTCACTGCTGCCAGTGAGCTATGTTGAGAACGTGCCAAACACGGATTCAAGTTCAGGGCACGGCACCCATGTTGCCGGCATCGTTGGCGGTACGGGCGCGATGTCAGGCGGGAAGTATGAAGGAGTCGCTCCAGGTGCAAACTTGATTGGCTATGGATCTGGTGCAGCCGTTGCGATGCTTGATACGATTGGTGGATTCGATTACGCCCTGACCCATCAGCAGCAATACAATATCCGCGTGATCACGAATTCATGGGGAGACACGAGTGATGCAGGAACAGATTTTGATCCTTACCACCCAATCAATATCGCGACAAAGAAATTGTACGACCGCGGGATCGTGACGGTTTTCTCAGCAGGGAATTCCGGCCCAGCTGCAAAGACAATTTCCGGCAATTATAAAAAAGCACCATGGGTTGTAACGGTTGCAGCAGGAGACAAATCTGGCAAACTGGCTAATTTCTCCTCACGCGGTGAGGAAGGTCGAGGCGGAACGGTCACTGTTGATGGCCAGACATTTAAATGGGCCGACCAGCCTACGGTGACATCACCTGGTGTGGACATCATCTCGACAAGAGTCATCAGCCCGCTTGTCGTACTGGGGGCACCATCGGATGTTGAATATATCGAGCCCGCACACCTGCCGTATTACACGACGATGAGCGGAACCTCGATGGCTGCACCGCATGTTGCAGGCATCATCGCCCTGATGCTCGAAGCGAACCCGGCGCTGTCGCCTACCCAGGTTAAATCAATCCTTGAAAAAACAGCCACGTCCATGCCGGATTACGCTGTTTGGGAGGTTGGCGCAGGTTATGTGAATGCCTATAAAGCTGTGGATGCATCTTTTAAGGCGAAAAAGTGATTGAAATGATCTCCCTTGCGAGTGCAGGGGAGATTTTTTGTCTTGTTCCTGGGCAAGGAGCTCCATTCAAAGCTCAAAAACTTTCAAGTTACCTCTTTTTCGGGTGAAAACACAGGTGAAATTCCAGCTGGAAAAATTATTCTCTTAATCAGACGCATTAATTGCGTGATAGTCCGGCGGAATTGCGTAATAATGAATGGTATTTTCGTAAAGCGAGGAGCTTATTGCACAAAAGCACCGCATAATTGCGCCGTCATCCAATATATGGAGAAAATCCTCTATCAAACTTCTATAGCACTACCCAACTACAACTTTTGTACGATACGAGAATAGTCATTCCGGAAATCGAATTTATTACCTTTGAAGAATAGTTTTCATTTGGGCCAATGCAGATAATTAAGTTAGGAATATTCAAAATTTTTATAAGGTGAGAGGAGAATACGATGAAACGTTTGATGTATCTGTTATGTGCCCTGTTGCTCGTTTTTCCGTCGTTCATGGCGCAGCAAGGAAAGGTTGGGGCAGCCACGGGCGGCACGGCTGTCATTGACCCGCTCGTGAGCAAAGCGCTCAACACAGCAAGCTCGCTGGAACTCATCGTCACTTTTAAAGGCGACGGTGCACCGACCAGCGCACAGCAATCCCTATTAAAAACGCTAGGGATCGAGACGGGAATCAGTATGAAGTCCCTGCCGATTGCAGGCGTCATCGCGACAAAATCACAAATTGAACAGCTTGCGGCAAGTCCTGAGGTTCAGTCCATTTACCTTAATAAAAAGCTTACCTATTTCAACGCTGATGCAACAGCCATCACGGGAGTGGATAAAGCCAGGACGGACGACAGCTTCCGCAAGGCAAACGGCGGCCTGCCTGTTTCGGGTAAAGGAATTGGCGTCGTCGTGAATGACAGCGGCGTGGATGGCACGCACAAGGATCATGAGTTAGGTAAAAACCTCGTCCAGAATGTCATGGGATCAACAAACCTTAATGCCTTGGCACCAGGCTTGCTGCCAATCACCTATGTCGAGAACGTGGCAAACACGGACACGAACTCCGGACATGGCACACATGTTGCCGGGACGGTCGGCGGAACAGGCGCGATGTCTGGCGGCAAGTATGAAGGAGCGGCACCGGGGGCAGACTTGATCGGCTACGGTTCAGGCGCTGCGTTATTCGTCCTTGACGGCATCGGTGGTTTCGACTACGCCATCACCCATCAATCGCAATACAATATCCGCGTCATCACCAATTCATGGGGTTCATCTGGCGACTTTGATCCGAATCACCCAATCAATATTGCCAGCAAAAAAGCATATGACCGAGGCATTACCGTTCTTTTTGCAGCGGGAAATGAAGGTCCTGGCGAAAATACGCACAATCCATACGCAAAAGCACCGTGGGTCATTTCCGTAGCGGCAGGCGTGAAGGATGGTACGCTTGCGGACTTCTCTTCAAGAGGCACGAAGGGTGCCGGGGGCACTTTTACAATAGACGGCAAGGAATGGACCTGGAAGGATGAACCGACCATTACAGCACCTGGAGTTGACATTGTTTCAACGAGAGTCATCGCGCCGGTCTCAACACTGGCTGCTGACCAGGATGCACAAACAATCGAACCTGCTTACTTGCCTTACTACACAACAATGAGCGGTACCTCGATGGCCACGCCGCACGTTGCTGGGGTCGTTGCCCTGATGCTTGAAGCAAATCCTTTGCTGTCACCTGCTGAAGTCAAAGAGATCCTTGAACAGACAGCTACAAATATGCCAGGCTACGAAACATGGGAAGCCGGGGCAGGATATGTCAATGCCTATGCAGCAATCGATAAGAGCTTTAACAATACCGCTTATGGTAAAACAGTGAACGCAACACAGACCTTTTACAGCAATGTTGAGTCTTCTACGGAGCGCAAGGAGTTTTCCGTTGAGTACAACCCGCTTACCTTTCTTTCGGTGAATCAATATGAATTCACCGTTGAAGAAGGCATGTCCAGTCTTGTCGCAAAAGCAGATGGTGCCGGTGTCATGGGCGAGACGGGCAACCCGATCAATCTCATCCTGATTTCACCGGATGGAACAGAGTACAGCTCGGGTGTCAGCCTGCTGTTCCCGTTGAATTACGATCGGACCGTATCTGTCACATCTCCTGCTCCTGGAACCTGGAAGGCGGAAATCCGCGGCCTGCGCGGAGCAGATGCGAATCCAATCGGTATCGCTTTGCCGGAAACGGTAAAAGGGGAACTGGCCTTCACGAAGGTCAGCGGTTTCTCAGGATTGAACGATATTACAGGACATCCAGCAGCCGACGCAATTAAAATGGGCGTGAGTGAACGCTTGTTTGATGGCTTCTCTAGTGGCGCTTTCAAGCCTGATGCGCTTTTAACAAGAGCGGAGCTGGCGAAAT
This sequence comes from Mesobacillus subterraneus, assembly GCF_003937825.1. Lineage (GTDB taxonomy): Bacteria > Bacillota > Bacilli > Bacillales > Cytobacillaceae > Mesobacillus > Mesobacillus subterraneus. Next base: position 98,803 of record NZ_RSFW01000020.1, on the reverse strand, counting down.
ATCTGGTGATGGGCGCGGAAATCAAGCAAGCACTGCCTTCGACGGCTAGTTTCACGGATGTATCCGGCAGCGACCTCCCATTTGTCGAAGCAGCTGCAGCGAAAGGAGCTTCCTTCCGTGACCAGCAGCATGTCCAGAAAGGAGTCATCCTCCCGAAAGCAGCGGGAAAGTTCGCTCCTAAGGACGGCGTAACCCGTGCAGAGCTGGCATACTCACTGGTCCAGGCATTAGGATTGCAAAAAGAAGCAGAAGCATTCAGCGGTGAACTGACAGTCCAATATAAAGATGAAAGAATCGCGGTAGCTGACGCTGGCGAAGTACCCCAGCACCTGAAAGGCTACGTCCAGCTCGCATTGGACCTGAACATCCTTAACGCCAAGTTCGCCGTCACCCAAGGACGCTACGACCTGAAGCCAAAAGTAACAGCAACGTTCGAACCATCGGCTAAAAACACACGCGGAGACTTCGCCGTCGCTATGACACGCTACTATAATGCGTTTCTGAAATAAGGTAAAATGAGAACAGGCCTACTGGGTCTGTTCTTTTTTGAAGAAATGGGAGGATAAGGTGACCAATTTAGAAGCTATATTCTTCGATTTTGAAGGAACATTCCTGGATTGTGAGGCATCGCTTGAAAGATTAAGCGATCGAATTAGAAATAACTTAAGGCTTAGAAGTTATCATCTGTAATTGAAGGAACTGGTTAGGAATATACACAGAGGAGCGACTGGACATGAGCAATTTTAACAATTCATACCATCCCCCGGCACCTTCAGACTATATCAATCTGCGGCTAGAAGCAGGCATGAGCGGAAAATCGATCGAGGCAGTCAGAATTGGTTTGGAGAACTCTTTATTTTCCGTTACTGTTTATGAAGAATCACAATTAATTGCAATGGGAAGGATCATTGGCGATGGAGGGACAGCTTTTCAAATTGTAGACATTGTCGTTAAGCCAAGTCACCAGGGGATGGGGCTGGGAAAACGGGTAATGACCGAAATCATGGCATACCTCGACCAGCATACATACAAAGGCTCATATGTCAGCCTGATAGCAGATGACCCGGCAAACAAACTGTATGAACAATTCGGTTTTGCTTACACCTTGCCAAAATCGCATGGAATGTATCGTAAATACTAAGTTGCAGAGAGGGACGGTTCTCCTGTTTTTCCAAAAACAGGAGAACCGTCCCTCTGTTTTGCCTCTGTTTTATGCAAATTATGGAATGCGGGATTTTATACGGTGGGCAGTATTCTTGAGGGGGTGTAAATGTGGTTTAATAAGCCAAGGAAAATTAAATGACAGTATTTTAGATTGAAGGATGGTTGGATTTTAGATGAAGTACGCACCGGAAGATATTCAGCTGATTAAAGACCAGCTTGGCAGCCAGTCATTGTCTACTATTGCGAAAAGGCTGAACCGAAGCATCGTGGCCCTCGAAGTGAAGATTACGAGATTGGGTCTGTCCCATACCAAATCCTACACGGGAATGCTGACCGCCGGGGAACTGGCAAAAATCCTCAACGTTGACCGAAATACAGTCATGCAGTGGATCCTCAACCATGAGCTTGATTCATATCAACGGATTACCCGCAATAAAAAGAGATTTACCTTCATAAACATAGATGATTTTTGGTCATGGGCAGAACATAACCGCCATAAAATTAACTTCTCCAAACTCGAGCCTGACGCACTACCTCCAGAGCCTGCCTGGGTGGCAGAAGAGCGGAAAATCGCCAGGCAAGTCACGAATTACAAATCATGGACGAAGCAGGAAGAAAAGCAGGTACTTGAATTGTATTGCTGTGGAAAAACGCTGGCAGAAATTGCTGATCTGGTCGGACGGACAAGAGAGTCCATCCGCAAAAAGATCAAGCGGCTGACGGAAAATCATTTTTCTTAATTTAATATAAAATATGGTAAATACTCCAAGACTCTTGTAAAACTTGTAAAATAATAGTATATTTTTTCTACACAAACATTATTAATTATTTCATAGATTGGGTTTTGAATGTGTCTCCAGGAGGAATATTATGGATATTTATGTTGCCAGGCAGCCGATATTTGATATAAATGAAAAGACTATTGCTTACGAATTATTATATCGAAGCAGCACGGCCAATAATTATCAGCACACGAACGGAGACCAGGCCACAACAGATGTGATTGTAAATAGTTTTTTGAATATTGGCATTAAAGAGCTTTCAAATGGCAAGCCTTGTTTCATTAATTTTACCGAAAAGCTCTTGAAGCTTGGGGTTCCTTCCTACTTCAATCCATTATCCATTGTCGTGGAAATCCTTGAGACAGTTGAATTGAATGAGGATACTCTCCAGATTTGCAAGGAGCTGAAGGCTCATGGTTATACCATCGCCCTGGATGACTTCTTTGTCTCACAGTGGAATGACCTGACAGTCCAGCTATTGGATTATATCGATATTATCAAGATTGATTTCCGCAGCACCACTCGAGCTGACCGCCAGGAAATGATCCGGTTTATTAAAGACCGGGAGATCCGGATCCTCGCCGAAAAAGTCGAAACAATCGAAGAATACATAGAAGCAAAGGAAGATGGCTTCGTCTATTTCCAGGGATTTTATTTTAGCAAACCGGTCATTTTGAATAGCTATGATATTCCATCATACTATCATTCTTATTTTCAGATTTTAAAAGAAATCGAGAGTCCAGAACCTGATCTTGAAAAAATCAAGGACGTCATCGAACGTGACATCTCGCTCTCCTATAAATTGCTCAGGCTCATTAATAATCCGGTGTTCCGCCCGAGAAATGAGGTTTCCTCCATTAAGCAAGCCATTATTCTCCTGGGGCTGAACGAAATCAAGAAATGGATTTATGTCCTTGCAATCAGGGGAGCCGACCGGGGAACAGATGGGGCATCAAAGGAACGGGAAATCATTGAATTATCGCTTAAGCGGGGGAAGCTTGGCGAGTTGATTGGAAGGAAGGTAGGCAGGGAAGTGCTCGCCTCGAAATACTTCCTGCTTGGAATGTTTTCCTTGATAGATTCCTTGCTGCATCTTCCAATGGAAGACCTTCTGGAAGACCTCCCATTAAGCAACGAGCTCAAGGATGCATTGTCAGGAGAAAAGAATGACGAGTATATAGTACTTCAATTTTTAAAAGATGTGGAGCAAGCCTTCCATGAAAATCATGAAATATCGTTCAACCCAACAACGATGCCGCAAGAAGAGCTTTTCAGGCTATACGGCGAAGCAAGTGATTGGGCTGCGAAAATTTTGAGTGAAGTCAATCCATAATCATTAAAGCATGCGGTTGCATGCTTTTTTTCAATAATGAAAGTTTCTTGTAACCAGCCTCCAAAAGAGATATATTTTAAAAAAGACAATTTTAAACTATTTGGAATTTTAGCTGAATGAGGTGTTACGAATTGGTGCTGAAATATTTATCTGCACTGCTACTCCCTGGTTTCATGGTCGTGTTTTTCACCAGGGTTGCCTATAATCACATCCTTGCACTCGTGTTGACTGTCGCGTTGATCGCCGCTTCTGTTTATAAAGGGTACACCGATTCCTTCCTGCTGATCGTTGTCGATGCCTTTTCTTTGACCGTAGGATTCTATTTCGCCAATCAAATGATGAAAAAGAACCGCAACAAGCAATAAGGATAAAAGTAAACCTGCCGAACTCAATTCGGTGGGTTTTTCTTATGAATAAAGGGTTGTGGGTGTTTAATCAAACGTTTGATTAAGGTGGAATCGTGCCTATATAAGTGGTTTTCACCTGAATCATGCATGAAATAAGTGTGCAATTGCCTCAATGGGGAATAAACTCGGTCCAACGGGGAATAAACCTCGCCCAACGGGGAATAAAGTTCACGCAACGGGGAATAAAAGTCAGCTAACGGGGAATATCCGCCCCACCCACATCAATCTTGTCCCCAAAAAAGCCCTTTTACTGAATCCCTCCCCCATTTGCAGCTATTCGCCACTCTCAAAACACTAACCATCCCCACTTATCATAAAATAACCCACCGAATTCGAATGTTTGTTCGCTTTTTATTGGTTTGTTTTACATGCTTTGTGGTAGAATGAGGATATGACTTTTTGACATCAATGTAAGGCTTATATATAAGAAGGTTCTATTCTTAGAATCTGAACGAAATAAAATTACAGGAGGCTTTTCTGTGAAGGACCAATTTGAATTAGTCTCGAAGTATTCTCCGCAGGGGGACCAGCCTGCAGCCATTCAGGAGCTGGTAAAAGGGATTCGCAATAACAAGAAGCATCAGACGCTTCTTGGTGCGACAGGAACAGGGAAGACGTTCACAATTTCGAATGTGATCAAGGAAGTGAACAAGCCGACGCTTGTGATCGCCCACAATAAAACCCTTGCCGGCCAGCTTTACAGCGAGTTCAAGGAATTTTTCCCGAACAACGCGGTTGAATATTTCGTCAGCTACTATGATTATTATCAGCCAGAGGCCTATGTGCCGCAGACGGATACGTTCATTGAAAAGGACGCCAGCATCAATGATGAGATCGATAAGCTGCGCCACTCGGCCACCTCGTCTCTGTTCGAGCGCAAGGATGTCATCATCATCGCCAGTGTTTCCTGCATCTATGGCCTCGGTAATCCGGATGAATACCGGGACATGGTCGTGTCGCTGAGGACCGGCATGGAAATCGAGCGCAATAAGCTCCTCCACAGGCTGGTTGACGTCCAGTATGAACGGAATGATATTGACTTCAAGCGCGGGACGTTCCGTGTCCGTGGCGATGTCGTCGAGATTTTCCCGGTATCCCGTGATGAGCACTGCATGCGGGTCGAGTTTTTCGGCGATGAGATCGACCGGATCCGGGAAGTCGATGCCCTAACTGGCGAAATCATTGGCGAGCGTGACCATGTCGCCATCTTCCCGGCATCCCACTTCGTAACCCGCGAGGAAAAGCTCAAGATTGCCATAGAGAACATTGAAAAAGAGCTGGAAGAGCGACTTGAAGTGCTGCGTGCCGAGGAAAAGCTGCTTGAAGCACAAAGGCTTGAACAGCGTACCAGGTATGACCTCGAAATGATGCGTGAGATGGGCTTCTGTTCTGGCATCGAAAATTATTCGCGCCATCTGACCTTGAGGCCTGCGGGTGCGACACCGTATACATTGCTCGATTATTTCCCGGATGACTTTTTGATTGTCGTCGATGAGTCGCATGTTACATTGCCGCAAATAAGGGGAATGTTTAATGGTGACCAGGCGCGCAAGCAGGTGCTTGTTGACCACGGTTTCCGCCTGCCATCCGCGATGGACAACCGCCCGCTGACATTTGCGGAATTTGAGAACCATGTCAAACAGGCCGTGTTTGTATCGGCCACTCCTGGACCATATGAACTCGAGCATACACCTGAGATGGTCCAGCAGATCATCCGCCCTACAGGCCTTCTTGATCCAACGATTGATGTAAGACCGATCGAAGGACAAATAGACGACCTGATCGGGGAAATCCAGGAACGGACGAAGCGGAATGAACGCGTCTTGATCACGACACTGACGAAAAAGATGTCTGAAGACCTGACCGACTACCTCAAAGAAATCGGCATCAAAGTCCAGTATCTGCATTCCGAAATAAAGACGCTCGAACGGATCGAAATTATCCGCGAGCTTCGTATGGGTAAGTACGATGTCCTCGTCGGAATCAACCTGTTAAGGGAAGGTCTCGATATTCCGGAGGTTTCGCTGGTGGCGATACTCGACGCGGACAAGGAAGGCTTCCTTCGTTCAGAACGTTCGCTCATCCAGACGATTGGCCGTGCGGCGAGGAATGCCAGCGGACACGTCATCATGTATGCTGACAAGAGAACCGATTCGATGGAAAAAGCGATCAGCGAAACGGCGCGCCGCCGCGCGATCCAGGAAGAATATAATGAAAAGCATGGTATTACACCGCAAACGATCCAGAAGGAAATCCGCGATGTAATCCGTGCGACAATCGCTGCTGAGGAGCAAGAAGGATACAGCCCGGCAGAAGGCTTGAAGAAGCTGAACAAGAAGGATCGCGAACAAGTGATTTTAAATATGGAAAAAGAAATGAAGGAAGCGGCGAAGGCACTCAATTTCGAGCGGGCTGCCGAGCTGCGTGACCTCATTCTTGAGTTAAAAGCGGAAGGATGACGATGCCATGGCTATGGATAAACTGATCGTTAAAGGCGCCAGAGCCCATAATTTGAAGAATTTAGATGTCACCATTCCGAGAGATAAGCTTGTAGTGCTGACAGGGCTTTCCGGTTCAGGAAAGTCCTCGCTGGCTTTCGACACCATTTACGCAGAGGGACAGCGCCGTTATGTGGAATCATTGTCTGCATATGCGCGCCAGTTCCTTGGCCAGATGGACAAGCCGGATGTCGATTCTATTGAAGGGCTGTCGCCGGCCATCTCAATCGACCAGAAGACAACAAGCCGCAACCCCCGTTCAACAGTTGGAACGGTGACAGAAATCTATGATTATCTTCGTTTATTATTCGCAAGGGTCGGCCGTCCGGTCTGCCCGGTGCATAATGTAGAGATTCACTCGCAAACAATCGAGCAAATGGTTGACCGGGTGCTCGAATATCCGGAAAGGACAAAGCTGCAAATCCTTGCCCCGCTGGTTTCCGGCCGAAAAGGAACTCATGTCAAAGTCCTTGAGGATGTGAAAAAGCAGGGCTATGTCCGAGTCCGGATTGACGGAGAAATGCATGACCTTGGCGATGAGATCGAGCTGGAGAAAAACAAGAAGCATTCGATTGAAGTCGTCATTGACCGGATTGTTGTCAAGGAGGGGATTGCAGCCCGCCTGGCAGATTCGTTGGAGAGCGCTCTAAAGCTTGGTGAAGGCAATGTCCTCATTGACGTCATCGGCGAAGAAGAATTGATGTTCAGCGAGAACCATGCCTGCCCAATCTGCGGATTCTCAATCGGCGAGTTGGAGCCGCGCATGTTTTCTTTCAACAGTCCTTTCGGCGCTTGTCCGGAATGTGACGGTCTTGGTGCGAAGCTGGAGGTCGACGTGGACCTAGTCATCCCGAACAAGGAACTATCCTTGAAACAGCATGCCATCGCTCCTTGGGAACCGACGAGCTCACAATATTACCCGCAGCTGCTAGAGGCTGTCTGCAACCATTACGGAATCGATATGGATGTCCCGGTAAAAGACCTTCCAGAAAAGCAGCTGGAGAAAATTCTTTATGGTTCTCCGAAGGACCGGATTTACTTCCGCTATGAAAACGACTGGGGGCAGGTTCGCGAAAACTATATCGTTTTCGAGGGCGTCCTGAAAAATATCGAGCGACGCTATAAGGAAACAAGCTCGGATTATATCCGTGAACAAATGGAAAAGTATATGGGCGAGCACGCCTGCCCGACATGCAAAGGCTACAGGCTGAAGCGTGAATCCCTTGCCGTCCTTGTCGATGGCCGCCATATTGGCGAAGTGACTTCGTTATCGGTGGAAGAGGCACACCAATTTTTCGAGGGCCTTGAGCTTTCTGAGAAAGAGATGAAAATCGCCAACATGATTTTCCGTGAAATCACGGAGCGTCTGGGCTTTCTGATCAATGTAGGACTGGATTACCTGACGATGAGTCGTGCTGCCGGTACGCTTTCCGGTGGTGAAGCACAGCGGATCAGGCTGGCAACCCAGATCGGTTCCCGCCTGACAGGGGTTCTTTACATCCTCGATGAACCATCCATCGGACTTCATCAGCGCGATAATGACAGGCTGATCGATACACTGAAAAACATGCGTGATATCGGCAATACGTTGATAGTGGTCGAGCATGATGAAGATACGATGCTTGCCGCTGACCATTTGATCGATATCGGTCCTGGAGCAGGAGTTCACGGCGGCGAGATCATCTCCCAGGGGACGCCGGCTCAGGTAATGGATGACCCGAACTCGCTGACTGGCCAGTACCTGTCAGGCAAAAAGTTCATCCCGCTGCCAATTGAGCGCCGCAAGCCAGATGGCCGCTATATCGAGATCAAAGGGGCAAAGGAAAATAACCTGAAGAATGTCAGTGTGAAGTTCCCGCTCGGTACCTTCATGGCGGTTACAGGGGTGTCCGGATCGGGTAAAAGTACATTGATCAATGAAATCCTGCATAAATCACTCGCGATGAGGCTGCATCGAGCGAAAAGCAAGCCGGGCGAGTTCCGGGAAATCAAAGGGGTTGAACACCTCGACAAGGTCATCGATATTGACCAGTCGCCAATCGGCCGTACACCAAGGTCGAACCCGGCAACCTATACAGGGGTATTCGATGATATTCGCGATGTATTCGCCACAACGAATGAAGCGAAGGTCCGCGGCTATAAAAAAGGCCGTTTCAGCTTTAACGTGAAAGGCGGACGCTGTGAAGCCTGCCGCGGTGATGGAATCATCAAGATCGAGATGCACTTCCTGCCTGACGTTTATGTGCCTTGCGAAGTCTGCCATGGCAAGCGCTACAACCGCGAAACGCTGGAAGTGAAATATAAAGGGAAAAACATTTCTGAAATACTGGATATGACCGTGGAAGATGCGCTCGAGTTCTTCGCCAACATTCCGAAAATCGCCCGCAAACTGCAGACGATTTACGATGTAGGTCTCGGTTACATCACGCTTGGCCAGCCTGCTACGACTTTGTCCGGCGGGGAGGCCCAGCGCGTCAAGCTTGCTTCTGAGCTGCACCGACGCTCGACAGGCCGTTCGCTTTATATTCTTGACGAGCCGACAACAGGCTTGCATGTCGATGATATTTCCCGCCTGCTGATCGTCCTCCAGCGCCTGGTAGAAAACGGGGATACTGTGCTGGTGATTGAACATAACCTTGATGTCATCAAGGCAGCGGACTACATCGTCGACCTTGGGCCGGAAGGCGGGGACCGAGGTGGTACGATTATCGGCACTGGAACGCCAGAACAGATCGCCGAAATCCCTGAATCCTATACAGGAAGATACCTGAAACCAATCCTCGACCGTGACAGGCTGCGGATGAAGGAACAAATTCAGGAAAAAGAAAAAAGCACGAGTAATGCTTAATTCTATATGAAAAAAGCTCTTCCTTCGCGGGAAGAGCTTTTTGCGTCACAGGTTTATTTCAAATGAATCGGCGTCATCGCTGCATCGAGCGCTTTAAAGTCATAGTTCTCCTTTTTCAGGTACTCGAGCAGTTCTGGCAGCTGGGCGAGGGTTTCTTCTCTTTCGTGCAGGAGGATGACGAGTGGTTCATCCTTCTGGGCTTTATCTGCAACCTGGGCGATTGTGTAGTCAACCAGCCTTTTATCGCGGTAATACCAGTCTTTGCTGTCAACGTTCCAGTCCCACAATTGGTATCCTTTGTCGCTGACCGCTTTCTTGTGGGGTTCCTTCATATGCGGTGCGCTTCCATATGGTGTGCGGATCAGGGTCGAATCGAGCCCGGTGATTTCTTTTATGGTACTTAATGTTTGGTCCATTTCAGCTACTACGGTCTGCGGAGACTGATAGATTTTCTTTTTGTCATGCGTGACTCCATGCGCTCCGAGGGCGTGGCCGGCTTCTGCCATCTTTTTTACCGCTTCGGGGAAGTTTCTCATATTCCCGTCCAGCATAAAAAAGGTAGCTTTTGCGTCATACTCATCCAGAATCGATAAGATTTGGTCTGAAACCTTGTGTGGTCCGTCATCAAATGTTAAGTAGACTGTTTTTGAAGGTGCAGTGGCAGGTTCTTCAGCGGGAATGTCTGCTGGGTCTGGAGTCAGTTGATCTTGTTCTTCCGCGAATCTAGGCGGCTTTGTTTCTAGTTTTTTTAACACTTCATCGGTACGATTGTAAGCTATTTTGAGCTCCTGCTGCTGGCTATACCCCTGAATGCCGGGCTTCTTCACCTGGCTGGCAACGGCAGAAGAGGAGGTGATAAGCCCCCCAACTAAACACACAACGGTGCACCATCTGGCTGTTTTACTTTTCAAGCTGAACACTCTGCATCCCTCGCTGGTTTTAAAATTATTTGCATTAACTTAGACGTTTATATTTCATATTTGTTACAGAAATATTTCTGGTTAATTACAGAATAATAGTTTACCAGCTTAATTTGAATCTGAAAATAGTGGAAATTCCTGACGCACTGTTCACGGAAAATTCAATAAATACAGGTCATTCACCAAGGGTCGGCAGACAATTTGTCGAACTATTTTCATAAAGATATGAAACTTCTTAGACTCCGCTGCGTATTAATTGCTAAGGAGATGAAGAAGATGGATACAAAAAGGATTCTGTCTGCTTTGTGTTATTTCAGTATTATGTTCGCAGGGATTTTATTCCCTTTAGTCGCTTATTTTGCCTCAGAGGATCTGGATGTGAAGGGGCATGCCAAGAAGGCATTGGTGTCGCACCTTATTCCGCTATTCCCGCTGCCGCTTGTCTTGGTTGGTGTTTATTATGATGTTACAAGAGGTGCAGCAGAAGAGTTTCCTGTATTGGTGTTTTCCAGTGCAATGTTTATGGTGGTCCTCGGGTTGATCGTGCTCGTTTGGAATCTGGTAAAAGGGATTAAAGTACTTACAATAGAGAAATAAAGTGGGGAGGAAATGAACATGAAGGAAGAACGGAAACGGATTTTAAAGCTTGTGGAAGAAGGCAAAATGACGGTTGATGAAGCTTTGTTTTTAATTGAACAGCTGGAGCAGGGGAAGGGCAGCCAGGAAAGCAACTCAACATCCCTGTCCCCCTCTGTGAAATTTGAGGAAGCAAAAAAGGAAGACTTCAATACTTACAAGTTCAACTCTGTAAAAGATAAGGTGCTTGATTTTGTCGATACGGCTTTTAAGAAAATCAAGGATTTTGATTTGGATTTGAACTTTGGGCAATCAGTTGACATCACCCATATCTTTCAGCAGGGGGATGCCATCTTGAACCAGATCGATATTGACATGGCGAATGGTTCTGTAAAACTGGTGCCATGGGAGCAAAAGGATGTCCGTATCGAATGCAGCGCCAAGGTGTATCGCGTTGAAAACCAGGATGAGGCGAGGCGTAAATTCCTTGAGGATGCCATTTTCGCTATTGAAGGGCAAAAGCTCCGTTTTTCGGTGCAGCAAAAGTGGATGAAGGTCGATTCGGTCGTCCACGTTCCAAAAGAGGATTACGAAAATGTCCGAATCCGCTTGTTTAATGGATCGATTGAAGGAGAAAACTTAAAGGTGAAGGATTGCCGCGCGAAGACGGCGAATGGCAAAGTCCTCCTGGAGAACCTGGATTGCGGCAAGCTGGAAACAGAAACGGCAAACGGCCAAATCGGCATCCACAGAAGTTCGATCCGCGACCTCGAGGCTGAAACGATCAATGGCGCAATTAAGGCTGACGGCTACTTTAACCAGGTGGATCTCCAATCCTTCAATGGGAACCTGACTTGCACGGTGAACAACAATGATTGTGAGAATATCGAAGTCAAGGCAACGACAGGCAGTATCGACGTTTTCCTTCCTGAGAAGACGCCGGCCAGCGGTGAACTGAAATCAAATCTTGGAGGCTTCACGATTGAACTGGATGGAATCCAGGTTGTCGAGGAAAAAAGCGATATGGTCCAGAAAACGCTTCGTTTCAAGCCTGCCGAGGGCGGACTTCATGCGGTCAGATTGCATGCCGATACAAAAACGGGCTCGATTGTAGTGAAAAAACTGATAAGATAGGCTCTAAAAGTTGAGTGAAATAGGAAGGTGTTTGAGATGAAATTGACTCGTTCACGAACGAACCGGATGCTCGCTGGTGTTCTCGGGGGGATGGCAGAGTCATTCGGGATGAATGCATTATGGCTAAGATTATTGTTTGTGATCCTGGTGTTTGCCACGGCTTTCTTCCCAATGGCAATACTCTATCTTGTACTTGTTTTTGTCCTTCCAAACAAGGGGTATTAACATGAGATGGCTGTTGGGAATTGTGATTAATGCTGTGCTCTTCATGGCGCTTGCCGGCTATTTTGAGGATGTCATCTACCTGTCAGGATTCGGGGCAGCTCTTGGCGCAAGTTTTATCCTCTCGATCCTGAACATATTGGTAAAACCAATCCTGATTATCCTGACGCTCCCGGTTACGGTGCTTAGCCTTGGTTTGTTCCTGTTTGTCATCAATGCGATCACACTGATGCTGACAGACAGCCTTATGGGCAGTTCGTTTGACATCGGGGGATTTGGTATGGCCTTGCTTACAGCAATCATCATGTCGATTGCAAACCTGATTATCCAGAATACTGTTTTCAAGGAATCCAAGGAAAAATAGAAAAGGCCGGCATTTATTGCCGGCCTTCTTTCATTCAGTATTAATATAAGCTTCAAAGCCTGCTTTCTTTAGCCGCTCTGCAAGCTCTCTTGCATTTTGCTCATTTACGAACGCGCCAACCTGGACTTTGTAGATTCCGTCTCTGCTCGCTGGGGCAGGAGCGGACTTTGCTGCAGGAGGGGCAGATGAGGGCGCAGGGGTATTCGCCTTTCGCTGGAGCCTGAACTGCTCGGCCAGCGATTTGACGATTCCCTCGGCAATCGTTCTCCGGTATGTTTCCGAACGAAGCAGTTTGATTTCTTCCCGGTTTGTCATAAACCCGCATTCCACCAGCACCGCGTCCATTCTTGTCTCCCTCAGGACATGGAAGTCAGCGGTTTTGACACCGCGGTTCTGCAATCCTGTTGCCACGACGAGGTTGCGCTGGATTTTCTGGGCAAGCTGATATGCCACTGGAGGCCTTGATGGATAGACATACGTCTCAATTCCGCCGGCACTGTTCCAGCCGCCGCTGCCAAACGCATTGGCATGTATTGAAACAAATATATCCACGTTCAGGCTGTTCGCCTTGTCCGTCCTTGCCTTCAATGAAACATCTTGCTGATCCGAATGGGAAAAGTATACCGTGACATTGTTATAGTTCGCCAGCAAGTCCCTGGCATAATTCGCCACCGCTCTGTTAAACTCATACTCTCTCATTCCGTCAGGACTTCGCTTACCCGGGGTGTTATAACCATGCCCAGCATCAAGCATGATCTTCATCATCATCACACCTTCCGATAAAAGATTTCCTCACAAGTATATATATGAACAAAGCAAGGAAACGGACATAGTGACATCAGCTAAAAGTACCGGAAAGAACGTCCAACACCTTATTTATTGAGGTCAAAAATATCCTCAAGCCGTTCGGACATGAATCCATGCGCATCCTGGACGCCATTATTGTAAAAATGGGGAGCGAGCTTATCCACAAAAAATTCCAGAATCAGCAAAGCCGCCAGGTCACCCAGCTCCTCACCGCGTTCTTCAAGGAAAAAGCGTTTGATTTCATCTGTCATCTGGCGCTTCGCATGGTCATCAATCGAAAAATTTTTAAGCATATGATCTGCTCCTTCTGTTTTCATCTATTCCCCAATTCTAGCTCAATATGACAATCATTTCACCTTTCCCAAAAAGCTTCGACAATCCTGTTCGATTATTTCCGTGGAAATAAGCTATATTCCCATCCGTATTCGACATTCATCCTTTATTGCATATTGCCCCCAGAAAAGGACGTAAAAATAGGAGACCCATTCGGATCTCCAGAAATTATGCTCGCTGCATCGTATGCACAAATTTATAACGGTCGGCGCGGTAGGCTGATTTGACAAATTCAAAGGGAGTGCCGTCCTTTAGGGAGGATGTCCTTAAAATGAGCAGGACAGGGGAGCCTTTTTCAATATCAAGCAGGCGCAGCTCCGGCTCTTTGGCAATGGATGCTTCAATTTGCTGAGTCGCTTCATGGATGACAAGCGACAGCTTCTCTTCAATATACTGGTAAAGTGATTGATTGATAATTTCCTCTGTCAGCCCTTTGACCAGGTTGGCAGGGAGGTAGGTGGTCTCGAGAGCCATCGGCACATTGTCCGCAAGCCTGACACGCTTGATTTCGTATACTGGCGTATTTTCATTGAGATGAAGGCGGTCAGCGATTTCCCTGCCGGCAGGGATGATTTCAAACGAAACCAGTCTGCTCCCAGGAGTGAAGCCGCGTTCCTTCATGTCCTCGGTAAAACTTGTCAGACCCTGCAGGCGCTGTTCAACCTTCTTTTTGTTGACGAAGGTGCCTTTTCCTTTTTGGCGATACAGGTAGCCATCATTCACAAGATTCGTCAGCGCCTGCCTGATTGTCATCCTGCTGATCTGGAACATGTCAGCGTAGACACGTTCAGAGGGGATGGTTTCATCAGGCTGCAGTTCGCCGCTGTCGATTTGCGCTTTTATATATTCCTCGAGCTGGTGATAAATAGGAATGGGTGAACTTTTATTAATCATTTCTCATTCTCCTGACTGCTTGCAATTTTTCAGAAGGGATCTCTATAGTAATGCTGCCGCTTCATTATCGGCAAAAATCGTGACATTTGGGTGCTTTTTCAAGACAGAAGCCGGGAATTGCTCGCTGACTGCGCCGTTCATCAACCGGGCGAGTGCCTCCGCTTTGCTTGTGCCTGATACAAGCAGGAAGATCTCCATGCTTGCCATAATCGAAGCAATCCCCATTGTGATGGCCTGCTTTGGCACCTCTTCAAGTGAGTCGAAAAATCGTGAATTCGCCTTGCGCGTGCTTTCAGCAAGCATGATGATATGTGTCCTGCTGTCAAAAGGCGTGCCGGGCTCGTTAAAACCAATATGGCCGTTCTGGCCAATCCCGAGTATCTGCAGGTCGATGCCGCCGTGCTCCTGAATGAACTGTTCGTAACGTAGGCATTCTTCCTTAAGGTCCTTCGCTGTACCATCCGGAATATGCGTCTGATCCAGCGGGATATCAATATGGTGAAACAGATTCTCGCACATGAAATAGTGATAGCTGTGCGGGTCTTTTTTCGCAATCCCGATGTATTCATCCAGATTGAAGGTATTGATTTCTTTATAAGAGGTCTTATTTTTTTTATGGTCCTCGATCAGCTGCTTATAGACGCCGGTAGGAGTGCTGCCGGTGGCCAGTCCCAGATTCAGCCTGTGATTGCTTTGGATTCTGGAGATGATTTCAGCTGCAGCCTGCTGGCTTAGCTCCTCATAGCTGGTTGTCCTGATCAGTTTCAACTTCATCACCTCTTTCAAAGTTTAAAAGCTTCTAACCCCGCGGCAAAATGCCATCGATACTTCGAGATTATGGTCGAGAATGACCAAATCGGCATCCTTACCAGGAGCAATGCTGCCTTTGCGGTCAAAAACGTTCAGCTGCCTTGCCGGGTTCTCGCTGGCCAGCTTCATAGCCTCTTCAAGACTGATGCCTGTGAATTCCATCATATTTTTCAATGAATCTTTCATTTTCAAGATGCTTCCCGCAAGTGTGCCATCGGCCAACAGTGCCTTTCCGTCTGCTACATTCACTTCCTGGCCGCCGAGATCGTAGGTGCCATTCTTGAGGCATTTCGCCCTCATCGAGTCGGTGATTAAAATGACTCCGCCCGTTCCTTTGGCGCGTAAGGATAAATTCAGCATTTCCGGAACGACATGGATTCCGTCGGCGATCATCTCGATCTTCAGTTCATCGAATAGCAGGGCAGCACCTGCAACACCAGGATCGCGATGATGCATCCCGCGCATGCCATTGAACAAATGGGTGACATGCGTTGCGCCTGCTTTCACTGCCTCAGCCATTTGACCATAGGTAGCATCTGAATGACCCACAGAAGCAATGACGCCGTTTTCGGCCAGATAGGTAATGAACTCATAGCCATTTTCCATTTCCGGAGCGAGTGTCACCAGCCTGATATGGTTTCCCGAAGCATTCTGCATCCTCGCAAACAGCTCTATATCCGGGACACGGATATGCTGTTCCGGCTGGGCACCTTTCCTGGATTCATTGATGAAAGGACCCTCCAGATGGACTCCGAGCACCTCTGCTTTGCCTGGATGGTTGTGCTGGCTGATATAATCTCCTGCGTTTTCCAACGCTTTGATGATGGCGCTTTGATCTTGAGTGATCGTCGTGGCCAGGAAGCTGGTCGTTCCTTCCTCTGGCAGGATGGAGGCCATCGTATTCAGTGCCTCTTCAGTCGCGTCCATCGTATCCGCTCCGCCGGCTCCATGGATGTGCACGTCGATAAACCCCGGGACAATGGTATTGTCGTCAGTAAGCTCAATGACCTCTGCATGATGATGGGGAAGGGAGGATGCCGCTCCCGTCTCAACGATTTTTCCTTCTTTTATATGAATATAGCCTTTCTCGATCAGGCCTTTTTCTGTTAAAATCTTTGCATTTACGAGCACTAAATCCTTCATGATTCAATCACCTAAAGTTTTGTCATTCTATTTCTTTATACCCTCTATCCCTTTTATTATACTAATATCGGCAATGAGCTGTCTATACCAGCACTCAGGGGGAATAGGTATTTTTGCGTGGTATATACAAGTAACCTTACTTGTCTTCTCCTCTGTAAAACTCCTGAATGGCCTCGCGCAGGTAGCCATTATGTTTTTCCAATAGGTCTTTTACAGCAGTGCCCTTCAAGCCGGTCGTGATTTGGAGGATGGCAGCTTTCGTGTGGTAGTTTTGCTCCTTGATGGCGGCTCGTGCTTCTTCATCTGACGCGCCTGTCGCCATTTTAACGATGTTCACCGCGCGGTTATGGAGTTTTTCATTCGTCATCTGGACATCGACCATCAGGTTGCCATACACCTTGCCCATTTTGATCATCGAAGCAGTCGAGAGCATGTTCAAGACCAGTTTTTGTGCGGTTCCGGCCTTCATCCTCGTCGAACCGGTGATGACTTCAGGTCCGACGACTGCTGCAATTGTGTAATCAGAAATATTCTCCATCTCAGAGTCTTTACTGCAGACAACGGAAACAGTTTGTGCACCGATCTTTTTCGCATATTCCAACGCTCCGATTGTATAAGGAGTCCGTCCGCTTGCTGCAATGCCGACTACAATATCATCAGGAGTGAGGGAGATGTTTTCCAGATCAGCCTGTCCCTGCTGTTTATCATCCTCGACACCTTCAAGGGCTTCTGTCATTGCTTCTTTGCCACCGGCAATGATTCCGACGACCAGGGCAGGGGGGGTTCCGAAGGTCGGAGGGCATTCGGAAGCGTCGATGATTCCGAGACGCCCGGAAGTGCCGGCGCCGATATAGATCAGCCGTCCGCCTTTCTTGAAGGCCTCAACAATCCTGTCTACCACCTCCGAAATAGTCGGAACCTGCCTTGCGAGCACATTCGGAACGAGCGTGTCCTCCTGGTTGATGACGGTGATGATTTCCTCGGTCGACATCAAGTCGATATTCATTGTTTTCGGGTTCTGCTGTTCTGTATTAAGCTTTGCGATTTCCATGTTCATCCCTCACAATAAATTGAAATTTTTGCCCTGCGCCTATTTGCGAAAGCAATGGCAGATCTTCCTCAATTACTCTTCCGATGCAGTTCACTTTCTCATCACGGGGGAGGTCGTTCACCGTAATCTGCAATTCACCTGCATACCGCCCGTATAACTCATTGTCAATAGTGATCGTCCCTCCAGGACGTTCCGTTTGATTCAGAGGAGGGAGGTGCTTGTCTCCTTTTAAAGCATAAGACCGAGATTCAACAGCGCGGATGACATCACGGGCAGGGTCCATCCGGTTGGTCAGTGGCGCCGCCAATAATTCTGTCTGTGGCCAATTCAGGGCTTCAACACGCAGCGGAATGATCTTTTTGTCAAGGGAACATAGCAATGCAAGCTGATCATCGCTGGCAGCATGGTCTCCAATCAGGATCTTATCGGTAAAACAGGAATACAACAGCTCCGCAGCAGCGATGTGCGGCAAACTGCTCCGGTGTTTTTCAAGCGTGGGCAGGCCGGCAAATACAGGTCCGCGCTGATCCTGATCTCCTGGCACGAAAGCCATGGTGGTGATACCCATTGAGCGGAACATTTTGTTTCGTTCAATAAGGAAAGGTGTATCCAGCCCGGTTTCAGGACGCGGGTAAAAATTGTGCCATGCCTCCACGTTTGCTGTTTTCAACCCAGCACCAATCCATTCCTCGAGTTCATTTTTCGTAACCGTGCTGGCATTGATTCCTATCTTCATTTTATGCGATAACTCCACGACCTGCCTGGTTGTGAATCCATAATCCGCTCGAATCCCGGATAAGCCCCAATCAAGCAGTTTTTCATAATGCTCCCATTCAAGCCCAAGATAATCCAATGACCGGGGCGAAACATCAGCCATCAGCTCCATTCCGTGCTTTTTCGCCAGTGCCCCAAGCTCTTGCAGAAGTTCCTTGTAATCTGCTGGATTATCCTCAGGTATATGTAAAGAGGTGAAGATGGAAGTCAGTCCATGTCGGGCTGCTTTTTCAATCCAGACCGCATTTTTTTCCCTGCGGTCTTTGTTCAAATAAACGGAAATGCCTAGCATGTTCAAGCCTCCAAATCTAAAACTATGATAGAAGTTTGCGAGAAAAGAAGAAAGGAGGAAAGCGGCTCTCCTCCTTTCAGGTTATTCAATTAAATATCCTTTGCCATCTCGTCCTTGAAGCCAAACGTCCAGGTGAAGATGAACCCGAAAATGTAGGCAATCAGCAGGCCGAGCAGGTAAAGCAGGATTTGGTTCGTATGGACAAGGAATGCAAGCGGGATTCCCGAAACACCGATGGCAATCGTCGCGATTTTAAAGAACGCCTGGAAGGCTCCGCCGACAGCTGCGCCGAGACATGCTGTCAGGAATGGACGGCCAAGCGGAAGGGTAACCCCGAATATCAGCGGTTCACCGATTCCGAGCATACCGACAGGAAGACCGCCTTTGATGACCTTCTTCAGTCTCTCATTCTTTGTTTTAAAATAGATCGCGAATGCCGCACCAACCTGGCCGGCGCCACCCATTGCCAGGATCGGCAGAAGCGGGTCATCGCCAATCGTGTTGATCAATTCCATATGCACCGGTGTAAGGCCCTGGTGCAAGCCCGTCACAACAAGCGGCAGGAAGGTTCCGGCAAGGACCAGCCCGGCAACAATGCCGCCGAAATCAAGCAGGCCAAGCAAGCCTTTCGTGATCAGGTCGGAAATGAGGCCGCCGACAGGCTGCAGAACGAATAGAGTAGCAATGCCAGTAATCAATAATGATAGAGTAGGAGTGAAAATGATATCCAGTGAAGCAGGAACAAATTTACGGATGCGTTTTTCAAGCCATGCGATAAACACCGCAGCAAGCATAACGCCGATCAGGCCGCCGCGTCCCGGCACAAGTGCTTCGCCAAACAATGTGATATTCGCAAGGCCCGGGTTGATGATCAGGATGCCGGCAGCACCGCCCAGGGCAGGAGAACCACCGAACTCACGCGCAGTGTTGATGCCGACGAAGACGCCCAGATAACCGAAGATTCCCCAGCCGATCAGGTTCAGAATTTGGATGAACGCTGATTCTGGATCAATGATTTCGGAACGAACAATAACATTCGTAATTCCCGCAATCAAACCAGAAGCGACAATCGCAGGAATCAGCGGGATGAATATGCTGGCAATCTTGCGCAGGAACAATTTAAATGGAGTGGAGTTTTTCTTGTTCAGCTCATCCTTTGTCCGGCCAGCAAGTCCTTCAAACGGATTTGGATCGCTCTCGTCTACGAGTCTCGCACTTTTTCCGGTAATCTCGGAAACTTCGTTCGCCACTTTGGTGACAATTCCCGGTCCAAGAATGATCTGCAATGTTTCTTCTTCGACGACACCGAGCACGCCGTCAATTTTCTTGATGCCGGCAATATTGACTTTACCGTAATCCGCCGGCTTGACACGAAGTCGGGTCATGCACGAAGCAACATCAGCAATATTGCCCGCGCCGCCAAGCTGCTCAAGTATCTCTTTTGCCAGGCGTTCCTCATTACGCATGGTATTTCCCCCTCTTTTGTAAAATAATCAGAAAAATTAAAATGAACTCGCTTACAATCTGATGATAACAAGCGTACTGTATAGTTGTCTATACCTTTTTAAAAATATTTACCAGCTGGTCATAGTAATATGTCATTGGTCAATACCAGCAGAGGAATTCCGTTTTTTGGCTCCTTCTATTTGGTTCTTCATGAAAAAGTGCTAAAATAAAAAGTATTGTAATCATGTGGAATTCATCAACTCTTTTAAAGGAGGAACTTCTTTGCCGAAAGTCCGAACAATAGACATCATCAAGAAATTTGACCTGGAACTCGTATGTGGGGAAGAAGGCATCAACCGTCCAATCACAACGACAGACATTTCAAGGCCGGGTCTCGAAATTGCCGGCTATTTTGAATATTATCCTGCAGAGCGCATTCAGCTGCTCGGTAAAACGGAGCTGACATTCTTTGAGAAGCTCGACCCCCGTGACAGGGCATCAAGGATGGAGAAATTATGCACCGATATCACTCCGGGCATCATTGTCACCAGAGATATGGAGGTCCCACCCGAACTGGTTGAAGCAGCGGAACGCGAATCGGTTCCGGTCATGCGCTCCAAGCTGAAGACTACAAGGTTCTCCAGCCATTTGACGAACTACCTTGAAAGCAAGCTCGCACCGACAACTGCTGTCCACGGTGTCCTTGTTGACCTTTACGGTATCGGCGTCCTGATCACAGGCAAAAGCGGAGTCGGTAAAAGTGAGACCGCGCTTGAATTGGTGAAACGAGGCCACCGCCTTGTAGCCGATGATTGCGTCGAAATCCGCCAGGAAGACATCGGTAATCTTGTGGGGAACTCACCTGAATTAATTGAGCATCTCCTTGAAATCCGCGGAGTAGGCATCATTAATGTAATGACATTGTTTGGCGCAGGTGCAGTCCGTTCACATAAGCGGATTTCCTTAATCATCGACCTTGAAATCTGGGACCAGAAAAAATCGTATGACAGACTTGGACTCGATGAAGAAAAAATGAAAATCCTCGACACCGATGTGACCAAGCTGACCATCCCGGTTCGTCCAGGCCGGAACCTTGCTGTCATCATCGAGGTTGCAGCAATGAACTTCCGACTGAAGCGCATGGGAATGAACGCTGCCGAGCAATTCACCAACAGGCTGTCCGATGTCATCGAAGACGGCGACCATGATGAACATTAAAGCTTGATCATTCAGCGATGAAGAGAGTTTAATCAAACGTTTGATTAAGACTTTTTTGTAAAAGAAGAATAAGATTTTCGATAGAAAAAGGGGAAATGACATGGAAAAAAATATTCAGCCGATCGACCCGATTGCCTTTTCACTCGGTCCGATTCAGGTCCACTGGTATGGCGTCATTATCGGATTGGGGATCGCACTGGCACTATGGCTAGCGATGCGCGAAGGGGAACGCCGCGGTTTGCCGAAAGATATTTTTGCGGATTTGATGTTGTGGGCCATCCCGATTGCGATCATCTCTGCAAGACTTTACTATGTAATTTTTCAATGGGATTATTACAGCCAGTATCCTTCCGAGATCATTAAAATCTGGAATGGCGGAATTGCCATCCATGGTGCGCTGATCGGAGCGGTCGCAACCGCCTATTTCTTTGCAAAATCAAGGAATGTTTCCTTCTGGAAGCTTGCCGATATCGCCGCGCCAAGCCTGATCATCGGACAGGCAATCGGACGCTGGGGGAACTTCATGAACCAGGAGGCACACGGCGGTGAAGTAAGCAGGGCGTTCTTGGAAAGCCTGCACCTGCCAGAATTCATCATCAATCAGATGTATATTAATGGAACCTATTATCATCCGACATTTTTATACGAATCGATCTGGAACCTGCTCGGTTTCATCCTGCTGATGGGCTTGCGCAGAGTCAATCTTGGCCGCGGTGAAATCTTCCTCAGCTATGTCATCTGGTATTCAATCGGCCGTTTCTTTGTCGAAGGAATGCGTACCGACAGCCTGATGCTGACAGAATCATTGCGGATTGCACAGACAATTTCAATCGTGCTGATTGTGGTGGCGATTGCTTTATGGGTTTTCAGAAGAGTCAAAGGGTATTCGAAAATCCGTTACCTGGAGAAAGAGAATTAGAATTTCGGGTTACTAAAAGAAAGTGCTTTTAAATACACATAGTTTAAAGGCTGAAAAAATGGGAGAGATGTTTCGATGGTTTCTTCATTGAAAAAGGGACTAATGGTCGGCTTGAATACAACCTGGTCGCTTGGAAAAGTCATTTTTCCGGTTACCCTGATTGTATCAATCCTGCAATACACCCCGGTCCTGCCGTGGATCATCAAGCTGATCACGCCGCTGATGTCGCTGATCGGTCTGTCTGGCGATGCAGCAATCCCGCTCGTCGTCGGCAATTTCCTGAACCTGTATGCGGCCATCGGAGCGATATTGACGCTTGATTTGACGGTAAAAGAAGTCTTCATCATCGCGGTGATGCTGAGCTTCTCGCACAATATGCTCGTTGAGTCGAGTGTTGCCGTCAAGGTTGGCGTCAAACTTTGGATCATTGTCCTTGTCCGGCTGGGTCTTGCGCTTTTTTCTGCCATCGTTATCAACCTTGTTTGGAATGGCGGATCGGAACTCGCGAAATATGGAATGGTTCCGGCTAAAAGCGAAGAGGTATCAGGATGGGGCCTGATTTTGCTTGAAAGCATTACGAAGGCGGGAGTCGGCATATTCCAGCTGGCGATCATCGTCATTCCGCTGATGGTCATCGTGCAAATCATGAAGGACCGCCAATGGCTGGCTGTTTTTTCAAGATGGATGGCGCCGGCAACAAAGGCACTGGGGATGAAAGAAAATACCTCTACAACGATGGCAGCAGGCCTGCTGATTGGCCTTGCCTACGGCGCAGGCGTGATGATCCAGGCTGTCCAGGAAGATGGTGTCAGCAAAAAAGACGTCACACTGGCCTTCATTTTCCTAGTAGCCTGCCATGCAGTCATTGAGGATACACTGATTTTTGTTCCGCTGGGCATTCCGGTGCTGCCTCTGTTATTGATTCGCCTTGGAGTGGCCATCTTATTGACAGTAGCGGTCGCATTCATCTGGAACCGCGCGGACCTCGCAAAAAGAAAGGAAGCAGTATATGAGCAATAAAATAGATACAGTCCTGTTCGATCTCGACGGGACATTGATTGATACGAATGAACTGATCATTTCCTCGTTTCTTCATACAATGGAAACCTATTATCCAGGCCAGTATAAACGGGAGGATGTCCTGCCGTTTCTAGGGCCGTCGTTGAAGGAAACTTTCGAAGCAATGGATGCAGAAGGCTATGAGGAAATGATCAAAACCTACCGCACATACAACCTGGCAAACCATGATCTATTGGTTAAAAGTTTTGAAGGCGTGTATGAAACGGTCAGGACGCTGAAGGAAAACGGCTTCCATCTAGGAATCGTCACCACGAAGCTTTCCGACGTTGTCCAAATGGGTCTGAAGCTGACTGGCCTTGATGAATTTTTCGAGGTCATCGTTGCGCTTGATCATGTCGAAAAAGCAAAGCCAGATCCAGAACCGCTTTTAAAGGCGCTTGACCTGCTCGGTTCCTCGCCGGAACGCGCAATCATGGTCGGCGACAACCACCACGATATCCTTGGAGGCAAGAATGCCGGCACCAAAACAGCCGGAGTATCCTGGTCCATCAAGGGAAGAGAGCATCTAGAGGAATACAAGCCAGACTATATCCTGGAAAATATGGCTGATATCCTGCCAATCCTCGGGGTGTAAGAAGATGCGAAGGACGACGCGTTACCGAGTCGAAGGCGCAAATTCACTATGGCATGTATATAAAACCGTTCCGTTTTGGAAGGTCGTCAAAAATTTCGTCGTCATCCAGGTCGCGCGCTACACGCCATTTCTCGGCATGAAAAACTGGCTGTACCGCAATTTTCTCCGGATGAAGGTCGGCGACCAGACATCATTTGCGCTGATGGTCATGCTGGACGTGATGTTCCCGGAAAAAATCTCCGTCGGCCGCAACACGGTCATCGGCTACAACACGACCATCCTTGCGCACGAATATTTAATCAAAGAATACCGCCTCGGCGACGTCGAAATCGGCAGCGAAGTCATGATCGGCGCCAACTCAACGATCATGCCCGGCATCAAAATCGGCGATGGCGCCATCGTCTCCGCCGGCACCCTCGTCCATAAAGACGTACCCGAAGGAGCATTCGTCGGCGGCAACCCCATGCGGGTCATCTATACAAAAGAAGAACTGGCACAGCGCTGGGCAGACGATGAAATTTACGGACAAGCCCGGACAGAATAAAAGCGAAGCGGAATTGTTTCCGCTTCGCTTTTATTTCGGAGAGTTATTGATTTCGGATCGGCTTCCTGGTGCGGAAAATCAGTTAAGTTTTGCTGGGAACAATCACCGTACATTTATCACACGTCGCAGCAAATCACTCCCAAACGGTGTGAATCAATGTGAAAAAGATATAAATTAGAATTTTTTTCCTCTTATTAGCTAAATATTCGCTGGCTGAGATGGTTTGGCATGCAAAAAAGGATACAGATAGTAGTAAGGATTACCGGTGGTAACCTTTTACGACCACATTTTTAAATATATCAGCGGATTTTTAGATATATCGACCAGATTTTTCAATATATCGGCGAATTTTTCAATATATCGACCACATCCACAATTATATCGACCAACTTGAAAAATGAAACGGCTTTACTTTTTTTACTGTTTTTTAATATAAGAGATTAAACGAACATCCTATTTTAACTTAAAAAATGAGCTAGCCCCGAGCTTATTCTTAATCCCCGTCCACAAACCGTCCATGATCGGGCACTGCGATCTTCTCGAAATCGCGTACCAATAAATCCAGATTCCTTTCAAGTTCCTCGCCTTCCATGGGCCTGCCGTGTCCGGTTATAGCACGTGCAGGGCGGAGGGCATACAACTCTTCTACCGATTTGCGCGCGTGTTCCCAGTTCGTAGTCAAATAGCGGGGCGGCCCGCTGATTTCCTTCTTCTGCGTGACTACCTTATAAAGCGACTCTTGTTTGACCGTCACAAACGCATCCCCGGCAATCAATGTCCTGTCGGAATCACGGAACAATGAAATATGCCCCGGTGTGTGCCCTGGAGTATGAATCCAGCGCCAGCCATCCATTTCGGGAACCGTCCCATCGAGCGGCAACGCCTTTACGTGATTTCCGAGTTTGATTGCTTCATTTGGATAGAGCTTCGCCGCTTTGGCAAGCAGGCCGCCATCGACCGTTGGGTCTGGCTCAGGATAATTCTTGACCCCTGACAGATAAGGCATCTCGAGCTCATGTGCGTAGACATTGACGTTCCAGCGTTCCACCAGCTCCACGAGTGCTCCGACATGATCAAAATGGCCATGGGTGAGGATGATCGCTTTCGGCGGATTATTTGCGCCAAACAGCCTTTCCGCCTCCTCAAAAATAACATCAGACGACCGGGGCATCCCGGCATCGATTAGAACCCAATCTTTCTGGTCTCCAGGCATTCCGTAAAAACAAAGGTTCACAATCTGGATATTCATGTAATGCACGTCATGGGCAATCTGCTCAACATCTCCACTATCAATTGAAGTGACAGGAATGATTCGATTCTCAGCTCTATTCTCCATCTAAACGAAGCCTCCTTTTCTCTTCAATATTTACCCCTTGTCTGTAATTGGAAACTGAAAAAGCGAAACGGTTTTCCGTTTCGCTTGCAAAGGCTCTTTTTAAGGGGGTGAAATTTGCGGTAAAATCTGTCCCTCCAACTAAGGAGCGAGTTTACATGAAAAAGGTTGACCTTGTCCGTAAAAGGCCAATCCAAGTCACTACTTATAAGTAAACTCCGAATAACACTGAATAATCTGATCCGCATATTCGTTCTGTTCGCGGAACGAGCAGGTTTGCAGCCCAATCTTTTTAGCAGGAATCAGATCGGTGCTTTGGTCGCCGACAGCAAGATCCAGTCCGTAGCGGTCATGAAGGTATTTGTAAGCATGGATGTCTGGCTTCAAGGAATACCCATCATCAGCAGGGCAGATCACTTCCTCAAAATTGGCGCCGAGATTCCAGTGCTCTAATAATTCCTCTGTCGAGCGGCGATTCCGATGGGTCACAAGCACATTCACATCTGCATTCGAAAGAACGTCTTTTACATATGGAAAAAGGGGCTTGCGTTCATTAGACAGAGTCCGTTCGATTTCCCTGAACTTCGTTACGAGGCTTTTATCGACACCGTAAAATTCATAAGCTGTCCCATATTTTAAATGTGGCAGGACCTCTTCATAGGGCAGGTCTTTTTCCGCAAGGATCGTGAATGCCTCTACCAATGTTGGCCAGGTGTCAAGGATTGTCCCATCTAGGTCCCATAGAATCTTCACTGCAGCAGCCTCCTCCTTTGTTTGCCCCCATTTTAAACAGGAGGATTTTAAAAAGCAAACATGAAGAGGTTACGGTTGACGGATACTAAAAGGAACGGTAAACTACATATAACTTCACCTTGTTACCATATTAGCGAACTAAAGGATTTTGAAAATTACAGCCAAATTTTTCTGATATAAAAAAACACCCGCAACGAAGAAGGTGGAAGCGATGAGCAGATTATTCATGTTTGAAAAGCCCCTGGGCATGAGGGATACCCTTCCTGAATTGTATGAAGCGAAAGACAGGGTGCGCAGCGCAATTGAAAAAGAAATGAAGCAATGGGGTTTTCGATTCATCGAGACGCCGGCGCTCGAATATTACGAAACGGTCGGGAGCGCATCAGCCATCCTCGATCAGCAGCTGTTCAAGCTGTTGGACCAGCAGGGACATACGCTTGTGCTGCGTCCGGATATGACCGCGCCGATTGCGAGGCTGGCCGCATCGAAGCTTTTTAAAGACGAGGTACCTTTAAGGCTGGCATATTCCGCAAATGTATACCGAGCGCAACAGCGTGAGGGCGGCAGGCCGGCTGAATTCGAACAAATCGGAGTCGAGTGCATCGGCGATGATTCCGTCAGCGCGGATGGTGAAATGATTGCACTCGCCATATCCGCCCTGAAAAAAGCGGGCCTCCAGCAATTCCAGCTGTCTGTCGGACATGTTGGCTTCGTCAAAGAGTTGTTCGTCCAGATTCTCGGCACCGAAGATCGCGCCCGCGAACTGACGAAATTTCTATATGAAAAAAATTATGTTGGCTACCGTGAGCATGTCAAATCATTGCCGTTGTCTTCGATCGATTCACAAAGGCTGCTGGCATTTCTTGAACTGCGGGGCGGTCCGGAAGTGATTGGGAAAGCATCGGAGCTTGTCGAAAATGGAAAAGGCAAGGATGCCCTTGATGAACTTAAGCAGCTTTGGGATGTTATCGATGATTTCGGCGAGAGCGGAAAAATCAAATTTGACCTGACAATCGTCAGCCATATGAGCTACTATACAGGGATTCTATTCGAGGTATACGCGGGAATGGTTGGCTTCCCAATCGGCAATGGCGGGCGTTATGACCAACTGCTTGAGAAGTTCGGCAAGTCGACTGGAGCAACAGGATTCGCCATCAGGATCGACCGGCTGCTTGAGAGTCTCAGCAGCCTCGGACAACCCGCACCAGTCACCTGCATCCTCTTCAGCACAGAACGGCGTAAGGAAGCATTCCAGCTTGCCGCCGAGCGCAGGGAAGACGGCGAACAGGTGGTACTGCAGGACATCAGCGCTGTCCGCAATCTTGATGCATGTTCGAATGCTTACTCTGATGTCGTTTTCCTTGTAGGAAAGGAGGGGGCGCGATGAACGGACAACAACTGACGATCGCGATGCCTAAAGGCAGGATTTTTGATGAAGCGGTTGAGCTGCTGCGCAACGCTGGCTTCGATTTGCCTCCTGAATTTGATGATTCACGAAAATTAATCATCGATGTGGAAGAAGAAAATTTCCGCTTTATTTTAGCGAAACCGATGGATGTCGCTACCTATGTTGAGCATGGTGTCGCCGATCTCGGCATCGCTGGAAAGGATGTCCTCCTTGAAGAAGAACGTGACGTCTATGAGCTGCTCGATTTAAAAATCAGCGGCTGCTATCTCGCAGTGGCGGGACTTCCAGATACAAAAATGAATGATGTCGCACCGAAAATCGCCACAAAATACCCGAACATTGCGGCAGCATATTTCCGTGAACAGGGCGAGCAGGTCGAAATCATTAAGCTGAACGGGTCGATCGAGCTTGCGCCGCTGATCGGACTTGCCGACCGGATCGTCGACATTGTCTCGACCGGCAGGACTCTGAAGGAAAACGGACTTGTTGAATATGAAACAATCACGACTGTGACGTCGAGGTTGATCGTGAACCCGGTCAGCTACCGGATCAAGGATGAGCGGATCAGCGAACTGATCAAGCGGCTCAACGACGTCATTTGAATCTGAAAGGATTTGATTTCGATGGAAATTTTACAGATAGACGGCAGTGTTTCGTTGAAAAGGTCGGTAGATGGCGGGACGGAGGAACAGCGCAAGGCTGTACAGTCCATAATTGCTGAAGTCAGGGCTGGCGGTGACAAGGCTGTCCGGTCTTTCACGGAAAAATTTGATTCGGTCACGCTTGATGACTTTGCTGTGACGGAAGAGGAAATAGCAGAAGCTTATAAAACCGTGAGTGACAAGCTTGTCGGGATCATTAAAGAAGCGGCCGATAACATCAGGAAGTACCATGAAAAACAGCTGCGACCATCCTGGATGACGACGGAGGAGAATGGCACGATGCTTGGCCAGAAGGTGACACCGCTGGATTCAGTCGGCGTCTATGTTCCGGGTGGCACGGCTGCCTATCCTTCTTCTGTCCTGATGAACGTCATCCCCGCGAAGACGGCGGGCGTCGAAAGAATTGTGATGGTTTCCCCGCCAGATTCTGACGGAAGACTGCCTGCTGGAGTGTTGGTTGCCGCAGATATCGCCGGGGTAAAGGAAATTTATAAAATTGGCGGAGCACAGGCAATCGCAGCCCTCGCTTACGGCACGGAAACGATTAAACCTGTGGACAAAATCACCGGTCCGGGAAATATTTATGTCGCCCTCGCCAAACGTGAAGTTTTTGGTGATGTTGCAATCGATATGATTGCAGGGCCGAGTGAGATCGGCATCCTTGCCGACGACACGGCCCGCGCCAATGAGATTGCGGCCGACCTGCTTTCACAGGCAGAGCACGATCCGCGTGCGTGTGCGATTTTAGTGACAACCTCAAGAGTCCTTGCTGAAGATGTTCAGGACGAGGTGTATAAGCAGCTATCCCAATTGCCGCGAAAAGACATTGCTACAGAAGCAATCGAGAATTTCGGTGCGATATATGTTGCTGCTGATATGGACGAAGCGATTGCTGCGATTAACCAGCTGGCACCGGAGCATCTTGAAGTCGTAACAGAAAATGCATTTGAATTGCTCGGTAAAATAAAGCACGCAGGGGCGATTTTCCTCGGGAGATACAGCTCCGAACCAGTCGGTGATTACTTCGCAGGGCCAAACCATGTCCTGCCGACAAACGGAACCGCCCGTTTTTCTAGCCCGTTGAGTGTCGAGGATTTTCAGAAAAAATCGAGTGTCATCCTTTACAGCGAAAAAGCAATGAATGAAAACGGCGCGAAGATCGCCGAGTTTGCGCGGCTTGAAGGTCTTGAAGCCCATGCGCGGGCAGTGGAAGCAAGGCTTAAATAGTGTTTGTACTAAACAAGTGATCTAAATATATGGAGGTAACTGTCATGGAACGCACCTCAACGGTGAAAAGATATACGAACGAAACGAAAATTGATCTCACTTTTGGCATTGATGGCGAGGGAAAGTCCTCCCTGGAAACAGGAGTGCCATTTCTCTCGCATATGCTCGATTTGTTTGCGAAGCATGGCCAGTTTGATTTGACAGTGGTTGCAAAAGGCGATGTCGAGGTCGATGGTCACCATACGACGGAAGATATCGGCATCTGCATCGGACAGGCGCTCCGCGAAGCACTTGGTGACAAAAAGGGAATCAAGCGTTATGGCAATGCGTTTGTGCCGATGGATGAAGCGCTCGCGCAAGTGGTGATTGACTTGAGCAACCGCCCGCACCTCGAAATGCGCGCGGAATTCCCGTCCCAGCAGGTTGGAACCTTCGATGTCGAGCTTGTCCATGAATTTCTATGGAAGCTCGCACTTGAGGCACGAATGAACCTTCATGTCATCGTCCACTACGGTAAAAATACACACCATATGATTGAAGCGGTCTTCAAAGCACTGGGACGCGCGCTGGATGAAGCGACGACGATCGACCCGCGTGTCAAAGGCGTTCCATCTACAAAAGGGATGCTGTAAGATTTTTAAAATGGAAGGAAGTTAACCATGATTGGCATCGTTGATTACGGCATGGGCAATCTGTTCAGCGTCAGCAAGGCTCTTGAACGCCTGGATGCGCCCTATTTTACATCACCAGATAAAGAAAGTTTAATGGATGCAGATGCCCTGCTCGTCCCAGGTGTCGGTTCCTTCCGTGACGCGATGGAAGTGCTGAAACGCACGGGATTGACTGAGATGATCCGCGAGTTCGCCGCCACCGGCAAGCCTGTCCTTGGCATATGTCTAGGCATGCAGCTGCTGTTTGAGGAAAGCACGGAAAACGGCTTAACAGAAGGGTTGGGGCTGCTTCCGGGCAAGGTCGAACGCTTCAGCGGCCTGACAGCTGATGGGGAGGCGTACAAGGTTCCGCATATGGGCTGGAACAAGCTCCGCTTTACCGGGGAGTCGCCTTTACTGGCTTCGCTAGATGAAGACTACGTCTATTTCGTCCACTCTTATTATGTAAAAACAGATTCAAATGATGTGCTTGTCGCTGTCGGCGATTACTACGATGTTGAAGTGCCGGCGATTGTCGGCAGGGGAAATATATTCGGCATGCAATTCCATCCTGAAAAAAGCAGTGAAATGGGAATGGCGCTGCTGCGCAACTTTGCTGAGCTTGCAGCGGAAAGGAAGGCAGTATAATGAAATTCACAATCTACCCGGCGATCGACATGCGCGGCGGCAAATGTGTCCGCCTGCTGCAGGGCGACTATGATAAGGAAACAGTATACGGTGATTCTCCTTTTGAGATGGCCAGAAAGTTTGCGTCTGAAGGAGCGGAATGGATTCATATGGTCGACCTTGACGGCGCTCGAGCTGGAAAGCGGGTCAACGACCAATTTGTCATCCAGGCAGCGAAGGAGCTGGGAGTAAACGTCCAGATTGGCGGCGGCATCCGCAGCGAGGCGGATATCAATCATTATCTTGAAAATGGGGTCAGCCGAGTCATCATTGGCAGCATCGCCGTTTCCAACCCGGAATTCGCCGAGCAAATGGTCCGGAAATACGGCTCACAGATCGCCATTGGCCTTGATGCGAAAAATGGACTTGTCGCCACGCACGGCTGGCTAAACACCTCCGAAGTCACCGCTGTCGAGCTTGGCAAAAGATTCGCCGATGCCGGCGCAGAAACGTTTATATTTACTGATATCGCCACAGACGGAACTCTTGCCGGACCAAATGTGGAAGCAACCAGCCAGCTGGCATCGGAAACCGGTAAAAGTGTAATCGCATCAGGCGGAGTCAGCTCGCTTGATGATTTGTTGGCACTTCGCGAGTTGAGCAGTGATGGAGTGAGCGGCGCCATCGTCGGCAAGGCCATTTACGAGGGCCGTTTTACCGTAAAATCCGCCCTGGAAGCGGGGGATAGGTGATGTTGAGCAAACGAATCATTCCCTGTCTTGATGTAAAAGAAGGCAGAGTCGTCAAAGGCGTCCAGTTTGTCCAGCTCCGTGATGCTGGCGACCCGGTCGAGCTTGCTCGCTTTTATGATGAGCAAGGTGCCGACGAACTTGTCTTCCTTGATATCTCCGCATCAGTAGAAGGCCGGAAAACGATGGTCGAGGTGGTCAGGGAGGTTGCCTCCGAACTGGCGATTCCATTCACCGTCGGCGGCGGGATCAACACGCTTGAGGACATGAAAAGGATGCTCCGTTCAGGCGCGGACAAGGTGTCATTGAACACGGCAGCTGTCAATAATCCAGGATTGATTGCCGAAGGTTCCGCTTTCTTCGGTGCCCAGTGTATTGTCGTTGCCATTGACGCAAAATACGATTCAGAGCTCGGCTCTTGGCGAGTATTCACACATGGCGGGCGGACACCGACCGACTGGGAAGTGATTGAATGGGCCCGCGAAGCAGTCCGCCTGGGGGCAGGGGAAATCCTGCTGACCAGCATGGACAGCGACGGCGAGAAAAAAGGCTTCGACCTTGCCCTGACCCGCGCTGTGAGTGAAGCCGTGACAGTTCCGGTCATCGCATCAGGCGGAGCCGGAAATGCCGATCATTTTGTTGATGCTTTTATCGAAGGAAAAGCGGATGCCGCACTTGCTGCATCCATCTTCCATTATCGCGAAACCTCTGTAAAAGAAGTCAAATCCCACCTCCGCGAAAAAGGAGTGATTGTAAGATGAAAGAATTGAAGTTTGATGCTAATGGTTTGATTCCAGCCGTCGTACAGGATGCCTCAACCAGGGAAGTCCTGACGGTTGCCTATATGAACAAAGAATCCCTGGACAAATCGCTCGAAACACGCGAAACCTGGTTTTACAGCCGTTCCCGCCAGGAACTCTGGCATAAAGGAGCAACAAGCGGCAATACCCAGAAAATCGTCGAGATGAAATATGACTGCGACGGAGACGCGCTCGTCGTGCTCGTCGAACCGGCCGGACCGGCTTGCCATACCGGCGCGGTCAGCTGTTTTTCAGAGAGCCTTGTGGCTGGGGAGCCAAGCATATCTGCAAACCTTGGTGATTTTGCCGTCATGCTCGAGCTGGAGAAAACGATCCGCCAGCGCGAACAGGACATGCCAGAAGGCGCCTACACCACCTACCTGTTCGAAAAAGGCGTCGATAAAATCCTCAAAAAAGTCGGCGAAGAAGCCGCCGAAGTCATCATCGCAGCCAAAAACCGCGACCCTGAAGAACTCAAATGGGAAGCCGCCGATTTGCTGTATCATCTGATGGTATTGCTGCAGGAACAGAAACTTCCATTGAAAGACGTACTTGGAGTCTTGAATAAAAGGAAAAAACCCAGCGCTGGAGAGTAGATTGCGCTGGGTTTTTCTTATACCTTAATCAAAGAAGCGTTTTGCTGGAGAATACGTCCGCCCTTTATTTGTACCGGTACATACCAGATCAATAGAAGCTAAGATGCGTTTAGCAGTTGAAGGAGAATTGATTTTCATAAATTCTCGGAATTGCTTGTTGGTGATTTCGGGGCCGAAAATGAGAAAATAATCTTTTAAGGCCTGAATGTGTGCATCCGCTGAGTTGTGGCCGCAGCTTCGGCAATGCCATTTCCCCTGGTGGTAGTCCATGCCAAACACCTCACAAGCAATGCACTGAACACCTTGAAGTATTTGATCAAATGGAAGGCTCATGGAATGAATGTCAGGAAGAAAGGGTTCGTGCGACTTCACAAGCTGCCTGGAAATCTTCTTTAAGTCATTCTGTGTAAGATGACAGTTTGTATGCTTCTGGTAAAAAGGAGGGATTTTAAAAGCAACACTCGAAGACCTGAAAACACGACTACTTACTTCTCGATTATTGGTTGGATTTTTAATGATGGACTGCGAGTTGCTAATGGCAACAAGATGTTCAAGAGGAGGAGGTGTATAATGGTGTTTTTTTAAGTAAGTTCTTAATTGGGAGACTTGAGTTTTCGCTTGGAGGATGGGATCGGGAAAGCTTTCTTCGATATCGTTTTGAATTCGTAGCATCTGGTCAAATTCGGGAAGAAAAATGAGTGTCCCAGCGAGATATTTCGAATCAATGATGAGGATAAAGCAAGAGGTAAGAATGAGGGTATCGATTTGGAAGTGGGTAGCATTGATGGGGATTCTTAAATCGTGCAAAATTACCATTTCAGAATGGTCGATTTGTGCTAAATGGTAATCAAGAATCGTTTCTCCTTTGTATCCAGCCCGTTTGCGATAGAGTTTTTTTTCTAATTCGGCTCTTTTTTGAGGAAAACGCCTCGAAACTGCTTCAAGAATCAGTATATCTTGAGGATATTCTCTTTTTTTACCTATCAATTGTAATCACTCCTTATTATTTTACTAAAATAATTCGCTTTCCGGCTTTGAAACACCTTCTTTTTAGTCAAGAGAAAATTATATCGACCACATTTTTCAATATATCAGCGGATGTTTAAATATATCGACCACATTTCGCGATATATCGGCGGATTTTTTAATATATCGACCAAATCTCGCGATATATCGACCAACCGGGGTTTTCCACATAATTTAACACCCGCGCCATTTCAAAATAGTCATTCCCGCATCACCTTCCCAACCTCCTCCCGCAATAAAACAACAAATTTCCCAATAACCGACCCATTCCGCATAATCTTGGCCAACCGTGTTCCAAGCAGCACAAGCTACCTCCCCACACTAACCCTCCCCAAAACAATTTCTCTCCCACACCTTCTCGAACACTCTGTCCGTATGTTATACTACATTAGTTAAAGTCGCCCAGGTTCGTAGCGGGCACTTATTTATGAGACTTAAAATGGAGGATCACATGGGAAAAGACTCTAAAGCAATGAAGCGTAAAGGCCAATTGCTGTCATTCGTTCCTACTGGTGAGTATTATTTCACCAAAGGGGTCAAGGCTTTCCACAGGCGGGATCTGAAGAGGGCTGAGAAGTATTTCCAGCGCGCGATGCAGCTTGAGCCCGGTGAGCCGATGATCGTTTGCCAGCTGGCAATCGTGCAGTCGGAGCTGGGGGAATACCAGCAGTCTAACCGTCTTTTGCACTTGGTCCTCGAAGAACTTGATGAAAATATGGCGGAATGCCACTATTTCTTAGCAAATAATTATGCTCATATGGGCTTGTTTCGGGATGCGTTCAGGCATGCGAATTTATACTTAGAATTGAATGTGGACGGGGAATTTGCAGAGGATGCGAATGATCTCCTGGATCTTCTGACATTGGAAGCGGAAGAAATGGATGAAGATTACTATGAAGAGGATGACTTGATCGTCAAGCAGGAGGAAGCGCGGAACCATCTGGAGTCCGGCGAGTTTCCGAGGGCGATTGAAATCTTCGAGGAGGTCATCGAGGAGTATCCGGAATATTGGTCGGCTTACAACAATCTGGCGCTTGCGTACTTTTACCTTGGCGAGACAACCAAGGCACGCGACATCTTGAATGATGTGCTCGAACAGAACCCGGGCAATCTGCACGCGCTGTGCAATGGTCTCGTTTTCGCCCATTACCAGGGGCAGGAGAAGCTGGTCCAGGAGCTGAGGAGCTCTCTGGAAAAAATCCACCCGATCCATGTTGAACACCAGTTCAAGCTTGGCGCGACATTCGCGCTTGTCGGTGAATACGAGCTGGCGTACAGATGGCTGAAAAAGCTGCAGAAGTCTGGCTTTGAGGGCGATGGCGCATTCTATTACTGGCTGTCGCATGCGTCCTATTTTACCGGCCGGGAAAATACGGCTCGCTCAGCCTGGAAAAAGGTCCTCGAATTCAGTCCTGAGAAAGAAGGCATGGAGCCCTGGGCTGAAAAAAGTGGCGTGAAGTTCGAAACGCAAGTATTGGCGATCCTGAACCAGTTGAACAGCGATTATCCGGAAGAACGCCTTTTTGCGCTGTTCCTCACATCAGTTTCCGCGAAGAAGAAGGAAATTCTCGCTGCGGAAAAGTCGACAGACAAGATGACGGAAATGGAAAAATCGTATCTTGCGTATGTGGCGTCCGGAAAGCTCGGCAGCAGCAAAGAGGAAGTAAAGGGAGCGCACGAAACCGCAAAGCTCCTGTATGACCACCACCAGCCGATCGGCAAGAATGAAGCAGGCGTCTACATTATGTGGTTCTCAGTATTCGAACAGGCTGCAAAGGCTGGCTACGATTTTAAAAATCAAAAAGCCTGGGCCGCTGCCGTCGATTATCTATGGGATAAGCTAAGGAATATCAAGACAACGAAACAGGCAGTCGCCAATAAATATGGTTTGTCTGTCTCAACACTTTCCAAATATATCAATTTGGCAAATGAGTTTCTTCAGGAAGAAGACAGTATCTAAAAGGGTAAACTAAGTCTGTGATCAGCAGACGAGGTTTACCCTTTTTTTATATTTGTCATTTCGGTGAACACAAGCATATTTTTGGACTATATGCGTCCTGTTTTATAGGATAGGTTTAGGAAGGAAATACTATCCTGGATGAAAAAGATGGGGATTATATAAAGGAGTTGTACACCATGTCAGAAGAGAAAATTTATGACGTCATCATCATTGGTGCCGGTCCGGCGGGGATGACGGCGGCTGTTTATACGTCACGTGCGAACCTGTCAACGCTGATGCTTGAGCGCGGCGTTCCGGGCGGACAGATGGCAAATACAGAAGAAGTTGAGAACTACCCGGGCTTCGACCATATTCTTGGGCCTGAGCTCTCAACAAAAATGTTTGACCATGCGAAAAAGTTTGGCGCAGAATATGCTTACGGTGATGTAAAGGAAGTCATCGACGGCAAAGAATATAAGACAATCAAAGCTGGAAACAAGGAATACAAAGCGCGCTCCATCATCATCTCTGCTGGTGCGGAGTACAAAAAGCTTGGCGTACCAGGTGAGCAGGAACTGGGCGGCCGCGGTGTTTCCTATTGCGCAGTTTGTGACGGAGCATTTTTCAAAGGCAAAGAGCTTGTGGTCGTCGGCGGCGGAGACTCTGCGGTCGAAGAGGGCGTTTACCTGACTCGCTTCGCTTCAAAGGTGACGATCGTTCACCGCCGTGATGAGCTGCGTGCGCAAAAAATCCTTCAGGATCGCGCATTTGCCAATGACAAGATTGATTTCATCTGGAACCACACCGTCAAGCAAATCAATGATAAAGACGGCAAGGTGGGCAGCGTGACACTTGTGTCTACTCAGGATGGCGCAGAACAGGAATTCGCGGCTGATGGTGTCTTCATTTACATCGGAATGGTACCTCTGACAAAGCCGTTCGAGGGTCTTGGCATCACAAACAGCAATGGCTATATTGAAACCAATGAGCAAATGGAAACAAAGGTGCCGGGCATCTTCGCAGCGGGCGACATCCGCGAAAAGACGCTGCGTCAAATTGTAACGGCAACTGGGGACGGAAGTATCGCAGCCCAGAATGCGCAGCATTATGTTGAAGAATTAATCGAAGAATTAAAAGCGAACGCATAAAAATACAGGCTCTGCCTATTTAGTGGCAGGCCTTTCCTGATAATTGGAAAAAACAGTTCGTCTCGGCATAAATTAACAAAAAGTAATTAGATATTAATTCTACTGTAACAGTAGTGCAACAAACATGGGGTATTATAGGAGTAGAAATTGACCCCCTTTTAAAAATATAATCCTTTGACGGCACAGGTTATCCTGTGCTCTTTTTTTACATAAAAGTCAGTAATACAGGCATATGCTAAGGATTATAACACCTCACCTGCTATACTTCCCGTCCCTTCGCATCTTGTTTTCGCAGGTTTTCAGAAAGCTCCATTTACAAAAATATCATTTTTGTATTCATTGTGGCGATATTCTAAAAATAGTATAATGGAAAGAATAAAAGTTCGGTTGTTTTCCAATGAATGTTCAGTGTCCGGCATGACGCTTATACATATATGAAGAGGTGGAAATGGATGCAGCGCGTGACGAATTGTGTTCTGGTAAAAGATAATAAAATTTTGCTGCTGCAAAAGCCGCGCCGCAATTGGTGGGTGGCTCCAGGCGGAAAAATGGAACCAGGGGAAACCGTGAAGGATTCCTGTATCAGGGAATTCCGGGAAGAAACGGGGATTTACCTGAGGAACCCGCAAATCAAAGGAATCTTCACTTTTGTCATCAAGGAGGACGATCAGGTCGTTTCGGAATGGATGATGTTCACGTTCTATGCGACTGAGGCCGATGGCATCAACCTTGATGAATCAGAGGAAGGAACGATCTCGTGGCATGATCTCGATGACATAAAAGACCTTCCGATGGCCGCAGGGGATTATCATATTCTTGACTATATGGTCCATGGACAGGGCATTATCTATGGAGCCTTTACGTATACACCGGATTTTGAGCTGATCAACTACAGGCTCGATCCGAATTGATTGCTTAATTTAATCTGATGTTCAGGGGGAAAAAGAAATGAGCACCGGTTCAAGTACTGATACTCAGCTCGTTATTATTACAGGGATGTCTGGCGCGGGTAAAACGGTCGCCATCCAAAGCTTTGAAGATCTGGGATTCTTCTGTGTAGACAACCTGCCGCCGACATTACTCCCTAAGTTTTTAGAGCTAATGAAGGAGTCCGGCACGAAAATGAATAAAGTGGCGCTTGTCATGGACTTGCGCGGCCGGGAGTTTTTTGACTCGCTGTTCAAGGCCCTCGATGACCTGGCTGAAACATCCTGGGTGGCACCGCAGGTTTTATTCCTTGATGCCGACGATTCAACGCTTGTTCGCCGATACAAAGAGACGAGGCGTTCACATCCGCTTGCTCCGTCAGGTCTGCCGCTTGAAGGCATCCAGCTGGAACGCGAGCTGTTGGAGGAGCTAAAAGGCAGGGCACAGATCATCTATAAAACGACGGGGATGAAGCCGAAGGAGCTGCGGGAAAAAATCCTTGAAGAGTTCTCTGTCAATAAGAAGGCGATCTTCACCGTTAATGTGATGAGCTTCGGGTTCAAACACGGAATCCCGATTGATGCGGATCTGGTTTTCGACGTCCGCTTTTTGCCTAACCCGCACTATATCGAACACATGAGGCCGAAAACGGGTCTTGATGAAGATGTGTCGACATATGTTTTAAAATGGAACGAAACATCCAAGT
The DNA here is from genome assembly GCF_003937825.1 of Mesobacillus subterraneus. GTDB lineage: Bacteria > Bacillota > Bacilli > Bacillales > Cytobacillaceae > Mesobacillus > Mesobacillus subterraneus. Next base: position 60,119 of record NZ_RSFW01000020.1, on the reverse strand, counting down.
TCCTTGAAAAAGTAACGGACCTGCTGAGCTTCATGCTTCCTCACTACAAGCGTGAAGGCAAGGCACAGCTGATCATTGCGATTGGCTGTACAGGCGGACAGCACCGCTCTGTGGCCCTGGCAGAACATATTGCCAAGTTTTTCGAAAAGGATTATCACACCCGAGTGACACACCGCGATATTGATAAAAGGCAGGGTCACGCAAAATGATCATGGATGGACAGCCAAGAATCGTCATCATCGGCGGCGGTACCGGATTGCCAGTCCTTCTGCGGGGGTTGAAAAAATACCCGGTCGATATCACCGCGATTGTGACGGTTGCTGATGATGGCGGGAGTTCCGGCCGGCTTAGGGAGGATATGCATATTCCTCCTCCAGGGGATATCCGGAACGTCCTTGCTGCATTATCAGATGTAGAGCCGCTGATTGAAGAAATGTTCCAGCATCGCTTCAATACATCCAATGAATTGTCCGGCCATTCGCTCGGAAACTTGATCCTTGCGGCAATGACTTCGATTACCGGGAACTTTGTGCATGCGATCCAGGAAATGAGCAAGGTCCTGAATGTGCGTGGGAAAGTCCTGCCGGCTGCCAACCGGAGTGTCATGCTGAACGCTGTGATGGAAGACAACAGTATTGTCAGAGGGGAGTCCAAGATTCCTTATTCGGGTAAAAGAATCAAACGTGTTTTCCTGAATCCGGAAAGCGCCAGGCCGCTGCCGGAAACGCTGCAGGCGATCCGTGAGGCAGACTTGATTGTCATAGGACCTGGGAGCCTGTATACAAGCATCCTGCCGAACCTGCTTGTCAAGAAACTCGGGAATGAAGTATGCAAGGCGAAGGCCCGTAAAGTGTATATCTGCAACCTGATGACCCAGGCCGGCGAGACTCATGATTTCGCTGCGAGTGACCATATCAAAGCAATTTATGACCATATGGATTGCGCCTTCATCGATACAATCCTGGTCAACAGCGAGACGATTCCGCCGGATGTCGAACTCCGCTACAAAGAGGAGCTTGCACAGCCTGTTCACTTTGATCTTGATCAACTCGTTGCTCTCGGAGTCGAGGTCGTCCAGGAAGAAATCGCTGAGCTCGAAGGCAATGTCATCAGGCATGATACTAAAAAAGTTTCAGAAATTTTATATTCTATGATAATAGATGAAACCAAAAAGAGATATAACGCGTAGATATAGGATGCAAGCGTTTGTCTTTATGAAGATTAGCTGATGCGCTTGCTATTGAACCAGCGCCAGCTCCAATTAATTTAGGGGGTGAGAAGGTGTCGTTCGCTTCGGAAACAAAAAAGGAACTCACAAATATCGACGTGAAGGGCTGCTGCGCCGACGCGGAACTGTCCGCTTTGATCCGGATGAATGGTTCCCTTTCCTTCTCCAATCGCAAACTCATCGTAGACATACAGACTGAAAATGCCGCGATTGCCAGGCGCATTTACACCTTGATCAAGAAAAGCTATCAGGTGCAGGTTGAACTGCTGGTGCGAAAGAAAATGCGGCTGAAAAAGAATAATGTTTATATTGTCCGCCTGAAGGAATCAGCCAGAGAAATACTGGAGGATTTAAAGATTTTGGGAGAAGGCTTTGAAATTATCCATGAAATATCGCCAGAGCTGGTGAAAAAGAAATGCTGTAAGCGTTCTTATCTGCGAGGTGCTTTCCTTGCGGGAGGCTCTGTGAACAACCCGGAAACGTCCTCCTATCATCTGGAGATCGCCTCCATGTACCAGGAGCATAATGACTCCTTATGTGAGTTGATGAATACCTTCGGACTGAACAGCAAAACGCTTGAACGGAAAAAAGGGTACATCACCTATTTAAAGGAAGCAGAGAAAATCACTGAATTCCTGAACATTGTAGGCGCACATAATGCGCTTTTGAGATTCGAAGATATCCGGATTGTCCGCGATATGAGAAATTCAGTCAACCGATTGGTAAATTGTGAAACAGCAAACTTGAACAAAACGATTGGAGCAGCTCTCCGCCAGGTCGAGAATATCCGTTACATCCAGGAAACAGTCGGCCTTCAGATTTTACCGGAAAAACTAAGGGAAATCGCCCAGCTGCGCGTCGATTATCAGGACGTCACACTGAAAGAACTGGGTGAAATGGTAAGCGGAGGCACGATCAGTAAATCAGGAATCAATCACCGGCTGCGTAAGATAGATGAGATAGCAGAAAAATTGCGTGCCGGCCAGATCATCAATAAATAGAGGGTAAGAGGAGGAAAAACGCAAATGGTAGAAAAACAGGTGCAAGTAAAGTTAAAAACTGGCCTGCAGGCTCGTCCGGCAGCATTGTTCGTACAGGAAGCAAACCGGTTCTCATCCGATATCTTTCTTGAAAAAGACGGCAAGAAGGTAAATGCAAAAAGCATCATGGGCTTGATGAGTCTTGCAGTAGGCGCAGGTGCATCCGTGAACCTGATCGCTGATGGAAGCGACGAAGTAGAAGCGCTGGAAAAACTGTCTGACTATATCCAGAAGGAAAACTAAAAAAACTCGCTCCAGATATCTGGGGCGAGTTTTTCATTCGTCTTATTTATCCTTCTTTTCTTCAAGAATGTTACGAGTAATGATTTGGTCAACAAGACCGTATTCCTTTGCACGCTCAGCTGTCATGAAGTTGTCGCGGTCTGTATCCTTCGCGATGACTTCAAGCGGCTGGCCAGTGCGTTCAGAAAGAATCGTATTCAGCTTTTCACGAAGGAAAAGAATGCGCTTAGCAGCGATTTCAATTTCTGTTGCCTGTCCCTGGGCACCGCCAAGTGGCTGGTGGATCATGACTTCTGCGTTAGGAAGAGCGTAACGCTTGCCCTTCGTACCAGCAGCGAGCAGGAAAGCACCCATTGATGCAGCCATACCGATACAGATTGTCTGGACATCTGGCTTGATGAACTGCATAGTATCGTAGATTGCCATACCGGCAGTAATACTGCCGCCAGGGCTGTTGATGTAGATGGAAATGTCTTTTTCCGGATTTTCAGCTTCCAGGAAAAGCAGCTGAGCGACGATTGAATTGGCAACATTGTCATCAATCCCGCTTCCCAGCATAATGATGCGATCCTTTAAAAGGCGGGAATAAATATCATATGCCCTTTCGCCCCGATTCGTTTGTTCAATAACTGTAGGAATCAAGTTCATGTTTGTTTTCCTCCTTTAACATAAGATCATTTCACTGTCTTAAAAGGCTTTTAAAAAACAGATAACAGCCTTGCGAAGACAGATTAGCAGGCTGGCATATACTGGTTCGTTTGCCAGAATACCTATGTAGTTTAATGATACACGCATGGTCAATAAAGGTCAAACGAATCGCTTGCAAAGCCACCCAAAACTCTTCGACAATAATCTATATTCCAATTTACTGTACCGTATCCATCTTACCCAACATTAACAATTTTAAACGAATCCATTGGTCCCCCTTCCAAAAAAACATTCTTGCAAACAAGGGAAACATACCCTATAATAGGTAAGCGTAACGCCAACTTACTATATGCCCTCGTGGTGCAACGGATAGCACGTAAGATTCCGGTTCTTGAGATGTGGGTTCGATTCCTGCCGAGGGCGTCACCAAGATACCCCTGCGCTTTAAATGAGCGCAGGGGGATTTTTTTGTTGATCCGCAAAAATAGCAGTTACATAGAACTAAGACTTTAAAATTAATAAAAACGACTAGGAGTATACACCTAAACAAGCATATGCTTACTTTCATAGTTTATAGAAGAGGTCGAAATACGCCTCGAAAAAAATATGAAAGGATGATGTAAATGCCAGAATTTAATTTGCAGCAAGTGCCAGAGAGTTGCTTTGAGCCAGTAACCATTGGTGGTTTCGTTGTGACTTTGGTAGATATCGAGCCTGTTGATGGTGGATTCAGGTGGATTTACCGCGTAGATAATGTAACCCCTAATTCCCCAGCTTTAAGCAACTGGGTATTAGCAATTGAAGAGCCTTGTTTGGATTTCATTAGCGACCCTCGTGCAAGTGAGGTTTTCCTAACTACTGACCCAGCCCCAACTGAACTGTTTCCTGTTGATTTTGAAAATCCAGGAAGAACACCGCAACCTGGATGTCCTGAAGGTTCACCATGTGGTGCTGGAATTCGTTTGGATGGATTTGCATTTATACCCGACCAAGGTGAGCTAGGTGAGTTGCAGCCAGGTTTCTCCCAATTATTTGCCTTCACTTTTAACCAACCTCAAATTGCAACCACTGCATGTGCTTCGATTAGTGCTGGGGGTGTAACGGCTTGCGGATTGATCTGCGTTCCAGACTGTATCGTATGCCCTGACGCTTGTGAATGTCCGGAAGATAACAATACATTCACATGTACAGCGACGGTTCCAACATCATGCTTTACAATTCCAGAAGAAGTAGCAACCGAAGACGTGTTATTTGGTTTCTGTATTGTCGATCAAGAAGTGGTGGCTCCAACAGAGGAAGATGTTTGTCAAGCTCCGGCGGAGGTGTTTGTATGTGGTCAAACGCTCATTTGCTGCTGTGATGTTTTTCCATGGACTCGAACAGTAACTCTGGATATCCAATTTAACGTTCCTAAAACAGCAGATTGTCAAACAGAAAATTTGTATGAATGTTGCTTTGAGACGATAACAGTTGAACAAACATGCTTCACATGCAACATTGATGATAACCCATTCCCGGAAGAGGATCTTACATGTGAAGATATTGAAGTTATAATCAACTCTGTAGTAGTTAATGAAGCAGGTACAAGTGCGGATATCAACTATACAGTTGAGCTGCCTGAGTGTGAAGTTCCTCTGGAAGAACCACCAGTAGGAACACCTCCAGGAAATACTTGCCCACCACCAGCACCGGCACCTCGTAATACTCAACCTGTAAACAAGACAGCTATTAACATGCCAACTGTTAACAGTGCCAAACGCCGCAAAAGGTAATTGACATTAACCACTCGCCCCTTTGTCTGAAATCAGGTAAGGGGTTTTTACATAGGGGCATGCCAAATTCTTTCCATACACCAAACCTTGTTTATCATGTAAAATGAATGCAGGGGTGATTTAGATGGATATGAAAGCTGGATTGTTGCAAAAACAGACTTTGAAATTGGCGATGACACAGGAGCTGACGCAGGCAATTGCGCTTTTGCAGTATTCTGCCCAGGAGCTTGCGGCTTTTCTTGAAGCTAAATCGATGGAAAATCCCCTTTTGCAAGTGGACTTCAAGAATATCACCCATTTCGATTCGAATATGGACCGCACGAGGAAAACGACAAGGCGGTCATTCGAACGGGACCAGAAGAACTTGATCGAACAGATTGGTTCTGGTGAGAGCGAAACACTGGAAGACTTCTTGCTGTCCCAGTTGAACTCATTGAAAATGACAGATGAGGAAAAATTGATTTTACATGTATTGATTGAAAACATAGATGAAAACGGTTACTTGAATACTGACAGAGAAAGTCTGGCAGCCAGATACAATGTGGATGAAGAAATAGTTGAATGTGCGATTTTTAAGCTTCAGTCATTGGATCCACCGGGCATCGCTGCAAAAGATTTGCAGGATTGCCTGATGCTGCAGCTGAGGCGGCTAAAACGGAATCCTGCAAATGAACTCGCAATTGCGATCATCGAAAATCACTTCCTTCTTTTTGCCGAGAAAAAGTGGAAAGCGCTCGCGAAAATGCTGGATATTGAACTAAAGGATATCCAAAAGGTGCACGATGAGATTCAGAGATTGGACCCCAAACCGGGAGCCACTTTCCAACGCGAAAAGCCAGCTTATATCGTGCCGGATGTTGTGGTGAAACGCGAGGGTGACGAGCTGAACGTCAGTGTGTTTGATGCGCTGATCCCCAAAGTGACATTTAATGAAGGATACTATAAGCAGTTATCGGGCCATCAGAATCAGGAAGTGAACAAATTCCTCCACGAGAAGCAGGGAGATTTCCAGTGGATCCAGCGCAGCCTTGAACAAAGGAAGGAAACGCTTTTGAAGGTATCAATGAAAATCATCGAAAAGCAGCGGGACTTCTTTTTAATGGGACCATCCCATCTCCACCCAATGACAATGAGGGAAGTCGCCGAGGAACTCGAAATTCACGAATCGACCGTAAGCCGGACTGTCCGGGAAAAATACATGCAAACACCTTCTGGAACATTTGAATTAAAATCCTTTTTCACGAGTGCAATTGCCACTACGGAAAATGATCAGGCATCTTCGCAAAAAGTAAAAGCTGCAATCGAACGCTATATAAAAGAAGAAGATAAAAAGAAACCTATATCCGATCAGAAATTAGTAGAAATGCTCGAAGACGTTGAAGGTATGGTCGTATCCAGAAGGACCGTCGCAAAATACCGCGATCAGCTCGGCATCCCATCGTCGTCGAAACGTAAACGATTTGATTAAAAAGGATGGTTTCTTGTTAGATAATTTAAGCATCCACTATTAAAAGGAGTCCAAAATGAAGAAAACAGTCAAACTCTATTCCCGTCCGCGCTGCCATTTATGCGAGACGGCGCGTGAAATCCTGGAAGAACTCCAGCATAACTGGAATTTTACAATAGAAGAAATCAATATCGATCTTGATGACGAGCTCGTCGAGAAGTATGGAATCATGATTCCGGTGATTGAATTGGACGGGGAAGAACTGCAATACGGGATTATTAACAAAAAGTTCATAAGTGAAGCGTTTTCACGAAAAAACCTTGAGTTTATTGGTTGATTAAGGTTTTCACTCCTGTTAGAATGAAATTTGTAGCAGGGGTGATTTTTTTTACCGCAGGTGGGACATAATATGTCTTAGCGGGACATTTTATGACCAACACTGAAAAAGGAGAATATCAAAATGGACAGTTCGCTCATTGATATTCAAAAAAGAATATTGCCCGATTTACTCCAGGTTATGCAAAAGCGATACCTCATCCTCCAATACATAAACGTGATGCAGCCAGTTGGCAGGAGAAACCTTTCAGTCAGCCTGAATTTGACTGAGCGGGTTTTGCGGTCTGAGGTGGAATTTTTGAAAGACCAGAATCTTATTTCGATGTCTGTTCAGGGAATGACGCTGACAGAAGAAGGAAAAGATATACTGGAAAGTCTTGAAAGAGTAATGCGCGACATTATGGGTATAAACACATTAGAGCGCCAGCTGAAGGAACGCATGGGTATCCGGAATGTGATCGTCGTCCCAGGGGACAGCGACCAATCGCCATGGGTGAAAAGCGAGCTGGGGCGTGCGACAGCGAATTGCATGAAAGATCTTCTCCTAAGCAAAAATATAATTGCTGTGACTGGAGGATCGACGATGGCGGCTGTGGCCGATATGTTGACACCAGACTTCGGCGAGAAGGATTTGCTGTTTGTGCCTGCACGAGGCGGAATCGGCGAGGACGTCAAGAATCAGGCAAACACGATTTGCGCAATCATGGCGGACAATACGAATTCGCGCCACCGGGTCTTTTATGTGCCCGACCAGGTCAGCAGTGAGATTTATCAATCCTTCATCAAAGAACCGCTGATTTACGAGGTCTGGAATTTAGTTAAATCAGCAAGCATGGTTTTACACGGTATTGGAGACGCTATTACAATGGCGGAACGTCGCAATACCAGCCCGGAGGATTTGCAGAAAATCCTGGATGGAAAAGCAGTAGGCGAGGCTTTTGGCTACTATTTTAACGAAGCCGGGGAAATCGTCCACAAAGTGCTGACGATCGGTCTTCAACTGAACGATCTCGCGGATATAGACAATGTCATCGCGGTTGCAGGAGGACAATCGAAGGCAAAAGCGATCAGAGCCTATATGAAGCAGGCCCCTTCATCAACGATCCTGATCACGGACGAGGGTGCCGCCAAAACATTGTTACAAGGGTAACACCTTTATATAAACAACATTTTTTTAGGAATCAAAGGAGGAAATACTCATGGCAGTAAAAGTTGGTATTAACGGATTTGGACGTATTGGACGCGTAGTTTTCCGCGCAGCATTGAACAATCCTAACGTAGAAGTAGTGGCAGTTAACGATTTAACTGATGCAAACATGCTTGCTCATCTTTTAAAATACGACACTGTACACGGTACTTTAGATAAAGAAATTACAGTTGATGGTGACTACCTTGTAGTTGACGGCCACAAAGTAAAAGTACTTGCTGAAAGAGATCCAGCTCAACTTGGCTGGGGAGACCTGGGCGTAGAAGTAGTTGTAGAATCAACTGGACGTTTCACTAAGCGTGCAGACGCTGCCAAACACTTAGAAGCAGGCGCTAAGAAAGTTATCATTTCTGCTCCAGCATCTGAAGAAGATATCACAATCGTTATGGGTGTTAACGACGACAAGTACGATGCAGCTAATCACCACGTAATCTCTAACGCATCTTGTACAACAAACTGCTTGGCTCCATTCGCTAAAGTATTGAACGACAACTTCGGAATCAAGCGCGGTATGATGACAACTGTTCACTCATACACAAATGATCAGCAAATTCTTGACCTTCCGCACAAAGACTACCGTCGTGCGCGTGCAGCTGCGGAAAACATCATTCCTACAACAACTGGTGCTGCAAAAGCAGTTTCCCTTGTATTGCCTGAACTAAAAGGCAAATTGAACGGCGGAGCAATGCGTGTTCCAACTCCAAACGTATCACTAGTTGACCTTGTTGCTGAGCTTGACAAAGACGTAACAGTTGAAGAAATCAACGCTGCATTCAAGAAAGCTTCTGAAGGCGAACTTAAAGGAATTCTTGGCTACAGCGAAGAGCCACTTGTATCAAGTGACTACAACGGCAATGCATACTCTTCTACAATTGATGCTCTTTCAACAATGGTTATGGAAGGCAGCATGGTAAAAGTCATCTCTTGGTATGACAATGAGTCTGGTTACTCTAACCGTGTAGTTGACCTTGTTGATTTCATCGCAAAAAAAGGTCTGTAAGCTAATATTGGATATACCATCCAATATTGACTATAATGTAGTGGGATGAAAAGGGGAGCGGGGTAATTCCCTCTCCTCTTTTTCTGCTTAAACGCGCATTGGCGCTATCTTAAAGGAGGTCTCTAGCCTTGAACAAAAAGACAGTAAAAGATGTGGATGTAAAAGGAAAACGAGTTTTTTGCCGCGTTGATTTCAACGTGCCGATGAAGGATGGACAGGTTACGGATGATACAAGGATCCGTGCAGCTCTTCCAACAATCCAGTACCTGGTTGAGCAGGGAGCGAAAGTCCTTCTTGCAAGCCACCTTGGCCGTCCAAAAGGGCAGGCTGTTGAAGAATTGCGTTTGACTCCAGTAGCAAAGCGTTTGTCTGAGCTGCTTGGCAAAGATGTAAAGAAAACAGACGAGGCTCATGGCGAATCTGTAAAATCTGAAATCGACAGCATGAACGAAGGCGATGTCCTGCTTCTTGAGAATGTCCGTTTCTATCCAGGCGAAGAGAAAAATGATCCTGAACTGGCAAAAGCATTTGCTGAACTTGCAGATGTCTATGTCAACGATGCGTTCGGAGCTGCTCACCGTGCCCACGCTTCAACAGAAGGCATTGCAAAGCATCTTCCTGCCGTTTCAGGCTTCCTGATGCAAAAAGAGCTAGATGTACTTGGAAAGGCTCTATCAAATCCAGAGCGTCCGTTCACTGCGATCATTGGCGGGGCAAAAGTTAAAGATAAGATTGGCGTCATCGACAATTTATTAGAAAAAGTAGATAACCTGATCATCGGCGGCGGACTGGCTTATACATTCGTAAAAGCACAGGGCCACGAAATCGGAAAGTCTCTTTTAGAAGAAGATAAAATTGAATTGGCTAAGAGCTTCATGGAAAAAGCAAAAGCAAAGGGCGTAAACTTCTACATGCCAGTTGATGCCATTGTTGCCGACGATTTTTCTGCGGATGCAAATACAAAGGTCGTGCCGATCGAGGAAATCCCAGCTGATTGGGAAGCACTTGATATTGGACCTAAAACAGCTGAAACTTACAGCGACGTGATCCAGAAGTCCAAGCTGGTCATCTGGAACGGACCAATGGGCGTATTCGAAATCGACCAATTCGCTCAAGGTACAAAAGCGGTAGCACAAGCATTAGCCGATGCAAACGATACATATTCGGTCATCGGCGGAGGAGACTCTGCAGCTGCAGTTGAGAAGTTCAACCTAGCAGACAAAATGAGCCACATCTCTACAGGCGGCGGCGCTTCCCTCGAATTCATGGAAGGCAAAGAGTTGCCAGGCGTAGTGGCATTAAACGACAAGTAAGATTTGAAGTTCATAAGGGGCTATGCAACAGCAATATAAGGGTGCGGATCCTGACCGTTGCCAATGAATAGTTCTATTGAACAGTAGGCTCTGTTAAAGCCCGATGGTATCTTTAGCATCCTGTTGATTGTAGTGGAAAGCGCGAAGACTCCTCCGAAAATGCTAACGCATTTCCATCGTGCGTGGGCATATTCGAGGAAGCTTATTCAGGGTCCAGCGGGATCATGGGTCAGGGGAGACCCCGCAGGAGTGAAACGACGAGGAGGCTCCCCGACCCACCCGCGGAAAGCGAAGCGCCTGGAACGCAAATCAACAGTCTATATTAACAGAGCCTGCAATCATAGTGATAAGCCCAACATCCAGCAGGTTATAAAGCATTACAACGCTGTAACAACAGCAATCTTGAAAGGAAGTGTCAGCATGCGAAAACCGATCATTGCAGGTAACTGGAAAATGCATAAAACGCTGCCTGAAGCCAAGGATTTTATTGAAAAAGTAAGCGGTCTTGTTCCTTCAAAAGACAAGGTTGAATCCATAGTCTGTGCTCCAGCACTGTACCTTGGACAGCTTGTTGAACTGACAAAGGAATCAGACGTCGAAATTGGTGCGCAAAATATGCACTTCGAAGAAACGGGTGCTTTTACAGGCGAAATCAGCCCTAAAGCATTGGAAGACATCGGTGCGAAGTATGTGATCATCGGTCACTCGGAACGCCGTGAAATGTTCAATGAAACAGACGATTCTGTAAACAAAAAGACATTGTCTGCATTCAAATATAATCTGACTCCAATCGTTTGCTGCGGAGAAACGCTTGAACAGCGCGAAAATGGCGAAACAAACGAGTTTGTCGGCGGCCAGATCAAAGCAGCTCTTAACGGCCTGACAGAAGAGCAGGTTAAGCAGACTGTAATCGCTTATGAGCCAATCTGGGCAATCGGAACAGGAAAATCATCAACAGCTGAAGATGCGAACGAAACTTGCGCGCACATTCGCAAGGTGATCGCAGAGCAATTTTCACCCGAAGTGGCTGAAGCAGTCCGCATCCAGTACGGCGGCAGCGTAAAGCCGGCAAACATCAAGGAATACATGTCCCAGCCTGACATCGACGGCGCATTGGTCGGCGGCGCAAGCCTTGAGACAGATTCCTTCTTGCAGCTATTGGAGGCAGGTACAAATGAGTAAAACGTCACCAACAGCTTTGATCATTCTGGACGGCTTTGCTTGCCGCCCTGAGGCAAAAGGAAATGCAGTTGCCCAGGCGAAAAAGCCGAATTTTGACCGCTATTGGAACAACTACCCGCATGCACAATTGATTGCGAGCGGCGAAGCGGTTGGCCTGCCAGAAGGCCAGATGGGTAACTCTGAGGTTGGACACCTGAACATCGGTGCCGGCCGAATTGTTTACCAGAGCCTTACACGCGTGAACATCTCGATCCGCGAAGGCGAGTTTGAAAGAAATGAAACCTTCCTTGCGGCAATCAAGCACGCAAAGGAAAAAGGCACTGCCCTTCATTTGATGGGCCTGCTGTCTGACGGGGGCGTTCACAGCCATATCGAGCATATGTTCGCGCTGTTGAAGCTTGCGGCTAGTGAAGGTCTTGAGAAGGTATACGTTCACGGCTTCCTTGATGGACGTGACGTTGGTCCGCAGACAGCTCCTGGATACATTAAACAAGCGCTAGAAAAAATGAGTGAAATCGGTGTCGGTGAATTTGCGACGATTTCTGGGCGATACTATTCTATGGACCGTGACAAACGCTGGGAGCGCGTCGAGAAATCCTACCGTTCAATGGTGTACGGTGACGGGCCAACGTATTCAAACCCAATGGAATTGATCGAAGATAACTATAACAACGGAATCTTTGACGAGTTCGTTGTCCCATCTGTGCTTGTGCGCCCGGATGGTTCACCAGTCGGGACAGTCAAAACGGATGATGCTGTGATTTTCTACAACTTCCGTCCTGACCGCGCCATCCAGATTTCAAACACTTTTACAAATAAAGATTTCCGTTCGTTCGAGCGCGGCGAAGGCCATCCAGAAAGTCTTCACTTTGTCTGCCTGACACACTTCAGTGAAACGGTTGACGGATTTGTGGCATTCGAGCCGACGAACCTTGATAACACAATCGGTGAAGTGATTTCCCAGGCGGGCATGACGCAGCTTCGAATCGCTGAGACGGAAAAATATCCGCACGTAACGTTCTTCATGAGCGGCGGACGTGAGCAGGAATTCCCTGGCGAGAAGCGGATCCTGATCAACTCGCCAAAGGTTGCAACTTACGACCTGCAGCCGGAAATGAGCGCCTATGAAGTAACAGATGCACTGATCAAGGAAATCGAAGCAGATAACTTCGATGCAATTTTATTAAACTTTGCAAACCCTGATATGGTTGGCCACTCAGGCATGCTTGAGCCGACAATCCAGGCTATTGAAACAGTTGACGAGTGCCTTGGCCGCATCGTTGACCTGATTGTTTCAAAAGGAGGAACAGCGATCATCACGGCTGACCACGGAAACGCGGATGAAGTTGTGACGATGGAAGGAAATCCAATGACAGCCCACACGACGAATCCGGTACCTGTCATTGTGACGAAGGACGGCGTTGAGCTTCGTGAAGACGGAATTCTCGGCGACCTTGCACCAACTATGCTAGAATTACTAGGACTCCATAAGCCAGCCGAAATGACTGGAACAACATTAATCAAAAAATAAGGAGAGATTACTTATGCCATTCATTACAGACGTATACGCACGCGAAGTATTAGATTCCCGCGGTAACCCAACAGTTGAGGTAGAAGTTTTCACAGAATCAGGCGCATTCGGACGCGCACTAGTTCCAAGTGGAGCTTCAACTGGTGAATACGAAGCAGTAGAACTTCGTGACGGCGACAAAAGCCGCTACCTTGGAAAAGGTGTTCTAAAAGCAGTTGAAAACGTGAACGAAATCATCGCTCCATTCTTGATCGGTGAAGAGTTCAACGTTCTTGACCAGATTGGCATCGACCATGCGCTCATCGAGTTAGATGGTACAGAAAACAAAGGTAAATTAGGCGCTAACGCAATCCTTGGTGTTTCCATGGCTGTTGCACACGCTGCTGCAGATTACCTTGACATTCCTTTATACCAATACCTTGGCGGATTCAACGCAAAGCAGCTTCCAGTTCCAATGATGAACATCGTTAACGGCGGCGAGCACGCTGACAACAACGTCGACATCCAGGAATTCATGGTTATGCCTGTTGGCGCTGAGAACTTCCGTGAAGCACTTCGCATGGGTGCGGAAATCTTCCACAGCCTGAAAGCTGTTTTAAAAGAAAAAGGCCTGAACACAGCTGTAGGTGACGAAGGCGGATTCGCTCCAAACCTTGGTTCAAACGAAGAAGCTCTTCAAACAATCGTTACAGCAATCGAAAAAGCTGGCTACAAGCCAGGCGAGCAAATTATGCTTGCAATGGACGCTGCATCTTCTGAGTTCTATAACAAAGAAGACGGCAAATACCATCTTTCTGGAGAAGGCGTCGTGAAGACATCTGCAGAAATGGTTGACTGGTACGAAGAAATGGCTTCTAAATACCCAATCATCTCAATCGAAGACGGCTTGGATGAAAACGACTGGGAAGGCCACAAGCTATTGACTGAGCGCCTAGGCGGCAAAGTCCAGCTAGTTGGTGACGACCTGTTCGTTACAAACACGAAGAAGCTTTCTCAAGGGATTGAGCAAGGCGTTGGCAACTCTATCCTCATCAAAGTAAACCAAATCGGTACTTTGACAGAAACATTCGACGCAATCGAAATGGCGAAGCGCGCAGGCTACACTGCAGTCATCTCTCACCGTTCAGGTGAAACAGAAGATGCAACAATCGCTGACATTGCAGTTGCAACAAACGCTGGCCAGATCAAAACTGGTGCACCATCCCGTACAGACCGCGTAGCGAAGTACAACCAGCTTCTTCGCATCGAAGACCAGCTTGGCGAAACAGCTCGCTTCAACGGAATCAAATCATTCTACAACCTTAAGAAGTAATCCTTCTTGAGATACCGAAACACCGGTGGCATGACGATGCCCCGGTGTTTTTTATATATAGAGCTTTAATGGACATATTGAGATGTATAGCTGTTCAAAATGTCTATAAGAGGATTCTGGAGGTAATGTCCTAAAAGTCAAACCATCATTCCCAAAAAAAGAGTATCTAAAAAATCACATAACTCCGCCTTATCTCCACTAGTAAAAATAGGCAACCCTCCAACCATGAAATAAACTGGCTTTCAATCCACAATACTATAGCTATACTCAACTTAGATGGGAGCCGGAGTTATGAAGAACTATCTTCTAGCCGCAGTCTTGATTACTTTTACCCTATCCTCATTCGCATCGGGGACTGCTCTTTCAGCAGCCAGTCAAACCCCATCCGAAGCGTCATCATCAGCAAAAAAGCCTAAGCAAGAAGCGCCTTCTTCTCTAAAACGAGCGAAATACGAAAAGACGGGGCATGTTTTTTGGGATATCCCGGTGAAGGAAAAGCTTGTCGCGTTCACCTTTGATGATGGTCCTGATCCGACCTTCACGCCGCAAATTCTCGACGCGCTAAAAAAGTATGACGCTAAGGCAACGTTTTTCGTCATTGGCGAGGAGGCGGAAAGATACCCTGAGATCGTTAAACGGCAGGCAGCGGAAGGGCATGAGATTGGCAACCACACCTACAGGCATCGTTTCCGGGACGGCTATTCCCCGGCAATGCTCAAAAAGGAACTGGATAAAAACGCGGAGGTCATCAAAGGTCTGACTGGCATCAAACCCTCCATATTCCGGCCAGTTGCAGGTTATTATGATAAGGAAATCGTCGACACCGCTATTGAAGGTGGATACAATGTGATTCTATGGTCCTGGCATCAGGAAACGCGCGATTGGAGCAGGCCTGGCGTCGCAAAAATCACCCGGAATGTGATATCTGATACTAGGCCTGGTGATGTCATAATATTCCATGATGCTGGCGGGGACCGGTCGCAGACGGTAAAAGCTGTCGAAAACATCCTGGAGATTTTATACAAGAATGGCTATCAATGTACGACCGTTTCAGATCTGCTGTACAGGTCCAACTCAATGCTTCCTGAACCATTACAATAGTGAACGGCCATCAATGGTATGAAATAGTAAAAGAGGGATCAGCCATCCGTTAAAATAGTACATGACAATCTCCAGTTCAAGAATACAGTTAGTGAGCAAACGGCAATTGGTAAAAAACAGCTGCTCAATAAAATTCAGAACAATTCGGACAAGTATTGTTTCATTCCCGAAAATGTGATAAATTAGAAATACTGTTAGCAGTTTTTCGGGAGGTACGTCATGCATACATTATTAGTTGTTCTACTCGTGATCGTCAGCATTGCGCTGATTGTGGTCGTTCTGCTTCAATCAGGCAAGAGTGCTGGTCTGTCCGGTGCGATTTCCGGAGGCGCGGAGCAATTGTTCGGAAAGCAAAAGGCGAGAGGCCTTGACCTTGTCCTTCACCGTGTCACGATCGTTCTATCTGTTTTGTTCTTCTTATTGACTATTGCCGTTACTTATTTTGAGCTATAATACACACAATGACCCGGCTTCGATTGAGGCCGGGTTTTGTTGTGTTCTGGGAAGTGCGTTCAGGCAATCACGCAACGAGCAGAAAGCCGCTTGCCGACTAATTTCGGTGGGCCGCAAGGTTAGATGCAGAAAATCCTCACATAATTCACGTAATTGTGGGTATTTACATATATAAAGGCTTTTAGTTGGAATGTTACCTGCATGTTTGTTAAAACTAAGGAAGATATTGATTTTGTTTATTAGAGGGAGTAGGAAAATGAGAAAGTTAGTACCAAGACCTTTTACATTTAAAGCTGGAAAAAGAGCAGTGCTATTGCTGCATGGTTTTACCGGTAATTCTGCGGATGTCAGGATGCTGGGCCGCTTTTTGGAAACGAAGGGGTACACCAGCCATGCGCCTGTATTCAAAGGGCATGGAGTGCCTCCTGAAGAATTGATACATACTGGCCCGGAGGATTGGTGGCAGGACGCGCTTGATGGGTATGAACTGCTGAAGAGCGAAGGCTACGATGAGATTGCTGTTGCCGGACTTTCACTGGGCGGAGTGCTTTCCTTGAAACTGGGTTACACTGTACCGCTGAAGGGAATCGTTCCTATGTGCGCGCCGATGCACCTTAAGACAGAGGAACTGATGTACCGCGGCGTGCTTGAGTATGCCCGTGAATATAAGAAAATGGAAGGCAAACCGGAGGAACAGATTGAGGCTGAGGTCAAGGAGCTTGAACAGAAAACGATGGTCACGCTAAAAGATCTTCAGGAGCTGATCAAAGAGGTCCGCGCCAGCATTGATTTAATCTATACTCCGACATTTGTCGTTCAGGCCCGCCATGATAATATCATTGATCCTGACAGCGCGAATATCATCCACGACAATATTGAGTCCGAGCATAAAAAGCTGAAGTGGTATGAGGAATCGGGCCATGTCATAACCCTGGACAAGGAGCGCGACCAGCTGCACGAAGATATTTATGAGTTTCTTGAGTCGTTAGATTGGAAAGAATAAAAGGATAGAACTCTTATTAAAGGAGGGATTCATATGGATGAGAACATTAAAGGCCATATAGACAGGCTTTTGCATTATATGAAGGACGAAGCGTACAAGCCGCTGACCGTCCAGGAGTTGGAGAGTGCCTTCGGAATCGAAGACTCCTCGACATTCAAGGACTTCGTGAAGGCGCTTGTGGTCATGGAGGAAAAGGGACTTGTCGTCAGGACACGCAGTGACCGTTACGGACTTCCGGAAAAAATGAATCTCGTGCGCGGACGTTTCAGCGCACACGCGAAGGGATTCGCATTTGTCATCACCGAGGAGCAGGGGATGGACGACATCTTCATTCCGCCGAACGAGACGAGCAATGCGATGAATGGGGATACGGTCCTCGTCCGAGTATCATCTGACAGCTCGGGGCAGCGCCGTGAAGGGACCGTTGTGCGGATCCTGGAAAGAGGAGTCTCACAAATCGTCGGTACCTATACCGAAAGCAAGCATTTCGGTTTCGTGATTCCAGATGATAAAAAGTTTACGAGTGATATCTTCATTCCGAAAGAGGCGGGAATGGGTGCAGTCGAAGGGCATAAGGTCGTGGTAAAACTGACGAGCTACCCTGAAGGCCGCAAGAGTGCCGAGGGTGAGGTCATCGCCATACTTGGCCATAAAAATGACCCGGGTGTCGATATCCTGTCAGTCATCCATAAGCATGGCTTGCCGCTCGAGTTCCCAGATGAGGTCATGGAGCAGGCGAATAATGCCCCGGACCAGATCAATGAGGACGAGATCGCGAACCGCCGCGACCTGCGTGATGAAGTCATCGTCACGATCGACGGCGCCGATGCCAAGGACCTTGATGATGCTGTCCAGGTGACAAGGCTGGAGAATG
Source organism: Mesobacillus subterraneus (assembly GCF_003937825.1). GTDB lineage: Bacteria > Bacillota > Bacilli > Bacillales > Cytobacillaceae > Mesobacillus > Mesobacillus subterraneus. Next base: position 42,429 of record NZ_RSFW01000020.1, on the reverse strand, counting down.
GCAACTATAAACTGGGCGTCCACATTGCCGATGTTACTTATTATGTAACGGAGGACTCGCCAATCGACCGCGAAGCAGAAGACCGCGGGACAAGTGTGTACTTGGTGGACCGGGTGATCCCGATGATTCCGCACCGACTATCGAACGGAATCTGTTCATTGAATCCGAAGGTCGACCGCCTGACCCTGTCATGTAACATGGAGATCTCTGCTGAGGGGCAAGTGGTGAACCATGAAATCTACCAGAGTGTCATCAAGACGACTGAGCGGATGACCTATTACGATGTGAACAGAATCCTCGTTGATAAGGACGAGGAAACGCGTTCGCGCTATGAGTCTCTTGTTCCAATGTTTGAGATGATGGAAGAGCTTGCCGCCATTCTTCGTAAAAAAAGGATGGGAAGAGGCGCGATCGATTTTGATTTTAAAGAATCCAAGGTACTGGTTGATGAAGAAGGGCAGCCAACGGACGTTGTTTTACGTGAGCGTTCAGTCGCGGAAAAGCTGATCGAGGAATTCATGCTTGCGGCGAACGAAACAGTCGCGGAGCATTTCCACTGGCTGGATGTACCGTTCATCTACCGTATCCACGAAGATCCGAAGGAAGACAAGCTGAGGAAGTTTTTCGAGTTCATCACGAACTTTGGCTATATCGTAAAAGGTTCAGCCAATGCTGTCCATCCTCGGGCGCTTCAGGAAATCATCGAGGAAGTCCAGGGCAAACCGGAGGAAATGGTCGTTTCGACCGTCATGCTCCGTTCGATGCAGCAGGCTAAATACTATCCTGAAAGCCTTGGCCACTTTGGGCTTTCAACGGAATTCTATACTCATTTCACTTCACCGATCCGACGCTATCCGGACTTGATTGTCCACCGTCTGATCAGGACATACTTGATCGAGGGCAAGCTTGACCAGGCGACAAAGGAAAAGTGGAATGCGATGCTGCCGGATATCGCCGAGCATTCCTCAAACATGGAACGCCGCGCGGTTGAAGCGGAACGTGAAACAGATGAGCTGAAAAAAGCGGAGTACATGGAAGACAAGGTTGGGGTGGAATACGATGGAATCATCAGCTCCGTCACGAACTTCGGGATGTTCGTCGAGCTTCCGAACACCATTGAAGGTCTTGTCCATGTCAGCTATATGACAGACGATTATTACCGCTATGAAGAGCGACAAATGGCGATGATCGGCGAGCGTACGGGCAATGTCTTCCGCATCGGGGACGAAATCACTGTCCGCGTCATTAACGTCAATAAGGATGAGCGCTCTATCGATTTCGAGATTGTTGGCATGAAGGGCACACCAAGACGTGAGCGACCTGCTGCGCCGAAGGTCTTCAAGACAGGCAGCAGCGAGAAGAAGCCGCGCCGCGGAAAAGAAGAGGAAGGCAAGCTTGGTGGCAGGGGATCTGGCGGAAGAGGATCAGCAGGCGGGGGCCGCAACGGTTCTGGCTCAGGATCCAAACCAAAGAGCAAAAAGAAAAAGTTCTTTGAAAACGCCCCGGCAGCAAAGCGCAAATCCAAAAAGAGAAAATAGGCAACTTGAAAAGGAGAGCTCCTGCTGAAGGGGCTCTCTGTTGTCACTTTAAAAGAGTCTAAAGTACTTCTCGTAGTGAGAAGCAGGGAGCTTGCGCTTTTCGTTTTGTCTAGCTCCAGCGCCTAGCCCCTCGAGTCGCTTGTTTAGTGTCGCCTCCTAGAAACTCCGAAACTTCAACTCCGCCGGCAGAAGCAAAAAGCGCTTCTTTGTCGGAGTCTCCAGTTTCTGCGTTTCTGGACAGTCGGCTATACATTTCGATTTCGGTCCGCCCAATTAAGTCAAAGAACGACTTCACTGGGCGGCCCTCCAGCGCTTGTCGGGGCTGACCAAGGCGCTTGCGCTTTTCGTTGTAGCAGAAGGCCATTTTTGTTAAAATGAGAGAACACAGAAGGGGGAAGTTTTATGCCAAAAGGTGAGGGAAAAGTCGTCGCTCAAAATAAAAAGGCGAACCACGATTATTTTATAGAAGAAACATATGAAGCGGGAGTCGTCCTCCAGGGAACGGAAATTAAATCAATCCGCAACGGCCGCGTCCAGCTGAAGGATTCCTATGCGAAGGTCCACAATGGGGAACTGTTCCTGTACAACCTGCATATCAGCCCATACGAGCAGGGGAACCGCTACAACCATGACCCTCTGCGTACAAGGAAGCTTTTGCTTCACAAGCGTCAGATCAACCAGCTGATCGGAGAGACAAAGGAAGCTGGATACGCACTAGTGCCACTGAAGATTTACCTGAAGAATGGATTCGCCAAGGTTTTAATCGGTCTCGGTAAGGGTAAAAAGAACTATGACAAGCGTGAGACGCTGAAGAAGAAAGAAGCAAGCCGAGATATCGAGCGTGCCTTCCGTGAGCGCCAGAAAATGTAAGCTTGTCAGCTGAGGAAGAGTGTACCAGTTGAAAAAAGTACTCAGTGTGTTATAATAATAACTGTCACCAGCGAGTGACGACATAACTTTTGCTCGGCTTTCCGAGTTCTCCTAACGTCTGTATCACAGATACAGCAACCTTTTATATGGGGACGTTACGGATTCGACAGGGGTAGTTTGAGCTTAAGTGGCGAGTCGAGGGGATCGGCCTCGTAAAAACGTCAACGCCTATAACTGGCAAAGAAAACAACAACTTCGCTTTCGCAGCTTAATACTGCATAGCGGTTCGCCCCTCCATCGCCCATGTGGTAGGGTAGCGGACTCACTCTAAGTGGGCTACGCCGGATTCCACCGCCTGAGGATGAAGGAAGAGAACAACCAGGCTAGCTGACCGGCCGCCTGTCGGTAGGCAAAAGGATCAGTGAAACGCCAATATGCCGACTACACTCGTAGAAGCTTAAGTGCCAATATCTTTGGACGTGGGTTCGATTCCCACCGTCTCCACCAATACATATGTTGGTGGATTTTTATTTTTATAAAAGATCTAAGAACTGTTATCAACTGATAGCAGTTCTTTTTTGTATGAAAAAAGGGCATCTGAATATAGGTGTCAATATCCATCTGGATACTTTACCTATATTAATAACCCACATTCAAAAAAATCCACTAATGCTTATTCTCTTTCTTCCAGTTTGTCCAGTTCCTTCTTTCAACTTTTGCATAATCTACACTAACTTGCAAAATCAGTCGAAAGGAGAGATTTAAATTGCCAACAGTTATGCATTTAAATTTACGCGTGGACCCTACTCAATATATTCCCCAGATTCGCCAAATCCCCGGATTTGACTATATCCATTTGGTGCGCCAGCCAAAATATATGACTGACCTGTCCCTATTCAATGAAAGGGTTTATTTTTTAAGTGAGATTTTCTCACCAAAAGACTTTCTTGCTAAGCATAATGTTTCCTTGCTGCATGCCCATCATGGGCAGCTGGGAATGTTATTGCTTCCTTTTAAGGAAGAGACAAAGCTGCCTTTAGTAACCAGTATACGCGGAAGGGATGCGACATTAGGAAACCAGCCAGTTGGATATTTGGAAAACATGAAGGTGCTTTTTGAGAAAGGAGATCGTTTTTATCCAGTATGTCAATATTTAGCTGACAGAATGATTTCCTGGGGCTGTCCTCCAGAAAAAGTCCAAGTCCTTTATGGTGGGGTTGATTTAACAAAATACCATTACAGAGCACCAGCATCAGAGGGATCTCAGGCTATTCTTTCTGTGGGGAGATTAGTGGAGAAAAAGGGCCATCATGTTTTAATGAAAGCTTTCCAAAAGATAAAGGATAAATTCCCTCAGGCCACTTTGACAATTATCGGCAAAGGAGAGCTGAAGGAATATCTTGAATCATTGGCGGTGCAACTCAATCTGGGAGATTCATTCCGTCTATTAGATCATCTTCATAAGGATGAAGTCCGGAAGCAAATGAGCGATGCCGACTTGTTTTGTGCGGCAAGCCTTGAAGCATCCAATGGTGATCTGGAAGGCATCCCGAATACTTTGAAAGAAGCAATGGCACTTGGTGTACCTGTAATCTCAACATATCATGCGGGTATTCCTGAATTGATTGCTCATAAACAAGAAGGAATACTGGTTAAAGAAAATAATGTGGATGAACTCGCAGAGGCTCTGGAGTTCATGTTAAGCCATAGAGAATTGTGGGAGGATTATACAATCGCGGCAAGGCAAAAAGTTGAGCAGATTTTTGATGAGAAAAAACAGCTGCAATTGCAAGCGTACTATTATCATGAGCTGTTAGGAGGGAGAGCATGAGAGACTTTAAATCAATTAAGATAACCAAACGTGAAGAAGGACTAGAGATTCACAATCCTGTTAACTTTCCTCTCGTTGGAATGGACTCCTCAAGTGCTGTTTTTAAATTACCCAATGAGCAATGTGTAAAAATCTACACAGACCCAGAACAGTTAAAAAACGAAGCTGATGCACTTAAAGCGGGACAACATTTATCTTTTATTCCAGAGATATATGAAATGGGTCCGAACTTTATTGTTACAGAGTATGTAAATGGGCCACCTTTAAAAGAATACGTGCGAAACTGTACCTATTTGCCGGAATCCTTAGCTAATAAACTTCTTGCGGTCATAAAGGGTATGGCTAGTGCCAACTTAGCGATTGGCAATGCGCCACTTGAACATATATTTGTCCTGGATCATGAAGAACTTAAATGTATCAATCCAGTTATCTCTGCTCATAAAACACCACCAGTTCCTATTCCATTATTAAGAGATTTAAAAGGTATTTTACTACAGGATTCGTTTTTAACACATGTGAAAAATTCAGAACCAAAAATTTATAAAAAATGGATGAAATTTTTCCGTAAAAATCGTTTTGATTATAAGAAAATAACTGTCGTTTCTGGCGGATCTGGCCATGGAGTTAAGACGGAAGATCCCCGAAACCTAATAGGTAAAGGACATCAGGGAGCAGTCTATCGGGTAGATGATGAAAAATGTGTAAAAATCTATGCAAAACTTAGTCAGTTCACCAAAGAACGAGAGGTTTTACTTGCTTCCCAAAACCTCAGCTTTATTCCTAAAGTGTTTGAAACGGGTCCGAATTTCATCCTCATGGAATATCTGCAGGGACCAGATTTAAATACATTCTTAAAGACTCAATCGAAGCTTCCGGAAGAGGTAACAACTCGCTTACTAAAAATCCTGAAGACAATGAGGAAATCAGGCTTTAAGAAAATCGATGCACCATTAAGGCATATTATTGTGACCAACCAAGGCTTTAAATTAGTTGACCACGTTTATTCCTTCTCCAAAAGACAAGACAGGCCGCTTGAATTATTCAGAAACCTTCATGAAAGAAATTTCCTGGACACTTTCCTCGACCAGGTTAAGGCATTAGACCCCAAAATATACGTAGAATGGACAAGTAGGCCAATCCCCCTTACAAGAGAAGAAGCAGTTGCAGAGGTTGATATTAAAAGTACTAAAAAGAAAAGAAAAAAAGAAAAGGATAAGGATAAGCGAAAATGAGGATTTTAGTCACAGGTGCTGCAGGGTTTATTGGCTTTCATGTTTGTAATCGTTTATTGATCGAGGGCTACGAGGTGATAGGTGCAGATAATATCAATGAATATTATGATGTTAAACTAAAGCTAGAGCGGTTGAGAATTTTAGAGGAGCAACGTAACTTCCGCTTTTATAAATTTGATTTGGAGGCTGCCATGCCCCTATATGCCATTTTTGAAAATCATGGTGTAGATATTGTCATCAATTTAGCTGCACAAGCAGGGGTCCGCTATAGTATTTTGAATCCACATGCATATGTCCAGTCCAACATCACCGGATTTTTAAATATTTTGGAGGCGTGCCGGGACTTTGGTGTTAAACACTTAATATACGCATCTTCAAGTTCTGTGTACGGCGCAAACGGCAAGATTCCTTTTTCAGCATCCGATCCCATCGATCATCCGATAAGTATGTATGCTGCCTCAAAAAAGGCGAATGAATTGATGGCTCATACGTATAGTCACTTGTTCAATATTCCAACTACAGGACTTCGTTTTTTCACAGTTTATGGTCCCTGGGGGCGGCCGGATATGGCTTATTACTCATTTACAAGAGACATTCTTAAAGGAAATAAAATCAAGGTGTTTAATCATGGTGATATGAGAAGAGACTTTACTTACATTGACGATGTAGTAGAAGGCATTATCAGGCTGATTGATAGAGCACCATCACCTAGCACGGACTGGGATCCAGAAAAGCCCGAACCAAACTCCAGTTATGCTCCCTACAGAATCTATAATATCGGTAACAATCAACCAGTCCAGTTAACCCACTTCATTGAAATATTGGAAAGGCTGATTGGCCAAAAAGCGAATATAGAATTCCTGCCCATGCAGCCAGGGGATGTGAAGGAGACTTATGCAGATATTTCCGATTTACAGCAGGCTGTTGGCTTTTCACCGGAGACACCATTGGAGACAGGGCTAGGCCATTTTGTTGAATGGTACAAAAAATATCATGCGAATGATAATTCTTGATTTTTTGGTTACCTATTATCATCGGTAGTCATAAAATCTTTGAAGGAGCAGGCAAGTCTGATTGTATTTAAGGTGAATCATGGAAAATAGTTGGGATGTAATATATCTATCTTTCTAAAAGGCATAAGTTTTCCATCGGAAGACTTATGCTTTTTTAGTGTATGTGGGTGAATATACGTCTAAACCCTCTTTTTTATGCGATGCTCCCTTACAGAAGATAAGCACCCAATGGCCGGCTTTTCTATATACATTAGTAATAACATTTTGAAGAGAGGTAAATTCAGTGGCGATAAGGAGAGCGAACAAGTCTGAGACCAATTATATCCTTTATGTCTTAGGCCGGGTGTTGAAGGAAAGCACAATGGGATACGCGGAGAATAATGTCCAGCATGCTTACAATCTGTTTTACCCAATGATCCAAAAGGGAGCCTATTTTTTGATTGACGAAGAAAATCGAAAGCTGAAGGGCTGGATTTTGCTTGGAGTGGAATGGAATAGCATAACCAACGAGTTAATGGGGTGCCTGATCAGTGTATACGTTTATCCAGAATACAGAAAGACGGGTTTAGGAGAAAAGCTGACTGTAGCGGCAATTAATGAACTAAGGGGAATGGGAATCAGGACCGTCCAGGTGAATGTCTTTAATGGGAACCCTTCAAGAATTTTGTGTGAAAAATTAGGGTTTAAACCAGTCTCGGCTGTAATGGAATTAAAAATGTAAAAATAAAATAGAATGCAGTACTGCATGAATAAAGGCTGTAAAAAGGAAAGCCGGGATTCTGTGAGCAGCTTAGCCCAGACTAAAACAAGGGAACATGCATATGAAATAGTGAAGACACAAACAGGAAGAGGAGGTTCCTCTAGATGTATAGATATCGAAACGATTACGCATATGGCCAGAGGTTTGGATTTGGTTTTGGCTTACCTTTTCTGGGGGCATTTGCAGGTGGATTATTGGGCGGCGCATTAGCTTCACCGCGGCCTTTACCCCCTCCGCCATTCTACGGGTATCCTCCAGGAGGCTTTTATCCAGGATTCGGTTCCCCAGGTTTAGGTGGATACCCTGGAGTTGGGTATCCTGGTACAGGAGGATATCCTGGAGCCGGAAACCTGGGTGCCGGTATATCGCCCTATCCAGGTGCAGGATATCCTGATGCCGGTCCAGGTGGATACTCTGATTTCGGGACTTCAGCCCCCGGTATAACAGGCTATCCGGGAGCATATGGACCTGGGATGGTAAATCCTAAATATAGGTAGAATACATGGCCTCGTTTGAGGTCATTTTATGCGACGGGAGCCGTTCGAAAAGCATGAATAGCACTTCACCATCTCCACCAATACATATGTTGGTGGATTTTTATTTTATTCAGCATTCTAAGAACTGCTATCAACCGACACAGTTCTTTTTTGCCGAATAAACACCTCCATCTAGAACAACCTAATAAGTAATACGACAAGGAGTTCGGTGCGATGGATAAGAGCAAAATACGTTTGACGAGTGCGGAGATTGCTGCTTTATGGTCGACCTACATACAGAATACGGCTACTCAGTGCTTTTATAGGCATTTTCTTTCATATCTTGAGGATGAGGAGATCAAGCCGATCATGCAGGAGGCTTTGTCCCTATCCGAGGAATTCTTAGCGAAGGTTAAGGCGATTTTTGAAGCTGAGAACTTCCCGATTCCAAAGGGTTTTTCGGATTCGGATATGAATCCCTCTGCCCCGGCTCTGTTTACAGATCTATTCGGGCTGAGCTTCGTTTATAGAGGGGGCCAAATGATTGTTGTCTATTATGCTGACGCCCTTTCCAAAGTAGGTAGGCAGGATGTGCTTGACTTTTACCAAGATTGTTTGTCGAAAACAGCGATTCTCTATAAAAAGTCACTGAAGCTGATGCTGGATAAAGGGATCTATGATCGTCCTCCGAAATTGGAGTATCCTGAAAAAGTTGAATTCATCAGAAAGGAGCTTTCGTTGGCTGGGAATTGGTTTCGTTCTGGCAGGCCGCTGAATGCCATTGAATTATCGGAGCTCTTCTTTGCAATCGAGAGGAATGGAATCGGCCTTGTCTTGTTGATGGGCCTCCTTCAGGCATCCAACGATATGGAAGTTAAGGCTTATTTGAAAAAGGGAATTAAACTGACTCAAAAACAAATTGAAGAATTCAATAAATTCCTGAAGAAAAATGACGGTTTCGAAATCCATCCTGTTACGCTTGAAGTTACGAACTCAACTGAATCTCCTTTCTCTGAAAAATTGATTCTTTTCTTTGTGACCATTACCAACCAGGTGGGGATTCAGTCGATGGCCACCGCATTATCTGTGTCCATGAGAGTCGACCTTGGTGTTCAATATGCTAAATTCATCGCAGAAATAATGGCCTTTGCTGATGAGGGGCGTGACCTCCTTATAAAACGAGGCTGGTTGGAGCAGCCTCCAATGTCCACAGATCGTGAAAAGCTTTTTGAATAGAACCAAAAACAAAAAGGCATTCCTTCTATTTCGAAGGCAATGCCTTTCTTTCTTTTAACCAAAACGGCACATATAAAATGGCGAAAGTTACGAGCGCAATGGCTTCGAGGGAAAGAATATACCACGGCCAGGGACCGAGATAATCGATGAGCGATGGATTGACCGGCTTCTCGGAGATGTACATATAGTTTCCTTCAATCAGGAAATTAACGATGAACACCACCACTGTATATGCATTCAGCCATAAAAATGCCCTCCAGATCGATTTCCGCGTCGGCCTGTAGCCTTCGACAAACACCATGAACAAATTTGCCACAACCGTTCCGCCATGGGAAACAAAAAAATGGACATAGCGATAGTGCGGAAAGGTATACAGGCTGATATCCGGTGTGATCATCGCCTGTAGCGCGCTGCCGACACCCACGAAATAGGTGAATTCAAATAAACGGTACTGTTTTGTTAACAGTAGAACGGCGGATAGGATCAGAGAGATGCTGCTGAGATGAAGGGGCAGTGAATATTGATAGGTCCAATAGCCGCTCCACCACAGCCAGACTTGCAGACTTACTTCCGAAAGAACTAAGACCAGGAAAAGGCTGATTCTAGCAGCTTGGTTTATCCCGGGCTCTCTCAACCGCTTGCGAAAAAAGAACAATAAGAATATAAATAGCAGAAAAACAAGTAGAGTTACAATATGAGCAGGTGAAAAAAGCTGAAAGACATTTTCCTTGCCTGGTTCAAAAAATCGGCTCATACTCCGTTCCCCATTCTTTAGTAAGATTACTTTTACCAATCACTTCCTCTTACTTTAACATATTCTTGAAAAACGTATGCATACCAAAGCAAAAACAGCATCGGTGCTCGATGCTGCCTTCAGAGAACTATATTTTTAACCTTCTCTCGATTGTGCCCAAACTCAAATCAGCGATGATCGCCAAAATGGAGGCTGGGATGGCTCCGACATAAATGCGGATGTCGTTCCTGGAGTTAATGCCAGAGAATATTTCGCGTCCCAGCCCATCTCCGCCTACGAACGGCGCAAGTGTGGCTACACCGACTGCTATGACTGCGGCGATACGAAGCCCAGCCATAATGAAAGGCATCGCCAGAGGTAGCTGAACTTTAGTCAGTAATTGAAAGTAAGTCATTCCTATTCCATGCCCGGCTTCAGTGATGGACCTGTCAACTTGCTGCAATCCTACATAGGTATTTCTGATAATGGGCAACAGCGAGTAGAGGAAAAGAGCGACAACTACAGTATAAAAACCGAGCCCGAAATAAAGCATCAGCAATGCCAGTAGAGCTAGACTAGGGATGATTTGAATGATATTTGCCACTGACAGAATAATGGGTGCGACTTTTGGATAGCGATTGCACAGGATTCCAAGCAAGGTTCCAACAATAAGTGCAGCTGCTACCCCGAAAAGCACCATCAGCAAATGCTGTCCAGTATAAATTAAGATCATATCAAGGTTATCCTTGATATAAGTCCATACTTCCTTTAAAAATGTCATATTTTTCACTCCATTTATTTTTTAAGGAGGCCCTTTTGCTGTAAAAATTCTCTTGCAACATCTCGTTCACTTCGATTATTGATATCTACTTCATAATTAAGCCTGGTGATGGTCTCTTCATCAATCTTGCCTGTAAGTTCATCTATAATTTCGTTCAGTTCCGGATGAGCTTCTAATATTTCATTCCTTGCTACCATTGAAGCATCATATGGCGGGAAGAAACGCTTGTCGTCCTTTAAGGTCTTTAATTTGTACTCAATTAACCGCGGATCGGTAGAGTAGGCAAGGACTACATCCACATTTTTGCTGGCTGCTGCTTCATAGACAAGGTTGACGTCCATTGAATAGGCCTTTTGAAAATTAAAATCATAATGCTTAATAAATGCCGGATAGCCGTCCTGCTTCCTCTCCATCCATGATGAATCCACTCCAAACTCCATTTCAGATTGATAGTTTTGTAAATCTGAAACATTGTTAAACCCCTTCTCCTTTGCTACATCTTCCCTGACTGTAAGAGCATACGTATTTTCCCAGCCAAGCGGATCAAACCATTTAAGATTATAGTGTCGGTCGAAACCTTCCTGAGCCTGCTGTAAAACGGATTCCCGGTCAGTGGTTTGTTTTACTGGGAAAAAATTATTAAAGATAACTCCGGAATACATGAGAGCGATATCAATGTCATCCCGTCCCATCGATTTTAAGATCATCGAATTCGATAGCAAGTCTGGTATGACATCTACCTTTAAATCTGTACGGTTTTCAATAAGTTCTTTATAGATGGCAGCCATAATTTTGGTCTCTGTATAGGTCGCGGCGCCAATTTTGATTGTATCCTTTGAACTGCAGCCTGATAGCGCTAAAAGCAAAGCCAAGAGGGCAGCAGATAAAATATTAATAGCTTTCGGCATATTCTTCTCCCCATTTTTATATGTTTTAGTTTGCCTGCTGGCTTTGTTCGCTATTTTTTCGCGTAATAAACCCCAGAATGAAATCTACAACAAGTGCGAGGATAATGGCGCTGATCGTACCTGTGAAAATAAGAAAGTTATCATTATTCGCCATTCCTGCAATAATTAAATCTCCCAGTCCCCCCGCACCGATCAAAGCGGCAAGGGTTGTCCAGCTTATAATATAAACGGTTGTAAGACGGATACCAGACAGGATGAACGGAAGTGCAAGAGGCATTTCGATTTTCCAAAGTCGCTGCATGGAACTGTACCCAATTCCTCTTGCTGATTCAATGACCCCTTGGTCCACTTCTTTAATCCCCGAATAAGTATTCCGCAATAAAGGGAGGAGAGAGTACAGGAATAGAGCAAACACAGCAGGTTTTAAACCAATTCCCAACAGCGGAAGCAGCATAGCCAGAAGGGCAATGGTTGGTATTGTTTGAAAAATATTGACGATGCCAAATACAAGGCCTGAAATTGGTCCTTCTTTCATGCGGGTAAGGATAATGCCTGTTGTGATGGCAACAAGGCATCCTAAAAAGACGGCAAGGCCGACAATCATTAAATGCTCCCCTGACCGGGCAGCAATATCGGGTAAACGAAGCTGTAAAAATTCAAAATAATCCTGGAGAATCTTCACTTAAACCACCTCACCATTAGGGAAGATTTCTTCAATTGGGAAAACCTCCGCCATCAGCCGCACCATGCTGCCGCGGGTGATGATTCCGACAAACCTTTGTTCACCAGTGACGACTGGAACGTAGGGAAGATTATGCTGACTCATGTATTCGAGCGCCACGGTAAAAGGTATATCTGGCTCCACCGTATAGGTGAAAGGGAGCATGACATCTCCTAATGTTTTCGTTTCATCCTGATAATGGCCAAGGACATTAAGGATTGGGGTGTATCCCAGCAGCTTTCTTCTTTGGTCGACAATAATCAGGGAGTCAACTCTTCTTTGCTCCATTAGCTTTAAAGCTGCTGCCAATCCCCGCTCAGGATAAGCAGTTGCCGGATTATCAGTCATTACTTCTTTTACAGTAGGGATTTCCTGCTGTTCCCGCAGTCTGTCTTTTCCGATAAAGTCTTTAACAAAGTCGTTCGCCGGATGTCGTAAAATAAAGTCTGGCGATCCTACCTGAATGACTTCTCCATCCTTCATGAGGACAATATTATCTGCAATCTTGATCGCTTCGTCCATATCATGCGTCACAAAAACAATCGTTTTTTTCAGTTCCTCTTGGACGTTGACTAATTCGTTTTGCAGTTGTTCTCTGCTTATGGGATCAAGCGCACTGAAGGGCTCATCCATCAAGATGATTTCAGGTTCTGCGGCAAGGGCTCGGATAACACCTACACGCTGTTGTTGACCCCCGCTAAGTTCGCGCGGTTTCCTGTCTCGATATATGCTTGGATCGAGATGAACCATGGAAAGCAGTTCATTGACTTTCGTCTGCGTTTTTTGTTCGTCCCATTTTAACAGCCTTGGAACTGCCGCAACATTATCCGCAATGGTCATGTGCGGAAAAAGCCCTATATTCTGAATCACATATCCGATTTTGCGCCGGAGCTGGACGGGATCTATTTTTGAAATGTCATCGTTATTGATAAAGACAGTGCCGCTTGTTGGCTTGATCAAGCGGTTAACCAATTTCATTGTGGTTGATTTACCGCAGCCGCTGGGTCCGATAATGGCATGTATCTTTCCGGATTCCAGTTCCAAATCTATATTTTTCAATGCTTGAAATCCATCATTGTATTTCTTAGATACATTTGCAAAGCGTATCATTTTATTTCCTCCAGTTCGGTCAGATGTGTAAAATTTTTGAAAGAAACTTAGCAAGCTAGTTAGCATTAAATACCCTTTTTTAGGGAGGCGAAACACTTTCATGACTTTTGCCGATAATTCCCTGGAGTGAGGATATATCTGATTTCAGAGAGGAACCGGGAATTGCAGACTGCCATATTGACCAGAAATCTTAAACCGGCCTTCGTATAGAAAAGCAGATATAATACAAAACTCCTAGTTTTAAAATATTCGCTTACAGAAAGAATTCTGCTATGATTATATTGATATAAAATAAGGAGGAATTTTCCTATGTATGATGTAGCCATTATCGGAGCAGGCCCAGCTGGCGGCAGTGCAGCTATTTTCACAGCAAAGGCTGGCAAGAAGACGGTCGTGCTTGACAGCAACAAGAGCGTAACGAAGCGTGCCTGGATGGAGAACCACTACGGAGCTCCTGAAATCGCAGGGCCGGACCTGGTTGAAACAGGAATCAAGCAGGCAAAGAAATTTGGGGCTGAATTCGTTGAAACGACTGTAACTTCCATCAGCAAAACGGAAAATGGACTGAAAGTCGTCACTGAAAATGGGGAATACGAAGCAAAGCATGTCATCGTTGCGTCAGGCATGATGACAGATGTGGCCGAAGCATCTGGCCTGAACACAAAGGACGGCACTGAGCCAAGAATCAAGACCATTTTTGATGTCGATGCGGCTGGAAAAACAAATGTTGAAGGCGTTTGGGCAGCAGGTACTTGCGCAGGGGTAAGCATGCATACCATCATCACAGCGGGAGACGGAGCAAAAGTAGCCATCAATGTCATCAGCGAACTGAATGGCGAGCGGTATGTAGACCATGATGTTTTAAAAGCTTAATAGTAAAAAGCCCTGCGGCCTGCAGGGCTTTTTAATCAGTTGCTATAATTATATTGGTCTTCGATTTTCCCGTCTTCATCATGGATATAAGCCATCGTGCCGGCTTCCTCTGCCAGTCTTTTCGCCTCGTTTACAGCTTCAGATCTTGAGTTGGTTGTGAGTTCAGGGTCATCTTGTCCTTCCTTTTTGACCGCCCAACCCTGTTCATCATGGGGCACAGCGTGGAACCTTGCTTCATCTGTTCCAGCCCGGTCCTTGAAATAATCTTCGCGTTCCATACCATTATCCTTGTTGTTTGCCATGTTCGTACCTCCTCAAATGATACTGGATTACCTTTGTAAGGTATTATGGATATACCCGTAATGTTGTGGCGGAAACAAGTATTTTTCTGCTTTTGAACCAGATTTATCCAAGTAATTTTTGCTATACCCGAGGGCATGGATGAGGGATCCTGCGGCCTGGATCCAGCTTCCCGCCACAATGATCGTTTCTCCATCCCCGCCGCGAAGATCGATAATCCCGCCGATGCCCTGCATCGAATTTCCAACGATTTGCAAAAGGTGGCCATAGAGACTGTAATATCCATCGACTGAGGGTCTTTCTTTTAGAGTATCACTTAAAGCAGTACTGCCTCCAAGCGCTTGTATGAAGTTCCCTTTGATATACAGTTCTTGCTCGGCAATATTGCTCACAGGCAAGAAAAAGCCCGCCACGACAGTGACATTCCCGGACGCCTGTATCTGGTTGCCGATTTTCTCCATGCTGAATCCAGCCTCACTATCCGCCATCAAGGCATTGCCCGTCGCCTGAAGCACATTTCCCCAGAGATTGAAGCTGATCAGCTGGCTTTCGGAAAAATTCCCTAAGGGTGTACTGCCGACCGCTGCAAGAGTTGTTCCCCCTGCCTGAACCCAAGCTCCAAACAGTTCCTTCTCCTGATTTTTCTGGTCCATAAAAATCGCCGCCTTATTCTCCTACCATCTTATACAAAACAGCGAGAAATCGTTATGGAAAATATCCGTATAGCCCGAGCTGTCGAAAAATAAGATGAGTAAAGAGGGATTTTTTTCTGAGTGAAAGTCACTAATATGGTGGAGGTTGGACCATGGCAGTTGTAAAGCATACAGATGCAGATATCGACTTATTGGCGCGCCTGTTAAGAGCAGAAGCAGAGGGGGAAGGTCAGCAGGGAATGCTGATGGTCGGGAATGTGGGGATCAACCGGATCAGGGCGAACTGTTCTGATTTTAAAGGGTTAAGGACCATCCCCCAGATGATTTACCAGGAACATGCTTTTGAAGCAACACAAAAGGGATATTTTTATCAACGAGCAAGAGAGGTGGAGAGGAGGCTGGCAAGGAGGGCGGTGAAGGGGGAAAGGTTATGGCCATCAAAATTTGCCTTATGGTATTTCCGGCCCCCAGGAGATTGTCCGCCAACCTGGTATAACCAGCCGCTCGTTGGCCGGTTCAAGCTCCATTGCTTTTTTGAACCGACTGGGGAAGAGTGTGAGAATATCTATAATACATTTTAAGTTCAAGGACTGCCTGTTAAAGGGCAGTTCTATTTTTTTTATAAATATTGACACAAGAAACAAGAAGGATTAAAGTTAAAAAGGTTAATAGTTAAACAGTTGAATAATTAAATAATAGAATAAATGTTTTGCGGGGTGAATAAGTAATTATGTGTGAAAAATCAATCAAGGATCTGGTTGACCTTTATATCCATGTTTCCTTTTCGGTCAACAAGATTGCCGAGGGTCTTATAAAGGAACAGATTGGCTCCGACCTGACGAATGACCAGCATTATACGCTCAGGTATATCAATAAGGTGGGCACCTGCACCTCAACAGAACTGGCAGAGGTATTCGATGTCAAGAAAAGCGCGATTACTGCCATTATCACCAGGATGTGGGAAAAGGGGCTTATCCAGAGGACGCGTGATGAAAATGACCGTCGTGTTGTGTACCTGAACTTGACTGAAAAGGGAGAAGAGCTGTTCCTGAAGACAGAGGAACGTATTCATGCGCTGGTGGAATCGTTCATTACACAATTCGATCAAACTGAAATCGTCCAGTTCCTGAAGACGTACGAAAAACTGAATGAAATTTTAACTGAAAGAAAGAGCAGGGTGGAATAACGTGAAATTCATCATTAAACAGAAATGGTTTGTCATGATCGCATGGATTCTGGTGGCAGCAGGGTTGTTCATAGCTGCACCCAATATGGCAGAGCTGGTTAGGGAAAAAGGGCAGATTACGGTGCCAGATGAGTACACATCAGCTTTGGCAGGCAAGATCATGGACGATGTCCGGAAGCAGGAGGGCGTCGGGGACGAAACCCAGGTGGCGCTGGTTTTCCATAATGAAAAGAAACTGACTGACGATGAAATCAGCGAAGCGGAAAAAGCAATCCGCGAACTCGAAAAAAACAGCGAGGAAATCGGCATTACTGATATCCTTACTCACTTCAATGAAGAAAGCCTCGAGGAACAGCTTGTATCCGAGGATGGCAAATCCATTCTGGCTTCCGTGAAAATCAGCTGGAACGACCGCGAACCGAAAGAAGTCAGCAAGCTTCTCTATGAAACAATCGAGGATGTTAAAGTTGATCACTATTATACAAGCCAGTGGCTCATCAATGAAGACTTGATGAACAGCTCTGAGGAAGGGTTAAAGAAAACGGAAGGAATTACAGTTGTCTTTATCCTGATAGTATTACTGCTAGTATTCAGATCTGTCGTAGCCCCGGTGATTCCGCTGCTCACAGTCGGGATGGCCTATCTTGTATCACAATCAATCGTAGCGATGCTCGTTGATCAAGTTGATTTCCCGCTGTCAAACTACACACAGATTTTCCTTGTGGCTGTATTGTTCGGGATCGGGACTGATTATTGCATCCTGCTGCTCAGCCGTTTTAAGGAAGAGCTGGGACAGCATGAAAGTGTCGCTTCGGCGATTGTCGCAACTTATAAGAACGCTGGGCGGACGGTCTTTTTCAGCGGTGTTGCCGTCATGATCGGTTTTGCCGCAATCGGCTTCTCGCAATTCATCCTTTACCAGTCGGCTGCAGCTGTAGCGATTGGGGTCGCGATGTTATTAGTTGGATTGTTCACGATTGTACCGTTCTTCATGGCGGTGCTGGGACCGAAAATTTTCTGGCCATCGAAGCGAAGTGCCGAACATGGCGAGAGCAAGCTATGGGGAACGGTCGGAAGCTTCTCGCTTGCCCGTCCTTTCTTAAGCCTGCTTATTGTCGCAGCTGTGTGTGTGCCATTCCTGGCCGTTTATGATGGTGAGCTCAGCTATAACTCACTGGATGAAATCAGCGGTGATGTGAACTCCATCAAGGCCTTCAATGCGATCGCCGACAGCTTCGGTCCGGGAGAATCAATGCCGGCCCAGGTGATCATCAAGAATGACGAGCGCATGGATTCTGCTGAATACATCGAGCTTGCCGAGCGAATCAGCCAGGAGCTGGAAAAGGTCGACCTGGTCGATACCGTCCGTTCGGTGACAAGGCCGACAGGTGAACCAATCGAGGACTTCTTCGTTTCCAAGCAAGCAGAAACATTGGAGTCGGGTCTAGGAGAAGGAAAAGAAGGACTGGAAAAAATCAGTGAAGGCCTTCAGGAAGCCGAAACCGAGCTTTCAAAATCAGCCCCTGAACTGGAAGGCGCCGCAGATGGCATCAACGCGCTGATCAGCGGGACAACCGAAATCAAAACCGGCCTTGGCACAATCCAGACCAACCTTGCGAAAATTGAGAATGGCATCCGCCAGGGTTCAGTGGGATCAGACCAGATCAAGGCAGGGTTAGAAGAAGCAAAGGCGGGCGCAGAAGCATTGCTTGCAGGGTATAAGGAACTGCAGGCGGGTTATGTGGAAATGCAAAAGAACCTGACGCAGCTTGAGGGTGGATATAAGCAGGCTGGGGATGGATTAGCCCAGCTTTCAGGCGGTATCTCTCAAACGAATGTCCAGCTTTTTGGTTATTTGGAAAATAGGGATGAAAGCTTGAAAGCTGATGAGAATTATCTAAAACTCAAGGGAACGATAGCCGTTCTGCAGGAGAATTTAGCTCAAACCTCCGCAGGCATCAATGAATTAAACAAAAATCTAAATCTCCTCAATGGTGCAATGGGCCAGGCAAATTCCGGTTTTGCAGGAGCACTGGCTGAGCAGGAGAAATTCGGTCCAGGGCTCCAGCAGCTGATCGATGGAATCGAACAGCAGCAGGCAGGCCTTGAACAGCTGGCTAATGGGCAGGGGCAGATTGTAGCCAACTTCCCTAAGCTGACGAATGGCCTGACAGGAATCAATGCCGGACAGCAGCAGTTGCTTGCTGGTTTCGGAGGCCTTGGAGGACAATTGAGTCAGCTGACTGATGGCCTGAGCCAGAGTGCGGATGGCTTGAATCAAGTATCAGAAGGTCTTGGTTCTGCACAGGAATACTTGGCAGGTCTCTCAGATTCCGGCTCGAACGGTTTCTATCTTCCGGAAGATGTACTGGAAGATGAAGAATTTGCGCAGGTGTTCGATGTCTACATGTCAAACGACCGAAAAGTCATGACCATGGATGTCATCTTTGAGGCGAATCCGTATTCAAATGAAGCGATGGCCCAAGTGGGTGAAATCAAGACTGCAGTCGAACGTGCGACAAAAGGAACGAAGCTTGAGAACGCGGCTGTCGCCATTGGCGGTGTCACAAGCACGAATGCGGACCTTGATACAATGTCCGGACAGGATTACTCACGGACCGTGTTATTGATGCTCCTGGGAATCGGAATCATCCTTGTGTTCCTTTTCCGTTCAATCATCATGCCGATCTACATCATCGGATCACTGATTTTAACATACTATACGGCAATGGCCGTCAACGAGGTCATCTATGTGGATATCCTCGGATACACCGGCATCAGCTGGGCCGTCCCATTCTTTGCGTTTGTCATTTTAGTGGCTCTCGGCGTCGACTACAGCATCTTCCTGATGGACCGATTCAACGAATATAAGGAAATGTCCATTTCGGATGCGATGCTTCTTTCGATGAAAAAGATGGGAACGGTCATCATCTCAGCAGCCATCATCCTCGGCGGAACATTCGCCGCGATGATGCCTTCTGGTATGATGTCTTTGCTCCAGATCGCATCGATCCTCCTCGTAGGATTGTTCCTGTACGCCTTCATCATGCTGCCGCTGTTCATCCCGGTACTCGTGAAGAACTTCGGCCAGGCCAACTGGTGGCCATTTAAAAGAGCGTAATTTGTATAAACGCCTGGAAAAAGCTCCAGGCGTTTTTTTACTTTCTATTCGTTTTTAACAACCGTCTGGGCCACAATACAGCCCACCATTTGAGATATTACCCCAGCTCGTCCAGGATGATTTGTTCCAGATCCTCTTTCGACCTCATTCCTGGAACGACTCTGTCACCAATGATGAAAGTCGGCACAGCCGTGATATCCACTTCGTTATAGGCGTGATTTAAGGCTTTCTTATGTGTTTCCTTATATTTTCTTGTTTCCAGCGCCTCACGAAATTCCCCTTCATTAAGACCGATTTCACCAGCGAGTTTGGTTAGCACCCCAGGATTTCCAATATCAAGCCCTCTTTGAAAAAAGGCTCTGAGCATATGGTCGTTATACTCATTTCCTTTTCCTTGTTCCTTCGCAAACTGGTATCCTTCAAATGCCAAATGGGTGTGAGGCTGGGGAGAAACATCCGGAAGGACGATATGGATGCCCATCCGTTCAGCCATTGGATAGACAGACTGCTTCCAGGTGCTCTGCAAATAGTGTTCTTCAGGTTTTAGTGTCTTGTTTGGATAAGGCCTTAATTCAAACGGCATCCATTCCAGTTCTACATCCTTCCCCTTAATTGCTTCTTTTAACGGAGCCTCCGCCAAAAAGCAGAATGGTCATACATAGTCCGAATAAATTTTGATTTGAAGTGTCATGGGCTCCTCCTTAACAATGATTAAATTTAGGTTTTGCTACGAATTTACCTTTATGCAGACAAGATAAACGCTGAACACAAAAAAAACCGGGCAATATGCCCGGCTTTTGTAAATTTATTCTGATGCTGGTTTGATTGTTTTGATCAAACCGAGTTTCCCAAACGCCCATCCAGCAAGGCCACCAATCAGTGACGGGACAACCCATCCAAGCCCATCTGCATAAAGCGGCAGGGATGTCAGCAGCGCAGTAAGAGCTTCTGATTCGATCCCGAAGGTTTTCAAGCCATCAATGACACTGATTAATCCTGCTGCGAAAACAGCACCAACATACACCCCTCGTTCTCCTTTGAAGAAACGGTCCAGCAAAGCGAGGACAACGAGTACGATCGTGACCGGATAGAGGACGACCAATACCGGAACTGAAATCGAGATGATCTGGTTCAAGCCAAGGTTTGCGATGGAGAAGCTCACTAAAGTGATGATCAGCGTATAAGTCTTATAAGAAACCTTAGGCATCACCTTCTCGAAAAACTGGCTGGTTGCCGCAACGAGACCTACAGCGGTTGTGAAGCAGGCAAGCGTGACGATGAAACCCAGAAGCAGCATTCCGCCTGTGCCAAACATTAGCTTTGCAGCCTCAGTTAAAATTGTTCCGCCATTTTCATATGTGCCATAAGAAGCCATTTTAGCGCCGAGAAGGCCAATAGTTATATAGACGAAAGCAAGCCCGACACCGGCAATGATGCCTGCCTTAAGCGTTTCCCTGACAACTTGCTTGCGCGTGATGTCTTTTTTCTGCTGGATTGCACCGACCACGATGATTCCAAATGCCAGCGCGGCAATAGTATCCAAAGTGAGATAGCCTTCAATAAAACCTGCGGCAAAAGGAGCTGCGGCATATTTATCGGCCACGGCACCCAATGAACCGTCCAGTTTGAAAAAGCTGCTGATGACCAGCAGGACAATCGCTGCCAGCAGGACTGGTGTCAACACGCTGCCGATCCGTTCAACCATTTTTGAAGGATTCAACGTCACCCAGTAAACAAGGGCAAAAAAGACGATTGTGAACAACAAAAGATTCATTGTATTAGAGCCGCCCCCTGCCAGGAATGGCTTGACGGACATTTCGAATGCGACATTGGCACTTCGCGGGATTCCGAAGAACGGACCGATGGACAGATACACAGCTGCGCTGAAAGCGATTGCAAAAACCGGATGTACCCTGGAGCCGATTTCGTTGATTCCCCCTTTAGCCATTGAGATGACGACTACCGATATAAGAGGGAGCCCGACTCCGGTTACAACGAAGCCCAGCATGGCCGGCCAAAAGTTCGCTCCGGCTTCCTGTCCCAAAAACGGCGGGAAAATAAGATTCCCAGCACCGAAAAATAATGCAAATAACATTAACCCAATTGTAATTGTTTCTTTACTCCTTAAGCTTCCCATCCTTTTTTCTCCTCCTGATAGATAGTTTGGCACTGAGAGTATAGGAATTATGGAACGGAAAAATTATACAATAAAAAAATAAAAAACTCATCCCCAATAATATAGGGACGAGTTATGCTCGCGTTACCACCCTGATTCCGCAAAAAACTGCGGCCCTCATCAACGTACCATCATACGTGTTCCTGTTAACGGCGGACAATCCGGCAAAAGCTTACTGCAGCCACGGTTCAGCTTTGCATCTCGGAGAGGATGTCCACTTATGGCCTGAACACCGGCTTGCAGCAAATCACCGGCTCTCTGTAGATCAGTTACATAAAGGACTTGTTCTCGTCATCGATTTTGTTATTCTGAAATATGTTTCACAAGAACTATAATAATATTCAGATAATAATATGTCAACACTAATTACACTGTAATATTTGTTGCTTTGACCATAATAAGTAAACATTGAGAATTTTAGGTCCAATTATAAATGGATGTGTTGCTTTCCAAGGTAGAAAAAAGGGCATACGGACAGCTTTTCGTCTGTATCATCGTAAGCTGTCCAATAGAGGATGTCAAACGGACAGCTTTTCAACATATTCCTAGTAAGTTGTCTGATAGAGGTGCTCAAAAGGACAGCTTTTCATCATTAGGCAAGTAAGTTGTCCGATAGAGGGATTCAAAAGGACAGCTTTTCAACATATTCCTAGTAAGTTGTCCGATAGGGGTGCTCAAAAGGACAGCTTGTCATCATTAGACAAGTAAGTTGTCCGATAGAGGTGCTCAAAAGGACAAGCTTGTCATCATTAGACTGGTAAGTTGTCCGATAGAGGTGCTCAAAAGGACAGCTTCTCATCATTAGGCAAGTAAGTTGTCCGATAGAGGTGCTCAAAAGGACAACTTTTCATCATTAGGCAAGTAAGTTGTCCGATAGAGGGGTTCAAAAGGACAGCTTCTCATCATTAGGCAAGTAAGTTGTCTGATAGAGGTGCTCAAAAGGACAACTTTTCATCATTAGGCAAGTAAGTTGTCTGATAGAGGTGCTCAAAAGGACAGCTTTTCATCATTAGACTGGTAAGTTGTCCGATAGAGGTGCTCAAAAGGACAGCTTTTCACCATTAGGCTGGTAAGTTGTCTGATAGAGGTGCTCAAAAGGACAGCTTTTCATCATTAGGCTGGTAAGTTGTCTGATAGAGAGCTGTTAATAGGTTTGTATTCTCCGTTCTGGCTGCTGTGGCAAAAGATCAAAGTTTACGAACAAAGAGCCTGGCAAAAATATTTGCCCATAACCATCCAATCCATATTAAAATGAAAGTATCTATTGAATGGAGAATTGTGATGAATCTTAAAAAGCTGGAAGCTTTCATAATGGTTGTTGAGAAGAATAGTTTTTCCGAGGCGGCGGCTGCGCTTAAAAGTTCACAGCCGTCAGTCAGCCTCAAAATCAAGAGCCTTGAGGATGAGCTCGGGTTTGAACTGCTTGATAGGGGAGCAGCAGGAATCAGGACAACGCCGGCAGGAATGCTTGTGTACACAGCGGCAAAGGAAGTTGCCAACCGGTGGAGGACTCTAGAGGATGAACTTGGAGAATTTGAGGGGACGCTGACAGGAACATTGACGATCGGAGCTAGTACCATACCGGGAACCTATCTGCTTCCTCAATGGGTTAAGCATTTCCGCAGTCTTTTTCCAAAAGTGGACGTCAAAATCGAAATCGGTGATTCGAAGAAAATACTCGATCGCCTGCAGAACCATCAGATAGATGCCGGGATTATCGGGATGAAGGTTGACTCGAAGCTGATCAGGAGCAAAACAATCGCCTCCGATACCCTAGTACTGGTTGCGCATGAAAATCATCCCTTGGTTCACGCAACCATGCCTGATTTTACAGAAATTCTGCAGTATGACTTTGTGCTGCGTGAAGAAGGCTCGGGAACACGGAAAATGATGGAGCGTTATTTAATTGAAAATGGCCTCTCACTGGATGAACTGAAAATAGCTGTTTCGATTGGAAGCACGGAATCCGTGATCGCGGCGGTTGAAGCAGGTCTGGGAGTCAGCTTCATTTCCAAATTGGCTGCCCTGCCTGCAGCCAAGGCAGGGCGTATTGCAATTATCGACACCTTCGAGCCTTTTGAACGCGAGTTCTATCTCGTAGCCCATGCGGATGCGGAGAGTCGCCCGATCATTAAGCAGTTCACTGAAATCGTTGAAGGCAGCGGAATGGGAAAGAGTTAATGACAACTTCTCCATTTCATTTTATTATGGAGATAAGAGAAAGGGGCTGTTGGGATGCTGGTTAAGGTGTTTGCGAATCTCAGGGAAATTTGCGGAGGCGTGACCGTCGAAGTGAAGCCTGATGGGGATATGGTCATCGACGTGCTCGATAAAATGTGCGAAATGTTCCCGGGATTGAGCGAGGAAATTTTTACAGAAGAAAAGAATCTCAAGCCATTTGTGCATGTCTATATCAATGGCCGCAATATCGTCCATGACAATGATCTGGAGACACACGTGAAGGACAGCGACCAATTCGCTCTATTCCCGCCGGTTGCCGGTGGCTGATATGATTGATAGAGTCCTGGAATTCCGCGGAATCAACAGGGAGCACCTCGGGATGTATTTTGAAGAGCTGGGGGGCAGGCTTGTGAGTGATTCCTTTCCATTTGTGTACGAAGCAGAAGGGTGGAAAGCGGAAATTTTAAGTGAAGACGAGCTTGCTTTTACGAAAACCTTTGTTGTGAACGCCGTTCATATCCGATTTGCGGCAGAAAGCACGGAAGCGCTCAACCAATTGATTAAAAATTACCGTTATAAAACAACCCGGGTGGGCGGGTAGGTTCTGGCAGAGGATGGCTGGGACCTTTTTTCTGTTTTGCTGCCACTTCCACCGGTTTTCCCTGATTTATTAAGCTGTTGTGCCATTGTTCTATCAATGGTCAGCAAAAATTTCCTGAAAAGCTTCACATCATGGCTTTAAAAGGGGCTTCGAAGCAGTTGCTTTAGCAGATATCGACCACATTTCGGATTATATCAGCGGATTTTCAGATTTATCGACCACATTTCGGAATATATAAGCGGATTTTTAAATATATCGACCATATTTCCAATTATATCGACCAAGTCGATTTTTCCGCATAAAAGACATCACAAATCTAAAAGAAAAAACAAAAACCAGGCAATCGCCTGGTTTTCTGCTTCCAAACTATTAAACTTCTTCTGTTGTCGGAGTTGTTTCTTCGCCGATAATGCCCAGTTCGCGAAGTTTATCTTCTGTAACAACGCCATCTTTCCAGCCGCGGACATTGTAATAGTCATCGAGCATGATGTCCATGCGGGAGACAAGTCCTTCACTGTTTCCAGATGCGCCTTCTTCAGTGAAGCGTTTTGGAAGGAAGTCGTCCTCACGCTTGTTGAAGCCTGCGAGGTTGTTATAGTAACGCTCAAGGTTGTAGATTCTTTCCCCTGCAAGCATGACGTCATCCGCTGTCATTGGGATGCCTGTCATCGTGCTGTATTGCTCAGCATAGTGCTCGGCATTTTCGGAGAAAGAAGAGAACTTACAGATATTCATAGAGTCAGAGAATGAAAGCAGGTTCTGGAATACGCTCAGAAGCTCGGCTTTGCCCTCTGCTACTGTACGGTCAGTTGGCTCAGGAATGCCGGCGATTTCAGATGCGATTGTGTAGCCGCGAAGGTGGCAGGCACCACGGTTACTTGTCGCATAGCCAAGACCGATACCCTGGATTCCGCGTGGATCGTAAGCAGGGATGGATTGGCCCTTAACGGACATGGACAATTCTGGAACACCCCATGCAGATGTCGCACGTGCTGGACCTTCTGCAAGAATACCGCCGATGCCTTCACGGTAAGCGACCTTGCGAGCCAGGTCGATCATGCCGTCAGCGTCTCCCCAATCAAGCTTTTCGTCAACGGCGCCTTTTTCAAAAGCTTCCATTGTGACAGAGAATACGTGTCCAAGCTCGATTGTATCCATGCCGTATTCGTTACATCGGTCGATTAAGTATGCGATTGCTTCAGAGTTGCTCAATCCGCTGTTTGCACCAAGTGCCCATGCAGATTCAAACTCAAAGCTCTCAACGCGAGTCTTATATTTGCCTTCCTTGACTTCAACCTCGATTTTACATCCAACCGGGCATGCATGGCATGTGTTGTTGGCAACAAGCAGATGCTCGTTGACCCACTCGCCGGAATGCTTTTCAGCCTCATCCCAGTGTGTCAATTGAGAGTTGCGTGTTGGAAGCGCTCCCACTTCATTGATCAAGTTGGTAAGGACGTTTGTTCCATATACGGATAAGCCGCCCTTGTTAGGAGCTGTCAAACCGCCTTCAAGAATCGCTTTAACCGCTTTCTTGTTGGCCTGGTTGTAATCATCCTTTTGTGCAGGCTCAGGCATATTGCCTTTTTGCGCAGCCTTGATGACGATCGCCTTCAGCTTCTTGTAGCCGGCAACCGCACCAGTACCGCCGCGGCCTGCTGCACGGTCATGCTCATTCATGAATCCAGCAAAACGTACGCCGTTTTCGCCAGCCTGACCGATTGTCATGACGCTGAGGTTTTCTTCTCCAAGAGAATCTTTCAAAGCCTGGACAGTCGCGCGTGTGCTTAATCCCCATAAAGCTGACGCATCGCGGATCTCTGCCTGGCCATTTTCGATGTAAAGGTAAACAGGCTTGTCGCTCTTGCCTTTGAAGATAACGTTATCGATGCCAGCCCACTTCAAGCGTGCAGCTGTCCATCCTCCCATGTGAGAGTCCGTAACCGTGCCTGTCAATGGAGACTTCGTCACCACCGCAAGACGTCCGCTCATGGAAGAACGTGATCCCGTTACAGGGCCTGTCATGATACATAGAATGTTTTCTTCTGATAGAGGCTCAACCTCAGGTCCATTGTCAAGAACATACTTAACCCCAAGACCGCGGCCGCCGATATACTTTTTCACATCTTCTTCATTGATGCCTCTGTAATCGACCGTGCCATTCGTCAAGTCAACAACTACTTCTTTGTTTTTAAATCCCCCGAAATTCATCTTAACTAATCCACCTCTTTCTTTTCGAATTGAAAAAATAATACAAGAGGCCTATTTTCCCTCTTACTCTTAAGTATAGTGAAAATTCAATCTAAAAAAAAGCTTTATTTAAAGATATAATAAAATAGAAATGAGGGGATATGCATGAAAGATTTGGAGCGTTATTCACGGCAGATTTTATTCAAACCAGTTGGCAGGGAAGGCCAGGAGAGACTATTGAAAAGCTCGGCTGTCATTGTCGGCATGGGTGCGCTGGGAACAGTAATCTCGAATCACCTGGTCCGGTCTGGTGTCGGACACGTCCGCATCATCGACCGTGACCTGGTGGAGCTTTCCAACCTGCAGCGTCAGACTCTCTATGATGAGGAAGATGCGCGCGAAAACCTGCCAAAGGTCATCGCCGCTGAAAAAAAACTGAAAAAAATCAACTCGGAAGTAAAAGTAGAGGCGATCATTGCTGATTTGACGCTCGACAACGCTGAAGACCTGCTCACAGGTTTTGATGTGATCGTTGACGGGACCGATAATTTCATGGCCCGTTACTTGATCAATGATGTCGCCGTCAAGCACGGCATTCCATGGGTTTATGGCGGTGCGGTCAGCTCGAGGGGGATGTTCGCCGTCATCAAGCCTGGGGAAACGCCTTGCTATCGCTGTTTATTCCCGTCTGTCCCTGCTGGGCTTGGGGAGACGTGCGACAGCATTGGGGTCCTTTCACCGATCACCGATATCATCGGATCCTTCGAGGCAGTCGAAGCACTGAAGCTGCTTGTCGGCGCCGAGTCGAACCCAAATCTCGAACAAATGGATATCTGGTATAACTCCTTTTTGCAATTGGATGTCAGCCAGGGGCGAAATCCGGAATGCCCAACCTGTGTGCACCACGAATATGAATTTTTGGACCGCTCATCGGACCAGCAGATCAACTTTGCTTCCTTGTGCGGTCGGAATACCATCCAGATCAACCCGCGGCAAAAAGCAAAGCAGGACCTTGAAAAACTGGCCAGCATCCTGAAAAACAATGGAGAGGTAAAAGGAAATCCATTTTTGCTTCGCTTCATGCCGGACGATGAAATCACGATGGTCATTTTTCAGGATGGGCGCGTTCTCGTCCATGGCACGAACGATACGGTAAAAGCAAAAACGTATTATGCTAGATACCTTGGTTCATAACTTTTTTTAAAAGGGGAGAGGGAATTGGCAGGCTATATTGATGAATTGAAGAGTGTCATAGGGGAAGAGTTAGTATCAGTGAATGAAACCGTATTGGAACTTCACGGCCGGGATGAGTCCTACCATGAACCACGCCTGCCGGATGCCGTTGTTTTTGCGAGGAATAAGGATGATGTCAGCAAGGTCCTGAAGTTCGCCAACGAGCGGAAAATCCCTGTTGTCCCATTCGGGCTGGGAACGAGCCTTGAAGGGCATGTCATTCCGGTGAATGGCGGGATTTCGCTCGACCTTTCGCAGATGAATGCGATTCTGGAAGTGAAGGAAAGCGACTTCCTTGTAAAAGTCCAGCCGGGCGTTACAAGGTCGGTGTTGAATAAGGAACTGAAGAAATACGGCTTGTTTTTCACCGTAGACCCTGGTGCCGATGCGACGCTTGGCGGAATGGCCGCCACGAATGCGAGCGGAACGACCTCGGTGCGCTACGGCATCATGCGCGACCAGGTCAGGGACCTTGAGGTGGTGCTTGCGAACGGCGACATCATCCATACCGGCAGTCTTGCCGCCAAGTCGTCATCCGGCATCCACTTGAACGGCATGTTTGTCGGCTCAGAGGGAACCCTAGGTGTCATCACGGAACTGACACTGAAGGTGTACGGCATCCCCGAGGCGATTACAGCAGCAAGGGCGGTTTTTCCGTCTGTGAAAAATGCAGTCGACGCTGTCGTCAGCATTTTGGCTGGCGGCATTCCCGTCGCCCGAATTGAGTTCGTCGATGCTGAGTCGGTAAAAAAAGTGAATGAATACATGGAAACACAGTATGAGGAAAGCACGACGCTGTTCATGGAGTTTCACGGAAACGAAGCCGGGCTGGCACAGGACCTTGAATTTGCCAGTGAAATCGTGCATGACCATGAATGCACAAGCTTTCAGTTCGAAGCCGATTCAAAGGCACGCAACCAGCTGTGGGAAGCGAGGCATAATCTCCTTTATGCCTACAAGCACACCGCCGGCAAGAAGAGCATCATGCTGACAGATGTCAGCGTCCCGGTTTCCGCGCTGACCGATGCGATTCTGCATACGCGCGAGCTGATTGACGCTTCATCGATAGAAGGCTCGATTGTCGGCCATGTCGGTGACGGGAACTATCATGTCCTGCTGCTGCTGGACAAGGAAAATCCTGAACAGGTAAAAGAAGGGGATCGCATTAACGAGGAAATCGTCCACTATGCCTTGAAGCGAGGCGGCACCTGCACCGGCGAACACGGCGTCGGGCTCGGAAAAGCAAAATACCAGAAGCTTGAGCACGGCGCAGCCTATGAAGTCATGAAATCAATCAAGAAAACCCTCGATCCGAACGGAATCCTGAACCCTGGGAAGATTTTTATAGATTAATAACAATAAAGCGGCCGATGCGCCGCTTTATTTTTTTGAGTTTGCTGGTAAAGCACTGTCGTTTGTGGTGATTCCGCAACAGCAATAGCAGGAAGAATACAGTTCGGACGAAATTCACAAGAAGATTACTATTTTTCCACCAAATTTTAGCAGTTTACTTACAGTCACTATCATTCGAGAGATGATTACGATTGTTCAAGCGCAAATCACTCCGTTCCAGGAGGCAAACACTATGATTTTAACGGGCAATTAGTACGATTTGAGACACAATCACTACGATTTTAACGGCAAACAATACGATTTGAGACACAATCACTACGATTTAATCGATATTCACTTCGATTTCAGGGAGATTCACTACGATTTACGTTCTTTTCACTACGTTTTACGCCTTTTTCACTACGATTTCGACGATTTACACTACTTTTTCCAAATCCATGGAAAAAATACCCCTTGGCTCCAACGATTCCTCCCTCATAAAAAAAAGACCATCAGCAATGATGGTCTATTCTAACTAAACAAAAAACCTGACTAAAATATATCCAAACACCGATAGCAGCACTGATCCCGCCAGTCCGGCTGACAGTGCTTTTCCGCCCATTTGCCTGAATGATTTGAAGTCTACATTCAGTCCCAGTCCGGCCATTGCCATGCCGATGAGCAGGTAGGCAAGGCTGACGATTGCAGATGCGGCGTTTTCGCTGACAATCCCTGTCGTATTGAACGCGCTCACTGCAAGGAATCCGAGGATGAACCAGGGGATCGGCAGAGAAGCAAGCGTCATTTTTTCACCGGACGCACCGCTTTCCTTCCTCTGAATCAGGAACCCTATCACAATCGCAACCGGAACGAGCAGCGCCACCCTGGTTAATTTTACGATAATGGCAAGGTCAAGGGCAGCTTGTCCGGCAGGGTCTGCGGCAGCGACGACATGGGCGATTTCATGCAGAGTTCCTCCTGCGAAGACACCGTATTCGAGCGCATTCAACCCCAGGTACGTAAAGATCAGCGTATATAAAATCGTGAAAATCGTGCCGAGTACAGCGACGTTCGCAGCGCCGACCGCGGTTTCTTTTTCGTTTGCCTTGATGACCGGTGCGATGGCGACGACGGCGGCTGCTCCGCAAATCGCTGTCCCGCAGGCAGTCAGGATGCCCAGCCTTTTCTCCACTTTGAAAAGGCGGCTCAGTCCATAGACGACGACAAGAGCAAATGCCAGGTTCGCGAATGCTATTAAAAATACAGTAGCTCCGGCATTGTAGATATCATAGAGATTCAATCTGAATCCGAGCAGGATGATGCCGAGGCGAAGCAATTTTTTGCTTGAATAAGAAGCTCCCTCCAGCAGTCCGCTGTTCACACCCACCGATGCCCTCCAGATCATCCCGAGCATGATTGCGATGACAAGCTGTCCCATGATCGAGAAGAAGGGGAATCCGGCTATAAACCGCGCAGCCAGGGCCAGGGCTAGTGTCAGCAATATCCCTTTAAAGACGGGCACAGTAAATCGTGGCAGTAGTTCTTTCATTTTCATCATGACACGTCCTTCGATAATTTCTATTACCACTCTACCTGAATAAAGGAAAATAGCAAAACCCTTATGTGTATCGGCATATATTTCACAAAACGGATATATGTGAGCCAATCTGCCGGCCCAGCTGGTGTTTATAATGAAAGTAACTATATCCTCCTTTAAGCGGGTGAGCAAAATGTCGGAGAGAAGGTTTCTTGTCTACACCGTTTCCGCGGTGATGCTGCTGGTGCTGATTCACCTCTATCATTCAGAACTATCATCCTACCTGAATCCGGAAAATTATATCGCCTTCCATACAATCCTTGAATTTTTCAGCATAGCTGTTTCTTTTTCGATTTTTTCTTATGTCTGGAAATCGTTCGTTTTTTCAAAATCGAGGAGACTTTTGCTTCTTGCATTCTTGTTTTTCATCCTCGGGGTACTGGATTTATTCCACACCCTAACCTTCAAAGGGATGCCGTTTTTCATCACAGAAAGTTCGATTGCCAAGGCGACGTGGTTCTGGATACTGGCGCGCATCATCGGCGCTGTGCTGATGGTCCTTGTTCTGATCCTGCCTGACCGGAAACTGACGATTGACCCAAGAAGAACGTGCCTGACATTATGTGCGGTCATTCTCAGTGTAATCATTTTCTTGGTATTCAAATACGAAAACAGCCTGCCGCTGCTTGTCATCGAAGGGGAAGGGACGACTGTTTTAAAAAATCTGATGGAGTACGGCGTCAGCTTCCTGTACTTCATTTCAATTGTGGTTTCACTGTATTTTTATAATGAGGGCAAAAATGGCCAGCATCTATTCATTGCACTGGCTTTCACATTCCTGTTTTTATCCGAACTTGTCTTTACCATCTATCAGAGTGTATATGACATTGATAATTTCACCGGACATCTGTACAAGGCGCTTGGCTACATTTTCATCATGAAGGGATTCTACTTCTCGACGATTGCCGATGACAGCTTCCTGAAGAATCCGCAGGAAAAGTTGTGGAGGCAGACAGAGGAAATGATCCAGACACATTACGGAATCATCTTCCGGCTGACCAAACAGGAGAACGATTTCATCCATCAAATCGTGGGCGGAGGTCTGCTTGAGGACCTCGGCTTCTCTCCAAATGAAATCAACGGCAAGACCCTGGTTGAGTTTTTGCCTGTAAAAGCGGCAAGAATTGAACGGTACTATGAGTGTGTCTGGAAAAATAATGAGAAGATCGTCTTTGATGTCGAAATCGGTGGCGATACGTATGCCATTTCACTGGTGCCAGTCATGAACAATGGCGAAGTCGTTGAAATTGCCGGTGCCGTCATGGGGATTGTTAAGTATTCGCGGCTGGATCGATGCTCACGGAGCACGAAGGCTGGCGCTATGTAACCTGCAGATGCAGGTTTTTCTTTATATACAAAGAACAGCTGCCCTTATGCATAGGAATTTTATGAAAAAAATCGAATAAGCTATAGGTATAAGCCCTGTCCTTTCACGAAGGGTGATGTACTCAAAGAAGGGGGCGCACGATCTTCTAAAGTCAAAATATTGAAAATAGTCTTTTTTATCGATGTTCTTTAGGAAATCGAAGTGTTAAACTGGGTATATGTTTACAAATTTCTACAATGTTCTTGAAAAATGTAAGCATTTACAATTTTAACGAAAGAGGTGTTGGATGTGCTAGGATTTTTACAAAGAATCGGGAAGGCGTTGATGCTTCCGATCGCGGTCTTGCCTGCAGCTGCACTATTGTTGCGTCTCGGACAGCCGGACTTATTGAATATTCCTTTTATTTCTGCTGCAGGTGACGCGATTTTTGCCAACCTTGCGCTCTTATTCGCAATCGGTGTCGCCGTCGGAATTTCGAAAGATGGAAATGGTGCGGCCGGTCTTGCCGGTGCGATTGGTTATTTCGTTCTGACAAAAGGTGCAGGCGCGGTCAATGAAGAGATCAATATGGCCGTTCTCGGCGGTATTTTATCCGGAGTCATTGCCGGCTTGCTTTACAACCGCTATCATGATATCAAGCTGCCGGACTGGCTAGGATTCTTCGGTGGAAAACGCTTTGTCCCTATTATTACGTCACTTGTGATGATTATTCTGGCAGGGGTTTTTGGGTATATTTGGCCGCCAATCCAGGCTGGCATCAACAATGTCGGCGAATGGATCGTCGGCGCTGGTGCACTTGGAGTCGGGGTGTTCGGTTTCCTGAATCGTCTATTGATTCCAATGGGCCTTCACCATGTATTGAATACGCTCGTCTGGTTTGAATTCGGTGAATTCACGAATGCGGCAGGCGATATTGTAAAAGGTGACCTGAATCGCTTCTTCGCAGGTGACCCTAAAGCAGGTATCTTCATGAACGGATTCTTCCCGGTCATGATGTTCGGCCTTCCGGCGGCTGCTTTTGCGATGATTGCCGCTGCTAAAAAAGAGCGCAAAAAGGCTGTTGCAGGCGCACTGATCGGTGTGGCCTTCACATCGTTCCTGACAGGGATCACAGAACCAATCGAATTCCTGTTCATGTTCCTTTCTCCAGTCCTTTACGGAATTCACGCTGTTTTGACTGGTTTGGCGATGTCGATTACGTACCTGCTTGGTATCCACCATGGATTCGGGTTCTCAGCTGGTGCGATTGACTACGTACTGAACTATGGTATTGCGCAGAAGCCATTGCTGCTGCTTGGCGTCGGTCTCGTATACGCCGCCCTTTACTTCGTGCTTTTCTACTTCCTAATCATCAAGCTTGATTTGAAGACACCAGGACGCGAAGACGAGGTGGAGGGAGAGTTCAGTGAAAGCGGAGCTTCAAAAGGAAACTACGCAGAGCTTTCGGACCAGTATCTTGCTGCTTTAGGCGGAAAAAGCAACCTGAAGGAGCTAGATAACTGCGTCACCCGCCTTCGTTTAAAAGTGGACGATATGGATAAAGTAAATGAAGCAGAGCTGAAGCGACTTGGCGCCAAAGGCGTGCTGAAACTGAATAAAACGGACCTTCAAGTGATCGTTGGCACAGATGTCGAGTTTCTGGCCAATGAAATGAAGCGGAAGTAAGCAGACAGACTTGGCGGTTGTAAGACCGCCAAGTTTTATGTGCTAGATAGGAAAGGGAATGGTTACTTCGAGAATAGTCCAGCTCCAGCGCCTAGCCCCTCGAGTCGCTTCAGTCCGCCCAATGAAGTCAAAAAACGACTTCACAGGTCGGCCCTCCAGCGCTTATCGGGGCTGACCAAGGCGCTTGCGCTTTTTATGGAGGGATTACATATGAAACGATTATTGGATTGCACAGCAGCTGACTTTGAACAAATGACAGGACGGGAATTGAAAAAAGCGATTATCGCTTCGGAGGGCCGGACGATTTTATCGGAGGTGCTCGCGGCGTTTTCACCGCTTTATCCAGCGGTCACCAACGCGGAGCTTGCCGCTGCATTTGGGGCGGATTTAATTCTGTTGAACTTTTTCGATGTCCTGAATCCTTCGATCGAGAGCATGCCAGAAACGAATCCGGAAGACGTGGTCCGCCAGTTGAAGAAGCTTGTCGGCCGCCCAATCGGCTTGAATCTGGAGCCAGTGGACCTGCAGGCGGATCAGCTTGAGGCATTGCAGCAGCTGCCAGAGGGAAGGATTACGACAGATGCTTCTTTAAAAAGAGCGAGGGAGCTCGGCTTTGACTTCGTCTGCCTGACTGGCAACCCGAAAACGGGCGTTACGAATACCGAAATCACAAAGGCAATTGAAAAAGCACGCTCAGCTTTTGGTTCCGAGGGATTGATCATCGCTGGAAAAATGCATGGAGCAGGAGTAGCGGGTGAAACAGGCAGCTCGATGATGACAGAAGAAACACTGCATGCCTTTATTGAGGCGGGAGCGGATATCATCCTGATTCCGTCGCCGGGAACTGTGCCTGGTTTTACGATAGAGAAAACATCGAAGCTAGTGGATCTTGTCCATCAAAATGGCGCTCTCGCAATCTTGACGACGGGCACAAGCCAGGAGGGAGCCGATGAAGAAACGGTGAAGCAGATTGCGCTGAACAGCAAGATGGCAGGCGCAGACTTGTACCACATCGGCGACGCAGGCGCAGCCGGCATCGCTTCACCGGAGAATATAATGGCCTATTCCATAGTCGTCCGCGGCAAACGCCATACGTACATCCGGATGGCCGCTTCCATCCTTCGGTAGTTCCTGATTTTGTAAGTTCTTATCAGCATTATTCCGGGTAAAAGAAAAGCCTAACGCTGATACTAACTTCAGGAGGGATCAACCATGGAAAAGGACAAGTATGTCAATATCGACCCAAAGGCAAAGCCGGTGAACCCTGGATCCGAAGAAGAACAAATGGAAACGATCGAAGCCAATATGAAGCTTCAGGAAGCCTTTTACGATGAAAACGAGAGCAACGGAATTGACCCTGCAAATCTGAATAACCAGACAGCAATTCTGACAGAAATGGACTAAAAGCCGGCATCGCTGCCGGCTTTTTGCTGTTCTGACTAAGGCTTATTGGTGGCGGTCCGTCTTATCGCTCTGGTCCTTGTTGCGTTTATTCCCTTTGCTGTTATCCCCGCTCGTCAACTCACCGGAAAACTCGGCCATCTGATTCCCAAGCTTAGGAGAATTCTGATTTCGGCTGCCCTTATTGTACTTTTTCGTCATTTCAAGCCCTCCTTAATCGTGTGTGCAACTTAGTTTTCCCGGAAAGAGGGGGGCAATATGTAAAAATCATTCATCATCTTGCGGGTAAGTCATTTCAAATCACCGCTTTTATTTAAAAAGAAGTGATTTATTCGCAGGTTTATTGCAAACCAACCACTTTTATTCGCAACTCACCCTGATTAATGAAAAAAATCATGTCAATTTTCAATTTTACAAGCCCCGCGGGTGTCCATTTCTAACGGATTAATTTTTTATTGGCGAAAACGCATTTTTATTGGTGAACTGGAAATTATCAAGGTTTTTTTCCAATTCAGCTGCTGATTCCACAAATAAAAAAGACAGCTGTACCCCAGCTGTCTCACTCTTTCACTTTCTGTTCAATTTCATCCTCGCTCACAATCTCCACATGAGCGAGCTCTTTCAGCTGCTGAATCAGTTCGTTGGCTTCTTCATAGAGTGTGTCATCGGTGAATTCCTCTGAATAGTAGAGAGAATCTCCCAGCAGGGCTTTGACACGAAGCCTTGTGCCGGATTCTGTATCCTCATCGCCCAATGTGACGGCGGAACGGGAGGTTTCATGCTGGCTGAGCAAAATTTTTCGGTCATTGCTTCCATTTTTAACCGCCTCAACAATTTCAACTAGTGATTGAACACGTCTCACAAACATCACCCCTCTATTTATGTATTCCTTGTTTCAAAATTTTAAAACCAATCTAAAGAATGATTTCAAATGTCGTCCCTTTGCCAAACTCGCTTTGAAGCGTGATATTTCCCCCATGCGCTTCGACCAGTTCCTTGACGATCGCGAGGCCCAGGCCGTAACCGCCCAAGGCTTTTGACCTTGATTTGTCGACCCGGTAAAAACGGTCGAAAATCCAAGACTGATCTTCTTTTGGAATGCCTTTTCCTTCATCCCTGACGGCGATATGGGTTCTTGCATCCCTTTTAAAAACTTCTACGGTGACCGTGGTTTCAGGATTGGAATACTTTCTTGAGTTATCCAGCAGGTTGATGATGATCTGCTCGAAACGGACAGGGTCCGCCTCGATATATACTTCCCCGGGACAGATGGATTTAAGCTTGATATTTTTTTCGGAAAATGAAGGCTCCATCTTGATGCAGATGTCATTTATGAAGCGGCATAGCTCCAGTCTATCCTTCTGGATCGTAAAAGTATTCTCGTCCATCTTGGCGAGATCGAATAATTCCTTGATCAGGCCCGATAGCTTCGTTGCTTCTTCATGGATAATCTTCAGGTATTTGCTCCGGTCTTCCTGGTTTGAAGCTTCCTTTCCGGCGATATCGGCATAGCCTTTTATATAGGTGAGCGGAGTGCGCAGCTCATGCGAAATGCTCGCAAGGAATTCATTTCGCTGCTTTTTCATATGGTTCAGGTCGTTCGCCAGCACCTCAATTGATTCTCCCAGTTCGCCTAATTCATCTTTTCCGAGCCGGGGCAATGTAACGGAATAGTCTCCCTGGCGGATTTTTAAGGTCGCCTCGTTCATTTTGATCACAGGCTTGGTGATGAATCGCGACAGGAACGCCGTGATCACAGCCATAGACGTCAAAAGCAGGATTCCGGCCAGCCAGAAGTGCTTATTCAGTCTCGCGATCAGCGTCTGGACCCTCTGCGTATTTTTGAACATAAAAACGGCCCCGTTGTCCTCGAGCGGACTGACTGAAGCGATATATTTCTTGTTCTGCCAATCATCCTCAAGTATTAATCCGGAATAAGGAATTTCCCCAGGTACGGATGATATAATCTTTTTCACTGAATCGTCAGCCGGAATGGAGGAGGAAACAATTCCGCCTTCCGCGTTTGTAACCAGGACATGCGTTTCTGTACGCGATTCCATTGTCGTGATGTGGTGAATCGTTTCTTGATTGTAGGAAATCTCAAGAATGTCGCGGTGGTTATTCCCGCGCGTTTGCAGGGACACTAGCTCCTCATCAATCCTGGAGTGGATGATGGAGGAATGAAGATAATAAAACAAGATTCCTTCAACCAGCAGGATGGTTATGAAAAAAACAGCCCCGATTTTTAGTGAGATGCGGTCCAATACAGCCACTCCTATGTTCGTTATTACCTTCATCATACTAAAAAAATATCCAAAAATAGAGGAGAAAAGACGGATTTAATTTGGAATAAATTGGTTTACAATGGCTTTTGTTGGGTAATTTATCCAAGTATACATAGTGAAGGAGGGAAACAATGGAGAGAGATTTTCATTTTTCCAAAGTTCGCATTGCGCTGCTGTTTACGGTGATGTTAGTGTTAACGCTGGGATCGACCTTAGGTTTTCTGGCCATGCTGGCAGAGCCGGAAGAGAATGGGACGGGTCTTGTACTGTTCGGAGTCCTGATCCTGATCTTTGTGTGGGTCTTGTTTTTCCTGGGGAAAACATTTTTTCAAAAAGAAGCCAATGTGACGGTCAGCGACAAAGGACTGACAGTTCGGGGAACCGCGGGTCCGGGTTTCATTCCGTGGGAGGACATCGAGGGCTTGCTATCATACGAAGTTCAAAACAACGCAACACTGGGCATTATCCTGAAGGATGAGGAAAAGTACATCAATGCGATGTCAAAGGGAGGTCAGCGCCTAGTCGGTATGAATGTCAAAATGGGATATCCTGCATTCAATATCGGAATGAGCAATATCAAGAAGAAAACGGAACTGATTGATTTGCTGCTTGAGATGAATGTGCCATTTTTCATCGAGGCGGATGAAAAGGAACAGATTGACCAGGCGAAGGATATGTAAAAAAAAGCGAAGAAGGAGTGCTTCTTCGCTTTTTTCTTTAAAGGTCGTTCACCTTATAGATTTTCCCGTTTTCAAGGCTGCTATCCATGATCAATTTTACCAGTGCCCCTGCCACGGTGTCCGGGCTGCGAAGGCTGCCGGTTTCTTTGTAGTTCCTGAAGGCGGCAACATCAGCGAAAGCCTCCTCGGACGAAGAACGAATCGTCGCCTGCATATCTGTGTCCATGATTCCCGGGCTGAAAGCGATGACCTTGCTGATGCTTCCCGCCTCCTCAAGCTCAAGGCCTGCTGTCATCGTGAACATATTGACTGCCGCTTTTGTGCTGCAGTAAATGCTCCAGCCCTGGATCGGGCGTTCTGCGGCACCTGACGTCACATTCGCGATAATTGCTGGGATGCCAGCCTTTTTTGCTTTTTGTAAGAATAAGTTGCTGATAAGGATGGGGGCGGTCAAATTGATCTGTACATTTTTTCCAATCAGTGATGGTTCCAGTTCCCCGGCCGTCTCGATTGGCTCGATCACTCCGGCATTATTGATCAAGTAAACCAGCTCTGCATTTTTAAAAACTACGGCCGCGATTTCGTTGAATACGGTCTGTACCTGTTCAGTTGAAGTGAGGTCGCAGCTGTAATGGGTATATTGTGCACCAGCGTTTACAGCTTCCTGCTTCAATGAGCTGCTCTCATTTCTGGCAATAGAAACGACGTTAATTCCTTTGGACATAAGCTGCTGTGCCGCAGAAGCTCCAAGACCCCTCGAGGCACCTGTAATGACTGCATATTTCATTCTGTCACTCCTTTATGTATTTAGCTGATTAAACCGGGATTGCGCCCGTTTTGGCAGCTCCGATATTTTTCAAGAGCCAGTTTTTATTTTCTTCCTGGCTGATTTCTCCCGCAGCTTTCAGCGCCAATTCCAGATAATGCTCCTGCTGCTCCGTATCTCCCGTCACTGCATAAGCCCTCGCCATCGCTTCATAAGCAAAACCAAGGTCAAATGCACCAAGATCATGCTCTAGACAAAGTTCAAGCGATTTTTTTGCATGATGGAGAGCGGGTTCTGCTCTTTCAAGAATCGCATAAACCCTCGAGATTTGCCACTCGCCACGCGCGAAGTTCAGCTCCGTACCGACGACACCCCAGTGATAGCGGGAGGCATTCGCTGCATAGATCAACGTGTCATTTTCACTCTCTGTCCGGTCTTGTTTCTCAATCAAGTCCCATGCAAAATTGAACAGGTCAATCGCCATTTGCTTATGTGTTGTAAAATCCTGATTGATCTCCATCTCCGAAGTCTCCTTTTTCATTCTAGTAATATAATAATTTGACAAAAACAGGGGATTTCCTTTTTAAAAGGGAGTAAAAAAACACGGCTGTATAAGCCGTGCTAGCTAAGAAGGCTTTTCCATTCATTG
The DNA here is from genome assembly GCF_003937825.1 of Mesobacillus subterraneus. Classification (GTDB taxonomy): domain Bacteria; phylum Bacillota; class Bacilli; order Bacillales; family Cytobacillaceae; genus Mesobacillus; species Mesobacillus subterraneus. The sequence goes on along the minus strand of NZ_RSFW01000020.1, from coordinate 3,004 downwards.
ATGAAAGCTGCTGTGGATGCATTGGGTGAGGACAGCACTTCTTCGGTCGGCCCTGTTTGCTTCAGCTCACCATCCATCAGGATTGCCAGTGTATCAGACAGATACCTCAGTTCCATAAGATCATGACTGACAAAAACCGTGGTCGTGTCCGTCTGTTTGATGATGGACTTGATATCCTTCAATAATTGCGCCTTTGTCGGAAAGTCGAGTGCGGAAAATGGCTCATCAAGGAATAGGATATCCGGTTCAACCACCATGGCCCGGGCAAGGTTGACGCGCTGGGCCTCGCCTCCTGAAAGAGTTGAGGCCTGTTTTTTTGCGAGATGACTGATTTGGAATTTTTCAAGCCAGGCTGATACTTTGCTTTTGACTTCTTGGCGGGGAAGCTTCCTCAGCTTCAGGCCGACTGCCACATTATTGAAAACGGTTGTATCAAGTAGCAGAGGCTGCTGCATCGCGACCGCGAATTTTCGCCGCATCTCCAGTGTCAGGTCGTTTGTGATATCCTTTTCTTTTAAAAAAATGGCTCCATGGGCAGGTGTCTCCAGCAATGCCAAGGCTTTGATGAAAGTGCTTTTTCCAGCGCCATTCGGACCCATGATGCCGAGTACCTCACCATCCTGAATCTCAAAAAGGGGAACGGCGAGGAGCGTTTTTTTGCCGGCTTTTACTTCTAGATTTTTTACCATCAGCAGAGTAGTCATAGGCTTCGCTTCCTTTGTTGTAGATAAGTTAAGCTGAACGTGATGATGAAGGCCAGCGTCATAAGGATGAACGAAAGTGCCAGGGCGATGTCGAAATTGCCTTTTGAGACCTCCATGACAATAGAGGTCGTAAGGATTCGTGTTTCTCCGCTGATATTGCCGCCGACCATCATTGCCGCGCCAACCTCGGCGATCACTCGGCCGAATCCCGCAATGACTGCCGCTAGAATTGCGAGCTTAACCTCTTTCATCAAAATCCAGAATAGCTGCAGCTTTGTCGCTCCGAGCGCTTTCACCTGTAAAATCAGCTTCGGATTGATCTGCTGGAACGCTGTGCTGGTAAGCGCTGTCACAATGGGCAGCGAAACGAGGATCTGCGCCATGATGATAGCGGTCGGCGTATAAAGCCACGATAACTCGCCAAGCGGGCCTGATCGCCAGAGGAAGAGAGTGATCCAGAGACCGGCGACGACAGGAGGGAGGCCCATGCCGATATTGACGATGGCAAGGATCAACTTCCTACCCGGAAAGCGGGCAAGTCCCAAAAACATGCCAGCCGGGATGCCAATCAACGTGCTGACAAGGACAGCAGTAATCGACACCCTGAGCGTCAGCAGCGTGATCTCGAGGATCTCCGGGTCACCCGAGAGGATCATTTCTATTGCTTTTTTCAATCCTTCTAGTAGAAGTTCCATATGCAATCAGGCTTTCTTTTTATATTTCTTATTCAAACAGGAAGAACAGCGGCTCGCCATACTTGTCGCCACCAAACTCCTTGATGATCTTCTTTGTGTCATCTTCAATCATGAACTGTACAAATGCTTTCGCACCCGCTGCATTCACCTTATCATGTTTCTCGTCATTCACCTGCATGACGTGATAAATATTCAGCAGGCTTTCGTCACCTTTTACCATGATTTCCGTTTCAGGCATATTCTTTTTCTGCGCCAGGAACGTCGCGCGGTCGGTCAAAGTATAGCCGTTTTTTTCGGAAGCAATCTGGAGTGTCGCACCCATTCCTTGACCCGCTTCGATGTATGACTTGCCTAGGATTTTCGGGTCAATATCTGTTTTTTTCCACAACTCAAGCTCCTTTTTATGGGTGCCGGAATCGTCGCCGCGGGAAACAAAAGCAGCTTTAATTTCAGTGATTTTCTTTAAAGCCTCTGGTAGAGATAAATCCTTAACCTGCGCTGGATCACCTGCAGGTCCAATCAGGATGAAGTCATTGTACATGACCTTCTGGCGGTTGATGGCATCACCGCTTTTCACCAGTTCTTCTTCGGCAGCAGGTGCGTGGACGAGCAGGACATCCGCCTCGCCGCGTGTTCCCATTTCAAGCGCTTGTCCAGTTCCGACGGCTATAATTTTAAGATTAAAATTGTGCTTTTCCTCAAATGCAGGCCGCAGCACATCAAGCAGGCCGCTGTCCTGTGTGCTCGTTGTGGTGGCGAGGATGAGGTCCGTTTTCTTCGGTGTTATCTTTTCAGGTTCTTTTGCAGTTGAATCAGAACATCCAGCTATAAAAGCAATCAGAAATACCAGAAATAGTGAAAGTTTCATCCGCATCTTTTATGCCCCCAGTCTATCATTTCCATATATGATCTTTCCGAATTCTGCTGCGTCATAGCCATCCAGGCCAGAGATGCTATCCTTAAAATTCGTGAGTTGGATCAGGTCAATCAAATGCTCCATCGAAGCTTTGTTTTGAGGCGTCCAGCGGAAAACGAGATCGAATTGTTCCTTTGTCAGTGGAATAAAATCCAATCCGAGCTGGCTTGCAGCGCACCTGATTCCAAAGGCAGCGTCAGCGGTCCCCCTGCTGATATGTGCGGCCGCCCCCAGGTGTGTCCATTCCTCGTTTTCGTAACCTTTTAGAGCAGATGGTTCCAGATTTTCTTTTGCCAGGAAGGAATCAAGCAGGAAGCGGGTACCGGCTCCCTTTTGCCGGTTGACGATCGTCACATCATTCCTTGCCAGATCTTTCACTTCGCGGATGTTTTTTGGATTTCCTTTTGCGACAATCAGCCCCTGGTCCCTCGATGCAAGCCTCATCACCGTAATTGGCTCATGCACAAACAGCTGCCGGATGAACGGTAGGTTGTATTGCTGTGAAGCCGGATCAAGCAAATGGACAGCTGCTAAATCGGCGCTGCCCCGGTAAAGCATCATCAATCCCTCCAGGCTGCCGATATAGGAAGGAGTGATTGAGAGTCCGGTTCCCTCTGAAACTATGTATTTAACAAGCTGCTCCACCAGGAAGTCATGGCTGCCGGAAAGCTGTAGGGTGTGCTGGGGAG